>NZ_JACJRG010000099.1 GCF_014697125.1 Anabaena minutissima FACHB-250 | reverse complement strand
AGTTAGACTGCTGGGTAAGAACCAGCCAGAACCTTGAAAACTGCATAGAAAAGCGAGAAATTAGCAAGCACAGACAATGAAAGTGTTGAGAGCTGAGTTAAGAGTGCTGAGTTAAATCAGTGGGAAGAACTCAGAAATCAGAACTGAAGAAGAAGTGTTTGCAGGATAGAAACCAATTGTTTGAGTGGTCAAGCTAATAAGGGCTCATGGTGGATACCTAGGCACACAGAGGCGAAGAAGGACGTGGTTACCGACGAAATACTCCGGGGAGTTGGAAGCAAACATTGAGCCGGAGATGTCCGAATGGGGCAACCCTAAATACTACCTGTTGAATATATAGACAGGAAAGAGCCAACCCAGCGAACTGAAACATCTTAGTAGCTGGAGGAAGAGAAATCAAAAGAGATTCCCTAAGTAGTGGTGAGCGAAAGGGGAAAAGCCTAAACCATTTGGTTTACCGAATGGGGTTGTGGGACAGCGATATCGAATCTCGGAGACTAGACGAAGCAGCTAAATACTGCACCAGAGGAGGTGAAAGTCCTGTAGTCGAAAGTTGAAGGATAGTAGCTGAATCCCGAGTAGCATGGGGCACGAGGAATCCCATGTGAATCAGCGAGGACCATCTCGTAAGGCTAAATACTACTGTGTGACCGATAGTGAACAAGTACCGCGAGGGAAAGGTGAAAAGAACCCCGGAAGGGGAGTGAAATAGAACATGAAACCATGAGCTTACAAGCAGTGGGAGTCCGATTAAACGGATGACCGCGTGCCTGTTGAAGAATGAGCCGGCGACTTATAGGCACTGGTAGGTTAAAGCGAGAATGCTGGAGCCAAAGGGAAACCGAGTCTGAAGAGGGCGATAATCAGTGTTTATAGACCCGAACCCTGGTGATCTAACCATGTCCAGGATGAAGCTTGGGTAAAACCAAGTGGAGGTCCGAACCGACCGATGTTGAAAAATCGGCGGATGAGGTGTGGTTAGGGGTGAAATGCCAATCGAACCAGGAGCTAGCTGGTTCTCCCCGAAATGTGTTGAGGCGCAGCGGTAATGATTATAGTCGGGGGGTAAAGCACTGTTTCGGTGCGGGCTGGGAGACCGGTACCAAATCGAGACAAACTCAGAATACCCGATGCACACATTGCCAGTGAGACGGTGGGGGATAAGCTTCATCGTCAAGAGGGAAACAGCCCAGACCACCAGCTAAGGTCCCCAAATCATCGCTAAGTGATAAAGGAGGTGAGATTGCCTAGACAACTAGGAGGTTTGCCTAGAAGCAGCCACCCTTGAAAGAGTGCGTAATAGCTCACTAGTCAAGCGATCTTGCGCCGAAAATGAACGGGGCTAAGCGATGTACCGAAGCTGTGGGATTAATCTATTGATTAATCGGTAGGGGAGCGTTCCGTAATAGGTTGAAGCAGTAGCGGCGAGCAGCTGTGGACGAGACGGAAGTGAGAATGTCGGCTTGAGTAGCGCAAACATTGGTGAGAATCCAATGCCCCGAAACCCTAAGGGTTCCAGAGCCAGGTTCGTCCACTCTGGGTTAGTCGGGACCTAAGGCGAGGCCGAAAGGCGTAGTCGATGGACACAGGGTCAACAATCCCTGACTACTGTATGGGAGCATTATTAGGGACGCATGAAAGATAGCCATACCCTGATTGGTTTGGGAGGAGTTTACGAACTCCGCATGGTGAAGGATAGTGTCAAGAAAAGCTAGTAATGTGATGAACATATAGTACCCGTACCCGAAACCGACACAGGTAGGGAGGTTGAGAATACCAAGGGGCGCGAGATAACTCTCTCTAAGGAACTCGGCAAAATGGCCCCGTAACTTCGGAAGAAGGGGTGCCCACCTCAGACGTGGGTCGCAGTGAAGAGATCCAGGCGACTGTTTACCAAAAACACAGGTCTCCGCAAACTCGTAAGAGGACGTATGGGGGCTGACGCCTGCCCAGTGCCGGAAGGTTAAGGAAGTTGGTCAGGGTGAAAGCTTGAAGCTGACGACTGAAGCCCCGGTGAACGGCGGCCGTAACTATAACGGTCCTAAGGTAGCGAAATTCCTTGTCGGGTAAGTTCCGACCCGCACGAAAGGCGTAACGATCTGGATGGTGTCTCAGAGAGAGACTCGGCGAAATAGGAATGTCTGTGAAGATACGGACTACCTGCACCTGGACAGAAAGACCCTATGAAGCTTTACTGTAGCCTGGAATTGTGTCCGGGCTTCGCTTGCGCAGGATAGGTGGGAAGCGGTGAAGTATTCCTTGTGGGGAATATGGAGCTAACGGTGAGATACCACTCTGGCGAAGCTAGGATTCTAACTTATTTCCGTTAGCCGGAAGAAGGACAGTTTCAGGTGGGCAGTTTGACTGGGGCGGTCGCCTCCTAAAAGGTAACGGAGGCGCGCAAAGGTTCCCTCAGCACGCTTGGAAACCGTGCGGCGAGTGTAAAGGCATAAAGGGAGCTTGACTGCAAGACTGACAAGTCGAGCAGGTACGAAAGTAGGCCTTAGTGATCCGACGGCGCAGAGTGGAATGGCCGTCGCTCAACGGATAAAAGTTACTCTAGGGATAACAGGCTGATCTCCCCCAAGAGTCCACATCGACGGGGAGGTTTGGCACCTCGATGTCGGCTCATCGCAACCTGGGGCGGAAGTACGTCCCAAGGGTTGGGCTGTTCGCCCATTAAAGCGGTACGTGAGCTGGGTTCAGAACGTCGTGAGACAGTTCGGTCCATATCCGGTGCAGGCGCAAGAGCATTGAGAGGAGTCTTCCTTAGTACGAGAGGACCGGGAAGGACGCACCGCTGGTGTACCAGTTATTGTACCAACAGTAAACGCTGGGTAGCCAAGTGCGGAGTGGATAACCGCTGAAAGCATCTAAGTGGGAAGCCCACCTCAAGATGAGTGCTCTCACTACTAATAGTAGGTAAGGTCACGGGCAGAACACCCGTTCATAGGCTCTAAGTGGAAGTGCAGTAATGTATGAAGCTGAGGAGTACTAACAGACCGAGGGCTTGACCTCACAACAATTAATTTTTCTCTCATACCTCGCTTTTCTTGCAGCCTTCAGGGTCTCTGACCCAACCGTTTTTCCTGGTGCTTATGGCGCGATGGCCCCACACTGACCCCATCCCGAACTCAGAGGTGAAACATTGCTGCGGCTACGATAGTTGGAGGGTTGCCTCCCGCCACAATCGCTCAG
>NZ_JACJRG010000098.1 GCF_014697125.1 Anabaena minutissima FACHB-250 | reverse complement strand
CTGAACGAACTTCAAATTTTGGCAACCCAGAAAAATCACTGGCAGCCCACTGTTGACGCAGGGTTTCTAACTTATCGGGATTGAAGTCGCTACCAAAGGACGGTGTTACTGCTGTTGAGAAGTCAATACTCGAAACAGAAGCAAAATTAGTTAAAGTGGTAAAAATAGATAAGGATGTATCAGTTGC
Source organism: Anabaena minutissima FACHB-250 (assembly GCF_014697125.1). Lineage (GTDB taxonomy): Bacteria > Cyanobacteriota > Cyanobacteriia > Cyanobacteriales > Nostocaceae > Trichormus > Trichormus minutissimus. The sequence goes on along the minus strand of NZ_JACJRG010000098.1, from coordinate 3,030 downwards.
GACAAATTTCAATAATATATCAAATTCTGTCAGTAACGTTTCAATGGTCTGATATTCACTAGTAAAGAGGGAGTTATGCTTACTCATGTTGATTTTTGCGAACCTTGTTATTAGTATTCTGTAATACTTTATTTCTAGTAGAATTCACTGAATTACAAAGCTTGTAAGGGCGAAAATACTTGTCAACGAATGGAGAATGCCAAAAAACTTTAATCAGCTTTACTAATGAAAAACTAGCTGATTCTCATTAAAACTTGATGATGACTAAGTTCAAGACTGAGAATATACTGACTTGTGACTGACTTTAGAGTAAGATCAGCTAATCGTATTAAGTATTGTTACGTAGGAAGTTTCTGTAGCGTATGTCGCGATCGCTCAAAGTTAGTCCTGAATGCCTGGAGAATGTAAGATTATCTCTCAAGCGCAATAGATATTCCAGCCAAAAAAGCCTTGCACAAGACATGGGAATTGCTTTGGCGACTATCAGTAAGTTTTTAACAGGGAAAGCAATAGATTATAACTATTTTCTAGAAATATGTTTAAAATTAAATCTTGACTGGCAAGCGATCGCAGACTTAGGTGACGCAGTTCTCCAAAAGCCTGTCCCTTTAACATCCGAGATGAAGCTTGTCAACTTTCATAGAGACTGGGGAGAGGCAATAGATGTTTCCGCATTCTATGGACGTACCGCAGAACTAGCAACTTTACAACAATGGATTGTAAGTGATCGTGCCAGACTCGTAACCCTCTTAGGTATGGGAGGAATTGGTAAAACTGCTCTATCAGTCAAGCTGGCACAACAGATTCAAGAAGAATTTGAGTTTCTCATTTGGCGCAGTCTCCGCAATGCTCCACCGCTTCCAGATATCCTGGCAGATTTAATTTTATTTGTGTCTAATCAAAAGGAAACGAACTTACCAGAAACTATCAGTGGTAGATTATTACGTTTATTGGCTTATTTACGTTCCTCACGTTGCTTGATTGTCTTAGATAACGCCGAGGCAATTTTAGCTGGTGGCGAGTACGCGGGACACTATCGCGAGGGATATTCAGATTATGGAGAACTCCTGAGACTGGTAGGAGAAACATCGCATACGAGCTGCATGGTTCTAACTTCTCGGGAAAAACCCGCGGAAATTGCCGCACTCGAAGGAGAAAAAGAGCCTGTGCGCTCATTGTCACTCACAGGTTTGAATTTTATGGAAACGGAGAGTATTCTCAAAAACAAGGGACTCTGTGGAACGAATAAGCAAACAAAAAAATTGAATGATTGTTATAGAGGTAATCCTTTAGCTTTAAAGATAGTTGCAACTTCTATTCAAGAGATATTTGCTGGGAATATTGCCGACTTCTTATTACAAGGTACAGCAGTTTTTAATGGCATCCGCTTACTTTTGGAGCAGCAGACTAATCGTTTATCAGAATTAGAAAAGCAAATTATGCACTGGCTGGCGATTAATCGTGAGCCGACTTTAATCTCAGAATTAAACGAGGACATTATAGCATCTGTATCATTAGCAGATTTATTAGAAGCAGTAGAATTCCTTTTGCGACGCTCTCTCATTGAAAAGACTACTAATGGCTTTACACAACAACCTGTCATCATGGAATACATGACGGAACGATTAATTGAGCATATCAGTCAAGAGATAGCTACTCTCAAAATTCAGTTGTTCATGAATTATGCTCTTATTAAAGCTACAGCCAAAGATTACATCAGAGACAGTCAAATTTGCTTAATTCTACAGCCGATTGCCGAACGTATCAACAACAGATTTGTTTCTAAACAAAATATTGAAAAACAATTAAATGTCATTTTAGATAAACTGCGAACCGGATTTTTTACCTCTGTCGGGTATGGGGTAGGCAATTTAATCAACTTATTGACTCAACTTGATATTAATTTAACTAACTACGACTTTTCTCATTTAAGTATTTGGCAAGCAGATCTACGGCATGTAAATTTGAGCGGTGTTAATTTCACTGGTGCTGATTTCAGCAAATCTGCGTTCGCAGAAAAGTTTAGTAATGTAATATCCGTAACATTTAGTCCAGATGGCAAACTGTTAGCCTGTGGTGATATCGAGGGTCAAATTCACTTGTGGCAAGTTGTCAATAGTAAACAATTTATGACAACGGAATTAGTCAAGACTTTGGTAGGGCATAGTGGTTGGGTATGGACAGTGAGTTTCAGTCCAGATGGTAGTAAACTTGCTACTGGGAGTTTAGACACCAGTATTCGGTTGTGGGATGTTCACTCTGGTGTCTGTTTACTTATTTTGTACGGTCACAGCAGTGGCGTTACCTCAGTGAGTTTCAGTCCAGATGGTAGTAAACTTGCTACTGGGAGTTTAGACAAAAGTGTTCGGTTGTGGGATGTGCGCTCCGGTGTTTGCTTACTGACTTTGCATGGTCACAATGATGGAGTAACCTCAATTAGTTTTAGTCCGGATGGTAGTACCCTTGTCAGTGGGAGTATGGACTTTAGTATTCGGTTGTGGGATTTATGTGAGGGTATAGCTTTTAAAACTTTGTCTGGTCATAGCAGTGGAGTACTTTTCGTCAATTTTAGCCCCGATGGGGATACCATTGCTAGTAGCAGTTTTGACCAAACAGTAAAATTATGGGATGTGTATTCTGGTGTAGCTTTCAAAGCTTTACATGGTCACAACGGTGGAGTCATCTCGGTGATTTTCAGTCCAGATGGTGGTACCATTGCCACCGCTAGCTTAGATCAAACAGTAAAATTATGGGATGTTCATTCTGGTGTAATTTTAAGAACTTTATATAGTTGGAGTAGTGGATTATCCTCAATCAGCTTCAGCCCAGATGGCAGTACACTAGCTAGTAGCAGTTATGACCAAACAGTAAGATTGTGGGATAGCTATTCTGGATTGGTTTTAACAACCTTATACAGTCACAGCAGTGGAGTAGATGCAGTAAACTTCAGCCCAGATGGTAGTACACTAGCGAGTGGTGGTTCTGACCAAACACTGAAATTGTGGGATGTTTGTTCTGGTTTAGTTTTAA
>NZ_JACJRG010000097.1 GCF_014697125.1 Anabaena minutissima FACHB-250 | reverse complement strand
GGGACTAGATGGATTAAATCTTACCCTAGCCCGGATAGTCCCACTTTGTTTCCAACTTGATTGCTTATCAGGCGAGTCCTTTTGTCAATAGGGTTTGAGACGCGCTAACCCTGGCTATTATACATTGCATGATTATTGGCTTGAAATCACCAACCAATATCAGGAACTTAACGGGGTACGTATCCACGATTTACGTCACACATTTGCTACCGAGCGTGTGGGCATCATCAGCATTGAACAATTGCGTGCGCTGATGGGACATGAAAGTATTCAAACAACGTTACGTTACTCCAAAGTCACATCACAAAAAGCCGAATACTCTGCACGTCAGGCGTTTGATGCGCTGCTCAATCCCAATAATTCTACTCTTAATTAACCAGTCTTTTTACTTGGCAGTACAGCAATATTATCTAGCTAAAAACAGAAGAGAGTATTTGTAAATAGCTGTGTACCCCAAAGAAGGTAGAATACTTTGGGGTTGAACAGTGAGGGATCAACCGTTATCTAGTTATTTTTGGCATTTTGTATGTTGCGAATATCACTTGAATGACCTTAATTGACCGGACTGCATATCCTAAATTCAAACAATTTCCCAACCCGAAAGAGCTTGCAGAGCTTTATACACCACAAAGCACAGAAATCAAGTTTGCAAAGTCCAAAACTAAGAGCCACGAAGGATTTCTTAGTTTTATGGTCATGCTAAAATCCTTCCAACGGCTTGGTTATTTTCCCCACCCCGAATTAGTACCGATTGCGGTTACCCGTCATATACGGTCGTGTTTAAAGTTACAAGATTGGGTAAAAGCAATTCCATCCGAACGCCAACGCTACACTTACCTTCAGGCGATTCGGGATTACCTGAAAGTTAAACAGTATGATAAAACAGGCCAAAGATTAATAGCCGCATTAGTTGCAGAAGCTGCGGAGGTAAAAGACCACCCAGCTGATTTAATCAATGTAGCCATTGAAGAATTAGTTAAAGAACGATACGAGTTACCAGCTTTTAGTACCCTTGACCGATTAATTCGCCACATTCGTTCAATGGTCAATAATCGCTTGTTTGCACTTTGTTCTGAGGGGCTTTCCATCAATGAGCAGATTTATTTAGACCAATTACTAGCGGTTACAGATAATGAGGTCGATGAAAATGCCACTCTTAATTTACTAAAATCGCCACCGAAAAGTGCCAAACTTAGTGGGATAAAACTCCTACAAAGTAAGTTTGATATTCTTATGACCTTTGGTGATGCCAAGCGACTGCTGCAAAGTATTGCCAGAACTAAAGTTAGACATTTTGCGTCCCAGGCTAGGGCTTTGGATATCTCAGAATTTCAAGATATCAATTTACCCAAACGTCGGACATTGCTGTTATGTTTATTGTACGAGGCACAGGTGAAAACCCGTGATTATCTTGTCGATATGTTTATTAAACGTATCCTCAAGATTCAAAATAATGCTAAACAGCGATTGCAGGAATTACGCGATAAACATTTAACTGAAACATCAGAGTTATTGGCTACCTTGGGGCAAGTATTAAAAGCATCGACAAAAGCCAAAGAAACTCAGGATAATGCTGTTTTTGGAGAACAGGTGCAATCAATTTTGGATGAACATGGTGGTACAGAATTGTTGCTGCAAAAGTTGGATGAGATTGCGGCGTACAACACCAACAACCATTTACCGTTGATGTGGCGATTTTATTCTGCTAATCGGAAAGCACTTTTTAGTTTGGTACGTTCTCTAGATATTCTCTCAACTTCTGCTGATGAGTCGGTAATTGAAGCATTAAGGTTCGTGTTAGACCATGAACACAAACGCGCTAAGTATTTACCTAATGAGATTGATTTAGATTTTATTAGTAGTAACTGGCGTGCGCTAGTTGTAGAAGAAATTGATGGAACTGAGGTTTTGGTTCGTCAGCAGTTAGAAATTTGCATCTTTTCAAATCTAGCGACTGAATTTAAAACAGGAGATGCTTGTGTTGTGGGTTCGTCAAGTTATGCCGATTTCCGCGAACAATTATTGAGTGATGCTGAATGCGAACCGTTGATAGAGTCATACTGTCGCTTACTTGAATTTCCTGCTAACCCAGATGACTTTGTTAAACACCTACAGGATAAATTAGCGATTGTCGCTGACGCTGTAGATAAGATTTGTGCGGTTGATAAACAATTCACTATCAATAAAGATGGAGAACCTGTACTTAAAAGAATTCCATCCCTAGCTCAAACGCATGAAGTGGAAGAATTAGAATCAAAAATTAGGGCTTTAATGCCGGAACGTAGTATCTTAGAAATCCTTTGTAATGTTGAGCATTGGTTGAACTGGACAAGGCATTTTGGTCTGTTTTCAGGAAGCGAACCCAAAATATCTGAACCTGCTGAACGTTATATTTTTACTACGTTTAGCTATGGCTGTAATCTTGGCCCAAATCAGATGGCTCGTCATTCCCAAGGTGCAGTGACTTCTCACATGATTTCTTATACAAACCGTCGCCATATTAGTGCTGCCAAAATTGAAGCGGCAATTCGGGATATTATCAATACGTACAACCGTTTTAGTTTACCGTCTTGCTGGGGTACAGGGAAAAAGGCTGCTGCTGACGGAAGCAAGTTTGAGATATACGAGAATAATTTACACAGCGAGTATCACATCCGCTACGGTGGTTATGGTGGTATTGCCTATCACCATGTCTCTGATAAATATATTGCTTTGTTTACCCACTTTATTACCTGTGGTGTCTGGGAGGCTGTCTATATTTTGGATGGGTTGTTGAAAAATCTCTCAGATATTCAACCGGATACTTTGCACGCAGATACTCAAGGTCAATCTGGGCCTGTGTTTGCTATTTCCTATCTTCTTGGTATCAAATTGATGCCGCGTATCCGTAACTGGAAGGATTTAACTTTTGTTCGCCCCAGCGCAGATGTTACCTACAAGCATATCGAACCGTTGTTTAAGGGCGTGGTCAATTGGAATTTCATCAAGACTCATTGGTATGACATGATACGTGTAGTAATGTCAATTAAGGCAGGTAAGGTGATGCCTTCGACGCTTCTACGTAAGTTGGGTAGTTATAGTAAGAAAAATCGACTTTATCAAGCTTTTCTTGAGTTGGGCAAGGTAGTGCGAACAATGTTTTTGCTCGACTATGTTTCTAATGTGGCTCTTCGCCATGAGATTACAGCGATAACGAATATTGTGGAGATGTACAATGCCTTTCTGGACTGGGTATTCTTCGGTAAGCTGGGTGCGATTACTGAAAATGATCCTATTGAGCAGGAAAAGCGGTTGAAGTATCTTGATTTGGTAGCAAGTGCAGTTATTTTGCAGAATACGGTTGATATGTCGTTGGCTATCCAAACGTTAATGTCACAGGGAGAATTGATTCCTATGCGACACCTTGCTGCTTTGAGTCCATACATAACCAGACATATCAAAAGATACGGTGATTATGTAGTGAATTTACATAATATTCCCCAACCATTGGAAGCTGCTATTAATCTCCCCCCAGAAATCTTTGAAATGTAGATAGAGCAACGCTTTACAGACCATCTTGCAGGTTTTTACACGTGTCGGGTAAGGAGGCATACGTCGCCGTATCCTCCTCCCCTAAGAACCGGACAAGATTGTTACCAATCATCCGGCTCAAGCCTCGGCTTACCAGAACGTCTGCAATAATGTGTG
>NZ_JACJRG010000096.1 GCF_014697125.1 Anabaena minutissima FACHB-250 | reverse complement strand
TAATATCTCTTAAATACTTGTCAAATCTATATTGTAGGCATTATTGTCTTTAAATTATAGCCCTTATAATTCAGTTAATTTTAATAATCACCATAAAACTACCGCAAGAACCACTAAAATTACGGTGTAATACATGGAAAATCATTTATGAAACGTGATATCCAGGGGAAGTTTGCGCTGAAAAACGAAGACTATCGTTTAGTTCGCTCATTGAGACTAACTGATTCCACTTGGGTTGCTTTGGGCATCACATCTGAATGCTTGGGTCTTACTAGGGCTGACTATTTAGAGCAGATTATTGGTGAAAAAGCTCTGCCAAGTATGGTTTCTCCAAGTAATACACGGAATAAAGATGCCCTTCCTCCATGTATTACAAGGCAAGATATGGATTATCCGCCGAGTAATACACGGCATCAGGAGGAAATAGAAGTACTCAAAGCTGAAATACAAAATCTCAGTCAAAAGAATGCTGCATTGATGGAAACAATAGCAATTGCTTCCTGTCAAGTAGTAGAACTTGAGCTTTTACGTGATCGCATTTTACTGGATCTTAAATTAGGGAAGCAGGCTCCTGGTTACAAAGCTGTTCAGAAAGCTCTCAATCGCTTCATTGCTGAACTGACTTACCCAAACACGAGCATTTTTTGACTTCGCCAACAGCATCGGCTGCTCATTTCACCCCGAAATCCTCTTTCCCGCTAACGAGGGTGATCGCATTACCGGCTTAAATCCTGCCGTGTAGACGTTGGTGTAGAAATGTCGTTATACATCCATTACTCGGCTAGAGACGAAGCGATCGCTAAATTTTAGATCATCACTTGTTTCCCCCGCCTCCTCCGTTATTTAGCTGGAGGGGCCATAGTTGCAATCGTAACTTACCTAGACGATAAGTGAACATTACCTAGATGTAATGTGAAGCAAGGCAAAGCGTGCAGATTAATACGTTATGTAAAGAATTAACCAAAATGTAGATATTGATGCTATTGAACAGCTAATATTAAGGTATGGGCAAAAAGTATAGGTAAACGCCCACGCATATTCGCTACATTTCCCGTAAAGACTTTAGCTACATTCTATAAGTCAGCAACGGACATTAGATGTCCGAAAATCGCTGTTGTGAAAAATCTTGTGTTTTAATCGTAGTTTATATCGTATAAAAGATAAGGGTCTCTTGTATTGTACTCTTGTATTACAGTGTAATATAAAGCATAATGTGAGCAAATAGCTTATTTCATGGTTAAGGACGTGGCACAATTAACGATTCAAATACCGGATGAACTAGCTGGGCGTTTAGAACCTTTGCAAAGTCGCTTACCCGAATTACTTTGGTTATTGTTGGATATAGATGGAGAGCAACCGAAGGAGCAGCCTAAACTAAATACACAGACTGTAGAGATCCCCGAAGTTTATCAAGAAGTATTGGATTTTTTGATTAAACGTCCAACGCCAGAAGAAATTATTACTTTTAAAGTCTCAGCAAGAGCGCAAATACATTTACAAGAATTATTAGAGAAAAACCGCACTGGGTCATTGAGTCAAATGGAACTAGCTCAATTAGATGTTTATGAACAATTAGAACATCTGATGATTTTGCTAAAAGCCCGTGCTATGGAAAAGTGAAAGATAAATAAAATGGCCGGTAATTCAATTTCAACAGAACTTCGCAAACTGGTAGTTAGTAGAGCGTCAGGGCGGTGTGAATATTGTTTAATTCATCAAGATTTTTCAATATATAGCCATGAAGTGGATCATATTATTGCGGTGAAACATGGGGGCGAAACTGTAGGAGATAATTTAGCTCTTTCATGCTTAACATGCAATCGTCATAAAGGTTCTGATTTTGCGACAATTGACTCAACGACAGGAGAAATAGTGCCGTTGTATAATCCTCGTCGTCAAATTTGGGATGAACATTTTTATTTTGAGGGTGCAAGAATAGAGGGAAAATCTCAAATAGGTCAAGCAACGACAAGGTTACTTCAGTTTAATCTCGCTAATAGATTACTACAACGGCAAGTATTAATGAGTCAGCAAAAATATCCCTAATCATACCCTTGGTTAGCTGTTTAAAGAAAAGTAATTTTATTATGAAAAAATGAGGTTTTGGAGAAAAAATATAATAACGAAAAAAAGAAATATAAATATTAAAAAGTAATAAATACTATTAAAAGCCGTTTTTGAAGTGATTTGAAAATGAATTATAATGCAGATTCTTTACCACCCATAAAACTGGTTTCGCTGGAAGATAAAGTATTACCGTTAGTTGCTCAAAAATCTAGAAGTAAATCAGCAAAAATAGCTGCACCCACAGACATACGATGGCTAAAGGTACTAGAGTTTTTACGCAGCACCAATCTTGCGCCTAACAGTCGCAAAATGTATGAGCGCGAATTGAAGCGGTTTTTGGGATGGACACAGCTACACTATCATGAGCTACGCCCACGTCACCTTGGGTTATACAAGGAATATCTGCGCGATGAAGTAAAAACTGATTCAGGAAAACCCCTGTCAAAAAGCAGTATCAATGCTGGGGTGGCTGCGCTCAAAAGCTTCTTTAAATGGATGTGTTACACATATCCAGACATAATTGCAACTAACCCCACACTGGGGATAAAGCTAGAAAAAGTACCACTGCCACCTGCCCAAAGCTTAACTGATGAACAGATGGAGCGAGTGTGGTCAGCTTTAGAATTGTTGGGAGAAACAAAACAACGGGATACAGCACTTGTTCATATTCTCAGTCATGGACTTCGCGCTGGGGAAATTGTACAGTTAAATGTTGGTTCTTTTGACGGCAAGCTGCTGTTCTTGCCAGACACCAAAACCAATGAACCGCGCTTAGTACCATTGCGTAAAGAAAGCCGTGACGTGTTAGAGGCATATTTGCGATCGCGGAGCGAACAGGGTGAAGAACTAAGCAGCCTCACGCCGTTGATGATTTCGCATCATGCTTCATATAAAGGAGAAAGGCTCAGTTATCACGGGATTTACTTTGCTGTAGAAAAAATCGGTGAACGAGCTGGTATTGAAGACTTGCATCCTCACCAATTTCGGCATACTTACGCCACTAATTTACTACTACTGGGTGTTGATCCTAGCCATGCACGGAAACTGACCGGACATCAAAGCGAGAAAGCATTTCGGCGGTATACACTGCGTAGTGAACAAGAAGCGGCGATCTCTGCCTACTATCGTGCTATTGGCGAGGAACAATCGGAGTAACCCATGCCCAAGCCACTTGATCCGAAGTGCCAAGTGTGTGCGAAGTTGCCAACATCTAAGGCAAAAGTGCTGCATGGGCCAGAAGGTGATGGCTGCTGGAATCCGAAGGTGTGTCACAATCGCCGTTCCTTCTACCGCAACAAAAGTAAAGATGATTCTGGGCAGATTGAGGCAATCACCGTTGAACCACCTGTAACATATTTCGCTGTGTTGTACTTATATAAAGAACCGGGGGATAAACCATTGCACGCTTTGGGTGCAGAACTATGGCTGGGACAAAAGCCTATCTGTCGGTTAGAGCCAATTCATTGCTTTGGGCTAACGGCTGGCAAGATACGCGCTTATACAGATCAGGTATTACAGGCTCTTGCTAAACAGTATGGTATTGGTATTGAGCCGAGATGCGCGACGTGAAAGTTGTGCGTAGAGGCAGTAGCCTATTTTACTGAGGAGCCGTCTCCTCCTGAAGTTCCCTCCCTTCAGTCCCCACATAAAAGGGTCACAGACCCCGGTCACATCAGTAGTAAGTAATGAAACTGATGGAGTGC
>NZ_JACJRG010000095.1 GCF_014697125.1 Anabaena minutissima FACHB-250 | reverse complement strand
TCCGATCTGAGGGATCCAGTTTAGAATCCTCAGAGGTCGTTAAAATGCAATGGTCGCAATTACCGTGCAAGGTGCACAGCTCATTAAACGAGTGGTTGAAAGAATATATCAAGGAATAACATTTGAGTTAGATAATGGTATCACAGAGTTTTATAAATTTTCAGAACATATCAGGCGCATAAGAGAAAAACACGGAGTGATATACAAGAGAAAAGCGGAGGAGATAGAGCACAACATTAAAATGAGGAAGGAACGACTGTTTGGATTGCCTGTTTTACATGATTCAACTTGGGAAGAAATCTTTAATATTGATTATAAAGATGATAGTGTTTTACAGGTATACATGAATTCAGTGCTGCGCCAGGAAGAATTGGATCCGGAGGAAGAGTTCCTGCGAAATTATAAGGTGCAAGGCGAACATGCTGGGTTGACGCAATTTATTGAACAAAGAGCGAAGAATGAAATGCAAATATATGGAGACATACCAATCAAAGTTTGGGCCGCATTCCTAATTGAACTGGATTCAGAAGTTAACCACCAGAGTTTAGGGGTGAAAGTTATGTCATCGTTCGTCAAGCGCTATGGTGAGCCTTTCCATCAGGGTTTTCGAGATTTATCAAACTTAGAAAGGTTTAACGTATCATACTCAACGCCGCTGTTGTTCGAAATGTGTTGTATGGAATCAATATTAGAACATAACATTATAATGCGCATGAAGGAGGAGGGGATACACAACTTAGAGTTTGGGGATGAAAAAATTGACCCGATAGCGTTGCTGCGCGAATTGTTTATTATATGTTTACCTCACCCGAAGAAAATTAATAATATGTTAAGATCGCCATATTCATGGTTTGTTAAATTATGGGGGGTGGGCGCTGACCAAGTTACAGTATTGACGTCAGGTGCAGGCGACGATCGTAATTCGAAAGACGTCTTTTATGACAAATATCAAACAAATGCAAATCGTTACGTCAACATTTTTAAGTGCAAATTTTATACCGAATCGCAAAAATCAAATTCGGAAAAGGTTGAAGAAGCAATTCTATATTCACAAGAACTCGGAATGCATCATTATAGCTTACCTGTGTTTCAATCGATGTTGCGAAACGTATATACTCGGCCCTTTTATCCATTCAAGCAGAGTAATTTGATGTTAGCATCGTTTTTGCTGAGCTTACAGGTAATAACTGGTTATGGACGTGCGTGGGTGAAAAACGTTGGTACAGATTTCGAGAAACAGATGAAGCCAGCGCCTGGAAATCTAATAGCGGAAGTGTCAGAACGAACGCGTGAAAATTTTATTCAAGCTTATAATGAGGCGAGAGAAAAGAGGGAAGAAATAGTGAAACCCGAAGATTTATACACCTCTATGCTGAGATTGGCTCGGAATACGAGTTCAGGATTTGCCGCGGAGATATTAATACAGAAAAGATTTGGCCCCAATAAAAGAAAGGAATTCGTTAAAATTAACTCAAGAATTAAAGCTGTTGTCATTTTTACACGCGGACATATAGTTTTCACACCTGCAGAACTAGAGAAGAAGTACGATACTACCGAATTGTATCAGACTAAGGGTTCAAGGGACGTTCCAATTAAAGCAACACGTACAATTTACTCGATAAATCTATCGGTATTAGTTCCGCAATTGATAGTTACATTGCCATTAAACGAATATTTTGCACGAGTTGGTGGAAATACTTCACCCGAGTATAAGAAATTGGGCGGTAAAATAATAGTAGGAGATCTCGAGGCAACAGGATCTCGCGTAATCGATGCGGCAGATTGCTTCAGAAACAGCGGTGATAAGGATATACTCGTCATCGCAATCGATTATAGTGAGTACGATACGCATTTAACTCGTTATAACTTTCGGAGGGGTATGTTAGAAGGTATTCGTGAAGCAATGAAATATTATAAAGATTTGAGATATGAAGGCTACAACCTGGATCAAATAATCGATTTCGGATATGGCGAAGGACGTGTTGCGAAAACGCTATGGAATGGAAAAAGGCACGTGTTTAGAACTACATTAGATAGATACTTAGGTTTATCGGAGGCGGAGAGAATACAGGGAGATTTCAAAACGCCTAAGGGAGTATTGCCTGTTACAACGATAGATGTTGCAAAGAAAATCGAAGTTAGCGATAATTTTAACACACTGGTATCTGCGACGGATGGGAGTGATTTGGCGTTAATCGATACTCACTTATCGGGCGAAAATTCAACATTGATCGCTAACTCTATGCATAATAAAGCTATCGGCAGTTTAATACAGAGTGAGCTGCAAAAAGAGCACATGCATGATATCACTTTCCTATCAGAACAATACGTGGGAGATGATACGCTATTTTACTGTAAACTTCATACTACGGATAGAACGAAAGTACAAAAAATGATAACAACGATTTTTGATACGGTAGCAAAATGTGGACATGAAGCAGCACCGAGTAAAACGATGATAACGCCGTACTCGGTAGAAAAGACACAAACGCACGCGAAACAAGGTGTATATGTACCACAAGATCGAATGATGATTATATCTTCTGAACGACGCAAAGATATTGAAGATGTGCAAGGGTACGTTAGGTCACAGGTGCAAACAATGGTAACAAAAGTGAGTAGAGGTTTTTGCCATGATTTGGCGCAAATGATTTTAATGCTGAAAACGACGTTTATTGGGGCATGGAAGATGAAACGCACTATAAAGGAAGGCGGAACATATCGAGATCGTAAATTCGATTCGAATGAAGAAGACGGGTTTACGTTAGTGATGCTGAAAAATCCACTTGCTCTCTATGTGCCGATAGGATGGAATGGTTATGGTGCGCATCCCGCAGCGATAAATATCGTCATGACGGAGGAGATGTTCTTAGATTCGATGTGTATTGGGAAACTAGACGAGATAATGGCTCCTATTTTAAAAATTAAGGGAAAGATCCCTCCTGCATGGAATGAGACGCAAGCAGACAAGCGCGCAATTGGATCAGAAACAAAGATGGCATTCTTTTCTAAAATGGCGCGGCCCGCTGTACAAATTGCTCTGAACAACCGTGAAATAATGGATGCCGTAGAACATCTACCCTTAGGAGATTTCTCGCCAGGGCGCTTATCTAGAACAATGATGCATAGTGCGTTGCTAAAGGAATCTAAAGCTCGATCTTTACTAGCTGCTGGATATGAATTAGACTACCAAAAGTCAATCAACGTATGGTTAGAAGATCAAGTCACGGTTGCAATGCGTGAAGAACCGGGAGTTATTTCGACGTCCTACGGGAAGCTATTTGATCTATATTTCGAGGAAGATATTATAGAGGCGCCATACATGTTTCCAGACCAAAATTTATCGCCTCAATTCTATATCCAAAAGATGAAGATTGGACCACGCTGTAGCTCGCGCATCCGTACGTCTTATGTTGATAAGATCGACGTTATCTTGCGCAAGGATGTAGTAATGCGCGGGTTTATAACCGCTAACACGATTTTAAACGTAATAGAGAAGCTGGGTACGAATCATACCGCGAGTGATTTAACGACGGTATTCACGTTGATGAATATTGAGAATAAAGTAGCAGAGGAGCTTTCGGAATATATCACAAGTGAGAAAATCAGGTTCGACGCCTTGAAGCTTTTGAAGAAAGGGATCGCAGGCGATGAATTCACTATGTCGCTTGATATAGCTACGCAAGTAATGGTTGATAAATATATTAAGTACCCGCATCAGCTGACTAAAACAGAACTGGATGCAGTAGTGTTATATTGCTCACAAATAGTGATGCTGAGAGCAGCGTGCGGATTACCATTGAAGAGAATGAGATTAGTCGTTTTAGATGAGGCAAAACGACGTTTCAAAGTTAGAGCGCAAAGGTTTAGAACTCACATACCAAGAATTAAAGTAATTAAGAAACTCATGGATTTGAACCGTATGAGTGTTCGCCGTCTAGAAAACCAATTCGTTTAGAGCGCACCCGCATTACACTTACGACCTCTGAGGATTCTAAACTGGATCCCTCAGATCGGAA
>NZ_JACJRG010000094.1 GCF_014697125.1 Anabaena minutissima FACHB-250 | reverse complement strand
AAGTTTGTTGCTCAACCTGTACCAGACAATAGCTCCCCAATGTTAGGACTGATAGCTTTGGGTGCTATTTCTGCTGTATCTCAAATCCAAAAAAATAAATTCAACTAGCGATCGCCTCCTATAAAATCAAGCGTTCGCGTAGCGTCTCGCAGAGAGGAAAAACCAAACCATAGGCGATCGCACCCCTGCCAACAAAATAAAATCCCCACACTTTAGGTAGGGACTATGTATGACAATTCTCAGCAGTTCTGTCAATACAAATGTACTATAGACTAGGATTCAAGGCAAGCGATACCTACGGTAAGCTACGCTAACGCCTATCTCCTAAAATTCTTAGAGGAAAAAGTAGGGGTACACTGGTACTATGAAAATCCCAGAGTGCGATCGCTGCCTCCTCTACTCCCATGACCCCCACATCATCTGTGCCGTTCATCCTGGTGGGGTTGATGGTAGGGAGCAATGCGATTTTGTGAGATGACCCCACCTGGAGAGCGATCGCTAATAAACTCTTACGTATATAATAAATATTTAATACAATAACCTAAGTAATATTCGTTAGAAGACACAACCTGTTCTAAAAACGAGGTTTCTGTACATTGTTGCGACTATAAAAAAGGTAAAATTTCCTTTCAAGAATAGTTTTGAAATAGGAAGTACCTACTTTTATGAAGAAAAACATATATGCAAATCTAAATTTTGCTAATTCATTATCCGATTTTCAAGAGAATGTGACGAAACTTTTAGAGTTGAAAAATATCGAGGAATGGTCTGGAAGAATAGTTAAAGAAAGAGAAGAAACAATTAGACAGGCTGCGTTAGTTTTAGCGGGTCAATGTATCGCCATATTATTGCATAAGCTTTCTCAATCAGAGTCGGCTCATCAAACAGCAATTAATCAAACCAAAGGATGGTGGCATACCGACACGCAAAGACACGGTTATACGAAGAGGGAAATATTAACAGTAGGTAATGTTGTAGTAAATCTTAAATTACCATACGTTGTTCAAAAAAGAGAAAAAAAAGCGAAGAATAAATCTACTAATGTTGGATTCTGTCCCTTGTTAAAATGGTTAGGAATGTCAGAAGGCTTGACCCCATTAGT
This sequence comes from Anabaena minutissima FACHB-250, assembly GCF_014697125.1. Lineage (GTDB taxonomy): Bacteria > Cyanobacteriota > Cyanobacteriia > Cyanobacteriales > Nostocaceae > Trichormus > Trichormus minutissimus. Next base: position 2,990 of record NZ_JACJRG010000094.1, on the reverse strand, counting down.
TTGGTCAGATATTACAAAATATGGTGCCATAGCTAGTTCTTTTGAAGCCGCACATACAATCCTGGGTGATTGGGGAATTAATATTAGTCTTAAACGAATTGAACGATTGACATATAAATTTGGTCAAATCGGCATTGATTTACGTCAAACTAAAATATCTAACTTGCAACAAGGGAAATTACCTGATGGGAATATACTTAAAGACCAGAGGGTTGTGATTGCTGTAGATGGCGGTAGAAGTAAAATTAGGATTAATAAAAAAGGTAGAAAAAATCCCAAAACAAACAAGCATGGCTTTATAGGGGAATGGGTTGAGCCAAAATTAGTAACAATTTATGTGGTTGATGAACAGGGAAAAAAAGTCAAAAATAACGAAATCAAGATTGTAAATGATGGAACTTATGAAGACTATAAAGGCTTTTTACCAATTTTAGAAATGCATTTGGTTAGTTTGGGAATTAGTCAAGCAAAACAAGTTTTATTAATTGCTGACGGTGCTGAATGGAAATGTAAGCATATTCCCCCTCTTTTAAAGAAATTGAAATCTCCCGATGCGACTTATCAATTATTTAATTTTTACCATGTTACCGAGCGACTACAGAAATTTGCTGATGTAGCGTTTAGTGATGATAAGGAGCGGAATAATTGGTTTAAAAAAGCACGGAGAACTTTAAAAAAAAGTAATGCCATGACCATAATTAGGCAGATGGACGAATTCATTTTGGAAGCTACAGGAGAGCGTTGTAAAACTATGGTCATACAGAGAAATTACCTTTTACGTGCCTATCATGAAAGGCGTTTAAATTACGCTAAGATACTAGACCAAAAACTACCAATAGGTAGTGGGGCAATTGAGAGTTTAATCCGTCAAGTTGTCAACTTAAGAATCAAGGGTAATAGTAAATTTTGGTTGAAAGAAAATGCAGAAATTATCTTACATCTGCGTTGTCAATGGATAGCTGGAAGTTGGGATAATTTTTGTGGTTCTATCTTTAATTCCTTTATCAAACCCCAAACCGCTTGATAATTTTATACTTTAATCATGTCTTTAATTTATTTTTTGCCATAATTCATACTAAGTATGAGAGACTGATTGCAGATATTTTTATAAATAATCGTCAAATGACTTGCTAGCACTCTTTTTGAAATATTTCATCAAGATGGATTTTTGTGTAAACCAGTATTTTATTTGCAAATAAAATCACCTTGTACCTAAATATAATTTTTAGCGATGGCTACGCCCGCCGCAGGCATCGCACCTATTTTGGCTTTCACTCTACAATCAGTTAATTGCTATCAAATTTGATATCAAATGACTGACCAAAAAACCCCACCCAGTGAAATGATTCGTGTGCCTACTGCTTTAATTCCAGCAGTAAAAGAACTATCCAAACTGCACCGTCAAGGTCATACAATAGCCTTGCAGCAAGCCTTAGAGGAATTGTTCACCCAGTTTGATAGCAAAATTGATATCAATAACTCAAGCAAATTGGAAGAGAAATTAGACAATCTGGAATCCCATCTAGGCAACAAACTAGAGCTAATTACCAAGAAGCTGGAGCAGATGGAGAGGGCTATTAGCTCTGGGAGATATAACAGTAGCAACAACAAACCGCGCAGACAAGTGTACTCACACCAACAACCCCAAGTTGAACTGTTACCCAGGACAAATGAAAGTTTAGCCCAAAGACTCGGTGTTACTCCCCAAAGTCTGATTGCTGAAAGAGAAAAACTCACCCCCAAAGAATTTCTCAGCTATACGCTCCACCGCGACCCTATGAGTACGGGATGGGAATTTTCTCAAAAAGACAGTCTTTACCACCCAGTCAAATAAATATTGAGTTTATGTATCACTTGCAGCGAAAATTTAACTCCTTTTTCTGGCGTTGCGTCCTGGTAATCCTGATAGCGTTGACTTTTAGTGGATTGGGTGTGGAACAAGCCTTTGCACTGCTGCGGCAACATCATGATTCCCCTGGCGTTTTGCGTTATCACTCCCAAGTATCGATTAAAGATAAACAAGGTTACGCTTGGCAGGTGCTACTGTTCAAACAAAATTACAACAATCCAGTTCGAGACTTAAGGTTACGTTTGGTGGGGTTTCCTGGTGTAGTTGAAATTGCCCACCCCCAACCATTAGAAATCGAGGCAACATCAGGAAAATTGTTAAGTGCATCCGATGCCTACGCCATAACTGCACCAGCCCCCAATGTTGGCGAATATAACTTAACTGATGTTTTAGCCAAATTGCCAACCACCGATGCCCTTAAACTTTATGTGCCACTTAAGAGCGATAAGCCATTGGTTCTAAATATTCCCCAATCTGTAGTCACCGAGTGGCAATGGCTAGTAACTGAGATTGATTAATCCTGGCAACTAACAAAACTTTCAGGCTTAGTGGCTTGTGCTTGCAGCATCGGCTGACTCAAAATGCTACACATTTATTACCACAAACCTCAAAACCAAAGCGTTGGTTTAACCGTTCTCTTCATACCGGCACATCCACTTAAGCTTTAGAATAAAATAAAAGCTTCCTGAAATCATGGTTAGAGGAAATTTCAATGGGATGACGCTGTATTGATGGGAGTTGGTTGCTACTCGTTACCCAACTTTCATTCGACTTTTGGCTGAATTTATTTAATTAGAAAGTTATAAAATAGAAAGTTTACTTTTATACCTTTAGATCAGGTAAAGATAAATAAAATTTATTTATCATTAAAAAATGATTTAGTGATTGAAAGGGAATGTGCTATAAAAAGCACTTAATATCGCTTGCCAGTTTAAAGCATAGTGATTGCCGGGTTTTTTTATGGCAATTTCTTAGAAGAAAGCAATTTTTTAGAGGAAATGAAAGGTGAGTGCTTCACTATCCTTTCCCAGGGTTAGCGCGTCTCAAACCCTATTGACAAATGGATTCTATGAGAGTGTTGAGTTAGGGAGAGCCGCCGCCAAAACAGAAATCATATACTGATCATTCATTGCGGCTCGCC
>NZ_JACJRG010000093.1 GCF_014697125.1 Anabaena minutissima FACHB-250 | reverse complement strand
TTCGTGTAACGCTTTCACAGTAAGCTTTTTATCTTTTGTGGACAAGTCTATTTGTTTACCAAAACGAGATCGCATAACTAAACCGCAACCCAATCCCGTAAATACACCCAAAATAGTTAATGGTTCGGGAACTGGTTGAAGTTTACCATTACTTACTATTAATTGTGATTCACCACCACCATCAATTATATCGACGATACCAATACCAACCAAGAAATCACCAGCACTCGAAAAGGTATACTCGTACTTTCCACTCAAAATATCATCTATATTCAAAAGATTGATTGAGCCATTAATAGTCACAAAAGCTTTGTCAAAAGTATCACTTCCGTCCTGAAGATTCCAGTTAAAACTAAACTTATCACCAGCTTGTACTACTAAATTTTCTTTGATGGCAGAACCTTGAGTAGCACCAGCAAGGAATTGCTCTGTACCGAAGCTTGGATCAAGGATATCGAGACTACCAGAACCAATTTCCAGGAACTCTTCTAGAGAGTCAATACCACCACCAGTGAAAGCAGTCAACGTAGTACCTGAATTAGCTTGAGCTTGATCTGGTGTTACCTGGTTAACATCACCAATTGCTTGCCAATCATCGAATTTAAGATCGATAGCATAACTAGGACTGGCAAGCAACCAATTACCAAAACTCAATAAACTAGCTGCGCCTGCGGTCAAAAATGAATGTTTGAAACCAATAAACATAAGTGTAGTTAGTAGGTGAAAAAAGTTTTGAATTCAACAAATAGAAACTATGACATTTGGTTTGACCTGGCATTTTAGTCTCACCATTCGCGTGATCTAAAATTTTCTCTCTTAAATTACGCGAATCATGAGTTCGGTATTGAGAATACCAACACAGAGCCTTGTTTTCACATTAGTCATTCAGAGGAAGGCTAAATAATTAGCCCATTCACCTTGAAAACACAATTAATGAGATTTCGGTAACCAAACCAAAATTATTAAATGCGCTTACTTACAGTAGTGCTGGTAGTATCACTACCACCATCATCATCAGTGACAGTCACATTAACAATGTAGTTATCCACATCGTTATAGATGAAATTGTTGGGATTATTCATAGCCTCCAGACCAACATTATCGATGGTTAAGAATGAACGGAAAATTGCCGACCCCTCACCATCACGGTCAATTTGGATAATGGTGCTATTAGCGGTGGGGCCTTGTACTAGGCGCACATAACCATCAGCAATCGCATCCGTACCCTGATAACCGCCAATCACCAAGCTATCAAGTAGTTGGCTCAGATTGATTTTGTCTTTACCAACTTCAAAGTCGGCAATGCGATGACCCACTTCTCGGAGGTCTGTATAAATAAACTCATCATTACCTGCACCACCAGTAATCGTTTTACCATTCAAACCACCAAAAATCCGGTCATTACCGCTAGTACCATTTAAAGCAGAGCGGCTACCATCTCCACTGATGACTGTGTATTCATAGGTAGCTGTGAATGTGCCTGTAGCCGCATCAACTACTGTGTTAGAGGTTTTACCGTTACCCCAATCGATAGTCACAGTGTGGGTATCTAGCAGTCCTAAATCATTGAATCCACCAGTAATAGACACCAAGTTGCTGCGATTGACTTTTGTTTCAGTACGTTGGAATGCCGTAATTACTGGAGCAACATTCGTCACCGTTACAATTGTGCTAGCAGTAGCACTGTCACCATCATTATCAGTGACCGTAGTAGTAATGATGTAGTCATCAAAAGCTGTGCCAGTGGGGTTGTCATCTGCGTAGCGACGGGAAGCAGTGAATGTACGTGTGCTGGCATCAACTGTGGCCGCAGAGGTGAAACCATCACCCCAATCAATCACTACAGTATGGGTATCGCCAATTCCTGCATCTGTGATTCTGCCTGTGACTACGACTAATCCACTTTCTGGTACAGTTGGGTCTGCTAATACTAGACTAGAGATCGCTGGTGCGGCATTATTGACTCTTGCTATAGTTTCTTCAGTGTCACTAGCACCATCTTTGTCAGTCACCTTGACATTAATTTTGTAGTCCCCATTATCCTCATAGCGATGTCCAAAATCAAAATCAGTTGTGCCAGCCGCCAAATTAAATGTCTCTGATGAGCCATCACCCCAATCCACCACAAGCACGAAACTATCTTCAATACCAGGGTCAACAATCCTACCCGTCAAGTGGCTAATACTACCTTCAATGGCGGTTGTCGCTGACAAGTTTTGCAGTTGTGGTGCGGCATTGCTTACGGTCACAGTCTTGGTTGCGGTGTAAGTTCCATCCTCATCAATAGCTGTAACTAAAATCACCCGTGTACCATTGTCTGTAAATTGGTGCGTCAGAGATTGGGTATCCCCCGCAAAAGTTTCGATTGTGCCATCATTCCAATCCACAATCCATTGATTCACTGTGTCATTACCAGGGTCAGTGCCACTTAAATTCAGGGTGTATGATGCGCCCTCTATTGCCGTATCTGCACCACTGATGATTAATGTGGGGGCGACTTCCAATACTGTGATCTCAGTGAACAATTCCGTCGCACCGCCATCCTGATCTTTAATTACTCCCCGGATGCTGCGAGTGCCATTATCACTCAAGTATTGACTAGGTACTACCACAGAGTTGGAGATGCTGTCTTCAATCTCAAACTTACCGTCTCCATCAAAGTCATAGCTGTAAAGGAAACCGGCATCTGTATCACTCTGTGATGGGTCAAACTGGTCAAGGAATGAGACAGTAGCAGTGTCACCTTCATTGACTGGGCCACCATTAATTAACCTTGCTGTGGGTGCTGTGTTGCTCACTCGGAGCGTGACGGCGTTTGATGTGGCTTGCTGATCTATGCCGTAGTTAACTCGCACGCGGACGTTGAAAGTGCCGTTATTTTGGATGGGATTAGCTGCCAATTGTTGTAGCTGTGTCCATGTCAGGGTGGGATTTTGACCTGTGGCATCTGTAAATATACTATCACCATTAATGTCCCAGAGATACTCTGTGGGTGTGCCAATCGCGATCGCATTCAGTGTGAGGGCTTCCCCTTCGGCAATGGTATAGGGGCTACCGGCACTGACTTGATTGGCTGAGACTGTGATGCTGATGTTCTTAGGTGCTGCAAAGGTAGCGTTGGGTGCAGAGTCTTCATCGACTGCGCCGACTATGATTTGTGCTTTGCCTGGATTGGTGTAGATATGCGTTGCTGAGGTGGTGTTACTACCCAAGATTTCCATAGGCGTGCCATCGCCCCAATCAATGCGCCATTCAAATACGCGATCTTCTCCAGGGTCGCTGGCTGAGAAATTAATCGTATAGGTTGAGCCAACTGCTATTTCATTAACACCACTGACTTGGATGGTAGGCGGTGTGTTGACGATTAGGAGTGTGGTTAAGGCATTACTGGATAAGTCATCAGCATTAGTAGCTCGGACACCAATTTGGTATGTACCGTCATCACCCAGTCCTAAGTCTACAAGTTGCTGCCAATTCAGTGTGATTGTTTCACCACTAACTTCACCGAAACGCCCATCGCCATCAATATCCCAGGCAACTTCTCGGAGTTCGTTTTTCAGTCCTAATGGGTTAACTTTAATTGAAAATGTGACAGATTCACCTTCAGCAATTTGGTAAGGCTGTCCTGTGAATTCGATTATGGGAGCGTTAATGACGATGACATCTCCCTCAAAGGTGTCATACTGGAGTGTTCCTTTGTTGATGACGTTGACATTTCCTTCTCTGGGATTTGGGGGTGCTGGGGTGAAGTTGGGGATGTCAGGATTGGGGTTTTGAGGGTCGAAGATCAGTGTGTCACCTTGGCTTTGGGGTACGTCGTTGGGATCGTCTCCATGAGCAATGGTGGTAGCGGAGGTGGGAAGATTAGTTCCAGAGACGCGCACTGTGTCACGGTCATCACCACCGAAGACTTCGGTGCGGCTAAATTCTCCGACTCGCTCGATGTTGATGGTGTCGTCTCCACCCTCGCCTCTGACGGTCAGGTTAGAACTAGCAGTGTCAGCACGGAGTTGGGCTGTGTCATTACCTGCGCCTAGGTTAACTATTGTGTTGGGGCTTAAAGCTTGCAATATGACGCTATCGTCTCCGTCTCCAGTGTTGATTGTGGTTGTTACCACTTCTGGGGATGGGGCTTGGCGGAGGGTGATGATGTCTTCGCCATTGGCTGTGCTAACTTCCAAGGCTTCGATGTTGTCGAATGTGGTTAGTAGTGTGACTGCATCTGGTAGGAGTGTGTTGGTATTGAAGACTGCCAGTCCTCCATTGTTGCCTGTAATTCCTAAGCTACTGACAAAGGTCTGAGTACCATTGGTGGCTATGGCTGTGGGTGTC
>NZ_JACJRG010000092.1 GCF_014697125.1 Anabaena minutissima FACHB-250 | reverse complement strand
ACCCGCAACTCGTTTAAATTCATTGTATGGATAACAATTACTCACTCATTAGTGTGACTGTAAGCGTAAGTCTTTTGCAGCGATATGTTTACGCTTTTAAGTTAAGACATTTTATTAAGCAATATGCCTTGAGTTTAAATTTACTACAAAACCCAGGTACTTGTAAAGTTAAAACATTTTTGATTGAGTGTAAGAAGTTAGTTTATTAACCATAAATCTAAAAAAAGTTCTGTATAACTCCTAACAATTTTAGTAAATTGTGCCTTAGTGAACAGTTTTGATATGAACATTTTTTGTATAAAAAAGCAGGGCAATATTGCCCTGCTGCTTTTTACAAATTGATTTGACTTTATGTTACCAAAACCTCCTCGAAATGATTTCATCTTAGGAATCTTAGTTTTGTCGCTAACTGCTTGTTTTATAACCCTTGCAGTTATCGATCCATCAACTCGTACTGCTTTTACTGATTTAACAAAGGTTGCTGTAGGGACTTACATAGGTTTTCATATTCCTGCACCAAACCAAAAATCTTAAAAGCTCCGCCTTCACTTGAATTATGAGGGATAACGGGCGGATGCAAATCCCCCGTTATCCCTGTCACAGTGAGGGTTTCGGAATATTACAGGGTAAAAATATTGTAAAAGCTCGTGGTAAAGTTGGATTGCGACATCAACTGAATACCACGAGCTTATTACTGCTATGTCTGAAATGGGGGTTTCGGACACGGCTAAGAATTCTGATGCTCCTAGTCTATCTGATTTGTCGGATAGGGACAAGCCCTGGGATAAACACCGGGGTAACGCCGATCGCGTGTCTAAACATTACGCGGGTAGTGAGTTTCAGGCTTATAGTGACCGTGTTTACTACTGTTCCGAGTTTTTAGATTTCCGTCTAACGCCTGATTCCGAGGATGGGGCGATGAAACTTAAATTAGACTCAGCCCGGTTTTGTCGGGTTCGTCATTGTCCTGTCTGCCAGTGGCGTAGGTCATTGATGTGGAAGGCTAAGGCATATAAGGTTTTGCCTAAGATTGTGGCTCAGTATCCTACTCATCGTTGGTTGTTTGTAACTTTGACTGTGCGGAACTGCCCTATTACAGAGTTACGCTCAACTCTGGCGTGGATGCACGAATCATTTAAGCGGTTAACTAAGTTGAAAGATTTTCCTGCGATCGGCTGGATTAAGTCTACTGAAGTGACCAGAGGCAAGGATGGTTCTACTCATCCTCACTTTCATTGTCTCTTAATGGTTCAACCGAGTTACTTTGGGAAGAATTATATGAAGCAAGTAGAGTGGGTTGAGCTTTGGCGGCGGTGTTTGCGGATTGATTACAACCCTGTTTTAGATGTTCAAGCTATCAAGAAAGGTGTGCAGCCGTCTACTTTAGTGCCGGAGTTGTTGAAATACTGTACTAAGGAATCAGACATGACAGGCGATAGAGAATGGTTCTTGGAATTAACTCAGCAGATGCACAAGACAAGAACTATAGCAACTGGTGGAGTTTTGAAGGATTATCTTCATGAGTTGGAGCAAGAACTGGAGGATTTAATTGGTAAAGGTGAGGAAGTTGAGCAAGGTGATGAGCAACATTTGTATTTTGAGTGGAAGCGGAAACAGAAAAAATATAAATTAGTGGAATAAGAGTAGTTTACTTAATAAACTACTGAAGCATGGTAGGGTGAAAGTAGATTACAAAGTAGCCTACTTCTTTTGTTGCTACTTATTTTTTTAAAATGAAACTGTCACATAATCAGAGTTTAATATGGCTAGAGGTGGAGCAAGGTCTGGTGCTGGCGCAAAATCCAAGTGGAAGCATGGGAAAACTAAAACAATACGTGTACCAGAAATATTGGCTGATAATGTATTGGAATATGCCAAAAGACTAGATTCATCAATTAGCTTAGAGATTTTGTCTAGCTCTGAGTCTATAAAAACTATCTCAATTTCAAAACCTTGCTTAAACCTAGCAGGTATTTCTATTTATAGGTTGCATGGTAAAAGTTTTGTTTTTATTGAGGATTTAATTAAATTAGGCTATGAAGTTAAGCCATTGAAGCTTTATACTGCGGTTTTGAGCGAGCTTAATAATGTTGCGTTTAAGAAAAATTAATGATTTACTTAGAATACTGGTAGCATTTTTACACTTTTGAATTTGTTTCGTTATCATACAAGGTGCGGGCCAATCTTCCTCTACTTTTCCTGTAACCATTGATTTAAAGGTGTTTTAAGGTGCGGGCCAGTTTGTTTTTCTTACAAAGTTAGCTTATGAGTAATATAATTCCTTCGTTTGATGATAATCTCCCTCGCTTTGGTACTTTTCCTGATGGGACTCCGTTTGCCACATCGAGGGGTTTAGCCGATATGTGTGGTGTTGATGAAAGTACAATCCGCGATATAGGTCAATATATAGATATTGCTTCTGCTAAAGAGGGTACTAGAGCTTTTAAAATAGGTAAATCTCTTTTAATGATGCAATATACTTCAAACAAGTTATATGAACAAATTCTATACAAAGGAATTAATGTTAATGCTTATCCAGAACCTGTTTGTATTGCTATTCTGAAATACTATGCTTATCAAGCTGGTAATAATTGTACTGAAAAGGCTGATGAACTTAGTTCTCTTTTAATGACTAAAACTTTTAGAGATTTTGTTTATGAACTTGTAGGTTATAAAGAAACACAAAAAACTTCATTTAGCAATTATGTAATTAGTCGTATTTTAAATCATCACGATGTAGATAAAATGCCTTTGCCAGATGGTTATTTTTGTCTTTTTGATAAGATGATAGAACTTTTGCAGAAATTTGATTTGAGAATAGATTATGTTTTACGTGATCAATGGTTTGATGTTACGAAAGGTGATAATAGATTTTTAGAACCGGATATAAGTTTAGGATTGAGATTTTCTGCATTTTTTACAAGTGATTATAATGATAAGCAATTAAAATATGATGCTATTTATCAAAAAAGATTAAAATTTAGAGGAACTGAAAAGTTTTGGACTAAAGAGCTTAAAGATTCTACATGGGAGCTTGAAAAAGCTATTACTGAAAGAGATTTAAGAATTAAGTTTATCAAAATTGATGGTTTAGATTCTGCTTTGCCTATTCCTGAAGAGTTAATAGATAGACGAAAATACAAATTTAATCCATCTCCTGATAGTGAAAGAAAACCTGAATATGTTAAACCAGCTTATTGTTATTCAAATGACTATACTTCTTTGTTTTCTGAATGGTTAAAGGAAGTGTTTTTTAAATATATTTGGAGAGATTATATTTTAGAGCGAGATCCTGACGGATGGATGCAAAAATATAGCAAATTTAAGAGTCTTCCAAGTGAAAAACAAAAAATCATTTTGCAAACTGCTGAGGGTAAAATGATATCTGGTTTTGAGTATAGAGAAATTTGGGAAAGACAGCTTCCACCATCTTCGTAATAAAAGTAGATTACTTATAGACTACCTTTGTTATACTTTTAGTAGTCTCCTAGTAGTTTACTGTTATGCCAACTGAAAACCCTAAAATATCAGCTTATGTTCCTCAAGTAGTCTACGATCGCTTCAAACAGTTTCAAGAGGAGCGTGGGCTTTCTATGTCTCAAGCTACTATTGAACTACTAGTAGAATACTTTGGGGTTGACCTGGTGAATAATTCTACTAAGGAGTTTACAGGTGGATTACCAGATAGGGTCGGCAAGTTAGAGCAAGAGTTGGTTAACTTAAAGCAAAGCTATGTTCGATTGTTTGAAGAAGTAGTCCAAATAAAATCTACTAGTAAACTACTTAATATTGAATCTGATATTGCAGATATACGAGATGATGCAAGTATATCAGAGGGTGGTTCAGATAGTGAACTACCTCAAGATATTATTGCAGATTTATCCAGTGAATCTGAAAGTAGTTCAAAGGATGAACTACTAGTTGATACTTTACAAGAAGCTGTTGTTAGTGAACTAAGTAGTAGTTCAGATAGTAAACCGCATAAACAATTAGATTTAATTGAACCTGAAAATGATTCTAATAATGAATTACTAGATGAACTAAAAAGTAATCCACTACAAGGTAAATTATTGGTTCTTAGGCTAAATGTTAATACATCAACTCTAAGTAGTAAAAAAGCTAAGTTGTCACAGGATAATTTTTATGGTTGGCTTCAGAGTCAAGATATTGACGGTATCCGATGGTTAAATCTTAGTCAAGGACGTTCTAAAGGATATGTGCCTGCTGATGATACGCCTGTGGAAAAACTGCAATCTCTTAAGGATTGGATTCAAGAAAATGCCTAGCTTGCTCACCCGCCAGCCGCAGGCGGCGGGTACTCTTGGCATCTCTACCAAACTGCAACGCTAGTTTCAGCTTGTGATAATGGCTCTTTACGCAAGCTGAGATTAATACCGAGAATACCTATTCTCACTAAGAATATTTGTTTAAGCGGGTTTTTGACTGGAAGAGGCAAGCGAGCCGCGAAGCGGCGATGTGCGTCTGAGGTCAAAAACCCGCAACTCGTTTAAATTCATTGTATGGATAACAATTACTCACTCATTAGTGTGACTGTAAGCGTAAGTCTTTTGCAGCGATATGTTTACGCTTTTAAGTTAAGACATTTT
>NZ_JACJRG010000091.1 GCF_014697125.1 Anabaena minutissima FACHB-250 | reverse complement strand
ACTAGAGCCAAATTCCCCTCCAAAAAACCTATGCATAGAACGCAAGGAGCTAAATTAGACACACTCACTTTTTCTATTCTTAATACCGCTTAGAGCTTAACCGAACCGTATTGCGAGTGAAGCGTTGGCTAGAGCTAGCAAGAAAGCTGATTGATGCTGTAGAACAGGCAATTTCTTAGAGGAAAAAGGTGATCCGGTCTTTGTGGCTGCGATCGCTCGTTAGACTTTCCCCCACATCTGTGCAGTAGACAAAACCATACTACAAGTGTATTATTAAAATTATTCTTGATTACAAATACTACAAATCTTCAATGATCAGCAGATTCTCCTCAACAATTAGTAGCGCGGTGCATTGCCGACCCAAGGGTTTAGGCAGAGCAATTGCGCTGTTTGCATTTGAGGGAATGTATCTGTTCATTACAGATAAATCTGTAAGTGTTGGCATTTTGGGAGCGTTAACAGAATGGCTCAATCCATATCAACTTATCCAAAGCGGGAGGTGCAAGTGTCTCATAGCACCAACATAGGGCAAAAAGTATCAACTACCTGACCCCCGCACCTGATGACCAGAGGCGGGGGTTATTTTTTTGAGGAGTGTTTTATCCATGCAAGCTCAACCACCTTTTCAGCAACCACACATATTACAAAATTCAGTAGTAGTCTTCTCTAAGAACTACCTACCACTAGCACGCATCAACATTAAACGCGCAATCGTGCTATTAGTTACAGGTCAAGCAGAATCGTTGAATTTTAGTACTACAAAACAGTGGGAAGTTCGCTCACCCAGTCTCGTACTACAAGTACCAGAACACATCCGCTTGACCATTGGCAATCCCGAACGGCATTGGAAAGTACCGCCTGTAAACCGTCGTGAGGTTTTGAAGCGAGACAACCACACCTGCCAATACTGCGGTAGCACCAAGCATTTAACGCTTGACCATGTAATCCCCCGCTCCAAAGGTGGACAGCATACCTGGGACAACGTTGTCACAGCTTGCTCTAAATGCAACTCAACCAAAGGCGATCGCTTACCCCATGAAGCGGGAATGGTACTGAAAACCAAGCCCAAAGCCCCAATTCACCCAGCAGTCGCATTTGCAGAACAGTTTTGGAATGCACAACGCCTAAGTGAAGGTGAGTAATTGACTTCCATCCTAGTTAGAGAGGGCAATACAGCTATTAAATAATCCTGCCCTCTCACCTCTAAAAAAAATTTGTAGTACACCCTTGACACTTTTGTAGTATTTATGTAGTATAAATGTAGTGAAGCAATCAAGCCTCTCAAAAAGGCAGAGAGCAAACACTATCAGAACCATGAAAACTAAATAATTGCCATTCAACGTGGGGGTGTAACTCAGTTGGTTAAGAGTGCCTGTCTGTCGAACAGGAAGCCGCGAGTTCAAGTCTCGTCATCCCCGTGTAGTATTGCGTCCAGGTCGCCAAGTGTTTAAGGCATCGGCTTGCAACACCGACAATCGTGGGTTGAAATCCCACCCTGGACTCCAAGTATTGCAGTGTAGCTTAATGGCAAAGCCCCAAGCTCATAACTTGGTTGATGCGGGTTCAACTCCCACCACTGCGACCAAATGCACAGATGGTGTAACGGCAGCACCAGGGTCTCCAAAACCTTTGGTCAGGGTTCAAATCCAAGTCTTTGGCGTTGCCGTGTCCTGACCGAAAAAGCTTACATACTCGCCTAATGGTAAGGCAACTGTCTCTTAAACAGTCTATGCAGGTTCAATTCCTGTTTATGAATCAACAGCTTTTTCAACTTACATGGCATATATGGTGCTGTAGGCAAATTGGTAAAGCCACCTGTCTTACCCTTCGGGAAGGCTAACGCCTACAAGCAGGAGATTGCGGGTTCAAGCCCCGTCAGCACTGCCTTATCCTTATGGGTCGGCTCACCTATTGGCGTAGGTAACTGTCTGTAAAACAGCCGCGTTCGCGTTGTAGGTTCAAATCCTACTCGACCCATTCTGGAGAGATTGCTATTGGCAGAGCAAGCTGTTTGCTAAACAGTCGTGAGATTCATTATCTCTCTGTGGGTTCAACTCCCTCTCTCTCCGCCTTATGAGAACGTGGTGTAACTGGATAACACATCAGTCTACGAAACTGAAAAGTGAAGGTTCAAGTCCTTCCGTTCTCGCCTTATCCCCTGGTAGCTCAGTTGGTAGTAGCGTCTGTTTGTTCGCGTAGCGTCTCCGATAGGAGAAAAACAGAAGGTCGTCAGTTCGATTCTGACCTGGGGGACTGGCACATTGCCCTATAGCTCAATGGCAGAGCAAGCGGCTGTTAACCGCGAGGCTGTAGGTTCAAGTCCTACTGGGGCAGCCATTTATTGCCGAGTAGACGAATTGGTAGAGTCACCTGTCTCTGAAACAGGAATTTGTAGGTTCAAACCCTACCTCGGCAGCCAATCATTGCCCTGTGGTGTAACTGGCAACATCCCTACCTTTGAAGTAGGAGATTCCAGGTTCAAATCCTGGCGGGGCAGCCAAATTATACTCCTGTAGCCCAATTGGAAGAGGCGGCTGTCTCAAAAACAGTCTGTGTACGGGTTCAAATCCCGTCAGGAGTACCAACGGGGTGTGGCGCAACTTGGTAGCGCGGCAGCTTTGGGAGCTGAAGGTTGCGGGTTCAAATCCTGCCACTCCGACCATTTGCCCTTGTGACGAAACTGGCAAACGTGCTGGTCTTAGAAACCAGATTTTGTGGGTTCAAATCCCACCAAGGGTATTGATACTCCCGTGGCGAAATTGGTAAACGCTTCCGTTTGAGGGACGGAATTGTTACTCTTTCAAATCCTGTCGGGAGTACCAACTTGGGTCGTTAGCTCAATGGCTAGAGTTCCCGCCTTTTAAGCGGAGTGATCAGAGTTCGAGTCTCTGGCGACCCACCAAATAATGCCCCTGTGATGCAATTGGTAGACATGACCTGCTTAAAACGGGTTTTCTACAGGTTCAAATCCTGTCAGGGGTATCAACTTATGGGAGTGTCGCCTAATGGATGGGCATCGTTCGCGTTAGCGTCTCCCTTCGGGAGAATCTTCTAAATCGATTTGTAGGGGTTCGAGTCCCTTCACTCCTGCTGTCTGGGGTCATAGCTCAACTGGCTAGAGCATCCGCCTTGCAAGCGGAAGGCTAGGGGTTCAAATCCCCTTGATTCCACTTATGGTGTCTGAAGTCGAAGTGGTCGAGACGCTAAAGAGTGAAGTTAGTCGATAGCGGGTACTGCTTCGCAGAAGCAAGCTACAAGTCCCGTCAGACACCCCTTTAAGGAAGATGCCGCTAAATGGTCGGCAACCGGTTTTGAAAACCGGGGTGGGGTAAAACCCAGGGGTTCGATTCCTCCATCTTCCGCTTGCTTTCCACCAGAGGCTAAAAAGTGAAGCACCGTGCTGATAACGCGGTAACAGGAGGGGCAGTACCTCCCTGGTGGATTTGAGTTACGTCACAAAATAAGCGTTGGCATTAGCCTTGACGTTAGGCATCGCCTTTTGTCGCATCTTCTGAACCAAAAGCGTTATAGTCTTAATTTGTGAAAAATGTACTCTCCCCAGTTGTATAACCGTTAATCCAAAGCTACAATCTGCCGTATTAGAGGCATTTTTAATTACAACTGTAATTTATCACTCGTGAGCAAAACCCGTATTATTGCGCTATTTAACCAATCTGGGGGAGTAGGAAAGACAAGTTTAACAATGAACTTGGGCTACCAACTCGCTCAAAAAAAGAAAAATCGTGTGCTTCTGATAGACCTTGACCCCCAAGCGTCACTGACGACATTTATGGGGCTAGAACCAGACATTACAGCCAAAACTGTCTATGAAGCAGTGGTGGGTGAAGAACCATTACCAATTCACCCTGAACTGATTCACAGCATGGGTTTAGTGCCAGCCAACATCAACTTGAGTGCCGCAGAACTAGAACTAGTTGCTACCTTAATGCGGGAAATGCGCCTTAAAAATGCACTTGCCCCCATCTTAGACAACTATGATTTTATTTTGATAGATTGTCCCCCCTCTTTAGGCATCCTCAGCGTGATTAGCTTAGTAGCGGCCACCCATGTCTTAGTACCCATTCAGTGCCAGTTTAAATCCTTTCAAGGAACTGATTTACTATTAAGAACTGTAGCTACACTCCGCAAAAATGCTAATAAAACACTTAGCATTGCTGGTTTCATCCCCACAATGTATGATGCACGTACTGCCCAAGAAAGCAGAACCATGAAAGCTATTACAGAACAACTTTCACCTGTAGCGACCGTCTTTGAACCTATTCCTAAATCGATTGCCTTTGCTGATGCAAGTGAGGCACGCTTACCCTTAGCACTATATAATCCCAAACATCCTGCCATCGCTGTACTAAAAAAAATCGCCCTTAATTTAGAAAAACTACAGTGAGCAAAAAAGACCAACCCTATACCAGCCAGTTAAAAGGTGTAGCTGCCCTACTGGGTGAAACTTTGAACCAAGCTGAGAGTCCTACTAATTCACCCAATACTGTTGCCCTCAACTTAATTAAACTACCTGCCTCACAGCCCCGCCGCTACTTTGACCCTAAAAAGTTGGAGGAACTATCACGCTCAATCAAAGAACTGGGCATACTCGAACCTCTGCTAGTACGCCCTCTACCGGGTGAAGAGTACGAACTTGTAGCAGGGGAACGCCGTTTAAGGGCTGCCCAACTTGCAGGACTAACCGAAGTCCCCGTGATTATCCGCGAAATGGATGATATCACCACTTCTAAGGTGCAGCTTGTTGAAAATCTCCAGCGCGAAGACTTAAATCCTGTGGAGGAAACTGAGGGCATACTTGAACTAGTGAGCATTGAACTCGGTGTTACCAGAAACGAAGTTATCTCTGTCCTCAACTCTGCTGCCAATGCCAAAAAGCGAAACTTGGATTTGACGGAAAACGTTTTCCGTCAGCTTGAAACTATTGAATCTGTCCTCTTAAGCATTGGTAAATTTAGTGCTGAAAGTTTTCGTGTCAGCCGCCTGCCTTTACTAAATCTGCCTGCTGATGTAATAGAAGCACTCCGTCAGGGACAACTCGAATACACCAAAGCACGAGC
The DNA here is from genome assembly GCF_014697125.1 of Anabaena minutissima FACHB-250. GTDB lineage: Bacteria > Cyanobacteriota > Cyanobacteriia > Cyanobacteriales > Nostocaceae > Trichormus > Trichormus minutissimus. The sequence continues at coordinate 372 of NZ_JACJRG010000091.1, read as the reverse complement.
GATCGCACGAGTTAAAGATGACCAGACAAGGAAAGAACTCTTAGAAGATGTGATCGCCTACAATCTGTCACTGAGTGAAATCAAGCGCAAAATCAAAGAACTTGAGCAGCAGACTGCATCAGAATCACCATCAATAAAAGACATAGCTGATGATACATTTCGCCGCTTAAAAAAATCTCAAGTCTGGGATGACCCAAAGAAAAAAGCGAAGGTAGAAAAGCTCTTAACTCAATTAAAGGCACTGATAGAAGATGACAAACCAATAGCTTAATGTTCTGGTTTGATTTGCTGTTGAAAGTAAGTTCGCAAACCATCTGCCAAAGCTGAAACCTGAACAGCGCGGCGCACCAAATTTTCATCAGCTTCACGCAC
>NZ_JACJRG010000090.1 GCF_014697125.1 Anabaena minutissima FACHB-250 | reverse complement strand
AAACGGGCTTTTTGTAGGCTTGTATATTCGTTATTTTTCTACCCATTAGCATTGGTTAATACAACCAGAGAATCAGCTTTGGAACGACCTGTGGCATTACACGAAATGGCTCTAACGTGCAATGCGATCGCCTATGGCGGGCGCTCTGCGCCATCGCGTTCCTCTTGATGCTGTTCTTTAGCTCCATCACCGTAACACATCTTGGATAGCATCAGCTGCTCATTTACCCCCAGCAACTGCACTAAGCCGAAAGACTGGGCATTTTTTTTATTGGATCTTTTTTGCATACAAGGAATCAAACTAGGCAATGTTTGGTGAGTGCTAGAATGCCTATCCTGCTTGCTTTACAGCCAAGCGCGTTAATTTTTGCACGATTGCTACCACAACACCAACATCTGCACCTTTTGATAAATAATGGGTCACGTGATTTATCATTCTTTAAATAGAAAAAGATTGATTATGGTAGATACATCAAAGTTATATAGCAGTCGTCAGGTTGACGCATCAGCACTAGTGCGTCAACTGAGGCAATTGTTAGGACTCACACAGGAGCAGTTTGCGGCTGAGGTGGGGGTGACACTGGTGACGATCAATCGTTGGGAAAATAATCGAGCCAAGCCACTACCCTTAGCACTCAAGCAAATTAAAGCCAAGCTCAACCAACTGAAAGATTCACCTATTGAAGCCCATCGAACGGGTGCTAAATCCCTACTGCTCGATTACTTTGGCGAAGCGTGACCGGGAGAACAGATGCTGAATTTTCAAAACTTATTTGAATCAATACCGGGATTGTATATCGTCTACTCACTGGACTTTGTGATTGTTGGGGGAAGTGATGCTTACTTTCGGGCGACCAAAACCAAACGAGAAGAGGTCGTTGGTCGCCATTTGTTCGAGGTTTTTCCAGACAATCCTGACGATCCAAATGCTAATGGAGTTCGGAATTTGCGTGCCTCGCTAGAAAGCGTACTCAAGCATCGCCAGCCTCACACAATGGTAGTGCAGAAGTATGACATTCGCCGCCCGGAATCAGAAGGCGGTGGTTTTGAGGAGCGGTATTGGACACCAACCAACTCGCCAGTCTTTGATGAAAACGGTGAGATGACACACATTATTCACCGAGCCGAAGATGTCACCGAGTTTGTGCGGGTGCAGCAGCAGCGAAACGAACAGCGTCAGCTCAATCAATCACTCCAGACTCGCACCGACCAAATGGAGATGGAAATTTATGCTAGATCGCAGGAGTTACGAGAGGTCAACGAAAAACTGCAAGCAGTGAATGAGGCATTGTCAGAACTCGATCGCGCCAAAACTGTTTTTTTCAGCAATATCTCCCATGAGTTTCGCACGCCTTTAACACTGATGTTGAGTCCGCTCGAAGACTTGTTACTCGACACTCAAGCCCCATTAGCGCCCCAACAGCGCGATAGCCTGGAACTCGTGCAGCGCAACGGACTCCGGTTGCTGAAATTAGTCAACACACTGCTTGATTTTTCGCGGCTGGAAGCAGGGCGAATGCAAGCATCATATCAACCGATTGACTTAGCCGCATTGACAACAGAGCTAGCTAGTATGTTTTGCTCGCTGACCGAACGGGCTGGTCTGGAGTTCGCGATCGACTGTCCGACCTTGCCAGAAGCAATCTATATCGATCTCCAAATGTGGGAGAAAATTGTATTTAATTTATTATCGAACGCCTTTAAGTTTACGTTGACGGGAACCATCACTGTTCGGTTGCAGCCAAATCATAATACTGTTAATTTAATCGTTGAAGATACTGGAATTGGCATTCCAGAAGCTGAAATTTCGCACCTGTTTGAACGGTTTCATCAAGTTAAAGGGTTACAGGGACGAAATTTTGAAGGCTCTGGAATTGGCTTATCGCTCGTGCAAGAGCTAGTGAAGTTGCATGGCGGTACTATCAGCGTTACCAGCGTCTTAGGACGGGGCAGCCGATTTACGGTTTCTATTCCAACTGGGTGTGCGCATTTACCACAAGAACGGTTAAGTGTCCCTGGGACTGTGGCATCAAACACATTCAGCGCCACGCCATACCTTGAAGAAGCTTCGCGCTGGCTTTTGGAAGAAGCAGGGGGGCAGGGGGGCGGAGGAGATATGGTGAAAGAAGGTAGTGTTGATACAGTGTTTTTACCCTCCGCTCCTTTGCTCCTTTCCTCCTTTGCTCCTTCTGCCCGTATTCTCCTGGCAGATGACAACGCCGAGATGCGCGATTATATGCGGCGATTGTTGAGTCAACGGTATGAGGTTGAGGCAGTCACCGATGGCATGGCGGCTCTGGCTGCAATCCAGGCACAGCGACCGGATTTGATTCTCAGTGATGTGATGATGCCGGAACTAGATGGGTTTGAGTTGCTACATCAACTGCGGGCTGACCCCCAAACTAGAGAATTGCCCGTGATTTTGCTATCAGCACGGGCGGGCGAAGAGGCTCGTGTAGAAGGCTTGGCAGCAGGAGCCGATGATTATTTAATCAAACCGTTTTCGGCTCGTGAACTAATGGCTCGTGTTGAGTCAACTTTAAAACTGACAGACATCCGCAAACAAGCCGAAGCTGTTTTAAGGGAAGCCCACGTGCAATTGGAATCCGCTTTAGCAGCAGGAGCCATTTACACGTGGCGGTGGAAGATTCCTGAGAATCTGGTAATCGTGAATACAGCCTTTGCTCAATTGTTTGGCGTTGACCCTGTGGAAGCAACGACCGGTTTGCCGATCAAACTGTTTGTGCAAGCAATGCACGCAGAAGACCGTCCACGAGTGGTCGCCGCAATTAACCAGGCGATTGAAACCGGGGAAGAATATTTTAGTGAGTACCGCGTTTATACGGCAAGAGGCGAAGAGCGCTGGCTTGCCGCACGCGGTCGAGTTGAATATGCTGCTGATGGCAGACCGATTGCTTTTCCGGGAGCATTAGCAGACATCACTGAACACAAACAAGCCGAAGACGCTTTGCGCCAATCTGAGGAACGCTATCGAACTTTGTTTGAGTCCATTGACGAAGGCTTTTGTGTAATTGAAGTGCTATTTGATGCAAACAGTAAGCCCATCGATTATCGCTTTTTGGAAATAAATCCGGCGTTCGAGAAACAAACGGGACTCAACGACGCACAAGGCAAAAGGATGCGCGAGTTAGCTCCAAATCATGAAGAGTATTGGTTTGAAATTTACGGTAAAATTGTCCTAACAGGGCAACCCCATCGCTTTGAGAATCGGGCCGAAGCACTGTACCGTTGGTTTGACGTGTATGCGTTTCCCATTGGGCAGCCACAGAGCCGAAAAGTAGCGATATTGTTTAACGATATCACCGATCGCAAGCAAATTGAAGCGACTTTGAAAGCAAGCAACGAACGGCTGAAGCTGCTTTCAGAAGTTGCCAACGATCTGTTGCTCAACGAAGATCCCAAGGTATTTTTAGCCAGTTTGTTTGAAAAAATTTCGACTTATTTGGGACTGGAAGTTTTCTTTAATTACTTGTTTCAAGAAGACCAGCAACGCCTTGAACTTAATACCTATGGCGGTATCTCGGAAGACATTGCTTTATCCGCTAAATTTTTAGAGTTAGGGCAGGGTGTATGTGGTTATGCGGTACAACATCGCCAGCCAGCTATCGTTGAAAATGCCCTCTCAACCACCGATCCACTTGCCCTTCCAGTTCAATCAATCGGTATCAGAGCTTATGCTAGTCATCCGTTAATCGTAGGCAATCGCGTCTTGGGTACACTAGGGCTGGGAACTCGTCAACGCGATCGCTTTACGCCCGACGAACTCGAACTCATGCAAACAGTAGCCCATCAAGTAGCTGCTGCCTTAGAGCGATCATGCTTAATTGCAGAGTTACAAGCACGAGCCGAAGCTTTAGACCGAAGTAATCGCATTAAAGATGAGTTCTTGGCGGTTCTTTCCCATGAACTGAGAACGCCCATGAATCCAATTCTGGGATGGTCAAAACTGTTGCAGCAAGGAAAGCTGGATGCCCAAAAAACGAGTGCTGCGATCGCCACAATTGAGCGCAACGCCCAACTTCAAGTGCAACTCATTGATGACTTGCTGGACATTTCCCGGATTCTGAGCGGCAAAATGAGCTTATCAGCCTCATCCATTGACCTCAATGTAGTGATTTGGGCCGCGCTGGAAACAGTTCGGCTAGCCGCAGAAGCCAAGTCAATCCAAATTCAGACGATCATCTCGCCCATTCTAGGCCTGGTAATCGGGGATGCAGGGCGATTGCAGCAAGTGGTGTGGAATCTGCTGTCGAATGCCGTTAAGTTTACACATAATGGAGGACAAGTCACGATTGCTCTATCTCAAACTGAAAATCACGCACAAATTCAAATCACCGATACTGGAAAAGGAATTAGTCGCGACTTTCTGCCCTACGTGTTTGAGCATTTCCGGCAAGAAGATAGCGCAACTACCCGCAAATTTGGCGGACTTGGCTTGGGATTGGCGATTGTGCGCCAGATTGTGGAAATGCACGGCGGAACAGTCACAGTAGACAGTCCTGGTGTTGGACGAGGAACGACATTCACAGTTAAAATTCCACTTGCACCTGGGTTAACTCAAGCACCAACCTTGGAGCGATCGCCCGTTCAGGATAGTGATTTGAACGGCATTCACATTTTAGTCGTCGATGATGAAATGGACTCGCGGGACTTCATCGCTTTTGTTTTAGAACAAGATAAGGCGATCGTCACGGCTGTTGCATCTGGAACTGAGGCGCTGCAAGCGATCGCTCAATCCATTCCCAAGATCATCATCAGTGACATTGGGATGCCCCAGATGGATGGCTACATGCTAATGCGCCAAATTCGTACTCTTGGGCTTGAACAAGGCGGACAAATTCCTGCTATTGCCTTAACAGCTTATGCTGGGGAACTCGATCGAAACCTTGCGATCGCCGCCGGATTTCAACATCACCTCGCCAAACCCATCGATCCAGAAGTTTTGGTGGCGATCGTCGTTGAATTAACCAGAAAACTTACTTATTAGCAGTTCAACTCACACTGCTGAATATTGACTTGTAAGTGGATCTGACTTTGATCGTCAAGTCTTAAAAAGCTTGCTCACAAATGATTCAGAAAAAAACACAGCATATACGCTAGAGTAATTTCAATGCGGTGCTAAAGGTAACAAATCAGGCAATCGCCTCAACGAGCGCCATTCGTCACATATATAGTCGCGTATAGTCGCGTTACACGAAAGGGCTATTTCGTGGAATCAGGAGCGAAAATTATTGATTTTACGTTGTTAGGATGAAGTTGAATCCGCAGTTGAAAAATATTCAATCTCTGCAATGAGGCATAAGTAAAGCACTGGAGACGGTAAGCGCTTTGCTTAAACTCATGCTAAAGATCATATAGCTTAGTTTAAGTAGTCTCATCAATTGGTGGTGTAATACCTTTTTGGTCTTTGACCAAAAGGATCTCTGAGGTATCAAAGTACATGATATTTTTAAGCTTTGATCTACCATCGCCTCAGCTTTGTAAATATTTTGTTATACTTATTAATATAAATTCACAATCTAGGTGCGACACCACTAAAGAGGAGAATGCCCAATAGCTCAATGAGTGTACGACTACTAACCGCAGCTAGGTATTAACACTTCCTCTCCAGATGTTTAGCATTTACCAAAAAAGTTTTCCTCCAGTTGGGCGATTGAGCCTGCAATTAATCAACCTATGACATTATCTTTAGAACAAGAATTTAGCCTGAGAAGTTTTGCTGACCAAGTGCAGCAGATGTCCCGTGAACAAGCTCAAGAGCTTTTGCTCATGCTGTATAAGCAGATGATGATTCGAGAAACGACATACCAGGAGTTGCTCAAGCATGAGTGGAAACTAGATTCAGATGCTGTCTGGGGGTAAAGCAGGCAGGTAAATATCAAACCTGTTGTAGATATATAAATGTCGTGTATTTCATTTTTTTGCATTCTAGCGATTCCACTTTTTAGGATGTTAAAGCGCCAATTGAAAGTGCTTTCACCGGGAGCAATGAGATATTTGCTCCCGGTGGAAATTTGTTCATGAATGCTTGAGACACATCTATGAACTTGCACCAGCTTCAGCCGCCGCTACATCTGGTTTGGACTCCTTCACTTTTTTTTCAAAAATCTGGATTCCGGCATCAACCACCTCAAACCGGTATTGAGCCGAGATGCGCGACGTGAAAGTTGTGCGTAGAGGCAGTAGCCTATTTTACTGAGGAGCCGTCTCCTCCTGAAGTTCCCTCCCTTCAGTCCCCACATAAAAGGGTCACAGACCCCGGTCACATCAGTAGTAAGTAATGAAACTGATGGAGTGC
>NZ_JACJRG010000009.1 GCF_014697125.1 Anabaena minutissima FACHB-250 | reverse complement strand
ATCTATTTTTCCCCAAATAGTCGTGTCTCTTCTTTTACTTAAGATTGAACGCCTCGCTACCCTTACACGTAGTTGTGGTTTTGACATCTCTATTTCCAGGTGCAAGAAGTGAGTTGTTTGATTGGTTGATATGCTACCACTACACTGCAAAAATTTGGTGATAAAACTATCAGAAAATATTCACAGCTAATATGACTATTTGGTATTGATTCCAAACTTATATGACGACAATCTAAAGGGGATGAGGAAGTCAAATTTTCCTCACTTTCTGGTTCTGGTTCTGCTTCTGCTTTCTTCTCCTTGGGTTGACATTTGTATATGGTACTTACTGTTCTCGCTGATGACTGATAGCGAATTAATTCTGTGTACCAAATTTTTCCCGGTGGGAGTTTAAACCATATCGTTGCATTGATCTGCCGTTCAATCAGTAAATCTATTGTTGCTCTGACTAATGATAGCAGCGTAGCAGGATTAAGAGGAAATGCTTGGGGGGGAGAGTCCACTCCTAACGCCAGCTGATAAACGGAAAAATCCTTATGCAGAGAATCATTCATGGGTCAAACGCGACAAATAAAAATTAGGGGAAGAAAGAAATAATTATGTCATTGATTTTCACTTATTTATATACTTTTTGACACCTAAAATACTTAAAAAGTATTAATTAATTGGTGTGTAGGGGTGTAATGATTCAAGGATGTAAGGGATTAGGGGTAGAAAAAGCAAATTTTCCCTTGTCTCCCCTAGTCACCAATCCCCTATTACAGCGCGGCGGTGTCAGTTTTCGCCTCGCCAAACTTTGTCAGTGGAAAAACCATTCTAAATCAATGAAATGCTGACGCTGTATTTCTAACAGAATTTTGTAGCTTGCTTTGCTACGCAACACTACTGCCCTTCCTTCTGTAAGAGAGGCTGCGCCCTAAGCGTAGCTATGCCGCAGGCTTTACGGAACACTGCGTAAACACGTAGCGTATCCGTAGGATTCATTCCGGAGGAGTATTGTAAATTTTGAATTGATTTGTCCCCAATTCCTCAATCACCTCTAGATTGCAAAGCGGCGCGTGCGTGTTCTCGGTCATCAAAGTGGATTTTTTCTGTGCCGAGAATTTGGTAGTCTTCATGACCTTTGCCAGCCAGTAACACACCGTCTCCGGGTTGGGCTTGGAGAATGGCGGTACGAATAGCGGTAGCGCGATCGCAAATTACTAGCGGTTGTATAGTGTCGGGTATGCCTGCTAAAACATCCTCTAAAATCTTTTCTGGGTCTTCAGTCCGGGGATTATCGGAGGTGACTACCGCCACGTCTGCTAACTCTGCGGCGATTTTACCCATTTTGGGGCGTTTGGTGCGATCGCGATCACCACCACAGCCAAAAACACAGATCATTTTCCCTGGAATAAACGGCCTAGCTGCTTTGAGTAGGTTTTCTAAGCTATCCGGTGTGTGGGCATAATCCACAATGACGCTAATTTTTTGGTCAGGACTAATCTGCACCCTCTCCATCCGTCCCGGAACTCCCGGAAATTCAGGAATAGCGGCTGCGACTAATTGCAAATCTAACCCTAGGTGTAAAACTGCACCGACGGCTGCCAACAGATTTTCTAAATTATATTGACCGACTAGAGGCGATCGGAAAGTTACATTACCCTCTGGTGTATGCAGCATACCACTCACACCATTTGGTTCGTAACTTAAATCACTCATCCATAAATGAGCATCGGCATCATTAACGCTGTAGCTCCATACCTGATCAGGATTCAAAGCGGCAATTAATCGTTTACCGTAGGGGTCATCAGCATTAATAATTGCCCGTCCTTTCAGATATTCAGGGCTAAATAACAACGCCTTCGCCCCAAAATAATCTTCCATATCGCTGTGATAGTCCAAATGGTCTTGGGTGAGATTAGTAAACACTCCCACCTCAAAAGGACAACCCAGAACACGCCCTTGGGCTAAAGCATGGGAACTGACTTCCATCGCGCCAAACTCACAACCAGCCTTTACAGCCTGTGCTAGTTGCTGTTGTAGTTCCACCGCGAAGGGTGTAGTATGAGCAGCCGTTTGTTCAAAACCAGCCCAACGAGTGTAGAGAGTCCCCATCAAAGCCGTTGGTAATTTAGCTTTAGTGAGTAAAAATTCAATCAGGTGAGTAGTAGTAGTTTTACCATTAGTACCAGTCACACCTACCAGCTTGAGTTTTTGCCCAGGATATCCATAAAAAGCAGCCGCAATTTGGGCGCAAGCTTTGGTCATGTCGTTAGCACTAATGACAACAGCCTCATCTGTGGGAGGATTTTTTTGTACAGCTTGGGAGGAAACGATCGCCGCTACAGCACCGGATGCGATCGCACTTGGCCAAAATTCTCCCCCATCTACCCGTGTTCCAGGCATTCCAATAAACAAATCGCCCGCACTACAAGCATGGGAGTTGGTCTTTAATCCTTGGACTTCAGCATCCGCCAACACCGGGGGTAATTGTGCAATACTGTCAACAGTCGCTAGTAATTCCCGCAATTTCATATTGTGAACCTCAGCACACACTTTGCTTGCGCTTATTCTGCATTATTTTTTTCTATCTTGGCTAAATACTTACACAACATTTGCTCCAATTGCTGGACACTAGCACGAGGAGAAGGACGGGGCAAAGCTTGTGCTTGCTCGTTTTCTGACTGTATTAGATGCAGAACTGGAATCTCATACTGATATGCACCAAACCAATCTTCACGGGTAGTAATGTCACGAATCTCTAACTCAAATGGCAGATTTTGGATCTGTTCCAGCTTTTCTTGCAAGCCTTCACACAAATGACAACCGGGTTTACTGTATAAAATTAATCGCATTTACCTAAAATAATCGCGCTGATCGCATCTTTCATAATAGGCGCAAAATAGAGTTATGGAATCAGAGTAGGCGATCGCTATGACTCAACTCAAAACGGAAATCACAACCCAACAATTCCTCGAATTACCAGAGGGGGATATTACTTACGAATTAGTTAATGGGGAATTAAAACCTAAAATGTCACCAAAAAGATTTCATTCAAGATTAACACTGGCTCTTGGTCTACTTTTAACGCCGTGGGCGCAAAATCGTGGTGAAATTGGTATCGAGTGGGCAGTTACTCTCAAACGCCAAGGACGAGATTGGATTCCTGTCCCCGACTTACTTTATATTTCCTTCTCACGTCTCCCGAATGATGTCATTGAGGATGCACCCTGTCCCATACCACCAGACTTAGTGATTGAAATTATCTCTCCCGGTCAAAGTTTTGGAGAAATGAGTGCCAAAGCCACAGATTACCTAGATACAGGCGTGATGAGAGTTTGGGTGTTAGATGCCAAAGCTAAAACTGTAACCGTGTTCTATCCTGATGCCAGACCACAAACAAAAATCGGTGAAGATAGTCTAGCAGATGACCTTTTAACAGACTTACAACTCACACCCCAACAAATTTTTCAACAAGCAGGAATTCCTTAAGTATTTGGTGCGATGGCGTAACCACCCAGCGTAGCTGATCGCCGACCAAAAACCACACAATCTAGCAAATACTCCGCGATAACTTAGCGTACCTCTGCGTTGCAAATTCTTGCTCTCAAAATACTAAAAAATGTTACTAGAGCTTTCAATTACACAGTGTGTATTAATTCTTGAGCAATAATAGAAGTATAAACCAGTGAAAAAACCAATACCTCAATCAAACTCTAAAATCTAGAGCCACACTAGGAGGTTTATCATGACACACGACTTTCCGTTATTTGACCCTAGCACTTACCTGATTGTCAAAATCAGCGTGTTAATTATTTTGTTGCTAGTATTTTTAGCAATCTCTGCTGCTCCGGTTATTTAGAGATTAGTTGAGTCATATCTCACATTGCTTAATTGTGGCAGTCTCCTATGATATTTGGAGATGAGAGAATGCTGAGTATCAATAATCTCACACAAACCCTGGTAATTTTTACAGCTTTGTTAATCAATTTCAATTTTAATCAGTCAGTTCAAAAACAAAATGCCAATTTGTGGGTTGCAGTCCCCAAGGTAAACATTGCCAATTTAGCAGATGGTAATTACCAATTTTGCAGCCAACCTGACCCCCAAGACTGGCGAGTGGGTGCGGGTGTTTGTACGAATTTTAAAAAAACTGTGCATAAATTTGAGGGGTATTATGGCTATCCCCACTCCGATAACTTTATCTGTATTAGAGGTAACATGAAAGGTAATCTAATTACAGGTGAAGCTTTAGCTATATTGTGGAGTGGTAGTCAGCAGAATAATTTACCCAAATCTGCATTTAAATGGGATGTTGAAGGGCGATTGATACTAAGCCAAGGTAATTTGATGAGTAATGCTAATCATCATGAGGATGCTGTCCAGAGGATTATTTATCACCAAGCTTTGCTGGATCTTGAAGGGTTTTATCAATACAACCACCCTCGAATGACTCCGCCATCTCAACTGTGTGATTGGAATTTAAAACAATCAATTAACTAGCGTGTTCCCAATCACTTAATAGTTCAGGTGATTGTGTGATTTGCTGAGGTTTGCGTAATGGTACTTTAGGTGAACCAATATCCATGCGAGGAAAAGACTGCTGTTTTTTAGCAGATTTTTTATCTGGTTTGGTAGTGATTGTCTGTGTAAGTATCATGATTAATCAAGCCTTAACGAAGAACTGCGCCTACAGTTTATAGCAACCATTTTCAAATGGCAAATTCCTGATGAAGGATATAAAAAAATTCCGCGATCGCACGGGTATAGAGCTAACATATCCTTCCTGTGCATAAATGTAGGATATCTCTATTATTCTCAGCTTTTGGACAATTATCCGTTTTATTCAAACATTTTCTTTTGTAAGAAATTACACCTCAATATCACACCATTGATAGAATTTGTTTTGTCATCACGACTAATACAACAGCAATCAAGATTAAGTAGCCATGATGAACTGCATACACCACCAGGGATAAAAAATCTCTCCCTCTGCTTCCAAGACTGTTCGGCTAAGAGTATTGGAGGTTGTGTTGAGTAACGAAACGCAAGCTACAGGTTTTTAAACAAATTTTTGTGTAAATTCATACATTAAATCGACTCTACCTTTCCTTAACATTGCTGGATCTAGTCTTTCAGTGGTGTTACAAGTCATCAAAACAACTAATCGCTGCTTGATTTGAATCCCTGCATCATCAATGACACTTTGATATAGAGTCCCATCCAATAAGCTCAAAATGTGTTCTGTTTTGTTGTTATGCTGGGCTACTTCCGAGGCGCGGTTTTGAGCTAAGTTATCAGCTTCGTTAACAATAATACAAATTCGTTCTAAATATGTGGGTGGAACAAAGTTAGCGATCGCATCATGATCCAAAATAAATATGACGAATCCTAAAGGGACAAGAATTTCTTTGGCTACTGCTTGTGTCCACGCAGTTTTACCTGTACCTGGTTCGCCGTTGACTACCACCGCAAGCTGGTTTTGGTTGAGGATGGCTTGCTGCACTGTATCTGTGAAGCTTTGAATATCTGTGGGGAAACTGCGGATTTGGAATTGGCTATGGACTTTACCGACGCGGCTTTGATAGCCACTCAGCATCACTGCTAAATCGTAAGTAGCTTTGTTAACCAGTGGTGACATATCCCTGGACATTAACGTATATTGTCGTCGTCCGCGATCGTAAGCTTCGACTTGTAGCCAAATATCTTGTTCTGACCAATAGGCATAAACCGTATTCAAAACATCAAGACGTTCCCAATTCACAAATTTTTCTACAGGATAATAAAAATCTCTTTCTAAGTAATATTGGGTAATGATATCCGGACGGCCTAATACATTTAAAACTCGTAAAACTGTAATTTCTTGTAGTCGGTTCAGCACATAATCAATGGGTATGCTATTGCGACTAACAAATTGTAATATGGGCGTTTCTGTATTTAAAACATCTTTATAACGATAGTCTGGAGCTTGTGGATTAGGTGTAACATAATGCCAAAATTTTTCTATTTCGTAGCGGGTATTTTCCGAGGCTAGACTTAAAATATTAGCCCACCAAGTATAGTTATTTCTGCCTAAAATTTCTGCCATGCCACTGGCTAAATTCAAAGTTTTTTGAGTTAACTCTCTAGTATCATTATGTAATAGTTCACCTAAAAATTCCCAGTTTAATTCTCGATGCAATGGTCGCCAACCACTAGCAAGTAAGCTTTGATTGTTTTGATTTTTTGGCGTAATTTCGTTGCGGCTAAAATAATCAAATTCCATATTTTAGATAAAAGTCACAGGTTGAGAATATTTTAATAACAGCAGATTAATATAGAGATTGCAAATCAGGATCTATCCAACTTTTGCGAGCGTCACCAGACATGATTAAGTTTTGACTATAGTAGTTAAATACCAGATCCTTATTACCATATACATCAATTAATTTATTAGTGCGTTTTAATAAACAACCACTTGCTTGGCTATCTTTTAAATAGTGACTAACTAGATAAATCCAAAATAATGTCATAGTTTCATGATAGCCCCTATTGTGTGTGTTAGCAATCTTCATGGCTTGATTGTAACGTTGTATACTGTCACGAATCAAGGAGATAGCTTGTTTTTCTGGGTGGCGAATAAGATACCACAATGCAACAGTTAAATGGGCATGATGATCCCATCGAGAATGAGGCAGTGTACATTCATTGAAAGCTTTCACAATACTTTGTATTTCATCAACTGTTTGATATTTATTTGTTACCTCATTCATATTTTATATTGGGGTAATCGAATGGGGAGCGAAAAATAAGCATCTTAGATTTATCAGATTTAAAATTATGAAACTGATATTGATATCATCTGCTTTTACTGACTAGTTTTGAGATTTTAGCTAATAGTTAAGTTTGGTGATTGTGCTGTATAAAGCTTTGTATACTACAAATACTACACTATAATTAGCCAATTATATATACAAGTTTACAAAAATATATTAACTCTTTGTTTGATGATGAAATAAGTAGAACGGCGTAAATAATTAAAGGTTTGTAGTAAAGAATCTATTCCTAAAATAAGGACTAAAGTCCTGACTACAAACTCGATCACAATAACTTTATATTACTTAACATGGTTAAGTTGATTCTCACCGACTTACTTAGTAAGTAAGTGACTTATTAAGTTAATACAATCTTATTCAGAGCCTCCACTGATAAAAATGTATCTTTACATCTACTGAAATAAATAACACCAGGGATTATACTGCAAAACATAATTATGTATATTAAGTTATGATGAAGTTACGCAAAAAATATTCTGTAATCTTGCGTATAATCAATAAGTGTCTGCTAAACCTATAAAAATTATCGTAATTTTTTGAATTTTTTTGACGAGATACCTTGTCTGCTTACGAATGACGATCAATTCTCATGGAATCTTCTAGAAATGTATCTGGCAAAATCATTCATGAGTGATAAAAAGAAGCGCAACTCTCAGCAGCCGTTGATTTTAGCAGTGGAAGACAACGATGATAGTCTACTGCTGATTAGTTATGCCCTTGAATCACTTGGCTGTAGATTTATTTGTCAACAAGATAGTACAAATACTGTACTAGTAGCAAAAGAGTATCAGCCAGACTTAATTATGTTAGATATCTTGTTACCCAGTCTCAATGGGATTGATGTTATAAGTTATCTCAAACAAGAACCACTAACGCGTGAAATTCCTGTAGTAGCTGTCACAGCTTTGGCTGATAGAGAGGATCAAGAACGCATTCTTAAGGCAGGGTTTAATGAATACCTCTGTAAACCTTACATGATTGAAGATTTAGAGGCAGTGATTCGCCGCTTGCTTTGTGGCAAATTTCAATTTGCCTCAGCTTATCAGTTATGTCAGGAATAGGGAACAGGTGATAGGTGACAGGTGATAGGTGACAGGTTATAAGTGACTAATGTAAATTTTTTGGTAGTTGGATGGTGAATGTACTACCTTTTCCTAGTTCGGATGTGAGGCTAATTTTACCTTCGTGCGCTTCGATAATGCGGCTGGATAAATGTAATCCTAAGCCACTACCTGACCTTTTATTTCTACCTTGGCGAAATCGCTCGAAAACAGTAGCTTGGTCTTCTATCGCAATTCCATAACCAGTATCTTCTACTTCGATATTTACCCAGTTGTGATTGGTTTCCCATATCGTGATGCTAATGCTACCTGTGTCAGTAAATTTAATAGCATTACCAACTAAGTTATGTAGCACACGCCGTAGTTCTAAGGCATCACCCATAACTACACCAGCTTTATTTCCCAGATTATCTAATTGACTGGTGTCTAGCTTGAGACTGATATTTTTTTCACTGGCTAGAGGGATGAGTTCGCTGACTACTTCTGAGGCGATTTCGGGAAGATTGCAGCTTTCGTAATTCAAGGTCTTTTTACCTGCCTCAAAGCGATAAACTTCTAGGAGAGTGTTGACCATTTGCATGAGATTTTGATTGCTGCGAATCATCACAGCGATCGCTTGTTTCATTTCTGGAGAAATCGGGCAAAAGGTTTCTTTTTCAAATAAATCCAGCATCCGATCAGCTGCTACTAAAGGGGTACGTAAATCGTGAGTCAGACGAGAAACAAAGTCTTCCCGTTGACGTGCCATTTTGCGTTGTTCGTCAAGACTATGCTTGAGGCGGAGAAGCGATCGCACTCTCGCTAATAATTCATCTGTATCAAATGGTTTGCGAATAAAATCATCAGCACCAGCATCTAAACCTTCGACAACACTGGATTCGTGAAAGGCGGTAATCAACAAAATAGGAATATAGTTGAGTTCAGGATTCTTGCGGATGCGCCGTGTCACTTCATAACCATCCATTCCGGGCATCATCACATCTAGCAAAATCAGATCAGGTGGAGATTGAGTAACTTTTTCTAAAGCTGACTTCCCATCTGTAACTGAATCAATCTCATAGCCTTCACTTTCGAGAATGGTCTGAACCAAAATCAGATTATCTCTAGTATCATCAACAGCTAGAATACGATCAATTTTAGAATTTTCAACAACAGACATGATAATCAACTGGTTAGGAACTTTTATAGTTTGAGGTGAGGAAACCCCATAGAGACTTGACTCGTTTGAGAAGGAGATGGATGTGAGTTTTGAGGCGAAGACAAAATTCCTTTGCCATTGAAATCCACCGCCGCTAACGTTTGGTTTGAGGTAGATAATGATACTTTTCTGGGTAGTTCAATTTTAAATAGAGAACCAACCCCTACTTGACTTTCAAGAGAGATTTTGCCGCCCATCATTCGGACAAGAGAGTTGATAATTGCTAAACCCAAGCCTGTACCTGAATATTTACGGGTAATACTTTGATCAACTTGTCGGAAAGCTTCAAAAATATGCTGAGAATCTTGAGAAGATATACCTATACCTGTATCTCGAACAGCGATCGCCACTCGATTTTCTCCCAAGTCTTGTAATTCCACCCAAATACTACCAGACTCAGTAAACTTAATAGAATTAGATAATAAATTTAATAATATCTGTCTGATCCGTACCGGATCATTAAAAACTAAAGAGTTAGCTATATTAATTTTTACTATCAAAGACAACTTTTTTGCTTCTGCTAAAGAACGCATTTCTGCAACTGCTGTATGAGTGACTTTAGCTACATCAAATAATTCTGGCTGGAGTGCTAATCTTCCTTCCTCCAACTTAGAAAAATCGAGAACTTCATTCACTAGCAGCAGCAAGTGCTTACCGTTATTCAGGATACGTTCTACCATATCCGCTTGCTGATTTGTGAGTTTGCCAAACTTAGGGCGTAACAATATTTGAGCAAAACCAATAATAGCATTCATTGGTGTTCGCAACTCATGAGACATTGTAGCTAAAAACTGAGATTTTAGCCGTGATGCTTCTAATAGTTTTAAATTTTGTAACTGAATTTGTTCCTGTTGTCTCTCTAGTTCTTGATTTTTACGTAATAACTGTTCATGGCTTTCTTTCAGCTGCTGATGTGCTAAATCCCTTTGCAGTTCCGCTTGGTAAACTCGCATCGCATGGCGTAAAACCTGAGTCACGGTTGCTGATGACAGCCTGGATTTAGCCAGATAATCGGTAGCACCAGCTTTCATCAATTCAACAGCCGTTTGTTCGTCTCCTTGATCTGTGATCACTACTAGGGGAACTTTTATTTCCGAGTCCCGAAGCTTTTGAATTAAGCTTAAAGCATCTTGGTCTGGCAAATCATTGTCCAAGAAAACACAATCATAAGTAGTATGTCTTAAGGTAGAGATTGCAGTTTTCGCGTCACTTACTTCAGACAATTCTATTTTTTCACCTGCTTGGATCAGGGCTAAATAGACTGTCATGCGGTCTAACTCATCATCGTCTACAACCAAAATTCTCAGCGTTTCTTTCATTGGTTTTTATTTTCGCTGTCAAATACAGGTTGGTGTCAAACATATCTTGTTTTAAACTAACAAACTAAATAATTCTAAATGTTGGGTATGTCTTTTGAGAATTATACTGAATGAAAGATGTTTGGATTTTAGACAGTCTCTAATTAGAATAGAGGCTGATTCGAGAACTCAGTATACTTCCCACACAACATTATGAGTAGTTCTAACCGATTCCTTTACCAATAAATTAATCCGATTGGTAATATGAACTTTATGGAGTTTTATTTTGGTAGTCATGACATTTAGTTGATCATTCATCCTTTGCTAAAAGCATATTTATTTACATTGGGGGTATATTTTGTATTTAAATTGTGCTGTAGTTGAATTGTTAATCATGAATTAGCAATTAATGAACAAGGCATAGATCGCTGACGCCCAACAAAGACAACGACTATTACAAAGTAAATTACAACACTTTATTAACCTTCATTACAATTGTAAAAGAATGAGTTAACACAAGTCCTCACCCATTGGTGAGAGTTGGAAACAAACATTGTGTAACATCAGCTTGGGGTATTGAATTGTTGCGATCGCTTGTTCTGAGTGCAGCAAAATAATCTGAACTTGTGGTATTTGGTATTTCTAAAATTTGTTGGCGATCGCTAAACGCATTCCCGTATTTTTTTGGTGATAGCAGCTTGTGAGAGTTGACAAAAGTTACAATAAATTTAGCTGGAATCATCAGTAAAGACAATGTTCATTATCTGTTACAGTCAGCTTGTCGTATTTTCCCTACTTTTGAAAAGACTAGAATATTGAAGCAGGGGTACTTAAAGTTTTCTGATTTTATTTTCTCGATGAAAACTGCTGCTCACTTTTCGGCTAAATTTTGCCATAATATGCGATAATAGTTCATAGAAAAAGTATCCATTAGCAAGAAGTAGACAAATATAACCCAATGGCAAGATGTGAATAAAAAGTTGGGGAAAAAGCTCCTATTAGCTCCTGTATCCCAGATTTTTTCAAATGTAAGCACTGTAATATATCAAGTCAGTCTACTTAATCAGTGCAGAAAGCAAGTATCATATATTATTAAGTGGAAAATAAATATATCCCAGGCATGATTCTGAGCTACATCCAGCCTGAAAAAAAAGGTAGTGATTATTTCTATCGGTGGATGCAGGCATATACAGAGATCATCTATCTTTGGTTTGGAAAACTCATAGAAAGCAAATTAGAAACAACTAAAAAAAATTTAGTTTGTCAGCTGCAAAGAAGAAATAGCGGGTGTAGCAATGAATGAAATTAGCATTATTTTAATTGAAGACCATGACCTAACGAGGATGGGGTTAAGAGCTGCATTGCAGTCCCACGGAGGATTGAGAGTAGTTGGTGAAGCCGCTAATGCGACTCAAGGACTAAAACTTTTGGAAACAGCAAAGCCAGATGTCGCCGTGGTAGATATTGGACTACCTGACATGGATGGCATTGAACTCACCCGTAAGTTTAGACGCTATCAAGCTGAAAGTGGACAAACAAATACTAAGGTTTTGATCCTGACAATGGATCATACCGAAGATGCGGTGCTAGCAGCCTTTGCCGCAGGTGCAGACTCTTATTACATGAAAGAGACAAGCATTAGTAAATTAACAGAGGCGATACAAGCAACTTACGCAGGTAACTCTTGGATTGATCCAGCGATCGCCAATGTAGTATTACAGAAAATGCGGCAGGGTATCCCTGTAGAAACCCAATCATCTGATAAGCCAAAAACGGTCAAAATCGAAGCTTTACCTTCAGAATACGAACAAGTTTTAGAAACTTACCCACTCACACAACGGGAGTTAGAAATTTTAGAGTTAATTGTGGCTGGTTGCAGTAATGGACAAATTGCAGAGAAACTCTATATTACTGTCGGCACAGTTAAAACTCACGTTCGTAACATTCTGAATAAACTGTGCGCCGATGACCGTACCCAAGCGGCTGTAAGGGCTTTGCGTTCTGGGTTAGTAGCGTAATTGCTGGACGTTGGGTATAGATTTCCTGAACCTCTCCCCAACCCCTCTCCGACGTGGAAAGGGGCTTAAATACTGAATTTTTCTACTAAACACTCAGCAATCCTGGCTGCTGCGCCTGGCTTCCCCATCCTCCGCCTACCATTCTCAGCAATGATATGCAGCCTATCAGGATAAGTGAAAAGCGATCGCACTTCTTGAGCAACTTGTCCTGGTTCTTCCACTAAAATTAGTGATAAGCCTAAAAGTCGGCTTTGGGCTTCTGCAAAACCGGGGTTATATTGCGGCCCCTCCCCAGGAATGGCGATCGCGGGTTTACCTAAACCGATAAACTGTTCTGTAGCTGTCCCCGCCATTGCGATCGCCACATCTCCCCAATGCAAACATTCGTTGTATGCTTGTTGTGTCAAGATGATGTAGGCATTTCTTTGTTGGAAGATTAAAGCAGTGTCATCAGGTAGGGGAAGAGGTGATTCTGTAGACGTTCGCCAGCCTTGAGACTGCACAGTTTGGGCTAGTATACTCAAGTCTAGATTGGGTGCGATCGCTCCTAAAAATACTACATTGCTAGAACTAGGGATAAACGAATTTCGCTCCCGAAAACTCCCCATCAATGCAGACACAGCCACCATAATTATTTCCCAATTTTTATAGGCTTCCGGCGCACGCGAACCAGGGAGGAGAGTAATCCCCAATGGTCTAGCCATTTCTTGCTGTTGGGTATTAAACCTCGCCTCTAAACCATCCATCATCGGATTTCCCATATCAAAAGCCGGAATCTGCCACTGATTTAAAATTTGTGTTGTCAACCCATCCCTAGGAAACACCGCAGGGCAACGGCGGCGACTCATTAACCACCTCTCCCAAGGATGATAAATCGAACCCGAAAAGTTTTCCCATTTGGCTGCTTTTGATTTCCTAGCTAATATTCCCACTTCATCCCGCACATAATATTCTGACTTCGCCGTCCCAACAAAGGCATATTTAGCACCACTCATAAAAGCAAACAATAACGGGACAATATCCCCCACCGCCAAGATAGCGTTCTTGTTACCTAATTTTTTCTGGGAACGCACCCAACGCCGCATCGCTTGAATTTGACTCCACGTCAGTTGTACCAAGCCACCTTTCACATCCCGCGCTAATTGTCGCCCATCCATATAGATAAACCCACCAGAAGGCATACTCTGCACCGCACCAATGAGGGGAATATCTAACTGTTGGTAAGCCCGTCCTTCACCCACTAGAGGTAAAGCAAAGATATCTGGTGGGTTTGATTGTTGCAATAGTTCTTGCAAAATGCGGACAGCAATTACGTCTTCCCCATGACCATTACTTAATACCAACAACTGCAACCGAGAACTTGCGGTAGGCGAATTAGCTAGGGATAAGCGGGATATATCATTCATGAGAAATACAGGTGACAGGTGACAGGTGACAGGTGATAGGTGACAGGTGACAGGTGACAGGTGATAGGTGATAGGTGACAGGTGATAGGTGATAGGTGACAGGTGATAGGTGATAGGTGACAGTGAAGAAGGAAAGAAAGAGAGTGTTTATTTCATTTTTTGTTAGCTAGTGCGTAAGACTGGTACTTTGAGGCTGATAAGAAACAAAATATCAAAATTAACGTTCTATTTAAGTAATAGCTATTAATAAAGTGAACAGTACATATGCTCGTAGTGGTGCAGGTTTTTGCGCTACTATCCTTGTACTTCATAAGTGTTTTATCATTCTGAATGTTGTAGCTTTCTTCCCCTAGTGTATTGAAAATTATGCGTGTTTCTTCTACTGCAATTTTGACTTTAGCTACTTTAGCGGCTGGTAATGTTACGCAACAAGCCATAGCTGTATCTGCTAACGCCTCAAATTCGGCTGCACCAGACCAAAATTTAGTAGTTCCAGTAGTGGAAGAAACCCCCGCACCTCTCAACGCTGTGGCTGCACCAGAAACAGAGATAACTCCCCAATTTTCTCCATCTACAGTCATAGCTCAAAAACCTGTGGTTCTGCCTCCTACACCTCCCGTTGTAACTCCACCAGCCCCCAAGCCTACCACGACTGAAGGCGGTTTGGTCGTCACAGCTACTGATGTACAGATCGTGGGAGCAACTCCTGAATTACAGCAAGTTATCCGCCAATTAATTAAAACCCAAACTGGAGGCGAAACCAGCGAAAGCCAATTACAAAGAGATGTCGCCGCAATTTTGCAGACTGGTTTATTTGTCAATGCTAACGTCAATACCCGCACTACCCCATCTGGTGTGAATGTAGTATATCAAGTGCAACCAGTGGTAGTGCGATCGCTCCAACTCGAAGGCGCGAAAGCCCTGACTTATCAAGTCGCCCTTAAACCTTTTCAATCCCAAATCGGTAAACCCATCAGTCCCGAAGGGCTGAAAACAGCCGTCCAACAAGTAAATAAATGGTACACCGACAATGGTTATAATTTGGCGCGGGTGTTATCAATTAAACCTAGTAATGAAGGTATTCTCACGGTCAATGTGGCGGAAGGTTTAGTAAGTGATATCAAGTTCCGTTTTGTGAACGACGAAGGTAAAACCGTCGATAATAATGGCAATCCCGTTTCAGGACGTACCAAACCAGACTTCTTAAAGCAACAACTGCAATTGAAGCCAGGACAAGTTTTTCAAGAAAATATTGTCCAGCAAGATGTCCAGCAACTATATCGTACTGGCTTATTTCAAAGTATTAATGTCGCCTTTGAAGGGGATGCTAGTAACCTAGATGTGATTTACGAACTCAAGGAAAATGGGGCGCGTGCGATTAACTTGGGTGGTAGTTACAACGGTGATACAGGGTTAATCGGGACTGTGAACTATCAAGACCAAAATATCGGCGGCAGAAATGATATTTTAAACGTCAATGTCGGTGTCAGTAGCCGAGACTTGCAATTTGATAGTAAATTTATTAGCCCCTATCGCGCCACGAATCCTGACCGTTTAGGCTACACAGTGAACATCTTCCGTAGTCGAGAACTTTCGGAAACCTTTGATGATGAGATTAAGTTAGCTAATGACGATAAAGTCCGCGAAGGTAAGATTGGTGCATCTATCAGCTTACAACGACCGATTGATGATTGGGATGCGTCTTTAGGATTTAATTATACTCGTACCAGCATTCGCGATCGCCAAGGCAATATTAACTCTACCGATGTCCAAGGAAACCCCCTCTCTGCTAGTGGTACTGGCGTTGATGACTTAGCTACCGTCTCTTTCACCGCCACCAAAGACCAACGCGATAACCGGATTAATCCTACCAAGGGTTCTGTACTAAGTCTGAGTACAGAACAATCTGTCCCCATCGGTCAAGGTAACATTTCCATGAATCGCCTCACAGCCAATTACAAACAGTATGTCCCAGTGCAGCTATTTAACAGTCAAAAACCCCAAGTATTTGCCTTTAATGTGCAAGCTGGTACTGTCTTAGGTGACTTACCACCCTATGAAACCTTTAACTTAGGTGGTTCTAATTCCGTGCGTGGTTACGATGCGGGGGATGTAGGTAATGGTCGCAGCTATGTATTAGCCTCTGCTGAATATCGCTTTTCCGTCTTACCAATCTTAGGGGGAGTATTGTTCGCTGACTTCGCCTCAGACTTAGGTTCTGGTGACACCGTTCTTGGAGACCCCGCAGGTGTACGCGGTAAACCCGGTTCTGGTTTTGGTTACGGTGCAGGAGTACGAGTAGACTCCCCATTAGGTTTAATTCGCGCTGACTACGGCGTTAGTGATCAAGGGGAAAGCAGAATACATTTAGGCATAGGTCAACGGTTTTAAAAGCAAGATAAGGAATAACACCTCACAGCAGATTAAAGACGAGGCTAGAAAAAAATCAATATATTTACTTCTTTTTATAAAAATGTGAGTTTTGCTGTGATTGGCTATCTGCTCTGAGTTGTTGTCTGCCGTTAGTAATAATTCGTAACATATCTTTTAAGTCTTGTTCGATACCTTCCAAGACATGATCGGCATATTGATCCGCACCACCTTCAATTTCTTGAGCTTGGGCGATCGCAATTTGTCGCATTTGTTCCAACTCTTCTTGACAAGCAAGCCGCTTCAAATCAATCTCATTGAGAGTATTCTTCATCATCGCCTCACACTCTTGCTGCACTTGTTGGCGTAGTTGTTCAGCTTGGTGTTCCGCTTGCCTGATGATATCGCTCTCCGCCAAAATTTGCGCTCTTTTGGCTTGGGCTGCATCAACAAGCTGCTGTCCATATTCTTCCGCTTCTAGCAGAATTTCATCTTTTTGTTCTAGAATAGCTGCGGCTTGCTGAAACACTGACGGTAAAGAAACCCTGATGTAGTCTAGCTGTTCTAATAATTTTTCTTCATCTACTAATGTCCGTCCCGTCAGGGGGATACGGAAACTAGTCAGCATAATTTCTTCTAGACGATTAAGTTCTTCTTGAATATCTACACTTCCTGCTTGGGGAATCTCTCCGGGGGAGATTCCGTTGACGTAATCTGGGGGATAGCTTCCGTTGCGATTGGGGTCGCTATTGGATACTTGTGGTTGTAGCATTTGTATATATCTAGGGCAATGAGCGGAGGGACAAGATGATCGACTGAACCACCAAATCTTGCAATCTCTTTTACCACACTACTACTTAAAAAACTATACTCATTTGATGTTGCTAAAAAAACTGTCTCGATTTGGGTAAAAAGCGTTTTATTAGTATGCGCCATCTGTAGTTCTACTTCAAAGTCAGAAATAGCCCGTAGACCTCGTAATATAACTTGTGCTTTTCGTTGCTGGGCATAATTGACAGTTAAACCATCAAAGCTGTCTACTTCCACATTAGATAGATGTTTTGTAGCCAAACGAATCTGTTCTAGGCGTTGCGGTACGCTAAAAAGTGGTACTTTATTTGGGTTTCGTAATACGGCAACAATCACCTCATCAAACAACCGACTACCACGTTGAATAATATCGAGGTGTCCTAAAGTAATGGGGTCAAAGCTACCGGGATAAATAGCAATCACAATAAATCACGATATTGAATGTATCAAAGTTACTGAGGAGATTATATCGAAATTAGGTTACAGGTTACAGGTGACAGGTGACAGGGAAGATAAAGAAGTAAAAAGGTAGAAGAAAAGAATCTTTTGACCCCAATCCCCAATCCCCAATCCCCAATCCCCATTCACTAATTACTAATGACTATTTAGGGAATTTTACATGGCACTGGATTTTTCTGCTTTGCCTTTGGCGTTTTTATTTACTTCCCCCGGCCCTATTCTGGTGGAAATCGGCCCAATTACTATTCGCTGGTATGGCTTATTAATCGCTTCTGCTGTCTTAATCGGTGTTAGCCTTTCCCAGTATTTAGCAAAACGCCGTCATGTTAATCCAGAGTTGCTGAGTGATTTGTCAATTTGGCTGGTAATTGCAGCCATTCCCTCAGCCCGAATTTATTACGTTTTATTTGAATGGTCAGAATATGCCCAAAATCCAGGCAGGATCATTGCTATTTGGCAAGGAGGTATTGCCATTCATGGAGCAATTATTGGCGGTACTTTAGCTGCACTGATTTTTGCCAAGCTTAAACGGGTTTCTTTTTGGCAATTAGCCGATTTAATCGCACCTTCACTGATTTTAGGACAGGCGATCGGGCGTTGGGGTAATTTCTTCAACTCTGAAGCTTTTGGTCGTCCTACTAATTTGCCTTGGAAATTGTACATTCCACTAGAACGCCGTCCACCAGCGTTAGCAAGTTTTGAATATTTTCATCCCACTTTCCTCTACGAATCTCTGTGGAATTTAATGGTGTTTGCTCTTCTTCTGACTTTATTCTTTCGTGGTTTATCGGGTAAGCCACGCCTACGGGTAGGTACATTATTTATGCTTTACCTCGTAGCTTACAGCCTAGGACGTTTTTGGATCGAGGGACTTCGCACTGATAGTTTGATGCTAGGGCCATTACGAATTGCACAAGTTGTCAGTCTTACTGGCATAACTTTGGGATTAGCTGGTTTAGCGTGGCTGTATCTCCGTAAACGTCCTTTACCTGACGTGGTTTCTCCCGTGAAAGATGAGTAGGGAAGTGAGGTGACAGGTGACAGGTGACAGGTGACAGGTGACAGGTGACAGGTGACAGTGAGTATATAATGCCCAAAAATAAAAAATGCCCCAGAGTTTTGTTTTCTCCAGGGCTTAACCAGGGTGCATCTACCATTACTCTCTACTACTCCTATAGGGATAATCCGGAAAGATACTGAGCAAATTCCCAAAAAATTTTTTGAGGGTGAAATATCACCTGGTAATTACTTAGGGTTTATTGAAATTTAGGTATGAAAGTTAATCAAAACCTCTTAGAACCAAAAGTATATATTGTGGGAGCAGGCCCCGGAGATCCAGATTTACTAACGCTCAAAGCTCAAAAACTGCTCGCTGCGGCAGATGTAATTTTATTTGCTGATTCGCTAATTCCGGAACAGCTTTTGCAGTTTTGTCGGGAAGATGCGGAAATTATTCGCACTGCTGATAAAACTTTGGAAGAGATTCTACCTCTAATGATCGAACAGGTGCGATCGCAGCAAAAATCTGTGGTACGTCTCCAATCAGGTGATCCCAGTCTCTACAGTGCTATACATGAGCAAATGCAGCTTCTGGCTGAAGCTAACATTCCCTTTGAAATCATCCCAGGTATTAGTGCTTTTCAAGCCGCAGCCGCTAAACTCAATGTTGAGTTGACTGTCCCCGGTTTAGTGCAAACCATCATTTTGACGCGCATTAGCGGACGTACAGAAGTCCCTGTCAGGGAAGAGCTAGCCTCTTTAGCAGCCCATCAAGCTAGTTTGTGCTTATATCTGAGTGCGCGTCATGTAGAAAATGCCCAGGCTAAATTACTAGAACACTATCCAGCAGATACCCCCGTAGCTATTTGCTTCCGCATCGGCTGGCCAGATGAAAAAATTAGGGTTGTACCTCTCACCCAAATGGCAAACTGTACTCAGCAAGAAAATCTGATGCGTACAACGCTGTACATAATTAGTCCAGCATTATCGTCAACAAATGGGCGATCGCGCTTATATGATCCTGAGTATAGTCGCTTATTTCGTCAGGTTGGGTGATAGGTATAGGGACTATTGATTTCTTGCACCAGCAACTTAGGTTAATATTAAATTTTGAATTTTGAGTTTTGAATTGATAGTATGCCTCTAATTAAAGTCCAAACTTCTGCATCTGCACCGGAAAAAGCTGAAGTTGAGGCTATGTTGAAAAGCCTTTCAGCGAAGTTAGCCAAGCACTTGGGAAAACCGGAATCTTATGTGATGACGGCCTTTGAAGCAGGAATTTCCATGACTTTTGCTGGCACTACAGAACCAGTTTGTTATGTAGAAATTAAGAGTATTGGCACAATGAAGCCCAATCAAACTGAGGCGATGAGTCAAGATTTTTGCCAGCAGATTAATCAAACTCTTGGAGTACCCCAAAATCGCATTTATATCGATTTTGCTGATGCTAAAGGGTCAATGTGGGGCTGGAACGGCTCAACTTTTGGTTAGATTTAAGGGGGCTATCAAGAAGCTGGGAAGAGGCAAGAGAGAGGAGGAAGACAAGTGAGACTTAAATCAGTGAACAGTTATCAAGTGACTGGTAACTGTTCACTGTTGATGCCTAATACCCAATGCCCAATTTGATTTGAAAGTTGTACTATAGAGATTCAGCATCAACTTGTGATTTTTTATGTCTGCTACGCCTCTTGTTTCCCCAGTTAACTCAAGCATCCCAGAAACAACAACTTTGCCGCCCTTACTCGGTGCTTCGGTGACGGAGTTAACTGCTTGGGTACAGCAGCAGGGACAACCTGCTTACAGAGGGAAGCAACTCCATGATTGGATCTATCACAAGGGAGTGCGATCGCTAGCTGATATTTCTGCGTTTCCGAAGCAATGGCGAGCAGATGTTGCAGATATCCCCATCGGACGTTCTCAGATTCACTATCGATCTGTGGCAACAGATGACACTGTGAAGTATCTTTTGCAACTATCTGATGGGCAGATTGTGGAAACCGTCGGGATTCCTACAGATAAGCGTTTAACTGTTTGCGTATCTACCCAGGTGGGTTGTCCAATGGCGTGTGATTTCTGCGCTACTGGGAAAGGTGGCTACAAACGTAATTTGGGCAGACACGAAATTGTTGATCAAGTATTAACAGTGCAAGAAGATTTTCAGCAACGGGTGAGTCATGTTGTGTTTATGGGCATGGGTGAACCGTTGTTAAATACTGAGAATGTTTTAGGTGCAATTAAATGTTTAAATCAAGATGTGGGGATTGGACAGCGATCGCTAACTTTATCGACTGTAGGAATCCGCGATCGCATTCGGGAGTTAGCCGAACACCATCTCCAAGTTACCCTAGCTGTAAGTCTCCACGCCCCCAACCAAGCACTGCGCGAACAACTTATCCCCAGTGCGCGTTCCTATCCCATCGAAGATTTAATGGCTGAATGTCGGGAATATGTGGAAATTACTGGCAGACGAGTAAGTTTTGAATACATCTTGCTGGCTGGGGTGAATGATTTACCAGAACACGCCTTACAACTAGCCAAGCGTCTGCGGGGATTTCAATGTCATGTCAACTTGATTCCTTACAATCCCATTCAGGAAGTTGATTACAAACGTCCTAAGAACGATCGGATTCAAGCTTTTGTCACAGTTCTCCAACAGCAAAACATCGCTGTTAGCGTCCGCTATTCCCGTGGTTTAGAAGCTGATGCCGCCTGTGGACAATTGAGAATAAGTAATTCGTAATTAGTCAATATTTAAGTAGGGTGCGTTACGGCTCTGCGAAGATTTGAGAGTTTGAGCAATTACCAATTAGCCGTAACGCACCTCTTGACTGCGGTGGGTTAGGCGCGACTTTAACGGATAAGATATTCGTTATCTAAAATTTGGGTAAAAGTGCTAGTCATGGTTGATCTGAAAGATGGTGTCAGCAGCTACTCATCTTGAGATACATAGGAGGAAGTAGCAGACTATTCTTGTACCTCATACTCTGTTATCCTCGTCTTAAGAGGTGTAAGTGCAGCATGAGTTGATATTAAAACAAATATTTTTTGCTGAACTGCCACGAATAAAGACTAAACTAAAAAGTCTTGTGCAGCAAAACTCCTAACTCATATCTAATGATTTAATCATGTCTAAGGTTCTCGTCTCCGATCCTATTGACCAGGCTGGTATTGACATTCTCTCGCAAGTTGCTACTGTTGATGTCAATACAGGCCTCAAACCAGCAGAACTAATAGAAATTATTGGTGAATACGACGCGTTAATGATTCGTTCGGGAACGCGGGTAACTCAAGAAATTATCGAAGCAGGTACTCAGCTGAAAATCATCGGTCGCGCCGGTGTTGGTGTAGATAATGTAGATGTGCCTGCTGCTACCCGCAAAGGCATTGTTGTAGTTAATTCCCCTGAAGGTAATACCATTGCGGCGGCGGAACACGCCCTAGCGATGATGTTGTCTTTAGCTCGTCACATCCCTGATGCAAATGCTTCTGTAAAAAGCGGTGTGTGGGATCGCAAAACTTTTGTAGGGTCTGAAGTATACAAGAAGACTATCGGTATCGTCGGCTTAGGTAAAATTGGCTCTCATGTGGCTGCTGTTGCCAAAGCGATGGGAATGAAACTACTAGCTTACGATCCTTTCATTTCTACAGAACGGGCAGAACAAATTGGCTGTCAGTTGGTGGATTTAGATTTATTGATTCAGCAAGCAGACTACATCACCCTGCACATTCCCAAAACCCCAGAAACAACCCACCTCATTAATGCCGAAACCCTGGCAAAAATGAAACCCACAGCCCGGATTATCAACTGCGCTCGTGGTGGGATCATTGATGAAGCTGCCTTAGCCGCAGCCATTAAAGCCGGGACAATCTCTGGTGCAGCTTTGGATGTGTTCGAGTCTGAACCATTGGGTGAATCAGAATTGCGATCGCTGGGTAAAGAGATCATCCTCACTCCCCACTTAGGCGCATCCACAGCAGAAGCTCAAGTGAATGTAGCCATAGACGTAGCTGAACAAATCCGCGACGTACTTCTAGGACTACCCGCCCGTTCCGCCGTTAATATCCCCGGACTCGGCCCCGATGTCTTAGAAGAACTCAAGCCCTATATGGAGTTAGCAGAAACCTTGGGGAAATTGGTAGGACAGTTAGCCGGGGGACGAGTAGAGTTACTCACCGTCCGCCTCCAAGGGGAACTTGCAACTAACAAGAGTCAGCCTCTAGTAATCGCCGCCCTCAAAGGCTTACTTTACCAAGCCCTCAGAGAACGGGTAAACTACGTCAACGCCAACATCGAAGCCAAAGAAAGGGGTATTCGCGTCATCGAAACCCGCGACGCTTCTGCCCGTGACTACGCCGGCTCATTACGTTTGGAAGCCACAGGTACTTTAGGTACTCATTCTGTAACTGGTGCATTGTTGGGTGACAAGGAAATTCACCTGACTGATGTTGACGGTTTCCCCATTAACGTCCCACCTAGTAAATATATGGTGTTTACCTTACACCGTGATATGCCAGGAATCATTGGCAAACTAGGTTCTCTCTTGGGAAGCTTTAATGTCAATATTGCCAGTATGCAGGTAGGTCGCAAAATCGTCCGTGGTGATGCAGTTATGGCTCTCAGCATTGATGATCCCTTACCAGACGGGATTTTAACTGAGATTACCAAAGTACCCGGTATCCGGGATGCGTATACAGTAACTTTATAAAGTGCTGAGTGCTGAGTAGGGAGTGCTGAGTAAGGAGTTTTGAGTACAGATGTGATTAATTTCGTCTGTAATCAGTGAAAAAAAAGTTAGGAGTGAAAAGTTAGCAATCAAGAAAATAACTAAGCACTCATAACTAAGCACTCATAACTCAGCACCGGCTAAACGCCGCGCTACCGCTAACAGCACTCACCACTCATAACTAAGCACTCAGCACTCAGCACTCAGCACTCAGCACTCAGCACTCAGCACTCCCTACTCAGCACTCAGCACTCAGCACTCAGCACTCAGCACTCAGCACTCAGCACTGAAAAATGGCAAACACTTGGTGGGAACTACAGATTTTATGTGAACCAGCGTTAGAAGACTCTGTTTTCTGGCGATTGGAGGATTTTGGTTGTCGGGGTTCAGCTAGTGAAAGTAAGGGGACTGAGTGTTTAGTCAAGGGTTACTTACCAATCTTTCAAGCAGAGTTACTAGATTTAGCCGCATTGGGGCTTTGGTTGCGCCAAGATGCCCTGTGTGTAGGATTATCTAGTCCTACCCTGAATTGGCAACTAATTGATGAAGAAGACTGGGCAACTAGTTGGAAACAATACTGGCATCCTCAAGAAATAGGCGATCGCTTTCTCATCAACCCCGCATGGCTACCATTACCAGAAAACTCAGACAGGTTAGTTATTCGTCTTGATCCTGGTGTAGCTTTTGGGACAGGCAATCACGCCACCACTCAACTGTGTTTGGAATCTCTAGAGATGCGTTTAAGTGAAGTCCCCCAGTCTTTTATGGGGACAGGTGGTAAACAAAAGCCTGTAATAATTGCGGATATTGGTTGTGGTTCTGGTATCCTTTCAATCGGGGCAGTGCTATTAGGAGCAGAGAAAGCCTACGCGGTGGATACAGACCCCTTAGCAGTGCAATCAACTTTTAGCAATCGCGCACTCAATGAAGTTAGCCCGGAACGCATAGTACCAGCAGAAGGTAGCGTAGACATTTTAAAAAAACTAATTGAACGGCCAGTAGATGGTATCGTCTGCAATATTTTGGCTGATGTGATTATTCAACTAGTACCAGAAATCACCGAAATATGTAAATCTAGCACCTGGGCTATTTTCAGTGGAATTTTAATAGAACAATCAAACTCTGTTGCTGAAGCTTTAGAAAAACATGGTTGGGTCGTCGCTACTATGTGGAAACGCAAAGAGTGGTGTTGTTTAAATGTGCGCCGTTCTTAACTTTATTTAGTAACGTGATCAAAAAATCTTTAGTCGGTGTGCAATTCATCAAAAATAATATTTAGAGACGTGAATTTTCACGCCTCTAAACTTAACATTAGTTAAAGTAAACCTTGCAGACGTTGGACTAACTGCGGGGTTTGCAATACACCCTCAATGCGATCAACTGGTTGACCTTGCTTAAACAATACTAGTGTTGGTAGAGCATAAATTTCATACTGGGTGGCCAGTTCTGTGTACTTTTCAGTGTCAATTTTGACAATACGCAAACGGTCTTTTAGTTGAGTATTTACTTGCTCTAAAATCGGCCCCATCATTTGACAAGGGCCACACCATTCAGCATAAAAATCTACTAAAACAGGTACATCAGAATCAGACAGCATCTCGTCAAAGCTGTTGAATTGTTTTTTAGTAGTCATGTGACACACACCAATTTCTTATTGATTGAATTCAATCTTAATGTCTGCTTTCTAGAAACGGTGTAACATTATTTTGTTTTTATTGTTGCGAAATAGATTGGAGACCGAGAACTGGTGACTAGGAAAGAGATTTTGGCTATCAAATGATTTTTTGAATTTTGAATTCCTGATCAGTTCTAGGTACAAATCACCATAAAATAATTAGCGCGGTAATTAAAAATTTTGAGGAATAGTTCATGGCTGTTTTAAGTGAAAATTTAAAAGGGCAAGTAGCAGTTGTTACGGGGGCTTCAAGAGGAATTGGCCGAGCGATCGCACTAGAATTAGCCACCTATGGAGCAATTGTAGTCGTTAACTATGCTAGTTCTAGTGATGCTGCCGACAAAGTAGTAGCAGAAATTACTGGTGCTGGAGGTGAAGCGATCGCGCTGCAAGCTGATGTTTCCCAAGCCGATCAGGTAGATGCCCTCATCAATGCTGTCATGGACAAGTTTAAGCGCATTGATATCTTAGTCAATAATGCTGGGATTACCCGCGATACATTACTTTTGCGGATGAAGCCAGAAGATTGGCAAGCAGTAATTGACCTAAATTTGACTGGTGTATTTTTATGTACCCGTGCCGTTAGTAAAATCATGCTCAAGCAGCGTTCTGGGAGAATTATTAGTATTACCTCCGTGGCTGGACAAATGGGTAATCCAGGTCAGTCTAACTACAGCGCGGCTAAAGCAGGTGTGATTGGCTTTACTAAAACCGTTGCGAAAGAACTCTCTTCTCGTGGGATTACCGTTAACGCCGTTGCGCCCGGTTTCATTGCTACCGACATGACAAACGACCTCAAAGCCGATGAAATTCTTAAATACATCCCCCTAGGTCGCTACGGTCAACCAGAAGAAATTGCCGGGATGGTACGCTTCCTCGCAGCTGATCCCGCAGCCGCTTACATTACAGGACAGGTGTTTAACGTTGACGGTGGGATGGTGATGGCTTAGAGAGGGTGAGTGAGTGCTGAGTGCTGTTAGCGGTAGCGGGGCGTTGAGCAGCGTGCTGAGTGAGTATTGTTAGCGGGTCGTAAATTCTACCCAGTCCCCAGTCCCCAGCCCTTCAATGAGTGGATTTGCAATGAGTGGATTTTAGATTATTCAATCCAAAATCCAAAATCTAAAATCTAAAATCTAAAATTCCCAGTCCCTAATCAACACTCTCAAGGCTGCTGGCGTAGCCTTTGCCAAACTGTAAAGCCGAGCAGGAGGATGATGCTGCTGCTAGTGGTCATCATTACAGCCAAGCTCATACCTTGGATTCTCATTGCTAGCAAGTTGCACAATAAAGTGATTAACCACAGAGTAAATGCAGCTCGACGTTGGGAGAATCCCCAAGCGAGTAAACGGTGATGTAGGTGGTCTTTACCGGGGGTACTGAGGGGATTTTTGCCTGCTAATAACCGGCGGATAAATACTTGCGTTGTATCTAGCACTGGCAACAACAAGAATAAAATTGAGGGGCCAAGGGCATATATGGTATTACGTTGTAGGTTACCTAAAATACTTGTTGCCGCCAACACATAACCAAAAAAGTATGCCCCAGCATCACCCATGATGATCCTTGAAGGATGGAAGTTATGGCGCAAAAATCCCAAAGCTGCACCACC
Source organism: Anabaena minutissima FACHB-250 (assembly GCF_014697125.1). Taxonomy (GTDB): domain Bacteria; phylum Cyanobacteriota; class Cyanobacteriia; order Cyanobacteriales; family Nostocaceae; genus Trichormus; species Trichormus minutissimus. The sequence continues at coordinate 178,153 of NZ_JACJRG010000009.1, read as the reverse complement.
CAAGGCGGCTAAGACTAAGGTAGCTGCTGCGCGATTGGGAAACTGAGCAGAAACCCCTAGTAAACTCATGGCAGTAATAAAACTGATTCCTCCAGCCAAACCATCCATACCATCCATCAAGTTGACAGCGTTGGTAATACCGACAATCCACAGCACTGTCAACAACATTGAAAAAATGGAGTCAATTGGCGTACCTAGAGGAACATCTACGCTAATACCATTGGCAAAAAGTAATAATGCCGTGATAATTTGCGCCCACAAGCGCACAGAGGGGGGTAATCCGAACTGATCGTCAATAAAGCCGACCAAGACTAGAATTGAACCTCCCAGTAAAATAGTCAATACCTGAGCTAATACATTTTGCAGTTCAATGGGTCGTAAAAGGATAGCTAATACCAATGCGGCAATTACTCCCGCATAAATAGCTAAACCTCCTGCATTTGGCAATGGTTCTCGGTTGAGTCTTCGCGCATTTGGTTGGTCAGCCCAACCCACCCGCAAAGCAAATTTACGTACTGTGGGAATTAAACGCCAAGTTACCAACCAGGCCAATATAAACGTAAACACTACTGCCAACCAGCCGGTGCCGCTAGGGTTAGCAATGCCAATAGACCTAAGGGAGTTCTCGAAGTTCAGATTCATCTCCCGATTTAACCATCACTGCCAGTATCCTACATGAGCATCAAGTGTATATTAATCAATTTTTTGGATTTTCAGATGTGATCTCAGACGGTTGGGTACTTAGCACTCTGAACCAGTGAGTGCTAAATTGTCTAATGGAAACGCTAGAGAAAGGGAACATGGCAAAGATTATTTCGTTTAATGAAGATTCACGTCGGGCTTTGGAACGGGGTGTTAATGCCCTGGCCGATGCTGTAAAAATCACTTTGGGGCCAAAAGGTCGCAACGTGCTTTTAGAAAAAAAATTTGGTACACCCCAAATTGTTAATGATGGTATCACTGTTGCCAAGGAAATTGAGTTAGAAGATCCTTTAGAAAATACTGGAGCTAGGCTAATTCAAGAGGTAGCTTCTAAAACCAAGGATGTAGCTGGGGATGGGACAACCACTGCTACAGTTTTGGTGCAAGCCTTGATAAAGGAAGGTTTGAAGAATGTTGCAGCCGGTAGCAACCCGGTCAGCTTGAAGCGGGGTATCGACAAAACTACTGAAGCACTCGTAGCAGAAATTGCCAGAGTAGCCAAGCCAGTAGAAGGTAGTGCGATCGCTCAGGTGGCTACTGTCTCGTCTGGCAATGACGAAGAAGTCGGCAAAATGATCGCCGAAGCAATGGCAATAGTCACCAAAGATGGTGTAATCACCGTTGAAGAATCTAAATCTCTCACCACTGAACTAGAAGTAGTGGAAGGGATGCAGATTGATAGAGGTTACATTTCCCCCTACTTCGTCACCAATAACGAACGGATGATAGTAGAGTACGAAAATGTTCGTATTCTGATCACCGACAAGAAAATCAGCAGCATCCAAGAATTAGTCCCTGTGTTGGAAAAAGTTGCCCGCTTGGGTCAACCCTTGCTGATCATTGCTGAAGATATAGAGGGAGATGCTTTAGCAACTTTGGTAGTTAACAAAGCGCGGGGTGTATTAGCTGTAGCTGCAATTAAAGCCCCCGGATTTGGTGAACGCCGCAAAGCCATGTTGCAAGACATTGCTATTCTCACTGATGGACAGATGATTTCTGAAGAAATCGGTCTCAACTTAGATACCGCTACTTTGGAAATGCTGGGAACTGCCCGCAAAATCACCATTGACAAAGAAAACACCACTATTGTTGCTGGTAGTTCTGCCAAGCCAGAAATACAAAAACGGATTACTCAAATTCGCAAGCAGTTAGAAGAAACTGATTCTGAATACGATCAAGAAAAACTCCAAGAACGCATCGCCAAGCTAGCTGGCGGCGTGGCAGTGATTAAAGTGGGTGCAGCTACGGAAACCGAACTCAGAGACCGCAAGCTGCGAATTGAGGACGCACTCAACGCTACAAAAGCGGCTGTAGAAGAAGGTATTGTTCCCGGCGGTGGTACAACCTTGATTCACTTATCTACAAAGGTTGACGAAATTAAGAACAGCCTTGTGGGAGAAGAAAAAATTGGGGCTGATATTATCAAACGCGCCTTAGAAGCACCCTTATGTCAAATTGCTGACAATGCTGGTGCAGAAGGTGCTGTAATCGTTTCTAAGGTCAGAGACAGCGCATTCAACATGGGTTACAACGCTGCAACTGGGGAATTTGAAGACTTAATTGCAGCTGGTATTATCGACCCTGCGAAAGTAGTACGTTCAGCTTTACAAAACGCCGCTTCTATTGCTGGGATGGTTTTAACCACCGAAGCAATCATTGCGGAAAAACCAGAGAAAAAAGCTGCTATGCCTCCTGATGCCGGCATGGGCGGCATGGGCGGCATGGGCGGCATGGGTGGCATGGGCGGTATGGGCGGCATGGGCGGCATGGGTATGTTCTAGGGAACAGGGAACAGGTGACAGGGTGTTTATTACTCTGTCACCTGTCACCTATAACCTGTCACCTGTCCCAAAACATTAGGGGCAACTTCCCCACGATCGCCTGCTGAAAGCAGATGAACCTAGGGAAGCTGCCCCTAAATTTTACTTAAACTTACTTTACAAAAGTTTACCTTTACCAACTCTCCAAAATTCAGCCGTTCTTAATTTTGAATTTTGAATTTTGAATTTTGAATTGGTTTTACTCAGCAGTTGCGAGTTCAGTGTTGCCGCGTGTGCGTCGGCGTGTCAACGTGTTGAACAACATCACACCAATTGCTTTGATTAAGTTACCTTCTAATTCTTGGAACATCTTCATGTTCATACCAAAGGCGGCATTTGCTTCATTAACAATGCGATCTCCTGCTGCATCATCAAGAGGTAGTTCATCCAAAGTTTGACGATATTTAGTTTTAAATGCCTTCTCGTCGCTAATATCTGCAAATTCATAGAAGGCTGTGCCTTGTCCATCACCAAGATTCATTGCTGTGACAGCAATGTTCTTGAGAATTTGTCCTCCAGATAAGTCACCCAAGTAACGAGTGTAAGAATGGGCAATTAATAATTCTGGTTCGGTAGCTGAAATTTCTCGAATTCGTTTTACATAAGCTTCCCCGGCTGGAGATAACTGGATTTGTTCCCGCCAGTTAGCACCATAGTAATAATTCAGGTCTTGCTCTAAAGTATGCTTACGGTTCAGTTGAGGAAAGTTAATTTTAGAAACAATTGGATGCTGGCTGTGCTTTTCCATCTCCTCTTCCATCGCCGAGTAGATGTAGTAAAAGTTAGCCACTAACTTCCGGTAAGAGCTTTTTTCTACCACTCCTTTTAAAAAGCATTTGACAAAACCTACATTTTCTGCCATTGTGTGGGCTTTTTTTGTACCAACACGCAGTTTGGTTGCTAAATCGCTGCTCATATTAAATTTCTCAACTTTAAAGGGTCAACTGCCGGAATTGTGAATTACAAACGGCTAAAAAATGCCATTAAAAAGTTAGATTAGAACTATTTGATGAGAATTTATATTAAAATTTTTTAAGCAAGAAAATATTCTAGTGAGTAATGAGTGCTGTTAGCCTTCGTAGGGCATTGAGCAGCGTGCTGAGTAGTGAGTGGTGAGTTGAATTTTTTACTGGTTAGTTATTTCAGCAAGCTCTAGTTATTTTTCCAGTTTAAATTCATGAATAAGCAAGTTCATCTTAGAGACGAAAGTCTTTATGCCAAGAAAATAAATCAAAATCAAAATCAAAAACCCAGGCTCATGAAGTCTGGGTTTTTAAAATCATATATTTTTTAAGTTTTAGCTGATGTTAGACATCACCGCAATAGTTTGTGCCAATCAATCGGTTATTTTTGTAGACTAAAACTTTGCCATAACCTTGATCTTGAACAGCAGCATAAAGAAAATTGGCATTTCTAAATCTGTAAACTACCTCTCCATTTCCATTACGTCTGACTGTTCCACCATTGAGTAAAAGATTAGGACGGTTGAGGGTAGTAGGGATATTGTATGCTGCATAACGTAAACCGCCATTATTGAGGCGAGAAACTTCAACATATACATTTTTAGCACTACAGCTAAATACTCTTGTATTAGCGAGTGCAGAGTTAGGCATTCCTAGGGTAGCAGTTAATATTGAAGCTGCTCCTGTAGCTGTAGCTAAGATAGCTGAAATGGCTTTTGTATTCATATGAGTAATTCCTAAAAGCTTGTATGCTTTAGATACAAAATCGGATTTTCAATTTTCGGATTTTCAGAAAATCAAACCTAATTAGTTTTGACTCTCTGTTCTGTAACTAAAGTTAAGCTTACCCATTCGCCTTTATCGTTATAGCAGCGAACCATGCGTTGGCGTAAATTGGCTTGAATTAACCAACCCACTTCTAAAATTAACCCCTGGTGTACCTGCATTTTAAGGGGCGAAGTTGCAGAAGCACCATTAGGTAATAGCAAAACTTGGATCTGTTTTTGTGGATCTTCGTCAAATAGAATGATAGAACCTCTAATAGTAGCTGTGGAGGTAATTGTGCGATGATCGCCAAAACTCAAGCTTTGAATTAATCGCCCGTTGTCGTCAAGTTGTAGTTTGAGATTGGTAGAAACAGTATTAGGGGGACTCCAATCAGGATATATTGTTGTAGCTTCACCTTGCCACTCTCCCAACAAGTCATCTATTTGTAAAGGTGGATTTTCTACTGGTTCACTACCAGCTAAATGTTCACGAATCAGGACAAGTTTATCTAACTGACTATCTTTATTAAATAACTGAACTAGGCGTAAGCGACGATTTTCATGGATTAATCCTAGTTCTGCACCAAACTCACCAAAGGGTGCAAGCTGAAGTGTACCTTGGGAAAATGCTCCATTAGGGAAAAATAGCGTACTTTGGGACAAGGAACTGTAGTCTAAAACTAAATCTGCTTGTCCTTGACGACGAACAACCTGATGAATAGTTTGGTTATTGTTGAGACCTTCTAAAGAGACTACACTTTTGATATCTTCTAAAAGTTCCCCTTGGGGTGATAAGCGAGTGAATGAACCTTGCCATTCACCGAGATTTTTTAACAAATATTCCCATTGAGAATTCATATTTAGTGCTAAGTGCTATATTTTCTGGAAATTTCCAACACAACCTTGTAGAGACGGAGCAATGCTCCGTCTCTACTTTTTCGGCGATGTCTAATTATGCTTAATAACGAATCCGTGGATCAACATAAGCATTGAGAATATCAATCAAAATGCTTGCACTGACGACGATCGCACCAAAAAATACTAGTACGCCCTGTACTGTGGGATAATCGCGATCGGAAATGGCTTGATATAGCCTATTTGCCAACCCAGGCCAAGAAAATGTCACCTCAGTTAAAATTGCTCCCCCCAGCAAGGAAGCAAAGGTTAAACCCAAAACAGTAATCACTGGAATCAAAGCGTTTTTCAAAGCATGGGACACTAAAATTTTGTTTTCAGAAATACCTCTAGCCCTAGCAGCTTCTACATAATCAGCGCGGAGAGTTTGTTTTAAGTTGACGCGGACAATTCTTTCAAAAATGCCACTCAGCAAAATTCCTAACGTGAGACTAGGAAGAGCTAAATGGTGTAAAGCCGCGAAAAACTGGCTAAAATTACCCGCTAATAAGCTATCAATGGTATATAAACCAGTAATTGGCGATGGTGCTGGAAGATTGGGCGGAAAACGGTTGGAATTGGGAAACCAGCCCAATTGGACAGAAAAAATCAACTGTAACAGCATACCTGCCCAAAACATCGGTAGAGCATAGGTGATAATGCCAAATAACCGCCCCCCAATATCAAAACCTGTTCCGGGACGAGACGCTGACAGTGTACCAACCAGAATACCCACAATCAGAGCCACCGTCATACTAGATATTGCTAACTCTACAGTTGCCGGAAAATGTTGTCCGATAATATTCCAAACCTGCTGTCCTCTGCTTGTCAAAGATGTGCCTAAATCAAACTGGAGCAAATGACCTAAGTAATTAAGATACTGTAACCACAAAGGTAAGTCTAAACCTAATTGTCTTCTTAATTCTTCCTTAGCAGCTTCCGGCGCACGTCCACCCAGAATCGCATCTGCTGGATCTCCTGGTGTAGCTCGTAGTAATAAAAATACAATGGTAATGATAGTTAATAGCTGCAATGGTGCTAAGAGCAAGCGAGAAACAATGTAATATTGTAGAGCTTTTGATCGAGACATATTTATAAATTCAAAATTCAAAATTCAAAATTCAAAATTTAAGAAATCAATTTTAGAAAATAGGTAATTCATAATTACGAATTACGAATTACAAATTACCTAATAACTATTTCTTGATGGTTCTATAAATCAAATTCTGGGTAGGGTCAAGTTGGACATTACTTACACCTTTTTGAGCAAATACATAATCTTTGTTTTGCCATAAAGGAATATAAGGTACATCATTAACTACTTGGTCTTGGATTTGGGCAAAAATTTTCTGCCGTGCTTCTGGATTTTGTTCTTTACGTTGCTCATCAATCAATTTATTCAGAGCTTCGCTATAGTAAAACGAACCCTGAGTTTGGCTACCACCATCTTCACAGCCTTTAGCCTCTGAACCTTTTTGACAGGCTAAAAATGGTTGTACATAGTTATCTGGATCTAGAAAGTCTGGATACCAATCTAGTAAAGCGGCGGGATATAAACCTTTAGAAATGTCTTTAAAAAAGGTTGCCCCTTCTACTGTGTTGACTTCTAGTTGTACTATGCCATCCATTTTGGTATCGGCTAGAGATTTTAGTGTTTGTGCAGCTAGACTGCGGGTTGGGGAACTAGAAGGATACCAAACTGGAATTTTGACAGGATTTTCTTTTGAATAACCAGCAGCCGTTAACAATTGCTTGGCTTTTTCAAAGTTACCATCGCCATATTTATCTTTAAACAATGGCTGAGAAACATTGAATGTAGTAGGAATCATACTGTAAAGCGGATCGGCTTGACTATATAAAACCCGTTCATTTAATAATGGACGGTCAATTATAGCAGCGATCGCCTGCCTAACTTCTGGTTTATCTAGTGGTTCTTGATTGCGATTCAACACTAGATAACTCACTACACTACCCTGAGCCGTAATCGCTTGCCAATCTCCTTTTTTAGCACCAGCCTCTAAACTGCGAATTTGATCTGGTTGTAATGACAAGTAAGCTACATCTACAGCACCTGTACGGAAAGCATTAAACAAATTAACTGGACTAGTCTGGATTTGAACGTTAATCCCTTGGTTTGCTGGTTTTTCTCCCCAATACTTGTCAAATACATCAAGTCGCAGTGAATCTGTCCCATACTGGGCTATTTTATAAGGGCCAGTCCCGACAAAAATATCTGGTTTAAATTTCCCCGCACCAATTTCATAAGCACTCGGCGAAACGGCACATACCCCAGAAAATGCCAGCAGGGAAGGAAAGGCTGCAAAAGGCTTTTTCAGCTTCACTGTTAATTCATCGTCCCCTGTGGCGGTTACAGAGTCTACTGTATCTGCTAGTAAGAAAGAAGGTTTACCCTTATTTTCAATAAATCGCTTGATACTAAACTCCATCGCTTTGGCGTTAAAGGGTGTGCCATCGTGAAACACTATGCCTTGGCGTAGAGGGATGGTATAAGTTAAACCATCAGCACTGACTGTCGGTAAACCTGTCGCCAATTGTGGCTTAATTTCTGTACTCCCTGGTTCGTAAGTATAGAGGCGATCGCTCATATTAAACACTAAACCCAAGGAGGCTAACTCATAGGCATCGGCTGGATCTAAGGTTCTTGGCTTGGCTGTTGTACCTATAGTAATCCGACCATCCCCAGTTGTTGTATTACCAACACTAGTAGAGGTATTATTTGCCTGTTGTCCGGGTGTACAGGCGATCGCTAAAAGTAAACATAAACAAAACAAAGATAGAAATTTTGTCACCCGTCCCCATCTTCGCCCTAATATTGAAAACTCAGTCATAGCATCTTTGATTTGTAAAATTAGCCAGTAATCATACTATATGTGTGGCAATAGTCACCAACTTTTTATCTGGAACAGCACAAGAATTAAAGTGCCGCTAAGTACCAGTTGTCTAATATAGCAATCCTAAATCATTCACGATAGCTGAGAAACGGGGGTTATGAATGAGGGCTGTTTTATCTGCGGTTAATTTTTTCTTCTTTTACCTCACGAATGCGTGAATCATTATACGTAAAAAAATTAAATATTAATTAAAATTGTCATTAATTCATATTGAAAAGTTAATTAGGTTTGTTAAGGTGCTGTAGTAACTACAATAGTAAACATTTCTGCTTTACTATTGTAGTTATATTGATACAGCCATCACTGACAAATTTTCATCAAATCTACCCCAAGAATAAATCTGATAAATATCTCAATTTTTTCTTGTGTAATTTTTTTTATCAAGGGATAAATAACTAATGATGGCTTGACCAGCAAATTTCATGTTTATACATCATCAACCAAGATGATTGGCAGTGGATAAACAGTAAATTATCAAGTCGAAATAGTGAGATTAAAATCGTGAAATATTTCTTTCTTTCTGAGGGATGGACTGTCGGCAGAGTTTGGGCATCTGATGGACTATGGCAAATAACAGCATGGCGAAGACCACCAGATATTCAACGATTGAATATTTGTTTGGTAGAAAATCACGAATTAATGTGGCTTTATCGCATTGAAGAGGTTGTAATAACCGTAGAAGTAAAACCAAACGCATCGGAATTTGTTAGTCAAACTATCGGTCAAGTAGTGCTAAAGCGGTTAATGACGGCTGAACAAGTAATTGACCGCCTAGGTACTGCTGAAGCTAGGTGTCAATTGCAAAATATTCAGTCAGTAGTTTAGGTGAGGGATTAGGGAGACACCAGTCCCCAATCCCTAATCCCCAGTCCCCAGCTTTTTAATGAGTGGATTTGCAATTGAGTGGATTTTAGATTATTAAATCCAAAATCCAAAATCTAAAATCTAAAATGCCTAGTCCCAATCCCCAAATGTAAATATTTGTAAATATCTGCCAGATATGTTTTAACGCTGATTCCTGGCAAGATGAATCTTGCAGACCAGACGAGCGCATCTATTTACACGCTTGCAAACAGTTCCATCAATAGTTACACTTTTTAAAACATTCTCATTTTTACTTAGCGATCGCTACCCTGCGGAATAATTAATCCGAAGTGTGTCAGCGTTGCTAAAAAAGTCACTCTCTGGCTTAAAATGCTTGAGATATGGCAGTGTTCAAGCTCTGGCAATAAAAAAATTCAGAGAAGTCCGAGGTTAGGCTTCTAACCTTAGAACCTTAAGTAAGAAAATTGTTTTGTAAACACAACTCATCGAGGAGGAGCGTAGTCGATGGGACTACCCTGGTACCGAGTACATACAGTCGTTCTGAATGATCCAGGACGGCTAATTTCTGTACACTTGATGCACACAGCTTTGGTGGCAGGCTGGGCTGGTTCAATGGCATTGTATGAACTAGCTACTTATGACCCCAGCGATCCTGTTCTCAACCCGATGTGGCGGCAAGGGATGTTCGTGCTACCCTTCATGTCACGTCTAGGCGTTACCGAATCTTGGGGCGGTTGGAGTGTCACTGGTGCTTCAGCAGTTGACCCTGGTTTCTGGTCATTTGAAGGCGTTGCCGCAGCTCATATTGTCCTTTCTGGTCTATTGTTCCTAGCTGCTGTATGGCACTGGGTTTTCTGGGATTTGGAACTTTTCAGAGATCCCCGGACTGGAGAACCTGCCCTTGACTTGCCAAAAATGTTTGGCATTCACCTGTTCTTATCTGGTTTACTCTGTTTCGGTTTTGGTGCTTTCCACTTAACAGGTCTATTTGGGCCTGGTATGTGGATTTCTGATGCTTATGGGATCACTGGTAGCGTCCAGCCCGTAGCACCAGAATGGGGGCCAGCCGGGTTCAACCCCTTTAACCCCGGTGGTGTAGTGGCTCACCACATCGCAGCCGGCGTAGTTGGTATTATTGCTGGGTTATTCCACCTCACTGTTAGACCACCCGAAAGGCTCTACAAAGCCCTGCGGATGGGTAACATTGAAACCGTACTTTCCAGCAGTATCGCAGCAGTATTCTTCGCGGCTTTTGTCGTTGCTGGTACTATGTGGTACGGTAACGCCACTACCCCAATCGAACTATTTGGCCCAACCCGTTATCAATGGGATCAAGGTTACTTTCATGAAGAAATTGACCGTCGTGTACAAAGCAGTCTAGCTGAAGGTGCAAGCCTCTCAGAAGCTTGGTCACAAATCCCTGAGAAACTGGCTTTCTACGATTATGTAGGTAATAGCCCAGCTAAAGGTGGTCTATTCCGTACAGGGCCAATGGTCAAAGGTGATGGTATTGCCCAATCTTGGCAAGGTCACGCAGTATTCACAGATGCGGAAGGACGCGAATTAAATGTCCGTCGTCTGCCCAACTTCTTTGAAACCTTTCCTGTCATCTTGACCGATGCTGATGGTATCGTCCGCGCTGACATTCCATTCCGTCGGGCAGAATCTAAATATAGCTTTGAGCAAACAGGTGTAACTGTTAGCTTCTACGGTGGCGATCTCAATGGCAAAACCTTTACAGATCCAGCCGATGTGAAGAAATATGCTCGTAAGGCTCAAGGCGGCGAAATTTTTGAATTTGACCGCGAAACCTTAAACTCTGACGGTGTATTCCGTACATCTCCCAGAGGTTGGTTTACCTTTGGACACGCTGTATTTGCTTTGTTATTCTTCTTCGGTCATCTCTGGCATGGTTCTCGGACAATCTACCGAGACGTATTTGCTGGTGTAGAAGCGGATCTAGAAGAGCAAGTCGAATGGGGTCTATTCCAGAAAGTGGGTGACAAGTCAACCCGCCGTAAAGAAGCCCTCTAAATTCAGTGCTGAGTTATGAGTAATGAGTTCCGAGTTAAGTCTTGAACTCAGCACTCAGCACTCAGCACCGGCTAAACGCCGCGCTACCGCTAACAGCCAGCACTCAGCACTCAGCACTTTAAGGAGCTTTTGACATGGAAAGCGTTGCGTACATTTTAATTTTGACTCTGGCAATTGGTGTTCTTTTCTTTGCGATCGCATTCCGCGAACCCCCCCGCATTGAGAAAAAAGAAGATAAGTAGGTAGTTAATACCAAATCTGTAAATTTATATAAAATTTTTATCCGTTGTTTCTACCAGGAACAACGGATATTTTTTTGGTTTTACTTTTTGACCAATGTAGCGAAAAGATTAAAAAAGGTAGTATTGTTGTAAATGCAGGAAAAATTATCTAGTTAATACTGGATTATCAAGTATTTTAAATACGTAGCTAAAGATTTTCCTGTAGCTAAAGGGGCATCACCCTTAAAAGCAAAAATTTGTTAATAAAAATTTCACAGATAGATATGATATAATTTTCTATCTGGGAGTTGATATGTGTTAACACTAGCTTTTCTACGCTAGGATTGGGAGATATAGTTGTACATTGCCGTTAAGGCAGTTGCATGGATTATCGCTATTATGGCATAACCTTTTACGGAGACTAGAACCAGGAACAAATCAGCATGGTCAATCAGAACTTAACCGCTACAGAAATTGGATTTACTCACGAAGATTTTGCAGCCCTCCTTGATAAGTACGATTATCATTTTAGCCCCGGAGATGTCGTACCAGGTACAGTTTTTAGTATAGAACCGCGTGGCGCTCTGATTGACATTGGTGCTAAAACAGCAGCATATATACCTATACAAGAAATGTCTATAAACCGGGTCGATGCCCCGGAAGAAGTATTACAATCCAACGAAACCAGGGAATTTTTCATCCTCACCGATGAAAATGAAGATGGACAGCTAACTCTTTCCATCCGACGGATTGAATATATGCGTGCTTGGGAGCGAGTGAGACAGCTACAAGCAGAAGATGCTACTGTGCGTTCCGGCGTGTTTGCGACCAATCGTGGGGGAGCATTGGTGAGAATTGAGGGTTTACGTGGCTTTATCCCCGGATCTCACATCAGTACCCGCAAACCTAAAGAAGACTTGGTAGGCGAAGAACTACCATTAAAATTCCTTGAAGTAGACGAAGAACGTAACCGCCTAGTCCTATCTCATCGTCGGGCGTTAGTTGAACGGAAGATGAACCGCCTAGAAGTGGGCGAAGTCGTAATTGGTACAGTGCGTGGCATCAAGCCTTACGGTGCATTTATTGATATTGGCGGTGTCAGTGGTTTGTTGCACATCTCAGAAATTTCTCACGAGCATATTGATACACCCCACAGCGTATTCAATGTTAATGATGAAGTGAAAGTGATGATCATTGACTTGGATGCAGAACGAGGCAGAATATCTCTATCTACCAAACAGTTAGAACCAGAACCCGGTGACATGATTAAAAACCGTGATTTGGTTTATGACAAAGCAGAAGAAATGGCAGCTAAGTATAGAGAACAGATGCTTGCTAAACAACAAGGTATTGCTACACCAGCAGAAGTTGTAGAAAGTGCGGGTGAAATGGAGGAAGAAATTCCACCAGCAACCGAAGATGTAGTTGAAGCAGTAGCTGAAACTGAAGCAGTAAATGAAACTGAAGCAGTAGCTGAAACTGAAGCAGTAGCTGAAACTGAAGCAGTAGCTGAAACCGAAGCAGTAGCTGAAACCGAAGCAGTAGAAGAAATACCAGCCGCTATTGAAGAGTAATAAAATACTTTAATTAACAAAGATCATCGCATTTATGGAAGAGGGGAAATCCCTCTTTTTTTATTGATAGTTAAGTAGGGATGCAATACTACTTCTCTCAATATACAAGTTTGGGTTGAGATGTTAACCGTGTAGTAACAATTTTTGGGGTGGAGAAATATTTTGCTAACTATTCAATGTAAAAAAACCAAGTTTGACAATGTTCAAGCCATTCTTTTTGACAAAAATGGTACATTAGAAGACTCAGAAATCTATTTGCGATCGCTCGGACAAAAAGCAGCCCGGTTAATAGATGCTCAAATTCCTGGGATTGGCGAACCATTGTTAATGGCTTTTGGGATTAACAGCAATACCCTAGATCATGCTGGCTTAATCGCAGTAGCCAGTCGGCGAGAAACAGAAATCGCTGCCGCCGCTTATATCGCCGAAACTGGGAGAGGTTGGTTTGAATCTTTGCAAATAGCTCGTCAATCTTTAGATGAAGCGGAAAAATATGTTAATCAAACTCCTGCACCTATATTTCCAGGAACTCTAGAGGTTTTGCGCTCCCTCTCAACAACAGGAATCAAACTTGGTATCCTTTCCGCAGCCACAACAGCAGAAGTCAGAGACTTTGTAGCACGATATCAATTAAGTGATTACATCCAAGCACAAATAGGTGTAGATCATGGACTGAGTAAACCAGATCCAACACTGTTTATACAAGCTTGCCAAGTATTAGGAGTACAACCAGACAATACATTAATGGTGGGTGATGCTGTTGGTGATATGCAAATGGCTCGTAATGCTAAAGCCGCAGGTTGTATTGGTATTACTTGGGTTGGTAAACCAGATAACGTTAAAGGTGCAGATGTAGTGATTAACAAACTTGATGAAATTCAAATTATCGAATAATAAATAACCATAATAGGAAGTAGGTATCTCGTGAATAGTGTCTGCTCACGGAGAAAATCTGATGCTACAAGTTAAACATCAATTTCAAAGTTTTGAAGAATACTTATCCTATGATGATGGTACAGATAAACTCTATGAGCTATTTAATGGCGAATTAATCGAAATGCCCCCAGAATCAGGAATTAACGTTCAGATTGCTACATTCCTATTAATTCAATTTGCCTTACTGTTAGGCTACAAAAGGGTACGGGGGCATGGTTTAGAACTAGAAGTCAGAGGAGAACCCAGAAACCGTTACCCTGACCTAACTATTATTCGAGAAGAACATATTCAGCAGTTAGCACAGCGTAATACCATTCGTCTGACGATGCTACCTCCTCTACTAGTAATAGAAGTAGTCAGTCCAGGGGAATTACAAAGACATAGAGATTTCATCGCCAAGCGGATGCAGTATCAAGATTGCGGTATTCCTGAATATTGGATTGTTGACCCAGAGGCGCAGACTGTTTTAGTTTTAGAATTAACTGGTAATACTTACACAGAGTTTGGTAACTTTTCTGGTGATGATTTAGTTGTCTCTCCTCAATTTAGTCAGCTAAATCTGCAAGTTTCCCAAATCTTTAATGCAGGGGAAAAATCTTAAATTTAAGAAACATATTAGTGTTTATATGTCAAGTCGAAGATAATCAAATATCAAATTTTCTCCGTAGGCAAAAACTCATGCAAAACACAGAAACGACGTTACAACTTCGCCTCTGGACAGTGGAAGAATACCACCGGATGGCTGAGGCTGGGATTTTTGGTGTAGAGGAAAGAGTAGAACTTTTAGAAGGAAAGATTATTTGGATGATTGCTAAAGGAACAGCCCATCGGTCGGCGGTGGGAAGAACAGATTACTTATTCAAAAATAGGTTAGGAAATCGCGCCTGGATATCCATTCAAGACCCTGTAAAGTTAAATGAGCGGTCTGAACCAGAACCAGATATTGCTGTTGTGAAAGTAGACCCACTGGACTACGCAGATCACCATCCTACACCTTCTGAAGTGTATCTAATTATTGAGGTAGCAGATAGCAGTCGCCAGCTAGATTGTGAAATTAAAGCCAAAGCTTACTCGCAAGCAGGCATTCAAGATTATTGGGTGTTAGATGTAGTTAGCCGTCAATTGTACGTTTTCCGCAAACCGAGTCCAGAAGGCTACCAAAGTAAATTAATTTTGGCAGAAGATGGGGCGATCGCACCCTTAAAATTTCCTGATATAGAGATTCTGGTTTTAGAGATGTTACCACCAGTAATAGGGAATTAATAGCGATCGCCTGATCTCACACTAACAAAAAGGCGATCGCTTTTATCAGCTAGGGTTACAAGAGGTTTGATACTGGAATATTAGGAGTTTCTATCAGCCTCTGTTGCTATTCCAAGGACCCCAAATTGCGAGGGTAATACCAGGACTTTGAACGTTGACAAACATAGTCTGATTATCGGGAGAGAAGCAAGCTCCACAGAATTCGCTGCCATTTAAGGCATTACGTGCAAAATTATAGAGTTCACCTTTGGTATTTACACCTCTAAGATACTGATCACCACCACCGTCTTCGCAGAGGATAAGGTCGCCAAAAGGTGCTACACATATATTGTCAGGAGCATCCAGAACATCTCTAGATGGAGACTCTACAAACAGATCAATCATCTCAGTTCGAGGATTATAGCGCCAGACTTGACCACCACTGTTTGCACCACCGTTGGTACAACAGAAGTACAATTCACCGTTACCATACCAGATGCCTTCTCCACGAGAAAACTGAGCCGCACCCAAAGTAAAACCTTGTACTCGAACATTATCTGTAGCTGGATTAGGGTCAGGAATTTCTACCCACTCTACAGCAAATTTTTGTCCTATTGGGTAAAGTCCGCTATTAGCACCTCTATTGTTAGTAATGCTTTGAGGTCTACCTTTGATGACTAGAGCTTCGAGCTTACCACCCTCTGCTAACTTGCCAGGTACGTTGGGAATAAAGCGGTAAAATAGGCTACTTCCACTATCTTCTGTTTGATAAACGATACCAGTTACAGGGTCTACAGCTATAGCTTCATGATTAAACCGTCCCATAGCAATTAAGGGTACTGGGTCTACAGGACCAGTAGCATTAGCAGGAACTTCAAAGTTGTAACCGTGGAACTGTGTAGAGCCATCAGAGCTACCAGGTACGCTGACATTCTCTTCACAAGTAATCCATGAACCCCAAGGTGTTGGACCACCTGCACAGTTACGAATTGTTCCACCTAGAGAGGCGAACTGCTTGATTAACTGACGATTAGCACCCACAACTAAGTTGGTAGTACCACCTCTGCTGACAGGATCATAGCGGTTTGGCACTCTTACTTGTGTACCAGAAGTGTTGCTCAATTCGTGGTTACAAACCAATATTGTTGTATTTCTGGGTCCTGGGAAGGCTGCCATACCATCATGAGCGCCAGGTACTGGATTACCGTCAGCCATGAGATCGCCTGTACGAGATATAATGCGGTACTGAAATCCGGCTGGTAGCTCTAACAAGCCATTGGGGTCTGCTAAAAGTGGCCCATATCCTGTCGTTGTAGGTGTTGTTTGACCGAAAGCTACTCTAGCAAGCAGACCTTCCAAGGGTGATATAGCTAGAGTTCCGGCAGCACTTGCACCAGCTAATGTAAAGAATTTGCGTCTTGATAAATTCATAAAGATGTTTTGGTTACATGAAAATGCCAGTTAGAAATTAATTGATTTTGGTTAAGATTAGGTAATCATTGATTTAATTAACAGCTCATAAATAGAAAATTAGGCATTAAAAAAATATTGATCGTCTGAGCAAATTATGTGTTAATCATGAAACAAAAAATGGTTAAAAAGAGGTAAAGAAAAAATTAAATAACGATAAAATATTCTTTGAATTTATTAGGAATTTTTGGTGTTTTTTGGAAAAATTAAATATAAATAATGTGAGTAGATTGAATCTAATGGTAGAATTTCCGCAAAGGTGTTTTAGGGATTAAGTATTCCCAACAAGACCAATTGTTATCACATATTCCCAGATAAAAAAGCATCTGGTTATTATGAGCAGAGCCTATTATTTATAGATTTTGCTAGGTTTCGAGTGTCTATTTGGGTATATTAATCCGCTTTCTTTCAGTTCACCTTTTGCAGAAGTATCCGCATTTTTTGTTAATTTTGACAAAAAAAGTTGGAAATTAAACAACATCAAAATTTACTACTACTATCAAGAAAATGAAAAGCATTTGTAACCAAATCACAGCTAAAGTAGCAGTTTTTGCAGTTACCTCAATGGCTACTTTAACTAACATTTCCAGTGCCAATGCAGCTACTTTTGAGATTGATTGGCAAGGAGATCAAGGTTATACAGCAACAGGAAATTTCAGCTATGACGATATTTTCGAGGGAACTATTGTCACCAGAGATCAGCTGAGTAGATTTGCTATTTCCTTCTTTAACCCCGACGGAAATTTGTTGCAAGCATTCAAGTACAGTTTTCCTAATCCTGCTGATACTACTTTCAATTTCAACTTTGATACAGTTACAAAAACTGTGCTGCAAACTGGCAACTATGACGCAGCTAACGGCTTTGATTTGGGAATTGACTTTAACACCGCAGTTGCAGGTTTAGATTTCTATACTTATCTCAATCCGGCTGAAGGACTACAGACAGCTAGGATTTTCTTAAAAGATGACCTATCCCCAGAAGTGTGCAGTACATTTCCTAACTGTAGATTGGATAATGGTGGTCAGTTGACAGCAACCTCGGTTCCTGAACCTGGCGCGATTTTAGGTTTGTTAGTAGTTGGTTCTTTGGGCGGATTCTTAAAGAAGAAAACAGCATCTAACTAGACACTAAACTTGAAAAGTCGCAGCTAGTCTGATTAGAATTTTAATAAAGCCTGCTTTTGCAGGCTTTATGTATTTTGATGTTGTGGCTTTCGTTGGGGAAAAATTGACTGTAAGACTATTTCGGTAGCGGGTCACTGTGAACTGTCAAGAATCACCGACATTCTATCTCGGTGAGTATGTCAACGATAATTCGTGAACTGCAAAGCTACAGGATAGTCTTCTTGCTTTAAGCGTTGCATGACGGCTTGTAAATCGTCTTTAGCTTTGGCAGAAACTCGTACAGCATCACCTTGAATTGATGCTTGGACTTTTTTGAATTCGTCACGAATCAATTTGGATATTTGCTTGGCAATATCCTGGTTGATACCTTTTCTGAGGGTGATTTCTTGACGGACGCGATTACCACTTGCAGAGTCTACTTTGCCAAAATCAAAGATTTTTTGGGAAAGATTTCGCTTGGCAGCCTTTTCACGCAAAATATTGTGAACAGAATCTAGGGTAAACTCGCTATCTGTGCCTATAGTAATTTTTTCTTCACCCAACTCAACAGTAGTTTGGGTATCCTTGAGGTCATAACGACTTTTGAGGTCTCGGATGACTTGATCAACAGCATTCACCAATTCTTGCCGATCAAATTCACTCACAATGTCAAAGGAATAAGTAGAAGCCATAAGAAATATTGGACTTGGAATATTGGAATCGGGACTGGGGACTAGGAATTTTAGATTTTAGATTTTGGATTGAATAATCTAAAATCCACTCATTGCAAATCCACTCATTGAAAAGCTGGGGACTGGGGACAAGGAGGAGAATAACCAAATACCCAATGCCTGATGCCCAATGCCCAAATTAACCCTTAGCTTGCATGATACTCAGAACAATAAGAGTAGCGCAGCTAAGAGAGCCAATGCCAAACATGAGCGATCGCAATAGCGGTATATTCAATATATAAAATATCGAGAATAGCAGACGAGCCACAACAAAGGCGATCGCAGCCCATGCTGCTATAGAAGAATTCACACCAGTTACATAAGCCATTAGTGCCGCCGCAACAAACACCATGAACGTTTCAAATGAGTTCTGGTGCGCCCAAGTAGCTCTTTGTGCGTAGGCTGGCAATTTATCAAACATAGCGCGAGGGGCAGAACGATCATACCCAACGCGCATACGGGCATACCCTACAACTAAAAATGGTAGGTAAATTAACACCGCAGCTGCGGCGATCGCATACAAAAAAATAATCATCAGTCTCTATTCCATAGTCACTAGTCTATAGTTCATAGTCAGTCATGGGTTCGACTGTGGACTGTTGACTGCTGACTAATCAAAGTAGAAAAGTGTCACCACCTTTCTTTGTTCTTCAGCATCTCCACAAGTTTGTAGCAGAGTGCGACTGTCATGAAATGCAAAGCAGATTAGCTGCTGACAACGGGAGACAATCTCTTTGTTACAGATGTAACTAGCTTCAGCCAGAGACAAGTTATCATTACTAGGATTTTCTACTAAGTGCATAACCTGCTCTAGTTGCTGGCGAGATTCATGGGGCTGGCGTTCTAAGCTTTGAGGCAAAATTACCGTCAGCAAGTTCGGATCAGCCCGCATTGCTCCCTTAATAGCAGCTGAATTTGTACCCGTAGCACCGGATGTGAGGATTCGATTGCCTGATAAAACTAAGGCATAAGTCATCATTTCAATCAGATTTTGATGCGTAATTGGCACATGACGCGACCCCAACAAGGCGATTCGTTTAGAACCTGTTTGCTGGATTGTCGCCAGTTCTTGCGCCAACGTATCGAGGTTAATAAGGTCTGTTGATTGGCTCAAAGACGGAGGTAATCAGATTAAACAACCCCGTTATTCTACCAAACAGCGTGTAAGTCCGAAGCGAACTTGAGTTACATACTACTAAGTTTTCTTAATTTATCTAGCAATTAGGGGGTAGGGAGTGGAGACAAGGGGGACACGGGGGACAAAGAACTCATACCCACTCAGCACCTGGCTCAACGCCGCGCTACTGCTAACACAATTCAGCACTCCCCACTCAGCACCGGCTAAACGCCGCGCTACCGCCTAACACTACTCAGCACTCAAATCAGACTGTTGCAGGCGTTAAACCTAACTTAGATAACAGACGATTAATGTCAAAATGCTCAGACATCAATTGGCGGATGCAGTGAACCTTAATTGGTTCATGAACGCGGACTTGACCGAAAGTGCGGTCAACAATTTCTACAGTGGTGAGGGTATCTAAGTCAACTGACAAAATCGGAATTTCTAATTCTTCAGCACGACTGAGAATAAATTGCGGTGGTGGTAGCTGTCCGGTGAGGATGAGACATTGGGTTGACGTTTCCAACGCGGCTTGTTGAATTTCCACGCGATCGCCTCCTGTCACCACTGCCATATTCCGCCGCTTGCGAAAATATTTGACAGCCGCATTCACGTTCATTGCGCCAATCGCGAGACTTTCCACCATTAAATCTAAGCGATCGCTGCGACAGAGAACTTCGGCGTTAAGCTGTTTGACTAATTCACCTACGCTAACACTACGAAGTAAATCGTTTTTGGGTAGCATGGCCATCACAGGAATGCCCTGCTGTTCTAAAAATGGTCGCATCACATGATTGACTGTCTCTAGCTGCGCTGGCGGAATATCGTTGATGACAACTCCGATCAAGCGATCGCCTACACGCTGCTTGGCAGATAATATCGACTCTATAGAAAGTAGTGAGTTGTAGCGAGTTACTAGCATGACACTGGCATTTAACACCTCAGCCACCTGTAGCAAAGATAAATTAAACAGACAACCTTCCGCCAAATCACCGGGGCCTTCAAGCAGCACTAAATCCCCTCTAGGAATTTGTAAATACTGCTCTACCAAAGACTGACGATAATCGGTTGTGTCTTCACCATTTAAGCGTCTTTGCACACTGGCTTCATTCAAAGCCAGCATTGTCGGCACAATGCGGTTTGCCGATAGGTTGAGACTAAGAGTAATAAACTGGACATCTTCGTCAACTACAGTGGCATCAGAGGTATTCAAACAATTGCCTAGGGGTTTACCATAAGCAATATCCAATCCTTTTTGCTGTAACTGATGAGACAACCCCAGGACTGTTGCCGACTTACCACTGTAAGTTTCGGTTGAGCCAATCAGCAAATATTTAGCAGATTTTGGCACACATGCACTCCTAATTTCAAAAGGAAGTAAAACCCAGCCAGGTGTTTATTAATTTTAATTGGTTCTGGCGGAATCATCTTAGCGATCGCAAAATATAATTTTCCTAAAAATTCTTTCTGAAAGTTAATTTTCTTGCTTTTATAGTTATATATTCTTACTACTAGGCTAGTATATTTTTATTATTTATTAAGATGTAATTTTAGATTAACTCTGAAGTAGATAGTCTAAATTTGCTCAATTTTAACAAACAAAAACAAGGGTATCAGGATATTTTAATTATAACTTACCCTGACAACCCTCAAGCTTTAATCGACTAAATTATTCATCAACACGTAGTAATTTACGGTAAAAAGATTGTGAGAAATCAGTTACTTTATAGCGTTTATAGTTTTCCATAAGTTCAATTAAAAAACTAATAAATTCAAAACTAGCCATCATTATTTCATAACTGAACTCAGCATTACCATCAAATTGCATTCGGCAACGGGTTAAATCAGAAGGTAGGGTCGCCACATTCCAAGAGGCGACAAAGGGAACATTTTCACCAGCTTCTATTTTACGATGTCCTTCTAAATTACCTTTTTGATATAGACCGATAGCATAGGGTAAGAAATTACGCTTCGCTGTACCTTGAACATAAGGTAAATAAACGTTTGCTTGTTGGGCATTAACAGGCTGGAGTTGCTCAATAGACATTGTTGAATCTTCCTCAACATTAGTTGACAACTAGTACCGCAAGGCGAAATTCAAAATTCAAAATTCGTCTGGGAAAGTTAGGCGGGACGGAAACTGACACCGCCTACTTTCCGCAAAGTTCAAAATGAATACAGCATAAGTATTTTGTTGATTTTGAATAGTTGGTTTATTTACGCCAAGCTGTACTAGGAATATAGTTGGTTCTCAATGCAGTATTCCCAAAAATGTTGTGTTGTACACAGTTAGTTTTTGAGTGCTGTTAGCGGTAATAGGGCGTTGAGTCGCGTGCTGAGTCATTGCCGGAGGCAGGGGGAAGGCGGCGGGACTTCTCCCCTGCTCCCCTGCTTCTTAGCTCAAGCTATCTTCCCTACTTCTTGATCCTTGAGACTACTGTAGTGCTGAGAAAATAATAGTGGACACAAAAGTTACTGCTAAGAAATATTAAAATGTCAGTTACAATAAGGCTGCATTAGCTTTTAGGGAAGCTGGGCGCAATAATACTGCAAATTGCTGCCGTCAGGGAGTAAATGCGTTTATTGCAATTTCTGCCAACAATAAGCTGCTGCTACTTTGCTCTGACTTACCCCTAGTCAAAGTTCCGATTGTGGAACAAGTCTATTGTGTTTTGAGTTATTAGTATTATTTTATACTTTTCTCTCTATGTAATGGCTAGAAATAGACAAAGTTTGCTTAGACAGTTTAGCGTTACCTGATTCCCAGCTTCTTTTCAGGTGTAGACAAATACTGGTTTTTGAATCAAGTAACTTATGCCAGCGAATTCCTGGCCCGATAACGATTCCTACAAAGAACTTGATCCACTCAACTCCCTGTTGTCTGACCTATCAGAAACGGAGGAGTCAGTGGTAGAAACGCGGGATTTGTCTTTACCATCCCGGTTTCAAGGGCGTAGAGGTAAAGCAGCTCTAGTTTTAACCATAGTCTGGAGCAGTACGATCGCCTTACATTTAGCTTCCTGGGGTTCTATCTTTGTCTTAGGGTTGACTACCATTGTTGGTATTCATGCTTTGGTCATAGTGTTTGCCAAACCCCGCCGTTACCAAAAAGAAATACAGGGTGAATTACCCTTCATTTCTATATTGGTAGCTGCGAAAAATGAGGAGGCTGTAATTGGTAAATTAGTCAAAAATCTTTGTAATCTGGAATACCCCAACGGGCAATACGAAGTTTGGATAATTGACGATCACAGCACCGATAAAACACCCCATGTGTTAGCGGAATTAGCCGAGGAGTACAATAACCTAAAAATACTCAGGCGTTCTGCCCAAGCAGTTGGCGGTAAATCGGGGGCTTTAAATCAAGTTTTGCCCTTGACAAAAGGCGAACTTATTGCGGTTTTTGATGCAGATGCGGAAGTTGCATCAGATTTGTTACTTCAAGTAGTACCTTTGTTCCAACGCGAAAAGGTGGGGGCGGTGCAAGTGCGAAAAGCCATAGCCAACGCCAAAGAAAATTTTTGGACAAAGGGACAAATGGCAGAAATGGCTCTGGATACCTGGTTTCAGCAGCAGCGTGCCGTCGGTGGAATTGGTGAACTGCGAGGTAATGGGCAATTCGTGCGTCGTGCAGCCTTAGAAAGCTTTGGCGGGTGGAATGAAGAAACCATCACCGATGACTTGGATATGACTTTACGCCTGCATTTAGATAGGTGGGATATTGAGTGTGTATTCTACCCAGCCGTGCAGGAAGAAGGCGTGACAAATGCGATCGCACTTTGGCATCAGCGCAACCGTTGGGCAGAGGGCGGCTATCAGCGTTTTTTAGATTATTGGGATTTAATCCTCAAAAATCGCATGGGTACACGCAAAACATGGGATTTACTCATGTTCATGTTCACCATGTATATCTTGCCAACGGCAGCTATCCCTGATTTATTCATGTCAGTCGCTCGTCATCGCCTACCAATTTTAGGCCCAGTTACTGGCTTGTCGGTCACAATGTCAGTTGTAGGTATGTATGCTGGCTTGAAGCGGATACGCCAAGAGCAAAAATTCACCGTTTACACACCTTTTGTATTGCTGCTGCAAACAGTGCGCGGCACTTTATATATGTTGCACTGGCTAGTAGTAATCAGCAGTACCACAGCGCGGATGTCGGTTAGACCAAAACGTTTGAAATGGGTGAAAACGGTGCATACGGGTAGTAGCCATTAATTATTTATCAAGAGTGCTGAGAACTCAGCACTCTGTACGGGCTACTCTAATAGCACTCAGTTTTGGGATTTCGCCTCCAAATTTTCCAAACGACTTTTTAGTTCTTGGTTTTGTTGTTTGAGTTGGTCGAATTCCTCACGCAATTTCCGCAACGCTGTTTCTGTGCCAATATTTTTCTGCACTTTGGTCATTTCTTCCTCAGCATAGCGACGCACACGGCCATCTGGTGTTTGTTCAGCAAGCGATCGCAAAACTCCTATGGCTTTGGGTGTTTCCATTTGTCCCAAGGAAGCTACGACTGCCATTTGGGTTAAAAAGAAGGTTTCTTTGGCAAGTTCTGCTAATTTACCGATCAGTCTTTCTAAATTGACTGGACTTTGACCAACGGAAATTTTCCCTAAAGCACGAATTGCTGCTAACCGCAAGGGTTGCGCTACACCAATTTTGGTATAATCTAGCAGCAAATCTAGGGCAGCTTCGGAAGTTTTGAGTTCAGCTAAACCACCGACTGCGCCACTGCGGACAACTTCATTCCAACCGGCTCTTTCTTCTAGAACAGATTGCAATAGCTTAATTACCTTTTCTTCTTTGGGTTTATCTTCTAAATTGACGGCTGCTATAGACCCCAAAGTTCGGCAAGCGGTGGCTTCTACGTAGTAGCTCTTGTCGCCATTTTTCACGACTTCTTTGACAGCTTTGTAACTAGCACGGGTTTTAATCTGCGCTAAAGCTTCTAACACAGCTCGGCGCACATAAGGACTTTTGTCTTCTAAACCCGTAACTAAATAATCAAAGGCTTGGTCTAATTTAATTTCTGCTAACTGTTTGGCGACTTCTACCCGCACACCCCAAAAAGGTTCATCTTTCAAGGCTGCACCAAGGGCTTTAGTCGCTTCTAATCCACCTTTTTTCGCTAAAGCTGTCGCCGCATGAATCCGTGAAATTGGGTCAGGGTCAGATGTTAACTGGGCTTTCAACTCTGGTATAGGATATTCCAAAGACACAGTTTTAAGGAAATGATTCCCCACATCAAAGCTGATAAAATCTGGTTTGGCTGCCAGTGGGAAGTAAAAACTTTGCTCCCGTTGATTGACTCGCACCGTCACAGTTTGGACTTGTGTAGATTCCTCTTGGGTATAGCCAAAACCAACAGGGATTTTTAGGTCAAATAATTCTTTACTATTGTTTTTATCTGCTGGTACTTGGGTTTGAGTCACAGTCAATTTGGCTAACTTAGCTTCTCCATCCCAAGCGTAAGCGACTTTAAAATCAGGATGACCGCCACGATAAACATATTGATCAAAGAGGAAAGCTAGATTGCGTCCCGTAGCTTTTTCAATCGCTCGCAGCAAGTCTACAGTTTCAACAGTTTGGTGGGCATGATCCTGGACAAAGGTTTGTATTGCCTGCCAAAATAATTCGTCGCCTAACTCAGCGCGGATCATGTGATAAACACAAGACCCCTTTTCGTAGGTGTGGCGATCATAAAGTTCGATCGCTTCCCGGTAAACGTGAGTTACTATCGGTCTCCGGTAACGACCGCTATCTTCACTCAAATAACTACGCGCTTCTGATAAGCGATAGTATGCTGCTTCTTCTTGGCTGTATTCGTGTTCTGTCCACATGACTTCCGAATAGCAAGCCATTCCTTCCTTAATCCAAGCATGAGACCAATGTTTAATAACCAGTAAATCCCCAAACCATTGGTGTGCTAGTTCGTGAACTACCAGACTTTCGGTGTTGCGGTTATCTAAAGCAGCCCGTTCATCCAATAGACAACGGTCTGTTAACAGGGTAGTAGAAGTATTTTCCATTCCCCCAAAGATAAAGTCACTCACACAAACTTGGGCATATTTGGGGAAAGCGTAGGCATAACCATACTTTTGGCTCAAAAATTCGATCATCCGGGGAGTTTTGCCCATGCTGCGGTGAGCATCTTCCTTGCGTCCCTTTTCTACGTAGTAGGTGACTGGCTTACCTTGCCATTCATCTTGAATTTCGGCAAAGTCACCTACGGCTAGAGTCATCAAATAAGTGGGATGAACTTGTCGCTGTAACCAATGGTAAGTTTTATCTTCACCATCTTCTGTGGTGTTAATTAATTCCCCGTTAGAAATTGCCACTAATGATTTAGGTACACGGACACGAATTTCCGAGGTGGACAGTTGTCCGGGGTAGTCGAAACAGGGAAACCAAAAGCGGGAGTCTTCATCTTCTCCCTGCGTCCAGACTTGTAGGGGCTTTTTGGGGTAGTGGGTGTCTGGGTGGATAAAGTAGATACCGCGTTGGGGCTTTTCTACAGAATAGGCGATCGCAATTAATAATTTTTTACCAACTTGGGTTGGTTCTGACAACTCAATAGTTAGCTGTTCGCCGTCATAGTCAAACGTTTGCTCTCCCTCATCCACTTTGACAGATTGGATTTGCAAGTTCACCGCATCCAAAGTCAAACGCTCTATACCATTACGGATGGGTAATAAACGAATGCTACAACTACCTTGGTAACTTTGGTTAGGTATATCCAAATTCAAATCGAGAAAAATATGTTCTACCTGTCCAGGGCGGTCTGGGTTATAGTGTGGCCTAGCTCCTGGTAGTTCAAAAGATTTGTATCCATTATTTTCGGTATCAAAAGAATAAGAGTGTGGCATAGATGTAAATCACCTTAGTTAAATTTTCTTCCCTGTCCCCTGTCCCCTGTCACCTGTCACCTATCCCCTGTCACCTATCACCTAATCCCAGTACAAATACTCTCAAGTATTCATATAGATTAGGATAGCTTGTCATTTTTCACCAAGCTATTTTTTGTGATTTACAATAGGCTATTTGCGGATTAACACTTTCTGCATTTGAAGTATTTTTGAAGGGATTACCTACTGATCGTGCGTAAATTGCCTATTTTTTACTAGCACACACCGCAAAATCACTAACATATATAGAATAATTCCGAAAACTCTCTAATGACGTTTTTACTAGCCTCAGTAACAATTTGAGGAAAAGAGGACAACAACAATGCCTGAAACTAAATCAAGATTTTTAATCCCTGTGGTGGGTGCGGCCGTTGTAGTGGTTGGTAGTGTCGCCGCTTTTATGTATTTGCGGGGGCCGGGTGGGGATAGTACAGGGGCTTTAAGCAGTGCTAAACTCGTGCCTTCATCGGCATTAATGGCTACCTATATTACTACAGACCCCCAAGCTTGGGCGAAGTTGCAGCAATTCGGCACTCCCGAAGCCCAAAAGTTAGTCACCAAGGGTTTAGAAGACTTTAATAAAGATGTATTGAGTGACAATAGCATTTCTTATGAAAAAGATATTCAGCCTTGGGTGGGTGGGTTAATGGTGGCTGTATTACCGCCAAATGCTCCTAAATCGAACCAATCAAATCAACCCCCAGCCACTCAGTTACGGCAAGAACCACAAATGTTAATGGTGGTGGGTATCAAGGATAAACTTGGGGCTTTAAATTTTGCCAACAAATTAAAAGGACAAAAGGGAGTCAAAAGTACAGAATCAGACTATAAAGGCGAAAAAATTACACAAACTACTAGTGAAGGCAATAGTAACGCAACATATAGTGCTGTTTTAAATAATAGCTATCTGGTATTTTCTCCAGAAAAACCAGTGGTGGAAAAAGCCATTGACACCTTTAAAGGTCAACCTTCCTTTGCCACTAAAGACGGTGCAAGTGCTGTTCTGGCCAAAGGTGTGGATGTAAAAAATTCTTTAGCGCAAATTTATATTCCAGACTATGCGGGCATGATTCAACAAATTGTGGCTGCTAATCCCCAAACTACGACATTAACACCGCAAACATTAAAACAGTTGCAACAAGTTAAATCAATGGTGGCTGCTGTTGGTGTGGATGATGCCGGGGTAAGATTAAAAGCGATCGCTAATTTAGATCCACAACTTAACAAGTTTCAATATCAAAATTCCCCCGCCAAGATAGTAGGGCAATTCCCCAGTGATACCTTTGCTTTGGTTAGCGGACAAGGTATTAGTCAGAGTTGGAAAACCATCGTCGAACAATCTAACGAGTACCCAGAATTTAAGCAAGCCTTAGAACAGGCACGATCACAGCTAAAAACAGCCAATTTCGATCTAGATAAGGACATTTTTGGCTGGATGGATGGAGAATTTGCCTTTGGTACGATTCCATCTAACCAAGGTATATTAGCAAGAGTAGGTTTTGGTGGCGCGATGGTATTTAATACAAGCGATCGCCAAACTGCACAAGCCACTCTCACTAAGCTGGATAACCTCGCCAAATCTCAAACTATTAATGTCGCCACTAGAAACGTTGGCGGTAAAGACATTACAGAATGGCAAGTCCCCCAACAAGGTGCTTTATTTGCCCACGGTTGGTTAGATCAAAACACGGTATTTTTAGCTGTGGGTGGCCCTGTTGCGGAAGCACTGACAAATAACAAAAATCAAACTCTGGACAACAGCGAGAGTTTTAAAGCGATTACTAGTTCTTTACAAAAACCCAATGGCGGTTACTTCTATCTAGATATGGACAAAACCATGACCATAGTCAATCGTTTTGCTGCCCAATCTCAACCCATACCCCCAGAAGCTAATGCCATTCTGAGTTCTATTCGCGGCTTGGGTGTCACCGCCACTAGTCCCGATAAATCTACCAGTCAAGTAGAGATGTTGTTAGCTCTCAAACCTAGTACAGCCAAGTAAGTTATGTGTTAAATCTGAGGATTCCGAGATTCTAAAGTTTGGGTTAGTTTATCCAAAGCATCAGTCAGTTTTTCTTGGGCTACAAGTTGAGGATCTGGTAGTGGGGGTTCATTGTCAACTGCTTCTTGCCTTTTGAATCTCTGTAGAGATCGAATTGCTAAAAATAAAATGAAAGCAATCACCAGAAAGTCAACAACAGAACCCAAGAACTGACCGATCTTAATTCCTGAACCAATGGTAATAGTTCTCCAATCTTTGCCACTCAAAGCAATCAAAGGGTTAATGAGTGGCATCACTAAATCTTCAACAAAGGAGGTGATAATTTTACCAAATGCACCACCAATAATTACAGCGATCGCTAAATCAATAACGTTGCCTTTGAGCGCAAACTCTTGAAACTCTTTGATAAAACTGCTTGTTTTTCTTCTAAATCTTGTCATCCCTAAAATCCAAAAAAATAAATTATTTTTAATATTCTTTGATCTTTTTGATCTGAATAAATATAAGTTTTGCTAAGTACGGAAATTTTAGCAGTTTGATACAGAAAATTTTTAACAATCAGTCTCTAAGCATAAAGCCCGATAGCATCAGAAGCAGTATCTTATTTGATGGATAAGCACGTAGTCAAGACTTTAGTCCTGACTACAAAACCTCAAAACTAACTTGACAAAATACTAGACTGATATCCTGCGAGTATGTCATAAGTAAAAAAGGCTGTTCAATCCAAACTTAATTTATGACTGCTGCTACAAACACTGCTCCTGGTATGGCTTCCCGCTTGGTGAATGGCATATTGGCAATTAAGCCTTTAGCTAGCCTAGCCAAACAGCAAGCTCGTCAAATGATGATTAAACGGGCTGAAAAAATGGGTGTACCTTGGACAAGTGAAGTCAAAACCCTCCAGGGGCGTGATTGGACAACAGATTTAGCTCAAGTCCAAAATCCTCAAATCACTTACCCAGACTATTATCTGACTTCTTTCCACGGCTATGATGAGGGAGACCTTTGTTGGTTAGCAGCATTTGAATTGGAAGTGGCGGCGCGTGCTGTCCATGCTAAGATTTGGCCGGAAGCTGAGGCGCAAGGTGATGCGAAGCTCCGCCAAAGTTACCACGATATCGTCAAAGCTCAAATTCCTCATGCACCACAAACTATCCTTGACTTGGGATGTAGTGTGGGGTTAAGTACGTTTACGCTGCAAGCACTTTATCCCCAAGCCCAAGTCACAGGCCTAGATTTGTCTCCCTATTTCTTAGCAGTTGCCAACTATCGCGCTCAACAGCGTGAAGCTAATATTAATTGGGTTCACGCCACAGCCGAATCTACTGGTTTACCAGATGCTAGCTTTGATTTAGTTTCGATTTTCCTGATGTGTCATGAACTACCCCAGTCAGCAATCCGCAAGATTTTTGCTGAGGTGCGGCGTGTATTGCGTCCGGGTGGTCACATTGCGATTATGGATATGAATCCTCAATCGGCAGCTTACAAGAAAATGCCGCCCTACATTTTGACGTTGCTCAAAAGTACAGAACCATATTTGGATCAATATTTTGCTTTGGATATTGAGCAAGCTTTAGTAGAGGCTGGTTTCCAAACACCAAGCATCACCCAAAATAGCCCTCGTCATCGTACTGTTATTGCTCAGGTGAGTGGTTGATTTTGCTTTGCTGCTGTGGGCAGTTATACCACCACTGCTATTTTTGGGATATTACTATTATCGTGTCACCGTTGCTCCACCTTTTCAACTGTTATTGTGGTTATTTTTGGTGGGGGCAATATCGGGTTTCGTTGCTCTCGGATTACAATTAGTTTTTGAAACTATAGCTAATGGGGTTGTTAACTGGCAGCAAATCCAGCGTGGGATCTTTGGTGCTACTCTGAGACAACTTGTAGCGATCGCACCGATTGAAGAAGGTTGCAAGTTGATTGCAGTTATTATCCCCGTTTCCTATTTACAGCGTCGGTATCAATTACGCTCTACCAGTGTTTTCTTGTTTACTATCGCGGTTGCTTTAGGATTCACTGCCGAAGAAAATTGGATTTATTTATATCACGGCACAGCTAGCATTTTTGATCGTGTTATTGGTACACCAGTCCATGCTATGTTCTCCGCGCCTTGGGGATATGCCCTAGGAAAATATTTATCTGCTACTTATCAAGTAAATCGCTACAAAAATTTATTTTTTCGGGCATGGATTAATTCTTTAATATTTCATGCTTTAGTTAATATCTGTTCTATTGCTTGGCGTTATTCTCCACCCTTACAGTTACTTGCTTATGGTTTATTTCCTTTGCTGCTGTGGATGTTTTGGCGCATGGAACAGCTATTACGCAGAGTCCAAAATCAACAACCAATTATTTTAATATCTGGTCGTACACCCCAACATCGTTACTGGCAAAGAGGTTTATTATTATTTGCTATTATGCTGGGTGGTAATGCAATTTTTGGGATATTTCTGTTAGTAAGAATTCTCAGCCCTTTACGTCCAGCCAAGCTTTTTTATCCTGATATTTTGTGGTTTGCAGTCAGTAGATTTTTACTGAATTTAGTTTTTGGATTTTTGGCGGGGTTAATTTATTGGTATTTAAGATATTCAGCAAGATACTAGATTTTTTAAAATCAACAAGAATGCTCCTGCTACATCGCTTGCATGGTGTAGCAGGAGAAGAGCTAAAGCTTTTATGCTAAAGCTGCGGTGGGCTGTGGCCAACGTCCAACAGCTTTACCAATGACTGTTAATTCTTGCATGAGATGGTCAAAAGCTTCTGGTGTTAAGGATTGTGGCCCGTCTGATAAAGCTTTTTTGGGGTTGGGGTGAACTTCAATCATGAGAGAATCACAACCAGCTGCGATCGCAGCCATCGCCATAGATGGGACAAACTCAGCCCAACCTGTACCATGACTGGGGTCAATCATAATGGGCAGGTGAGTTAATTTCCGCAATACTGGCACTACAGATAAATCTAAGGTGTTGCGAGTATATTGGCGATCAAAAGTACGAATACCCCGCTCACATAAAATTACATTGGGGTTGCCAGATGCTAGCACATACTCAGCTGCCATTAACCAATCTTCAATGGTAGCTGCCATTCCCCGCTTTAACAGCACTGGTTTTGGTTGCGCTCCTACTTTTTTGAGCAGGGAAAAGTTCTGCATATTCCTTGCGCCTACCTGAATTACATCAGCAACTTCGGCGATGATATCTAGCTCCGCCGCATCCATGACTTCTGTAATAATGCCAAGTCCACTAACTTCCCGCGCCTTGGCTAATAATTCTAAAGCACTCTCGCCATGTCCTTGGAAGGCGTAAGGTGAAGTCCGGGGTTTGTATGCACCACCGCGTAAAAACTTCGCGCCGGCTGCCTTGACGCGTTGTGCTGTTTCAATAATCATGTCCTCATTTTCGACAGAGCAGGGGCCAGCAACCACGACTAGGGGTTGGTGTTCACCAAACACAACTGCGCCATCGGGGGTATCAACTACAATGTCTGATGCTTCACCGTGTCGGTATTGGCGGCTAGCTCTTTTATAGGGCAGTTCTACCCGTAATACTTGCTCAATCCAAGGGCTGACTTCTTGAATTTGTAGTGGATCTAAGTCGGCAGTTTCACCTACTAAACCTATTACTACCTTGTGCTTACCGATAATTTTTTCTGGTGTCAAGCCCCAATTACTTAGTTCTTCATTAATACGGTTAATCTCCGCTTCAGGAGAACCAACTTTCATGACTACAATCATAATAAATTTCCTGTTTAATTACGTTAAAGCTCAAGTAAGTAGGTGCTTCATCTTGGTTTATATGTATTTAGTGTAGTATTGACCGAAAAAAAGAAGGATACAAGCCCCTAAATTTATTTATAGGGACTTTAATTTTTAATTTTTAATTTTTAATTCCCCCACAGGGGGTTGACCTAGCCTCAACAATGTGATGTAAATCTTAATTGAACAGCAGCAGCAAGCGCGGTAGGTTAAATATTCATCAAGCATAAAATTTTGTCCATGCGTCTGACCTCACTTGATGTTTTTCGTGGCATTACCATTGCAGGGATGATTCTCGTTAATATGGCGGGAGTTGCAGATAATATTTATCCTCCCTTAACCCATGCTGATTGGCATGGTTGCACACCCACTGATTTAGTTTTTCCCTTCTTTCTGTTCATTGTCGGTGTAGCAATGACTTTTTCTTTATCCAAATACACCCAAGATAACAAACCAACCTCGGCGGTTTACTGGCGGATATTTCGCCGTGCAGCGATGCTGTTTATTTTGGGTTTGGTACTCAATGGCTTTTGGAATCAAGGCATTTGGACTTTTGACTTCAGCAGCATTCGCATGATGGGAGTGTTGCAGCGTATTAGCCTGACTTATTTGTTGGCTTCCTTAGTAGTCCTCAAATTACCACGCCCAGGACAATGGATACTAGCTGGTGTATTACTCCTTGGCTACTGGCTAGCGATGATGTACATTCCCGTACCTGATTATGGTGCTGGTGTGCTGACACGAGAAGGCAACTTTGGTGCTTATATCGACCGCCTGATTATCCCCAAAGCTCATCTGTATAAGGGCGATGGCTTCAACTCCATGGGAGATCCTGAAGGACTTTTTAGTACGATTCCAGCTATTGTAAGTGTTTTGGCTGGTTATTTCACTGGTGATTGGATACGCAAACAACCAGTACAAACACGCACGAGTGTAGGATTAGCTTTATTTGGTATTGGTTGCTTAATCATTGGTTGGGCATGGGGTTGGATATTTCCCATCAATAAAAAACTGTGGACAAGTTCCTATGTTGTGTTTACTAGCGGTTGGGCGTTATTGTTACTGGCTGGTTGTTATGAACTCATTGAAGTGAGGTTAATTCGACGCTGGAGTAAACCTTGGGAAATAATGGGCTTAAATGCGATCGCGCTTTTCGTCGCATCAGTTTTGCTAATTAAAATTTTAGTCAGAACCAAAATCGGCACAGGCGAAACCGCTATCAGCACCTATAACTGGATCTATCAAAACATCTTTGCATCTTGGGCAGGAAATTTTAATGGTTCACTATTATTCGCCCTAGTCACCCTTCTTTTATGGTGGGCTGTCGCTGTGATAATGTATCGCCAAAACTGGTTCATCAAAGTTTGATGCTATTAATTCACCACATTTTTAATTGTAGATATGAGCGACTCAAAAACCCCAATTGACCAACCAGGGCTAATTCTCACCCCAGGATCGGCAGGCTGGTGGGATTCCGAAAGAGTTTCTTCGCCCCAGGTCTTGTACTGCCCTGATGGAATGTGGAGGATGTGGTATTACGGTCGAGATGCCTCCTTTGATCGACAAATTAATTTACCCACTGGTCGCTGTGGTTTAGCGATGTCTGGTGATGGAATTAATTGGCAACGCGTCCAGGGTTCATTAACAATGGGGGCTGTCTTTGAACCTCACCCAGATCCTAGTCGCTTTGACTCAGCCCATGTGGGTGTGAGCAATGTATATTTCCATGATGGTCTTTATTGGATGTGGTATTTTGGCGGCGACAACACAGTTGTTGAAATGGGAGAGCTTAAAGCTAAAGGGTTAAATATGCGCCCTGGCTGCGCTATCTCCCGTGATGGCATAAAATGGGTACGCTTGGAAAGCACTTATCGAGGGGCTTTTCTCGATTTAGGCAAGGTAGGAGAGTTTGATGCCCTGTTTTGCGCCTGGCCTCAAGTCTTACCTGATGATGATGGAACGTGGAAAATGTACTATCACACCTTAAACCCAAAAAGAGGATTCTTAGTTGGTTTAGCCATATCTACAGATGGTTTCCATTGGGAAAAAGTCGGTGAGATTTTAGCCGCAGGTGAACCTGGAAGTTTTGATGAGAGAGGCATTGGTACTCGCCATGTCTTAAAAATAAATGGACAATACGTCATGTTCTATGAAGGTGTTAACAACAGTGGTTATCATTCTATTGGTATAGCTACCTCTGACGATGGGATTCATTGGCAAAAGGAGAAAGGGGAGCAAGCGGGAGGTTCTATTTTTTCACCTGCTCAAAAGGGTTCTGGTCGTTGGGATGCGCGGGCAGTAGGCACTCCTTGTGTAGTAGCATTGGATGATGGTAGTTTCCGTCTGTACTATATTGGTGCAAACGAAGGTGGACACGATGAACTGTCTTCACAGCACCAAATTGGTTTAGCTGTGAGTGCTGGAACTAACTTTCGTCAGTGGCATCGCTGGGGTGAAATTTAAAGACTTGAGCTTTGTTAATATTAAGACTATGTGAAGCGTTAAATAAGATACTTGCCATTTCCCCAAACAAGTGATAGATTCTAGTTGTGTGTGAGGAGCAAGTTGAAATTAAAAAACGCTTGGGGTGGAAACACGGTAACACTCCCAGGCGTTTTTTATTGGAATCTAAAAATGGTATTACTTGTGCAACTTAAAAAAGTGTCACACAATAGATTTACTTAATTACGAGTAGACAGTATGCTCTAGTTGTGTGTGAGGAGCAAGTTGAAACTAAAAAGCGTCTGGGGTGGAAACACGGTAACACTCCCGGACGCTTTTTGATTTCTGCAATTAATTTGAGTTTTAAGTTTTAACAAAAGTCCACTCTAAAACTTTGATTGGAGCTGTTTGCAGGGATTGAGTTAGTTGAGCATTACTCTCAAACTTTACTTGATGCAGATCGCACGCTTCGACATTCACTGTAAACTTTTCATCCTCAAAAGGCCAAGGTTGGACAGTAAGCAAATTATCACTACGTTGCATAATGTCATAGCGTTGACCATCAGGCCCCAGACTAATTTCTAAAAATCTTTCATCAGCTGGTAATTCCTGCTGACATAGAATAAGAGATAGGCGATCGCACCACTGCATAAAAGCATAAGCCGCATTTACTTCATCTTCCTGCAAGCCTAATTCCTCACGCCAACGCTGTTGATTGCGGTATTGTTCATCTAGAAATTGATCTAGTTCGGAAGACCTACCTCGTTTTGCTTCATTTAAACGGCTGATGTGTTTGGAAGTTAATAGAGTTACCCATCGTCCTCGGTAACGGGCATTATTGACCAAATCAACCATTTTCTCAACAGAGGCTTCTTGGCTCATGGTAAAGTCCATTGGCGCACCCCCTGGAGTCAGATTATCTTCTTGCCATTCTTTTTCTAAATCATCATGATGAGAAATGGCAGCAAGGGTTTCATATATCCGTGCTGGGAAATTTTTGCGTCGCCATTGTCCTGCTAGTTGCGCTGCTAATAAAGCATGAGCGCGGTGATAAATAATTTCCCATCCATTTGGCGTTGCATTAACAATCACGAATTAATCTCCTCAATTAAAAGGAAATTATGGGAATGGGGAATTGGGTATTAGCTTTTCTCGTCTGCTTCCCTGCTTCCCAACTTTTAATTAAGAGTGTCTTTCCAATGGGTTAGCAACATATTGGAATGTTGGTTCTGAATTCCAAGGGCCACGTTCATCATGTCCATTACCATTGGTAGACAGATTGTAATAGAGAGCTACAGTTTCATCAGGTTGAATATTGCCAAATAGTGGATCTGTCAACTTACCAAGTGAATCTAGAGCCTTCATGAACATCTGGGTATGAGAAATTTCTCTTGTGAGCAGATGTACTAAAGTTTCTTTTGTGCCTTGATCTGGACATAGCTTAATTAACTCTTCGTAAGTTTGACGTGCGCCAGCTTCAGCTGCGACGTTAGCTCTCAAATCTCTTACTACGTCTCCACCTTCATTAAGGTAACTTGCAGTCCAAGCATTACCTTGACTATCTAAAAAGTGAGGTCCCATTCCCCTGACAGCAAAAAGAGTGCTTTTATAAGCCTCTGTTTGATCTACATTTTTGGTATGAGCTTCGATGAGTTTACCAACCATCTCTAAATGCCCAAATTCCTCAATGGCAATGTCTTGCAGCATATCGCGAATTCCAGCATTCTCAACGTGAAATGATTGCACCCAGTATTGCAAAGCTGCTGATAGTTCTCCAGTGGCTCCTCCAAATTGCTCTAGAAGTAACTGAGCAAAGCGAGGATTAGCATCATTAATTTTTACTGCATGAATCGGCTCTTTTTTGTGGAAAAACATGAAATGCCTCTGCAATTATTTTCATCTGAGATAAGACTCATCAAGCATTGCGATATTGAATGCTTGATTTGCTAAAATATTCGTTTGGAATTTTACCCTGATACTTATTTAAGCACTACGACTTCTGCTAAGTAGTCCCCATATGTAGATAGCAATCATTGCACCGAGAATGGCTATTAAAAGGCCAGGAATACTTAAACCAGTAGCCGTAAGTTGTAAAGTTCCCGTGGAAAATAGACTATACAAACTACCACCGATGAAAGCACCTATGATACCTAAAATCATTGTAGAAAGGATTCCACCACCTTGAGTTCCAGGATAGATTGCTTTAGCGATCGCACCAGCTAATAGTCCTAATATTACCCAAGCAAGAATATTCATATAATGTCCTCAAAAATCTCATCTGTACCCAGATTAGCAAACTGAATTAGTGAGCGTTTCCACCAGATGAAGTAACTTTTGAAGTCAAAAGATAGATATAACAGAAGTCATAACTCAAAATTAAAGCCAATTTGATATTCATACCAACTTAGAAAATTTCTGCTTTTTTCGTGGCGACCGATGAATCTCTATTAAGGAAATGAGTTATGAATTATCTTAATTACTACAAGTAGACTATAGTCGGTAATTGGTCATGAGTAATTAAGTGAAGGTAATTACCAGCTACCAATTACCAATATTTTCCATGAACGCTTCCAATTGAGCAAGCTGATAGTTGCAGATTTGGTGTTAAATGGCACGTGAAAAGTGTTGTTCTGGCGTTTGATTATGAATATCAAAAATTACAGCAATATTCCTCACCAATAGCCTACCAATATCCGTAATTTGAATGTGGTCAGTTGATAAATTTACCAGTCCATCAGCTGCTAATGGCTCTAATAACTCTAGTTCATGGGCAAAATACTGATCAAAATTGATCTCATGTTTCTCTGCGATTTCTTGCTTATATAGTTGGAAGTTAGACATGATGCACATAATCACATCGCGTCTCAAGATATCATCTTCCGTGAGTTTAATCCCTTTACTGATTGGTAAACTATCGCTAGCAACTGCTTGATAATATTCTTTCAATTGCTTATGATTCTGCACATAAGCATCATGCAACATACTGATAGATGTCGCACCAAAGCCAAACAGTTCTGTCCCGGCGTGGGTGGTGTAGCCTTGGAAGTTGCGCTGGAGGGTGCGGTTACGTTGTGCTGTTGCTAGTTCATCGTTAGGTTTGGCAAAATGATCCATCCCAATAAATAGATATTGGCTTTTTGTCAATTCCTCAATGGTCATTTGCAGAATTTCTAACTTTTCTTGGGGTTGTGGTAATGCTTCCACAGGAATATTCTTTTGTGCTGGCTTCAACCACGGTACATAAGCAAAGTTAAACACAACAATGCGATCGGGGTCTAATGCAACTGTCTTCTGCACCGTTTCTCGAAAGGTTTGTAAAGTTTGATAAGGTAAACCATAAATCAGGTCTACATTCACACTTTCAAATTTAGCCGCTTTAATCCAACTCATGACATCAAATAACAACTCTTCAGGTTGGACACGGTTGACAGCTACCTGTACTTGGTTATTAAAATCTTGGATACCAAAACTAATGCGATTAAACCCAATTTTTCTAAGAAAGAAAATGTATTCTTTGTCAACATAACGGGGATTAATCTCAATAGAGACTTCGGCTTGTGGATCAAGGTTGAAGTTACGAGTAATATTTTCCCATAAAAATTCTACTTGATCGCAATCTAGATAATTGGGTGTACCACCACCCCAATGAACTTGTAGCACTTTTCTATCTTGGTCAATCAAAGATGCTGTATGCTTGATTTCTCGTGCTAAATTTTCTAGGTATGGTTTGGCAATATTCGTGTTATTAGAAATTACCGTATTACAGCCACAAAAGTAACAAGCACTCTGACAAAAAGGAATATGGAAATACAAAGATAGAGGTGATTTTCTTTGATTTGAGGCGGCGATCGCAGCGTGAAAATCTTTCTGTGTAAATCCTTCAGTTAACTGTGTAGCGGGTGGGTAACTGGTATATCTAGGTGCAGGAGTGTCATACTTTTGAATCAAGGCTAAATCAAATTTGACTCCAGATGAAAGAAAAACCATCAAATCCTCCAAGGTAATGCGACCATCCAAAAAGTCAAAAGGTAAAAGTCAAAAAGCAAAAGATAGCAAAACTAAATTTTATGATTTTCACCAAATTTAAATGTTAATTTTGCTACAACTATCTATAATATTAAGATGCTGTAGCAATCAGGCATCTGAAATGAGGAAAAATCTTACTACATGAATGTTTTTACTTTTTACTTTTGCCTTGTTGTACGGTTGGTCTTATGGATATATAGCTCTGCAATTTGTTTTTTGATGTGCAACAAATTGCCAATACAAGGTCTATGCTCTAGCTGCTTTCTAGTTTAAATATTTATGGCTAGAGCATGATGTGTTGATTAAAGCAAACGTGGGAATTGGGCATTGGGCATTATATTTTTATCCCTCTACCTCCCCTACCTCCCCAGCTTCCTCTGCTTCCCCTGTCCCTGTCCCTGTCCCCTTCCTTCCCTTACATTGCTGCTGCTTCGGTACTACCGGGGTTATTGGTGTGAGTCAAGCTATTAAATACTACTTGACCAATAGCTTTAATTAAGCTTCCCTCTAAGTCTTTGGCCATTTGCATATTGAATTGGAAAGCACTATTTGCTTCTACAAC
Organism: Anabaena minutissima FACHB-250; assembly: GCF_014697125.1. Classification (GTDB taxonomy): domain Bacteria; phylum Cyanobacteriota; class Cyanobacteriia; order Cyanobacteriales; family Nostocaceae; genus Trichormus; species Trichormus minutissimus. The sequence continues at coordinate 139,139 of NZ_JACJRG010000009.1, read as the reverse complement.
AATGCGATCGCCTGTGGCATCATCAATGGATAATGAATCCATCGCCTGACGATACGTGTTTTTAAATGCTTGCTTGTCAGGAATCTGCTCAAAATTATAGAAAGATGTGCCTTCGTAGCCAGACAGTTTGAGCGTTGACTGAGCGATTTTTTGCAGCATCTGACCCCCGGAAAGGTCGCCCATGTAGCGGGTATAGGTATGACCAATCAATAACACAGGATCACCAGCAGAAAGTTCTCGGATGTGGTTAATATATGCCTGGGTGCTGCTTGAAGGTGTAATTAGACTTCGCCACTCGCTACCATAGTAAAACACCATGTCTTTTTCTAAGGAGTCTCGGCGATTCAGTTCGGGGAAGTAAACCGCCGCAATTACGGGATTGTTGACATGGCTTGTAATGGCGGCTTCTAGTTCACTGTAGACAAAATACAAGTTACTTAAAAATTTAGCGAAACTCTGTCTATCTACAACCCCCTTCAAAAAACATTTCATGAAACCCACATTTTCTGCTGAGGTGTGAGCTTTTTGAGTCCCGGAACGCAGTTTGACGGCTAAATTGCTACTCATGATTGCTTCCTTCATAATTAAGTTTTCAGACAAATTGAGTGCTGAGTTTTGAGTGCTGAGTGCTGAGTGCTGAGTTTTGAGTGCTGAGTTTTGAGTGCTGAGTGCTGAGTGCTGAGTGCTGAGTGCTGAGTGCTGAGTGCTGAGTGCTGAGTGCTGAGTTTTGAGTGGTGAGTTTTGAGTGGTGAGTTTTGAGTGGTGAGTTTTGAGTGGTGAGTCTTGAGTGGTAAGTCTTGAGTCTTGAGTGATGAGTAATGAGTTTTGAGTAATGAGTTTTGAGTGAAGAATAACAGTCCAGTCTTGGGAGTTTCTCAGTGGAAAAATATCTCATCACGCAATTGGCATGATTGTCTTTCAACTCAGCACTCTTCACAGACTCAATCTGGCTGCCAATTCACAGTCAATACTGGAGCGAGGATTGTTATTCTGGGTTTAGAGAGGATCTGCATCGCTCTATCTAGCAACTACCACTGCTGATGCAAATCCAGGCTATTTTCATATCTCCCAAAATCATTTAACTATTAATAGCTGTATAACTATACAAGCATTAATATTTTTTTATATTTGTCTTAAGTTCGCTATATTACTTGCTGAGTAAAAAATGGTTTATGGTCTAAGGAGTGCCACGGAAACAAATAAAAAGTTAGATATTTTCTCTTGACTTTTTTATGCCAAATTCCCAGTCTCTAGTTCAATAATTTAACTGATGTATATAAATAACATTTTATGATTATATAACTATAAAACCATTAATATATAAAGGAGTCTCATGGTTAATACCCTTACAACCCCAGAGCCTCAAACGCTAAAGCCTGGAGTGAAAGCACCTGTTCAAGAAACTTTATTAACACCCCGGTTTTACACCACCGACTTTGAGGCGGTGGCAAATATGGATATTTCAGCTAATGAGACTGAAATTCAAGCCATTGTCGATGAACTGCGTGCTGACTACAATCGGCATCACTTTGTCCGTGATGAAGAGTTTAAGCAAAACTGGGATCATATTACTGGGGAAAAACGCCGCGCCTTTATTGACTTTTTGGAACGTTCTTGTACTTCCGAGTTTTCTGGGTTTTTGTTGTTTAAAGAGTTATCACGCCGCATTAAAGACCGAAATCCCCTGTTGGCAGAGGCCTTTAATTATATGGCACGGGATGAGGCACGGCACGCGGGATTTTTGAATAAGTCAATGGCGGATTTGAATCTATCGTTAGACTTAAACTATTTAACCAAGAATCGCACATATACCTTTTTCCCAGCAGAGTGGGTGATTTACACAGTCTACCTATCGGAAAAAATTGGTTACTGGCGTTATATCTTGGTGCATCAGCATATGCAGGAGCATCCAGAGTACCAGTTTTATCCACTATTCCGTAAGTTTGAGAGTTGGTGTCAAGACGAGAATCGTCACGGGGATTTCTTTAAAGCCGTATTGCGATCGCAGCCCAAATTATGGAAAACTTGGAAGGCTAAGTTATGGGTACGTTTTTTCTTGTTAACTGTCTTTGCTACCCATACGATGACGGTATTTGAACGGGCTACCTTTTATGAGTCTATTGGTATTCATCCCCGCAAGTACAACAACCGAGTTATTCAAGAAACGAATAATACCTCTGCGCGGGCATTTCCTATAATTTTGAATACTAATCACCCGGAATTTTTCTGGCGGTTAGAACAATGTTCGGAAAATAATTTGAAACTGTCGGCAATTAATAGCAGTGAATGGCCTAACTTTGTGAAATTCTTTCAAAGAATTCCCCCCGCTATTGCTATCTTTTGGAATATGTTGAAGTTGTACTTAATTAAGCCAATTGATACTGAAGCTACACGCGGTACAGTGATGTAGTACCAATTCAAAATGAAGTCAGCCGGATACCACATTGGTTTTTACATTTGTATCTGTTGATGAATTTTGGAGAGTTGGGATAGTTTTGAACTTAAAAATCACTTTTGCAAGTCTCTGCGTAAATTGCAAATTTTTATTTTGAGTAAGGGTTTTACTGAAAATTCATAGCTAAATCAGATTGCTAAGTTGAGTGGTCATTTCCAGAATAAATCCACATAGGTTCGGTTTTACCTGCACGCTGGAAACCTACTTTTTTGTAGAAATTAATGGCTTGGTTTTCCGCTAGTAAAATATGCTGATGAAACCCATCATAGCGAGATATCAGCATCTTGATAATCTGACTGCCGATACCTTGATTTTGGTAATCTGGCAAGACCAATAAATGAGGATAATACACTACTAAAAAGCCATCTGAAATAGCATTACCCAAAGCTACTAACTTGTCTCCATACCATGCAGAAATGAGAGAATGGGAATTCATCAAAGCTTGGTAGAGTAAATCTGGTTTTTCTGCTGATGACCATTGATTAGCTTTATACAGGGTAAGAATACTATTTTGGGTAATATCGTATGTATCTTTGTATTGGATGAATTCTGGTAATTTATTCATCATTTTCTAGTGTGAATTTCTTTTCCATTTGCAGAAATTGGGGAACACCGACGAGTTCTTGAAAATCTTGAAAACTCACTAAGTCAGTAAAATTGGCTGTAGTTCCCTGTTGTTTTAAATGAGTTAAACAATTGGTGAGAGTTTGGGTAACTGCTAATAAGCCAGTTAATGGGAAAAAGACAATTTTAAAGCCTAAATTTTGTAAATCATCTGCCGAAAGAGATGGAGTTTTACCACCTTCCACAATATTAGCTACTAATGGAATATCAGGAAAAGCTGCTGCGATCGCTTTTAACTCTTCTACAGATTGCGGTGCTTCTACAAAGAGTATATCTGCTCCGGCGGCAATATAGGCGCGACCACGAGCGATCGCTTCTTCTAAACCCAGTGGCGCACGGGCATCGGTACGGGCGATAATTACTAAACCACTATCACCCCGCGCCTCGACTCCGGCTTTAATTTTTCCGGCGTGTTCTTCTGTGGGGATGACTCGTTTTCCTTCAAAGTGACCGCACTTTTTCGGCCATTCTTGGTCTTCTAGTAAGACACCCGCCACACCCAACTGCACAGCATCCTTGATAGTCCGCATGACGTTGAGAACATTACCATAGCCAGTATCTAAATCTGCAATCAGAGGCACACTCAGCGACTGAGCAATTTTGCCTACACTGTAGAGCATTTCTGTAGCGGTGAGAAAACCGTAGTCCGGTAAACCCAGGGTAGAAGCTGCTATACCAAAGCCACTAGTAGCAACTACATCAAAACCTATCTTTTCTGCCAGTTTGGCACTGAGACAGTCATAAACACCGGGAATCACAATAATTTCAGGTTTTGCAAGCAACTGCCGCAGTTTTTGGCTAGAAGAGATCATAAATAGTTTGTAATGGGCTGCGCTAACGTAATTTGTGCTAGTTGTTACTATACAAGCATTGAAGCTGACATAGGTATAGGGGCAGAGGAGAAAAGCTAATGACTATCTATCTTAATGGAGCGTAGCGGATCATTATTTTGGTGTATATTACCATAATAGTTTCTCAATACTGTATTGATGTTAGACGTACTGAAGGTCAGAATTTACCCAAACAAAGAGCAAGAAATATCCCTAGCCAAAAGCTTTGGATGTTCCCGGTTTGTTTGGAATTTCTACCTCAATAAAACTAATACTCAATATCAAGAAACGGGTAAGGGAATGACTTACCTTAAGATGGCTAAAGACCTTACTCAATTGAAGAAACTAACCGATTATGAATGGTTACAAGAACCGACTGCTGCTGTTCTACAACAGTCACTAAAAAACCTGGAATCTGCGTTTAAAAACTTTTTTGCGAAACTTACAGGATTCCCAAAATTCAAGAGCAAGCATTCCAAGCAGTCAATTCGATTTCCTGAAAGTGCAAGAGTTAAAGATGGTGGTTTAAAACTACCTAAGCTTGGCATTGTTAAAGCTATTCTTTCAAAAAAGATTAATGGCAAGATAAAATCTGTGACTGTTTCTAAAACAAGTACAGGTAAATATTTTGCTGCAATCTTATTTGAGACAAAAGATTTAACTACCAACAAACAAGGTAAGATATCGGGAATTGACCTGGGGTTAAACAGTTTAATAACTGCAACTGATGGTGAAACCTGTTACAAGGTTGACCCAATTAAGCCTACTAGAAAATATGCTAAACGACTGCGAACTAGGCAGAAAGCTTTATCTCGTAAAGTAAAAGGGTCTAACAATAGGCGTAAAGCGGTTAAAGTAGTTGCCAAGGTTCACGAAAAAATATCTAACACTCGGCAAGATTTTCTCCATAAACTCTCACGAAAGTTAGTTGATGATAACCAAGTCATAGTAGCTGAGAACCTTTGTATTAAAGGATTAGCACGTACCAAGTTAGCCAAGTCAATACATGATGCTGGTTTTGGTATGCTGCTTAATTTTATTAGCTACAAATTAGAGAGAGAGGGAGGTAAATTCATCCAAGTTGACAGATTCTTTCCCAGTACAAAGCTTTGTTCCTGTTGCGGATATAAAAATGATTTACTGAATTTAAGTATCCGTGAGTGGATTTGTCCAAGTTGCCAAGCAACTCATGACAGAGATGAAAATGCTTCACGGAACTTGAGAGCAGAAGGGATAAGAATACTAACAACAAATACTGTGGGACACACAGAATTTCAAGCTTGTGGAGAAGCAGTAAGACTCGTTGGTACTTGTACCAAAAAGCGTGTTTCTGAGAAGCAAGAATCTCCCGCTACATTGCGTTAGCAATTAGCGGTGAGAGTGTCAATTATCTAAATTCCAACCTAGTGCTGTAGCTACCTGACCGGCTAATTCTAAGGGATTGAAAGGTTTAGCGATCGCTGTTATCATTCCCAATTGAGAGTAGCGGCGACGGTCAGAAGCTTGGATTTTGGCGGTTAATAAAATTACGGGGATTACCTTGGTGGCTGGATTAGCTTGCAATTTCTCAAAGGTAGCGATTCCATCCATATCAGGCATCATCACATCTAAAAGAATAGCATCTGGCTGGTAAGTCTCAGCTTGATTGATACCTTCTTGACCAGAACTAGCTGTCACCACCTCCCAGCCTGCTACTGTTTCTAAGCAGACTTTGGCGACTTCTTGAATATACTGCTCGTTATCAACCACTAAAATTCGCTTGGTTTTCACGATGGCTTGTCCTCTTTTTGGTTGTGAGTAATTCGTTGCAGTAGTTCTATAACTCGTTGTTCAAATTCTTGGGTGGTGACACGTCCTTTAGTTAAAAACTCTGTATCTCCTAGCTTAAGTCTTTATACAATAAAAAGCCGTCCTATAAGGACGGGGCTTTAGACCCATCTTTTCGGTAAAATTGGCAAGGTAAAGTAAAAACTGCTACCTTCACCTACAACACTTTCTACCCAAATCCGTCCTCCATGCTGTTGGACGATACTCTGGGAAATAGCCAAGCCTAAACCTGTACCGTCATGGTTGCGTGAATCTGAAGAATCGACTTGTTGAAACCTCTCAAAGATACTATGGATTTTGTCAGCCGGAATACCGCGTCCGTTGTCTTTGACTGTCAACAAGACTTCATCACCATATTGTTGAGCAACCAGCCAGACTGTTTTTTCCGGTGGCGAGAATTTAATGGCATTACTCAGCAGATTAGTTATCGTTTGCACAACCCGATCGGGATCTACCCATAATTCTACTGATGGGCTATCAATTGATAGTTTAACTCCGGCTTTATTCGCCAAGGGCTGCATAATACTGACAGATGACTCAATCAAGTCTGTCAGGTTGCAGGTTTCGCGTTCCATCTTCACACTACCTGACTCAATTCTTTCAATGTCGAGGATGTCATTAATCAGGCGGACTAGGCGTTCTGTGCTGTCGGTAGCAATTTGTAGCAAGCGTTTACCTTGTTCTGAGTCTGCTAGTAACAATCCACTGGTGAGCATTCCTAATGAGCCGTGAATTGAGGTCAGGGGTGTACGCAGTTCATGGCTGACTACAGAAACAAACTCATCTTTCATGCGCTCGATTTGTTTGCGTTCTGTAACATCACGTAATATTACTGTATAAAATACTTCGCTATTCATGTATAGCTTCGATATAGAAGCCTCTGCCGGAAATTCCGTCCCATCCTTGCGACAACCATATATTTCCCGCCGCTCTCCCATGCGTCGTGCCAAGCTGGGAGATTGTCCAAAGCCAGAAACGTGCTGACGGTGTGCCTCAGCAAAACGCTGGGGTAAGAGAACATTGAGGTGCTGTCCGATAATTTCTTCGGCAGAGTAGCCAAAAATTTTCTCTGCACCCTGGTTAAAGATGGTGATTTTTTGGCTAGCGTCAATGGAAATAATGGCATCGTCAGCAATGTCTAAAATGCGTGCCAATCTGATTTGGGAAATCCGCAGTGCTTCTTGTATCTGTTGGCGTTCATCGAGTTGTGATTGTAGCTGGCGATTGACATTAACTAGCTCAACAGTACGTTCTGCTACTCTTAATTCTAGTTCGTTATTAGCGGCTTTTAGGTCAGCGTCGATTTGCTTACGATTACTGATATCTCTGACTGTACCCAGCATTCGTACAGCTTTGCCTGCTTCGTTGTAGTACAGTTTACCTGTTCCCTCAATCCAGTGGATGCTACCATCTGGCCAGACTACACGGAATTCATGATTATAATCGGTTTTTTGGTGCTGGGCATCCTGAAATGCTTGCTCTAAAGCAGGCCAATCCTCTGGAAAAACACAGTTTTTAAAGGTTTCATAAGAGCCATTGAAGGTAGTAGGTTTCATCCCAAATAATCGGGCATGACCATCAGACCAAGTGATTTGGTTGGTGGTGAGATTCCAGTCCCAAATCCCTAAGTTAACTGCTTCTAGGGCTAAGGCTAGACTTTCTTCACTGTCTTTGAGGGCTGCTTCGGCTCGTTGGCGATCGCGCTGATTGCGTAATGCTAAAATGCCATAAGCTAAGTCTGCTGTCAGTTCTTGTAACAGTTTCACCTCATTCACATTGAAAGCATCTGGTTCAGCCGCATAAATATTTAATGCGCCAAAGGCTTGACCATTAGCTATTAAAGGCAAAGCAATTGAAGAAGCATAACCCTGATTCATCGCTTGACAACGCCAGATTTCGTACTGGGAATCAGCCAAAATATTTTGAATAATTGTAGTTTTGCCTGTACGGATAGCTGTACCAGTTGGCCCTTTACCCCGAATTGTATCTGCCCAAGTCAAATGGAGAGATTGCAGATATCCATCTTCGTAGCCGGCTTGGGCGGCTGGTTTAATATCTTTTTGAGGATTATTCTCGGCGTAGGCTACCCAGGCGAGGCGATAACCACCAACTTTGATGATAATTTCGCATACTTGATGGAGTAAGTCATCCTCATTTTTGGCACGAATCAATGCTTGATTGCAACCACTCAAGGTTTGCAATGTGCGATTGACGCGCTGAACTTCTGCTTGGACTTGTTTGTAGTTGGTAATATCCCGTGTAATTGCCAACTGTACCCAGCTACCATCTGCGGCGTTACGTAAAGGGACAGAGTGAGTTTCCATCCAGCGACGATGACCCCGACAAGTGATTATCTCAAATTCCAGACTCTTTTTTTGGCCTTGACAAACACTCTCATTGAGGTGACGAAATGCCTGTTGGTATTCGGGGACAATCAGATCATACACAGATTTACCCACCACGGCGGCGGCGTTATCTGCCTCTAATGCTGCCAAACACGCCGGGTTGATTTCCAATAAAGTACCATCAGCTGCCACAATTTTGACGCACTCTGGTTCAGCATCAAAGATGGCGCGTCCGTCGGTGAAGAAGGGGCTGGGGATTGGGGACTGGGGATTGGGTATTGGGGAACTCGGGGCCCCCTCTGGGGATAAGGGGTAATGGGGACTGGGGACTGGGAAAACTTCTACCTTGTCTACCCTACCTTTTACTTCCTTCTGACTCACTCGCCTTAACAGTTTCACCCGTTCCAGGCGGTTGATAATGCGCGTTACTAATTCTGGCCCAACGATGGGTTTGCTGACAAAATCGTCAGCACCTACGCTATAGACTTGATTGACGATTTCAGCATCACTGTGGACTGTGAGAAACAGTATTGGTAACTCACTCCACTGGGCATCGTTACGAACTACTTGACAGAGTTCTATGCCGTTTGTGTAGGGCATTTCCACATCTAGAATTAACAAGTCTGGAGTTTCGGCTTTTAATGTTTCCCAAAAACGCCGGGGATCATCTAGGGTAAAGACTTTTAGCCCCCAAGGATGGAGGAGAGTTTGCAATAAGGCGAGAATTTTGGGGTCATCGTCTACAGCTAATACCTTGGCTGCGCCATTGGGAACTTGTTGTATGATTTTAGCGATCGCTTCTAAAACTTCGGCTGTAGGTTGGGGTTTCTGTAAAAAGGTATGTTCACCTTGACGCGCTAGTTGCAGACGGTGCTGAAAATCTGTCTGTTCTGTAAAAACTACAACTGGTACAGGTGGTTTGCGTTGGGCAAGTTCAGCTAAAAAATGTAAGCTATCTTCTTGATGGACAGTAACGTTAGGGTCTAGCAGAACTATACTAGGATGTTCTTGGTACAGTACATTTCTGGCTTGCTCTAGAGTAGTTGTAGTAGTTAATTGGAATTCTCTACCAACCGATGCTTGTGTTAACTGTTCAACTAAAACAGCATCACTATCAACTACCAACACTAAGGGAAGTGAATTAGTCGTAGATGTTGAAGAATCTCCGGCTGGTTTTTGCGCTGCGACTTCTTGGCGCAATAACTTCACCCACTTTTGTAATTTGCTAATTTCTGTTGGTGTCGAAGTTGTATCTAATTTCAACACCTGCTCAATTTTGCGTGCTAACTTTGAGCCTTCCGGTAAACCAAACGTACCGAGAGAACCTGCTAATGTATGAGCTTCTTGTCTTGCTTGTAACCGCAATTCAGAATTTAAAGCATCTTGAATCAGTGCTGTTGTAGCTTGCTCTAGGACTCTAACTTGTTCATCCACTCGTCCATAAAATTTCTGCCAAATTCCCGCTATTCCTGTCAGCGTTGAATCTGACTGAGACTTCCCAACAGATGCAGATTTTCCTTTCTCCCCTGCGCCCCTGCGCCCCTGCGCCTCTGCGCCCCTGTTACCCTCTTCCTGTGATTTGAGTCGATAACCAATTCCGTAAACTGTTTCAATTAAATCCCCAGATGCTCCCGCATTTCTCAGCTTCATTCGCAATCCTTTCATATGGGTACGGACTGCTTCTTCGCTAGGAGTATCTTCATAAGACCAGAGATGCTCTAGAATCATGCTACAGCTAAACACCCGGCGACGGTTTCGCAAAAATAATTCCAATAGCGCATATTCTTTGGGCGTTAGTGATAGCAAACTTTGTCCATAGGTAACTTCGTAACTGCTAGGGTCAAGCCGCAAATTACCACATTCTAGTATTGGTTGTGATATTGTCCCACTACGCCGTAATAGCGCACGTATTCGGGCTACTAATTCTTCTGCTTCAAATGGTTTGACTACATAATCATCAGCACCCGCATCTAAACCAATAGCTTTTTCGTGACTGCTATCACAACCTGTCAACAACAGAATTGGCATTTGTCTACCACTAGAGCGAATTTGCCGACAAAGACTTATTCCATCTAGCTTGGGTAGCATCACATCTAAAAGAATTAAATCATAGTCATAAGTTTCTATTAAATCCCAACCAGCATTACCATCACCAGCAACTTCCACCACATAGTTTTGATTTGTGAGGACGGCACTCAGTGCATAGGCATTTAATTCGTCATCCTCTACAATTAAAATTTTCATATTAAATTAAGATTTAATAAATAATCAAACTGAAATAATTTTCTATCTTTGTGTGAGAAATTAAAGTATTAATATTGGTTAAGTTAAAAAATATTTTAGATTATATATATCCTGACAATTAATATTATTTCATAAATATCAACATTTATCAATCTTTAGAAATAGATGAAATGAGTCTCGAAATATAGCATTGGACAGATGTTGTTATCAAAAAACAGCAATTAAATTATATTGCTTCACAAGAATATTATGCCATTATGCGATCGCTACGTAGCAGTCCTATTTAATTTGTGAGCATCGAGAGCCAAAAAACTGGGGTTCTTGGCTCTCACGAATGATGATTAAAAACCACAGAAATCAGACTGATAAAAGAACCAAGGGATATTGTTCCCCACAAAACTCCGATAAGAGTTACGGCTTTCTTCACAAGTTCCTCAACTTGTTGTCATATAAACAATGATGAGAGGCAAAGGAGTGAGTAATGAGTGCTGAGTAATGAGTAATGAGTAATGAGTGTTACAGCGTTTAGCCAGTGTTGAGTCCTGAGTGGGCATTACCTTACCACCTGTCACCTGTCACCTGTCACTAAAACTAACTACTAGAAGAACTTACTTTGAAAACCAAAAACCTCACAAATAAATACTTACAGAGGTCTATATGCTGAAAAACATTTTAGTCGCATTGGATCGCTCAGAAATGGGACAACAGGTTTTTGAGCAAGCATTAGCTTTAGCAAAAGCCACCCAAGGTAACTTGCTGTTAGTACACATCTTGTCACCAGAAGAATATGGCAGTCCTAACATTCCGATGGTGTCTAGTTATGACTATTATCCAGGACTAAGCGGTCAAAGCTTTGAGGTATATCAAAAAGAATGGGATCGCTTTAAAGATGAAGGTGTGAGAATATTGCAATCCTACAGTGCTAAAGCCAACACCGCAGGAGTCCCCACACAATTTCAACAAATCTTGGGTAGTCCTGGACGCACAATTTGTAAAATAGCGGCTACCTGGAATGCTGATTTAATCGTCATGGGACACAGGGGTCTAGGCGGGTTGAAAGAATTCATTCTGGGTAGTGTAAGTAACTATGTTCTGCACCATGCTCCTTGTTCAGTTCACATAGTCCATTTTCCAGTGAAGGAACAAGCAACCTCTAAAGACAACTTGCAAAAGCCCCAAGAGGTATCAGTGTAGAGGGTATAGGGGAGAATGAAAACTACATCACCACCACATCAGACTCATCCCAGTGGAGATAAAAGATTGAAGATGCTAGACGCAACTCTCAAGCGTCATCAGTATCAACAAGATGCACTGATTGAAATTCTCCATAAGGCTCAAGAACTCTTTGGCTACTTAGAAAACGATTTATTGCTTTATATTGCCCATAGCCTGAAACTACCGCCTAGTAGAGTCTATGGGGTAGCAACTTTCTATCATTTGTTTACCTTAGCACCACAAGGCACTCATAGCTGTGTGGTGTGTACAGGTACGGCTTGTTATGTCAAAGGCTCGCAAGCAATTTTGGCAAATCTAGAACAATTAACTCACATTCACGCTGGTCAAACTACTGCTGATGGTCAATTATCACTACTCACAGCACGCTGTTTGGGTGCTTGTGGTATTGCGCCGGCGGTCGTGTTTGATGGGACAGTTTTAGGCAATCAAACCCCCGAATCAGTGGCTGAACGTGTACAAGGGTGGCTGAAAATAGGTGACAGGGGACAGGTGACAGGGGACAGGGAATAGAGGGGATTGTTAACTTTGAATTTTGAATTGGTAGAGAGGCGAGGTGTCCTCTTTTGGAGAGTTGTTAGAAAACATGGAACTGACTGAATTATTAGGCATCTCTCGACAAGAACGTTCTCAAGCCAAACCAGTACAAATCCGTTGCTGTACGGCGGCTGGTTGCCTGTCGGCTAACTCCCAAGCTGTTAAACAACAATTAGAAGCATCTGTGAAAGCAGAAGGTTTGGAGACAGAAGTACAAGTCTCTGGCGTGGGTTGTATGCGCTTGTGCTGTCAGGGGCCTTTGGTGGAAGTTGAGAGAGTAGGAACTGGGAACGACTATTTCAAATCCTTAACAGATACCCTTTATGAAAAAGTTACTCCAGAAGATGCGCCGGCGATTATTGAGACGCTGAAAGGAAAAGAGTCAAAGCTGTCGGTAGTGAATTTAGACCAGCCTTTTTTTACACACCAGATGCCGATTGTTTTAGAAAATAGTGGCACAATTGACCCAGAACGGATTCAATCTTACATTGCTACTGGCGGTTATCAGGCTCTCTATCATGTGCTGCGGGATATGACCTCAATTGAGGTTGTGGATACTATTAGCCGCAGTGGTTTGCGGGGAAGGGGTGGTGCAGGTTATCCCACAGGTTTGAAATGGGCGACGGTGGTTAAGGCGAAAGGAGAGCGCAAATTTGTGATCTGTAACGCCGATGAGGGAGATCCTGGGGCGTTTATGGATAGGAGTGTGCTAGAGAGTGATCCTCATCGCGTGTTAGAGGGAATGGCGATCGCAGGCTATGCTGTCGGTGCAAGTCAAGGTTATATATATGTAAGGGCAGAATATCCCACCGCGATCAAACGCTTACAAATAGCCATTAATCAAGCCCAACGCCTCGGTATTTTAGGTAGTAAAATCTTCGAGTCTCCCTTTGATTTTAAAATTGATATCCGCATCGGTGCAGGGGCTTATGTTTGCGGTGAAGAAACTGCTCTCATGGCTTCTATCGAAGGTAAACGCGGCCTTCCTAGCCCACGTCCCCCCTATCCGGCTGAATCTGGTTTATGGGGACATCCTACCTTAATTAATAACGTCGAAACCTTTGCTAATATTGCACCCATTAACCGTAAAGGTGCTGACTGGTTTGCTAGTATCGGAACTGCTAAAAGCAAAGGTACAAAGGTATTTGCACTCGCTGGCAAAATTAAAAACACAGGTTTAATCGAAGTGCCAATGGGTACTTCTCTACGGGAGATAGTTGAACAAATGGGAGGTGGTATTCCTGATGGTGGTATAGCGAAAGCAGTACAAACAGGTGGCCCTTCTGGGGGATGTATTCCTGCCTCCACTTTTGATACTCCTGTAGACTATGAATCCTTAACTAGTCTGGGTTCAATGATGGGTTCTGGTGGGATGATCGTCATGGATCAAACTACCAACATGGTAGATGTTGCCCGCTTCTTCATGGAATTTTGCATGGATGAATCCTGCGGTAAGTGCATTCCTTGCCGAGTCGGGACTGTGCAGTTACATGGATTATTAACCAAAATTAGCGCAGGTAAAGCATCACAAGCCGATTTACAACTCCTAGAAGAACTGTGTGACATGGTGAAGCACACCAGCTTATGCGGTTTAGGCCAGTCTGCACCCAATCCTGTATTCAGCACACTACGCTACTTCCACGAGGAGTATTTGGCATTGGTGATGAGTGCTGAGTAGGGAGTGTTGAGGGGAAGGGAGAGAGTAACTCATCTCCAATACCCTATCCTAATTACGAATTAGTATTATGTCTGTAAAAACCCTAACGATAGATAGTCAATTAATCAGTGCGCGGGAGGAAGAAACGGTATTACAGGCGGCGCAAGAAGCGGGTGTTTATATTCCCACGCTGTGTCATTTAGAGGGTGTGGGAGATGTGGGTGCTTGTCGGTTGTGTTTGGTAGAAATTGCTGGGATGAATAAGTTACTTCCTGCTTGTGTGACAAAAGTTACTGAGGGTATGGGAGTAGTGACTAATAGCGATCGCCTGCAAAGTTACCGCCGCACAATTATCGAAATGCTATTTGCCGAAGGTAATCACATCTGCTCGGTGTGTGTAGCTAACGGTAACTGTGAATTACAAGACCTAGCTATTGAGATGGATATGGATCATGTGCGTTTAGCCTACCATTTCCCCGATCGCAAAGTTGATGTTTCTCACGATCGCTTTGGTCTTGACCATAACCGTTGTGTTCTTTGTACGCGCTGCATCCGTGTATGTGACGAAATCGAAGGCGCACATACCTGGGATATGGCAGGGAGGGGGACAAACTCCCACGTTATTACCGACTTGAGCCAACCTTGGGGAACGTCCCAAACTTGTACCTCCTGCGGTAAATGCGTCAATGCTTGTCCCACAGGCGCACTATTTTACCAAGGTTCTAGCGTCGGCGAAATGAAACGCGATCGCGCCAAACTCGATTTTTTAGTTACCGCACGGAAAAAACAGGAATGGAATTTTTAGGGACTGGGGATTGTACCTCAATGCTCTATCCTCACCCACACTAGGAGGTGAATCTGATGTCAAAAATCAGCCGAAAACCAAACAAGCGCAACCGGAACAGGAGTATTATCTCTCTTTCATCTATGTGTCTGTCACCGACTTATTTCAAAAATCTTGTGTGGTGGCTACTACTGTTGGGGATACTCACGATTTTTATGTTCCTGGGTTTAGGAAGCTTCTATACCGAAACAGTGATTGCAGCTGTCGAGCAACAAAAAACAGCAACAGCAGAAATTCTCTATCGCTCACAAACAAAATTAGCTGATGAGTCAGGAAAAGTTTGGCAAGTTGTCCTATTTAAACAAGTTTATCCTGGTCAAGCTCAAACTTTAAATCTGCGCCTAGTAGGGTTTCCTGGTTCTGCCGAACTAATTCATCCCCAACCCTTAAAAATCTCCACAGCTACAGGTAAAGTCTTGAGTGCTGCCGATGTTTTCTTAGATGAAGCACCAGCCCCAACTATTGGCCAATATGACTTTCAGGATATCTTACCCCAACTACCACAAGCACCCCTAACCTTGAGCATACCTTTACCTGGAGATCGCTCCATTAACATCAACGTCCCCCAGCGCGTCGTCCAAGAATGGCAGACACTCCTAAGTCGGGCATAGGGCAGGGGGCAGGGAGCAGGGAGCAGGGGGAAATTTTTCTACAGCCAACACTCTCAAATTAGGTAGCTTGCTTCCGCGTAGCGGTATTACGAATTACGAATTACGAATTATTATGTCTCGCTTGAAATTAGCAACAGTATGGTTGGGTGGCTGTTCTGGCTGTCATATGTCCTTTCTGGATTTAGACGAATGGCTGATTGATTTAGCCGCCCAGGCAGATGTAGTTTTTAGTCCCTTTGCAGATATTAAAGAATATCCAGAGGGTGTAGACGTGGTATTGGTAGAAGGTGCGATCGCTAATGAAGAACACTGGGAAACTATCCAGATTGTTAGGGAACGTTCTCAAATATTAATTTCCTTTGGTGACTGTGCTGTAACTGCTAATGTCACCGGTTTACGTAATCCTTTGGGTAGTGCTGAACCAGTTCTGGAACGTTCTTACATCCAAACAGCTGATCTTTATCCTCAAATTCCCCACGAGCCAGGCATTGTTCCCCCATTACTAGATCAAGTAACACCCGTACATACAATAGTACCCGTTGACATTTATTTACCCGGTTGTCCACCCTCAGCCACACGTATTCGCGCCGCCCTAGAACCGCTATTGCGTGGAGAAATACCCCATCTAGCTGGACGAGAGTTTATTAAGTTTGGGTAATAGGCGTATCAATTCAAAATGACGCTCGATGACTCGCTAACGCTGCGCTAACAAAATTCAAAATTGAATAACTTCTACCTCCTTACTCCTCTATTGCCACATTTCACCTATCACCTGTCACCTATCACCTGTCACCTGTCACCTATCACCTTTCCAACCCAGAGTAATTATGTTAAAAGCAGCCGATGTAATGACGAAAGATGTGGCAACTATTCGCAGTTCTGCCACTGTAGCCGAAGCTGTAAAATTAATGCGTGCTAGAGACTGGCGAGCCTTAATTGTAGATCGTCGCCACGAACAAGATGCTTACGGCATCATTAGCGAGAGTGATATTGTCTATAAGGTCATTGCTTATGGTAAAGACCCTGGTAAAGTCAGAGTCTACGAGGTGATGACCAAGCCTTGCATCGCCATTAATCCAGACCTTGGTTTAGAATACGTAGCTCGATTATTCGCTGATTATCATCTACACAGAGCGCCCGTTATCCAAGGGGATTTATTGGGGATAATTTCCCTGACTGACATTCTAGCTCACAGTAACTTTCTCGAACTACCGCGAACAATTGTTCTAGAACAACAGTTACAAGAAGAAATTCAAAAAGCCCGCGTCATTTGCGATCAAAAAGGTATCCGTTCCGAAGAATGCGCCGCCGCTTGGGATGTTGTCGAGGAACTGCAATCAGAAATCGCCCACCAAAGAGCAGAAAAGATTCACAAAACAGCCTTTGAAGATTACAGTGACGAATACCCAGAAGCACTAGAAGCCCGACTTTATGATCTTTAGGGGTTGATGGTTGACTATAGCGGTTTGCAGTTGAATGGAATACAGACCTAACCCCTAACCCCTTCCCTACAAGGGAAGGGGGATAAAACTCAAAGCCTCTCTCCTTGAAGGAGAGAGGTTTGGAGAGAGGTCAAAACTGTGGGAGAACCGCTATATTGACTGTCACCTGTCACCTATCCCCTGTCACCTATGTCTAAACGAATTGTCATCGACCCCGTTACCCGGATTGAAGGACACGCGAAAATCAGTATTTACCTAGACGATACCGGACAAGTCAGCGATGCGCGGTTTCATGTTACTGAATTTCGAGGCTTTGAAAAGTTTTGTGAGGGTCGTCCCCTGTGGGAAATGCCTGGAATTACGGCGCGTGTCTGTGGTATTTGTCCGGTGAGTCACTTGCTAGCTTCAGCAAAAGCAGGCGATCGCATTTTAGCAGTAACTATCCCCCCAGTTGCCGCTAAACTCCGCCGTCTGATAAATTGGGGGCAAATTATCCAGTCCCATGCGCTAAGTTTCTTTCACCTCACCGCCCCTGATTTATTACTGGGTATGGATAGTGACCCCGCAAAACGCAATGTTTTTGGCTTAATCGCCGCCGAACCAGAATTAGCTCGTGGTGGTATCCGTCTCCGTCAATTTGGACAAGAAATTATTGAATTATTGGGAGGGGCAAAAATTCATCCAGCTTGGGCTGTTCCTGGAGGTGTGAGAGAACCCCTAACACCCGAAGCACGCGCTCACATTCAGCAGCGCATCCCCGAAGCAAAAGCTACTACCTTAGATGCTTTGGAGAAATTCAAGGGGCTGTTAAAAGACTATCAAAAAGAAGTGCAAACCTTTGGCAATTTCCCTAGCTTGTTTATGGGTTTAGTTACCCCTGACGGTTTATGGGAAACCTACGACGGACATATCCGATTTGTTGATAGTAGCGGTAATATCATTGCTGATAAACTTGACCCCACACGCTATCAAGAATTTATTGGGGAGGCAGTACAATCAGATTCTTATTTAAAATCACCCTATTATCACCCCTTGGGTTATCCAGATGAAGATGGTCATTGCCGTTTAGATAGTGGGATGTATCGGGTAGGGCCGCTAGCACGTTTAAATATTTGCAGTTCTATTGGTACGCCTCTAGCAGATAAAGAATTGCGGGAATTTCGCCAACACGCTCAAGGTACGGTCACATCATCATTTTTCTATCACTATGCCCGCTTAATTGAAATTCTCGCCTGTATTGAATACGTGGAAATTTTTCTGGATCACCCAGATATACTATCAAATCGATTACGTGCAGAAGCCGGAGTAAATCAATTAGAGGGGGTTGGTGTCAGTGAAGCACCACGAGGCACATTATTTCATCATTATCAAGTAGATGAAAATGGCTTATTGCAAAAAGTTAATCTAATTATTGCAACTGGTCAAAATAATCTGGCGATGAATCGTACAGTTGCTCAAATTGCTAGGCACTTTATTCAAGGTACAGAAATTCCTGAAGGGATGCTCAACCGTATCGAAGCAGGAATTCGTGCTTTTGACCCTTGTTTAAGTTGTTCTACCCACGCCGCCGGACAAATGCCATTGCAAATTCAATTAGTCGCCGCCAATGGTAGTGTGCTTGATCAAGTTTCCCGTTGGTAAATGCCTCAAAGTAAGTCGCTATTTCTTTAAGACTTTGCTGTTAAGACAGCAAGGTGTGTGGTGAGGGATGGACAGTTATTCACATCTTCTATAATCAGGACGAAAATCCTTACAATAGAAGAGTCTCATAGTCAGGACTGTTGCACCATGTATCAAACTGACCCGCCACTTTCCCCGAAAGAAGTATTACCGACGATGTATGATCTCAAGAGCGAAGATCCAGAGGAACCTGGTTTGCCAGATCAGTTTCATTTGTTGCAACCCCGTCTATTAGACGAAACCTTTCGTCCGCCAAATTACCCCAGCGACGAGCTATTTACCGCCAGCGATTTAAATCTTTACTATGACCCACGCCATCCACTGTGGTATAAGCGACCAGATTGGTTTGCTGTTTTGGGTGTTTCCCGACTGTATGAACAACGGGATTTACGTTTAAGTTATGTAGTTTGGCAAGAAGGGGTTAATCCTTTCATTGTGGTGGAGTTGTTATCTCCTGGTACTGAAAAAGAAGACTTAGGGCAAACATTGCGGGATGTTGAGCAACCCCCAAGGAAATGGGAAGTGTATGAACAGAGTTTGCGTATTCCCTATTACGCTATTTTTGACCGCTACAAATATGAATTTAGGATGTTTAAATTAGATGGTGGTAGTTACTCTGAGATAGAACTAACTGAATCACGCTTTTGGATACCAGAAGTTCAGTTAGGTTTGGGCGTTTGGCAGGGCATTTATCAAGATGTCGAACAATCTTGGTTACGCTGGTATGATGAAACGGGGAACTGGGTGTTAACTCCTGTAGAACAAGAAAGACAACGTGCTGACCAAGAAAAACAACGTGCTGACCAAGAAAAACAACGTGCTGAAAGATTAATGGCACAATTGCGATCGCTTGGTGTTGAACCTGATAATCAATAACTTTTGACTATTCTTTCCGATAATATAGATATATTCGCTGCGGGCTACCCACTGGTGAACAGCCATGTCAGAAACAACCTTAATTGAACTTCCACCTTCCGAAACAGAGCTTCCCTATGATGATGGTGTCCCAATGGAAAGCGCAAGGCACAAAGCCCAGATGGACTTACTGATAGATGCCTTAATTCCTTGGTTATCACACCGCGAAGATGGGTTTGTCGGGGGAAATATGTTTGTCTACTACAGTCTGGCGCAAGTGCGAAATAAAGACTTTAAAGGCCCAGACTTTTTTATAGTGTTAGGTGTCCCCAAAGGTGAACGCAAAAGTTGGGTTGTTTGGGAAGAAGGAAAAGCACCTGATGTAGTGATTGAGTTGCTTTCTGAAAGTACAGCCACCACAGACAAAAACGAGAAAAAGCTGATTTATCAAAATCAAATGCGCGTACCTGAATATTTCTGGTACGACCCCTTTAACCCAGATGATTGGGCTGGCTTTTCTATCCAACAGAGAGTTTACCAACCCTTAGTAGCCAACGATCGCAATCAATTATTCAGTGAATCATTAGGGTTAGCCTTGCAGCGTTGGCAAGGAAACTACAAAGGCATAGACGCAACTTGGCTACGCTGGGCAAATACTGATGGAGAATTACTCCCCACACCGGAAGAACAAGAACGCCAACGCGCAGAACAAGAACATCAACGCGCCCAACAAGAACGTCAACGTGCAGATAGGGCTGAGTCAAAATTATTACAAACGGCTAGCAACTTGCTAGCAAGTGGTATGACTGTGGAACAGGTAGCTAGTATAACTAGTATGGATGTGTCAGCGATCGCCAAACTCCTACCCTCTTCCGAAAAATAGCACATAATCCCTTGTTAAATTTATTGTTCTTGTTTTGTAGCTATAATAATTCCACTTGACCAGTTAAGTTTTGTGAGAAGCAGATCCTGCCTCTGTTCCAACTGTGCAATCAACGCAGCAACTTTTAACTCATGACCTTCTGGCCAGTTTGTCTGGGGCAGCATATCATCAATAATGTATAAACCACCAGGCTTAAGAATGTGAAGTGCAGCTTCAAGATGAGTGTACTTTCCTGCCCATGTATCAGCAAAGATCAAATCGAACTGCTCACCTGTTTGTTCAATCTGCTCCAGAAATGCTCCCGCATCCTGAATATCAAAAGAAATTCGTTGATCATCTCCTAAATATTTTTGAGCAATAGAAACTACTGTGTTGTCATTTTCAACTGTAATAATTTTTGAGTTCCTGTCCATGCCATCCAGTAACCAGGCTGTAGAAACACCTGTACCAGTGCCAAGTTCTAGAAAATTCCCATCAGGTTTACTCGCGGCTAAAGTCCTCAGCAGCGAGCCTGTTGATAGCTCGGATGTCATTTGAAAGCAGATTTTGATAGTTTCGGACAATATGTTTTGAACAACACTAGGGATTTTCAGATTTTCTTGGTCATTCATCACTTTTACTTCGCTTAATTGATTGCAACAAAACTTTTCGGTCTACTAATATTGATGATTTTCTAGCAATTTCAGATGGTGTTTAGAAGCTGAAAGCCTTAAAATTTGGTGAGTAGCGAGACTGCAAACATACTTAACCATGCCAGAAGAAGATATATTACTGCAACCTAGCACATTATGGGACAGTGTAAAAAAACAAACCAACAATGCTTTAGAATGTGGTGCGCTGCTATCCATCCCGACGGAGTTTGAATTTGTCGAGCAGGATGGTGTTAAATTTTTAGTGCGAATTTTATCTAACCTTAACCGTAAAAATACTGCCAAAAAACAACAAGACCAAAAAACCCAAGCTACTGGTAAAGAGTTTAATCCCTTCCTACCCTACGAGGAAGACTTATTTGTAGCAGAGATTTCTGATACTCATGTATGTATTTTAAATAAATTCAACGTTGTTGATTATCACTTATTAATTATCACCCGCGCCTTTGAAGAGCAGGAAAGCTTGCTCACCCTAGCAGACTTTACAGCTATGTGGGCGTGTCTGGCGGGAATTGATGGTTTAGTATTCTACAACGCTGGTAAAAATGCAGGCGCAAGTCAGCGACATAAACACTTGCAACTTGTACCGCTACCTCTGATATCTTCAGGAACGCAGACACCCATCACACCCCTTTTAGCCTCAGCTAAATTTCAAGATGCGATCGCAACTATACCAGGACTACCATTTGTCCATGCTTTTGCTAATTTAGATCCTGGGTGGGTAGAGTCACCATTCACAGGGGCTAAGACTACCTTAGAAATTTATCACAACTTACTGCGGGCTGTAGGTTTAGGCGCAATTGATGGTGACAGACAATCAGGTGCGTATAACTTGCTAGCAACTAGAGAATGGATGTTAATCGTACCGCGATCGCAAGAACATTTCCAATCTATTTCTGTCAACTCGTTAGGATTCGCCGGTGCTTTACTCGTGAAAAATGAATTAGAAATGCAGCTCCTCAAACAGCAAACCCCAATGAATATCCTCAAAAATGTTGCGAAGTTAATCGATGAGTAGTCAATTAAGTTCGTAGTCTTCGCGTAGCCTCTCGTTGGCGTAGCCTCTCGTTGGCGTAGCCTCTCGAAGAGAAGAGAAGAGAAGAGAAGACAAGAGAAGAGAAGAGAAGAGAAGAGAAAAGAACGTAGAGAGGACTTTAGTGCTTAAAAAATAAGGACTAAAGTCCTTACTACAAACTATCAAATTCTAGTTTATTGATGGGGAAGATTGTCTCTTTCTACCCAAAAATAACCCTAATCCCACAATAGACAATCCCAGCATAGAACCTGGTTCTTGAACACGACTGTAATTTACAGATTGATCATCAGTCGCATCAGCATTTAGATAGGTGTCACCAAATACAGGGATTCGTGACTATAATAAAAGTCTGGATGACCTACCAAGATAGGTTTAGCCGCAACTTGGGTAGAAATTTGCACCGAAGCATTGGCTGGTTTTTGATCGGGTGTGGCGAAGGAAAATACAATTGCCACTACTAAACCGGATAGAAAACAAGCTAATGAACGCCGATGGCGTTTTAGTAATGAAATCATCGCATAAGCTCTTCTAAAGTAGGAAATAATAGCTTTTCTGCCTGCTGGCGATTATGACAATCTTCAGCTTCCAAATTACAAATACAGGTGACATCAGTAATCTGACCACGCAGGCATTGCACACTTTGAATCACTAAATAGGCAGCAAATGTAGCGATCAGAACTGCCACAATTAAACTGATCACACCATCAGCCCAAGTCCAATTCAGCCAGATAACTGCGATCGCGGCTAATACTGCTCCCACTGAACTGGCTACATCTGCTAAAAGATGCAGTAAAGCTCCTCTCATATTGAGGTCATGATGGCTACATTTGTGTAAGCATTTGGCATTAAAACCGTTAACAGCTAGACCAATCAGGGCAGTTGTTAACATTGGTACACCCAGAATCTCTGTACCGGGAGATTGCAACCGCACTAAAGCTTCTTTAATGATCCAGCCAGCAACAGCAGCTAAACTGATACCATTAATCAAGGCTGCCAGAACTTCTAATCGATAGCGTCCAAATATTGTTCGCTGAGATATGGATTGAGATAACCAGGCTGCAACTAGTGCTAAACCCAAGGCTGCTACATCTGAAAGAATGTGTTCAGCATCAGCTAAAAGAGATAAGCTATGACTCCAAATTCCTGCGCTTAGTTCTATGCAAAAGAAAACGCTGAGTAAAACTAAGGCAGTCCAAAGAGCCTGAACTTTCTGCTGCACTGGCGTTGATGGCATTGAACCTGACCCTCTAAGTTGATTAGCTGTTAACTCACACATTGAGCGTTCCATTGGATGCCCTTGTGCTGACAGTACCATTCCCAATCTCTGAATACCTGTACATTCCTGCAACAATGTACTAGATACAAGGTTAACAATTATCGAAAAATTGGGTTTAATATAAGGTAAAAAATCAGTATTTATCACGTATAAAAATGGTTATCATATTCATTTTGATACCAGAATGCTAGTAGATATGCAAACAACTAAAAATGAGGTAAGGGTGCGATATTTTCTTACCTCATGTATTAGTTGTAGTATGTCAAGCTGAGATGAACAACAGAGGATTTACCAGTGAACTAGGATTTTTATTTAGGTTTGATGAAAATACAATTGACGGAGACATGACCACTAGAAGAGTAGGTGCAAGTTGTACAGCGATTAGTGCCATCGACTCCTTGTGGATTGGTACCAGGTGCATTAGTGGTTTCACAAGTTTTCTTTTCAGTTGAACCACCCCCTGGTGATGCGATCGGTAGTTTGGAACTAGGCCGAACTGGACGGGAACTGATTAACGTCTGTTTTGTAGAGTGAACAGCATTAGTACAGCTTTGGGATACAACTTCAGCTTGGGTTTGTGCAGCCATTGCCGTGGTCGAAACTAGCGCGGTTGCTAGGATGGTCATACCGATTACTGTGGTACGAATGCGAGAGATAATCATGTTTTCCTGGGATTTGTTGTAGTGAAGTTTGTGTAGTGTTGTTTAACACCTTCACTTACTATCTATGTTGGATGCTGATTTTTTATGCACTAGACATCTGGTGAATAAAGTAGAGACGTAGCATTGCTGAGTCTGTACAAGATTTCTGGATAACGCATAATTAATTTTTGGTGATGTCTAATATAGGTAAAACACTATTAACCGAGGTGTCGATTATGGAATCTCTGGATTTAAAATGGATACGCGGCCAGTTTCCCGCACTTAACCAAAAAATCAACGGACAACCTGCAATATTTTTTGATGGGCCAGGTGGAACACAAGTACCGGGTGCGGTACTAGATGCTATCAGTGACTATTTAGTGAGATCAAATGCCAATGCTCACGGTGCTTTTGCTACTAGTGCGCGGACAGATGCAGTGATTACGGCGGCGAGAGTGGCGATCGCAGATTTTTTGGGTTGCAGTAGTGATGAAGTGGTGTTTGGTGCGAATATGACCTCACTCACTTTTACTTTAAGTCGAGCGATCGCCCGCACCATTAAACCAGGTGATGAAATTATCGTCACCCGATTAGATCATGCTGCTAACATTGCCCCTTGGTATGCCTTAGAAGAACAGGGTGCAATTATTCGCGTGGTGGATCTTAATGTTGCAGATTGCACTCTAGACATGAGCGATTTAGAACAGCAGATTAATTCCCGCACCAAGCTAGTAGCGGTGAGTTATGCTTCTAACGCTGTGGGAACAATCAACGATGTTGCGACTATAGTACGGCTCGCCCATGCTGTTGGTGCTTGGGTGTTTGTCGATGCCGTCCATTATGCGCCCCACGCACCGATTAATGTTCATGCTTTAGACTGCGACTTTCTGGCTTGTTCCGCGTATAAATTTTTTGCCCCCCATATTGGTATTTTGTACGGTAAACGGGAGCATTTGCAGAATCTGCAACCATATAAAGTCAAACCAGCCTCCGATGAAGTCCCATCTCGTTGGGAAACGGGAACTCTGAATCATGAGGGATTGGCGGGTGTGGTGGCGGCGATTAACTATCTCACAAAACTAGGTTGTCATGTTTCGCCAACTATTGACAACGAATTAATAGCAGCCTTGATTGATGCTGACAAAGAAGGTTTAGAACACTTTCAATGTCCCCGCTTTTTAATATCAGAACACCCAGATGCAATCGCCTCAGCCTATCACAGCCGAAGAGCGGCTTTAGTTGCAGCGATGTCAGCGATTCAACAATATGAAAGAGAACTGAGTCATAAACTTATTGCGGGACTATTAGAAATTCCTGGTTTAACTTTATATGGCATCACCGATACCACGCGCTTTAATTGGCGGACTCCTACAGTAGCAATCAGATTAGAAGGGAAAAGTCCTGAAAGTATAGCGAAAAATTTAGGCGATCACGGTATTTTCACTTGGCATGGTAATTTTTATGCTCTTAGCCTGACTGAGAAACTAGGACTAGAAGCTAGTGGTGGTCTATTAAGAGTCGGTCTAGTACATTACAACTCTTTGGCAGAGGTTTTGCAACTACTGCAAGCCTTAAAGGAGATTGCAGCAGTTGCTGTGACTTAGAAATCTTTCTTAACTCAGCACTATATTTCCCAACCAACACTATTAAATGCTGTTGGTGGGTGATTTTATATTTCTAAATCTTCGACTTCTTCCGCTTCAAAGTCAAAAGCATCCACAAGTTCCGCTACTTCTTCGTCTTCTTCTACCTCATCTTCGTAAGAGTAGTCAACAGATGGGTAAGACACTAATCGACCTGTATTTTGCAACCAATCAAGTAAGGATTCCTCTTGTTTAAGAGGAATTATAGGTGCTGGTTGATAACGAGGTTCTTCGTGGAGACCTGGGTTAGACTGTTTCACCATAATTCTGTACCCCCGAACCATCTCTTGGATACCAATTTGCTTATATCAAGCTACTGATGCAAACCCTAAAGCTGAGATTACATCTGATGTTCTTAACTACAAACTGATATTACTTACTAGTGTGATGCTCTCAATGGTAAAGACTTCCTCCCTATGGTTGAATTTAGAAGGAATTTATATAACCATAGAGACACAGATGAGACAGAGATAAGGAATTTTTTGACAAAACTTTTGGCTACTTATTAGGTAACTTAGTTCCACACCGTTTACAAAACTCCGCATCTCTATCGTGAAATGCCAAACCACAACCCACACAAATTATTTCTATTTGATTAGCATTTTTAACTAAACCCTTGATTAAATCTCCTACTTGCCAAGGTATCAGAGTAACACCAGTCAAAATCATCAAGACTGTCAATAATCGCCCTAATTCAGAAATTGGTGTGACATCACCAAATCCCACAGTTGTCATCGTCACAACCGAGAAGTAAAAAGCATCTAAAAAAGTTTTGTAACCTGTGGGGTTGACAGGATGTTCTACTTGATAAATTAGCCCTGAATAAACAAAGATGATGGCAAATAATGTAAATAATATCCGAATAAAAATTATCCCATCTTCTGTGCTAAGAGTGCCAAATAAAAATTTTTTATCAATAAATCTAATTAAACGTAAAATTCTAAACCACCGCAGTAAGCGAATAAAAGTAATATCTACTAATCCAATAAAAAATGGCAAAATAGCCATTAAGTCAATAATTGCATAGAAACTCAAAATATAATTAATTTTATGTTCTGCACTCCACAAACGCAGGGCATATTCTATCGCAAAAATTATCAATATAACCTTATCTATTAGATCCAACTGTAAGCGGATATCATCAGGTATATTATATGTTTGCACTACAAAAATACCTGATGACAATAGCACTAAAGTAGCAATTGTTAAATTAATCGCTTTACCAATGGGTGTTTCTAGGTCTGTTAAGTAAAATTCGGTTTGTTTTCTACTCAGCAACATATTTCACTACCACCAGTTGAATATGGTATTTTTACTGATTATCTGGCTGAATTACCAAGCTAATATGAACCAAGAATATTTTATGAGTCTAGCAATTGAGGCAGCCAAACAGGGGGATGCACCTTATGGCGCAGTCATTGTTAATGATAATCAAGTTGTGGCAACAGCACACAATACTGTCGGGAGAGATTGCGATCCTTCCGCTCATGCGGAAATTAACGTTATTCGCCGTTTAACGACTCAAATCAACAACTTTTCCTTAGAGGGTTATAGCATATATACCACTGGTGAACCTTGTCCTATGTGTGCAGCAGCTTGCGTTTGGAGCGGTTTGGCAGAAATTGTCTATGGTGCTTCAATTGCGGATTTAATGGCGATAAATCAGGCACAAATTAATATTACTTGTGAAGAAGTGATTGCGAAATCATTTAGAAACATCCTAGTTACCAAAGGTGTGCTGAGACAGGAATGTTTGAATTTGTTTAAATAACACAATGAGGTTGAAATGTCAAAAATCATCGGTTTGGATGATATGACGGTAGAAGAATTAAATCAAGAGTTAGCTAATGGGGCTAAATTTGTCGTTTTTCTCTATTGTTTCTCTATCGTGATTTTAACATTTAAACGTAGTTCTGAAATTTATTTGATTAAATCAGGAGAAAATACCTTGAAAAAGAGTATTAAATTTACTCTAATTTCGTTATTTTTGGGTTGGTGGGGTTTACCTTGGGGTATAATCTATACGATTCAATGTCTGTTTACTAACTTAAGTGGTGGTAGAGATGTTACCCAGCAAATTATGGCAGCATTAAGACAGGAATAAGTTTGATTATTAGATATCAAATGGACTCATTTAAATAAGATAAATACGTATTGGCAATAATAGCGGCTTGAGTGCGATCGCGCAAGTTCAACCGATTTAAAATATTCGTCACATGATTTTTCACTGTCCCTTCAGAAATGTAAAGTTGTTGGGCTATTTCTCGGTTATTAGCACCTATAGCAATTAGCTGTAAAACTTCTTTTTCTCTAGGTGTAAGTTCTGCTAAACTGGGTGGCATAGATGGTGTTTGACTAGGTGCTGGAGTCGGAAATTGAATCAAAAGTTTTTTGACGATTCCTGGGCCTAGTTGAGTATATCCCTTCTGCACAGCACGAATAGCCACAGCTAATTCTTCGGACGGTGTATCTTTCAGTAAGTAACCCATTGCGCCATGTTGTAAGGCGGCTTTCACATATTCGTCATCATCGAAAGTTGTCAGCACTAAAACTTTGACTCCAGGAAATTTCTTGCAAATTTCGCGTGTGGCTGCAACTCCATCCATGATGGGCATTCTAATATCCATTAAAACCACATCTGGTAATGATTTAGCCATTAAATTAAGAGCAACTTCTCCATTTTCTGCCTCTCCCACTATTTCTAAATCTGGTTCTAGTTCCAATAAAGCTTTTAACCCTTGACGAATTAAACCCTGGTCATCTACTAATAAGACTTTAATCATTAAATTAACCTGCCTAGAGGAATATTAACTGTAATTTGACAACCGCAACCAAATGCGCTGTTGATTGTAAAATTCCCTCCCAAAGATAAAGCGCGATCGCGCATACTTTGTAATCCAAATCCTGTAGTATTTTGTTCTAGGTCAAAGCCTCTACCATTATCCTCAATAATCAGATATAAACTTCCTCTATTGATAGTTACTTCTAGGTTAACTTCTGTTGCTCTAGCGTGTTTAGAAATATTTGTTAATGACTCTTGAATTATCCGATAAATAGTAGTATTAACTTCATTAGATAACGAATATTCAATATTGATATGGCGATTTAAAATAATATTACTTGCACGTTGAAAATCTTCGGCTAAAATATCAATTGACTGTGCTAAAGATTTGTCTTGAAGTGGATTTGATCGCATAGTAGAAACTGACTGTCTGACATCTTGTAAAGCTTTAGAACCTAATTCTTTAGCTCTAGCTAAAAAACTTTGTGCTTTATCGGGATTGCCTTGATAAAGTTTTAAGGCAGTTTCTAATTGGAGATTTAAAGCTGTCAAAGAATGTCCTAATGAATCATGAATTTCCCGTGCGATTCGATTGCGTTCTTCCAGAGTAGCTTGATTTTCAATACGCAGAGCATATTGTCGTAGTTTTTCATTGGCGATCGCTAATTCTTCTCTACTTTCTCGTTCCGATAATACAGTATTCATTAAAAGTAAGACAAATACTAAACTTAAACCAAAAACTAAAGCTAAACTCAAAGTAAAAAATCGAAATCTTTCTTGGGCTGCTGGTGGTAAAGGATAACGAGGTACTCGATATAATAGGGTTGTTAAAAATAAAGTAAAGGAAATAAATGTAACTGATAAACGTCCAGGTAATGGAAAAATTAAACAGCTACGAGTCACTAAAATGATGTAGAGAAAAGGAAAGAGGCGATCGGATCTGCCACTAAATAACCCAGTTATAAAAATTAAAATAATTCCACAAGCTGTATAGATAATCTTAATAATATTATTACTAGTGGGCAATCTCAAGCCCATTAATCCAAAAATTGTCAGATTCAAAATTGTCAGTTCAGGAAATTTACTGGCAAATCGCGGTGAAGGATATGGCAATACTGATGTGATCAGAGAAATTACTAGTAATATCCATTCTAAATACAGCAAAAACCGAAAAGGATGATTATTAATTTGGATGGGGCGAGTCATAATTAATTCGTAATTATTAATTTAAAGCAAAAAGTATCATTAAATAGCTAATTACCTATTCTGTTTTCTATATCTACTTTAGTTTTAAAATTATTACCAGTTACCTGAATCATAGTTAAAGCATGACTTTAGTCATGGGTGTATTCATGACTTTCTCCTCATGTGGGTAGTTGATGTAAGTTATTAATATGGTTGCATACCACAAGAAAAAAAACGAGGTCTTCAATGCAACTCAAATCATTATCTCTCCTAGCTGGTGCGATCGCTCTCACTTTAACTGCAACTGTAGCCCCCTTTGCTGTTCAAGCACAAACCGCCTTCTCTTCTCCATTTCAGGTTGCACAAGCCGCAAAAAAAGGCCCTTGGGCTAGTTTGGGATTATCAGAAGATCAAAAAGCCAGAATTAAACAAATTCAAAGCAACGCCCGCGCTCAAATGGAAAACGTGTTCACTCCAGAACAAAAAGCCAAGCTACAAGCTGCACGTCAAGAACGCCAAGCACGTCGAGCGCAACGTCAAGCAGGCGAACGTCCTGAAGCCGGTCAGCGTCGCGGGAAGAAAATGGCTGACTTGAATTTGACAGATGACCAAAAAGCTAGAATGCGGACAATTCGCGAAAACTCCAAACAACAAATACAAGCAGTTCTAACTACAGAACAACGAGCCAAACTACAAGAAATGAAAGCTACTCGTCGTCAGCGTTGGCAGCAACGTCGCCAACAAAACAGTAATTAATCTCACCTGAAAAATTTGAGAAAATTTTTTAACCGATGCAAGCTTTTGCGGCTTTCTCTAATCCTACCCCTCGCCTACAGCAACTTTTAGACCTAATTGATCACATCACGGAAGCTAGGGGGGAAAATATTCCACTCATTGTAAATCTAGCAAAATTGCGATCGCTCCCTCCAGATACTCTTGGCACTTAAGCTTAGGTGAAGTGCAAGCATTATTTTCCATAACCCCAAATTAACAGACTTCTTGCAGAAGATGAGAAAAGGGGAAATATGCCCTCCCCTTTTCTTTTCCCTCCTTCCCAACAAAACAGAATCTTCCATCACACCCTAGTAAAGTTCAAAATAATGAGCTATGAGTTGATCAAAACTCATAGCTCTTTTTTTATGTCTGAAGAATTTACCATTGGTAGTAAAGTCCGAGTTGTGGCCTTACCGTCTTATATCAAAACAGCAGATCCTATGCCTATGTTACGCCCCCCCGATATCATTCAAGTAGGCGAAGAGGGTATCGTCCTTGACCGTCGGCCTGGTGGATATTGGGGCATTCGGTTTGCTAAGGGAGCTTTTCTTTTAGATAGTCAATACATTGAAAGCATAGATAGCAATAGCCAATAATTGTAAACTTATGTAAAGTTGTTATTGTTGTCTACATCATGATTTCCCGCCGCCATTTTTTGAACATCTTATTAGCTAGCTGTTTTGCCGCGATTAGTTGGTTAAATTTTGCCCCTGCTGCTCATGCACTTGGGGGTAAACTCCCAGCAATTAATCAGCCTGCACCAGACTTTACTCTACCCACAAATACGGGTGACGGTGAACTTGCCCTGGCTGATTTGCGTGGTAAATGGGTAGTCCTTTACTTTTATCCCAAAGATTTCACTGCTGGTTGCACCATTGAAGCGCGACGGTTTCAGCAAGATTTACCAAAATATCTGAAGAAAAATGTTGAAATTGTTGGTGTCAGTGCTGATGATATCGATTCCCATGCTGAGTTTTGTGACTCCGAGGGGCTAAAATTTCCCCTTTTGGCTGATACTACTGGCACTGTCAGCAAAGCTTACGGTTCTTGGCTGGGTTTTTTATCCATGCGTCATAGTTTTATCATCGATCCTCAAGGCTTGCTGCGGGAAACTTTTGTGAAAGTTAATCCTTCTGTTCACAGTGCAGAAGTTTTGGCAAAACTTGAACAGCTGCAATCAGAAGCTTCTTAAAACTTCTAATATCAGCTAAACCCAGAACCCCGCTTTCTTTAAGAAAGCGGGGTTTTTCATAAATTCATCTCACTGTTATGCAACGCCAGAAAGAATTAACGGCAAACTTAATCATCAAATATTTTATAAATACTAATCTCCCGCTCTGAATAATTTTCATAGATGTGCTGATAAACTTCTAAGGTTTATGCTCATATACTTCTGTTATATATCACTTCTTACCTGTTATATTACTCGCTTCTAAATGGTAAAAAAGAGTAATCAATCTATCTCTTCTATTCTCTCCAAACCAGCCATCATTCATACCTGCCCATAAACAACTAGGAAGATGTCCTATTGGTGCAGTTTCAATATAGAAATGACAATCGTCTGAATTACGCCAGAAGTAGTTGCCATCCTTATCAGTGGTTCTCCATACTACTGACATTCCAAACTTATCTCTTATTTCGCCATTAAATTCTTTAGTTCCACCTAAACTTTGATAAATCTCATTTTGTATAGAAAATCCAAACTTACTGTTACTATAAGTAAGCCAAAGGTTGTTAATTGTGTTTAAATCTCTAGACGGTAGATTAAGAATATGTTCGCAACTCAACCAAGTATAACCTGTATGAGATTCAGGAATTATATTGAGTCTCTTTTCATTATACGTAACAGCTAAACACAAAATTCTGGCTGTTTCTATATCAGCTCCTCGCCATTTTTGCTCTGATAACATCTGCTTCAGGTTGCTGTAGTCTATCCCTACAGAAGATTCCATCAATTTGATAAATATCTCATCATTTTTCAATCTATCAAAACTGGGACTATTTGCTATTAATAACTGAGATTTTTCTGGATTTAATATCACAGCTTCCTTTATATTCTCTAAAGCAAGTTCTGTTTCATTCAACCAAACAAGACTAGCTGATTTTAGCACCAATATCTCATATATATTAGGGCGAGAAGTATAGGATGATATGATTGCATCACAATTTTTAATAACTTCTTCATATCTTTTTAGTTTATGCAAGGCAAAAGTTTTTTCATATAAAATACAAAAGGTGTTATGACATTCATCAATAGCATTATTACATAGTAAAAGAATAGTTTCGTATTTTTCTAATGAACGTAAAACTATTAGTTTCATTTCCAAGGCATTAATATATTGATTGTTGATTTTCAGAGTTTCGTCATATGCTTGAATAGATTCTTCATACTGTTTTAATAAAAATAAAGCATAGCCTTTATTATACCAAGCTATATAATGATATGGGTTTAAGTCGATAGCTCTATCATAAAGATTAATAGACTCTGTAAATTTTTTATCATTGAAACAAATATTCCCTTGGTAAAAAAAATCTTCCGATTGTCTAAAATTATCACATTTTATCAGATTTATCTGATACTGCTTATAAAGCAAATTACAAATTAACTCATAAGAGTTCTCCAATAAAATTTTAAATTCTTCATCTAGTCTGTTTTTGGCTTTATCATATTTATTAAGAATCTCCTCTATTTTCTTTTGCTGTTCTTTTTGTTGATTATTACCTGCAAACCAGCCTCCTACTGCACCACCTATTACACCCCCAAACCCTGGAATAATAAGATTACCAATAACAGACCCTACTATCGCTTCCTTGGGAGCTATACCTAAAAAACCATCTATAAAACCTGCTGTTCCTTCCTTAAAGAAAGCTTTTAATTCATCTGTTTCTTGAGGAAAATTAAAATTTAAAACCTCCTGTATAGCTTCTGCCATGTGCTGAATTGCATTTCTTATGCTGGAGAATCTATCATCATAAATATCATCAAATATTATTTTGACGTTGTTTGCATCCAGGTTAATATAAAAGTTACCCTCTAGCTTTTTTATTATTTGATTTTTGATATGCCTTATTGATAACTGGATATCTTCTTCTAGAGTAGAAATTTTAAATGCTTTTACTATTTCATGAATGTTTTTTTCATCTTGTTCAGCTTTTAGCCTAATTGATAGAGGTTCATATATTCTAGTTTGTAAAAAATCATAATATAAATAGTTTGATAATTTGACACAATCTATATTTTCAATTTGATTGGTACTTGCATTCATAATATTTTGCGATTCAGTACCATTGGCTGAGACTAAAGCTGAAGATTCTACTGTTTCTCCTGACTTGTCAGTTAGTAAATTATAGTTAATTTCTTGATGCCATACAGGAAAATTTTCATTACTTTGTTTACCATATACTATTAATTTATTAACAGATTCAATATTTAATTTATCCAGTTCATTGGTCAGTATAGGAACTATTAATTGTTGATTTGGAGTTTCTTGGGATTCTAGCATTATTCTCAAGCAACCATCTTTCAAACTTACTTGAGCTATAACACCTTGAGATTGTAAGCACTGATTTATCATAAGAGTTATTGATTTATTATCACCAAATTTAGTCATTCTCAATAGTTCTGTGGCTGCTGTTTCTACTAAATCAAATACATCATGCCAATCAAAAAATACTTCTCCCGGTCGTTTTGCATAAACTTTAATGGTTTTGAATGCAGTAGTATCCAGGTTGCTAAAAGACTTACGAAAGTATTCAACTATAATCTGTTGAGGCGGCAATTGAACTGCTTCTATAAGAATTTGCAAGCAGTTATCTTTTAAATCAACTGTAGCAATGATACCTTTAGGCTCTAGTTGTCTGTTTATTAAAGTCGCAATAGCTTTTGGATTACCTTGTTTAGCAAGCTGCAATATATTATGTAATATGTCTGGTTGTGTTTGTGGCATAAACACCTAATTTTTGTTCAAGTGATAGATTTTGTCTTACTTTTTATTATTCCCGGTAGTAGCCTTTAGATAACGTATTGAATACACAGTCTACAAATCTTTATCTAGTGAATCTAGATTTTACTGATATAAATAAGATTAATTTTCTAACGCAACAACAACACCACAAATTATTTAAACTAGGTGTTTGGAGTCTTATTATCCAAACTTATATAAAAATAATTAATTATAAATAATTAAAATAAAAAGTTTTTAAGTCTTAACTATCCTAGATTTGTTTTTTGATAAGTTTTTGTTTTAGCTAATTTAACTATAATAACCAAATGTAATATGCAACTTCTATGCAACTATGCTGCTCTAACACGATACTTGTAGAGTACACCTCGGTTATGCAAATTGCAGGGAACTGTTGATATATAGGTACTTTAATAGCCTCTTTAATTAAAAAACCTGCCAATCTTATAGTCAAGATTAGCAGGTTTAGGGATTTTATCAATCGGAGCGGCGGGATTCGAACCCACGACCTCCACTACCCCAAAGTGGCGCGCTACCAAGCTGCGCTACGCCCCGGTCAGAATTACCATATTATCGCAAAGCTCTATGATAATCAAGGGGTAAGTTCAAAAAACTTTGAGCATTCCGGCAGCTTGCAATAGACCAGGTATAGCAGGGGCTGGCCATTGACCTTCTACACAACGTCCTGAGTTGAGGATGAAGCGCAGACTGTATTCATGGGGATAGCCTTCTACCTCCATCCATAATAAATCGCTTTCGGCTTCACAGGCTATTTTTTCTTCGTCCATTAATTCGGCGGTGAGTTGTTTCATTGTGTCGGATAGCTTTGCCAACAGGCGACAAAAATCATCTATCTCAGCTGCGGTTAACTCAATTGCCCAATCGTCAGTACCCACTAACCCTTGAAACTCGCTAGCGTTGGGATTCCAGCCAATGCGCCAACCTTCACCGCTTTTAATTAGACGTTCCATGAGGGTTAGGGATTGGGGTTAAAGATGTTGGTGAGGACTTGAACTAGGGCATCTCTTTGGGGGCGGGTGAGGCTTTTAATGGTGGTGCGATCGCCTTCTAAGGGGTTCTGCCTTAAGGTATCATTACCTGGATAGGTGGTTTCATACATGGTTTCGTTGGCATCCAGGTAATCAGCTAAGGTGAGCTTCCAATCTAGGCGATAATTGGGGGCGCGTTCTTTGATGTAAATGTGATATCTAATCAAGCGGCTAGCTAGGGTGCTATTTTCTGCCACTTTCCCTGATTCTTTGCTGATATATTGGTTTTCTTTGGGCAAATCAGGCAATTTTTCATAGACTACCTGCCACACATCACTAGGACTAATTCTTTGGGCTTGTGCTGGGGCAATGTGCAATATACTTATTCCTGAAGTTAATAATATTACACTGGCAGTTAAGATAGCGATCGCTGTTAATTTAAGTCCCACAAATATAAACTGAGAATTAGAAAAATTTTTTGCTTGTTCATAGTAGTGAATATCTGAGGTGAAAGCACAAAGCAAATAGTTTTGTTTTTAACTCTGCACAGGCTGACGCACCGCTACGCTAACAGCACTTTCACCTCAGCACTAATTTCACAGTTCGCCAATGATTTCTGGTTGTGTCAGTTCATCGGACATTTCAATAATTGCCCTTAGCACAGGTTTCATCATGGCATCTTCGGCATTTTCAAATTCTTCATAACGCCGACGCTTGGCACGATTTGCCACTTGAACCGTAATGCGGTAGCGATTGGAAGCTGCACTAATTAGTTCCTCGGAACGGTGCATAATCTGAGACTGTGTTGTCTCGAACTTAGAACGCTTGAGCATAGTAATTGGTTCTTGGGGACATACCTAGTTTAGCAGTACCGAACAAGATGGTGTATCCTGTTAATCCCTCTTTTCTTTCCACTACGCCCTTATAACCTTTCGCATAATCGATTGATTTGATTCTGTAACTGTTCACGAACTTGGTTAGTGCGTTGATACACGGCTTTACGCGCTTTACTAGAATTATGATTAAGATATGCGATCGCGTCTACTGTGTCCACAGACTGAATAAAATAACGTAACCGACTTCTCATAGCCCAAACACCCATTGAGGGAAAGATTATTAGTACCAACATCAAAGGTGAGATAGGCAAGAACGGTAATTTAAATAGACTTTGTAATTTTTTGATATTAATAGTCCAAGGATGTAACAATTCACTACCGACGCAAACGACGGGCAGAATCGGAATATGATAGCGATCGCTCAACTGTAAAAAACTCACATCAAACTTTTGCAGTTGGTAGCGGTTACCCCAACCTTTCAGGGGGCCACGTAAACCTTCGGGGGCATATAGCAAAATTTTACCTTGGGAAATAGCCTGTTCAAAATCACCTAACTCTGCCCGCACAGCACCCAAAACCTGTGACCATTTAGGAGGTAGCCACCAGACAACCCAAGGATGATCAAATAATGATACTCCCGCTAAAGGTTGTACTGTCCAACCTCGTGCTTCACCTAATAAATAACCCAAGCAAATAAAGTCCCAGGGAAAACACATCCCTGCATGATTCATCACTACAATCATCGAACCGGTAGATGGCAAATTCTCTATTTGCTGCAATTCCCCCCGGAAATAATATCTCACAATAAAAGCTAAAATTTCTTCCCGAAATGCCTGTTGATAGTGAGGATTAAAGTCTGCAATTTCTGTTCTGGGTGAACGACACCCTAAGCGCAACCACCGACTCAACAATGCTAGATAAAATCCCCCAGGAATTAAAAATAGTAAATATTCTAGCCAATACCAACCATCAGGGTCTGCGTGATAATGTTGCCAGTGACGATTAAATAAAATCAGCCAACCGGGCGGATACCACAAACAAAACCAGTCAAACCACTTAAATTGATATGGTTGCTGAGATGCAGTTGCTTGTTGGGAATATCCCAGACTTTCAGCATTTTGATTAATCACAACTACTGAGTAGATAAAATGACATCTTTAATTTAGTCAATATCCTAACCTGATCAATTCATCCTGTGTATCTGACTCTAGACGTAAAAATTACTACATTAGCATTACAATATTACATAAACAAAATCAGTCAAATGAGCTAATTTAGAGTTAAGTTTTTGAGAGTGGCAACGATGTTATTAGAATTAAAGCGCATCTATATTCCACCTGGGCAAAAAGTATTGCTGCGAGATGTCACCTGGCAAGAATTAGAAACAATTCTTGAAGATTTAGGCGAACACCGCGCAGCCCGTATTGCTTATGAGAGGGGAACATTAGAAATTACGTCTCCATTGCCAGAACATGAGGATAATAAAGAAATTATCAGTGAATTAGTCAAAGCACTTTTAGAGGAGTTAGGCATTGAGTTTAGATGCTTAGGTTCTACTACCTTCAAGAATCAATTCATGGCTCAAGGGATAGAACCTGATCAGTGTTTTTATATCACTAATGAATCTAAAATACGTGGTAAAAAGCGACTAGATTTAACAGTAGATCCTCCTCCAGATTTAGCCTTAGAAATTGATATTACTTCTCGCACCCATACCTGTATTTATCAATCGCTAAAAGTGCCAGAACTTTGGCGTTTTGAAAATGGTAAGTTA
The DNA here is from genome assembly GCF_014697125.1 of Anabaena minutissima FACHB-250. Taxonomy (GTDB): domain Bacteria; phylum Cyanobacteriota; class Cyanobacteriia; order Cyanobacteriales; family Nostocaceae; genus Trichormus; species Trichormus minutissimus. Next base: position 101,524 of record NZ_JACJRG010000009.1, on the reverse strand, counting down.
CAAATTAATATTTTACATGATGACATTTATATAGAATCTCAAAACAGCTTGAATTTCCCCCAATTGCCTTTAATAGATGTCATGACACAATATCTTGATCAAAGTAAAATTATTGGGAGAAATACCACGCTCAAGAATTTTCGGATTTGGGTAAGAGAGCAGATACAAATTTCCTGAAGGGGTGAATCAAATTGCTAAACCGGAATTTATGAAAAGTGCTGAGTTCCTTTAGCGGAGCGGGGCGTGAGCAGCGTGCTGAGTTGGTAAAATATCCTCTGCTTTTTGCCTTTTGCTTTGTTTCTTTTGGCTCAACTTTAACTGATACTTAGTTTCTCAAACCGAAAATTCAAATTTTTTTTAAAGTACAGAGATTAAAAAGATACACATTCTTAAAGATGGGGTTGTCTAAGCGGATATCCTAACGTCAACCCAATAATTTTTTACCTTGTCCAAGATTTGAATGATTTTCACCAAAGCAACTGCTTTACCAATTTCGCCAACGCGGGAGAGGCGATCGCCAATTTCAAAATTCATGCCCGGTATTGTTACCAACCAAGCAGTCGGACAATGACCGTAAAGGGTTTGAGTTAAAGCCAACAGCGATCGCGGATCACTCGTATGAACGCTTTTATCAATATCACAAGCCGGTGAGAGCGATCGCACTTGGACATCCCAACCATTCACAGGTAAACAAGCATCAACAAATATTGCTAAATCAGTTCTGGCTAAAGCAGTAGATAAATCCGGTGTAAGTTGGTGAATTGCCAGGGATTCCACAGACGATAAATGCCAGGAAGCAATCTCATTTGCTATCCGTTGTCCAATACCGTCATCACTTCTTAAGTCGTTACCATAACCAATCACCATTACAGAGTTTTTCATAATTTTTAGTTCTATGATGTAAACAATTGACCTACTCAGCACACTTCATAAAACTGTAAATTTAATCAGTATCTTCCGCTTTAGTAGTTCCATTTGAAACATTAGCTAACAAATGTGAGGAAGTTGTGAGGGATAGGAGTTAACTGCTATCCAGGGATGATTGAAACATAAAGCTTAACACCACTCATTACTCATTACTCATTACTCATTACTCATTACTCATTACTCATTACTCATTACTCAGCACTCATCACTCAGCACTCAGCACTCATCACTCAGCACTCATCACTCAGCTCACTCAGCACTCATCACTCAGCACTCACAACCATTCTCGCTTGCTGACTCCATTGTTGGACTTGTTCAATTGCTGGACACAAATCCCGTCGCTGCATGGTTGCCACCTGCAAGCGTAAAATCTGTTTATGTAATCTGTGAGTTGGAGTCTGCGCTAACTGTGCCACAGAAGCAACACCTGAGTGTAGTAATAAACCACAATACTGCGTTCCTACACTAGGAATTCTGGCTAAATCAGCCAAAGCTACCCATTTATTTACATATTGAAGGTTAACCTGTAATTTATTCGCCAGAGCTACCTTATCTTGTAGAGTTTTGCCCTGTTTTACTAGCCCAACTGTAGTTTTAATTCCACAGTTTTGTAGTTGGGATTGTTCTTCTTGACTCAATCCCGGCAACTGTTCAATCGGCCAGTCAGAATATTGCATCGGACTGCGGTTTTTAGTACCTGTTTGTTTAGCAGACATTTTTATTGATCAACATGAGTTGCCTTTAATATTTTGACTTTTTCATGAAGAAATAGGGGAATAGAAGAGAAAAACTAATGACTTATGACTAATTAACGCCGTGTGCAACTTTGTCTCAAACCTAACCCCCAACCCCTTCCCTACAAGGGAAGGGGAGCAGGAATCAAAGCCTCTAACGCCACTTGCTACAAGTCGGGAAACCCGCCCAACGCAGTGGCTCCTCCTTGCAGGGGAGAGGTACTCTACGAGAAGAGCTTCGCTCTATGGAGAGGGGTTTATGAAATAAGTTGCACATTACATTAATTAACTAATTAACTCTCCCCGTAAGACTGTAATAGCTTGACCTGATAGCAAAACCCGGTCGCCTCCCCCATAACTCACTTTTACTACTCCACCGCGACTTGATGCTTGATATGCTAAGAATTGATCTTTGTTGAGGCGATCGCGCCAAAATGAAGCCAAGCAACAATGGGCTGCACCTGTTACTGGATCTTCGTTAATCCCTAAGCCTGGTGCAAAGAAACGAGAAACGAAATCGTACTGAGAATCAGAGTTGGCCTGACTCGTCACAATCACATTAGCCAGAGGCAAGGTTTTCATTTGCTGGAAATTTGGCTGCATCTGCCGGACTAAATCTTCAGATTCAACTTCTACCAAGTAACCCAAGTAATTCTGTACAACTGATTTTAACGATACTCCTAAAGCCTCACTGAGTTCTGGAGGTGCAATAGTTGCTTGTGAGTGAGTCACCGGGAAATCTAACTCAATCCACTCATCTTTTCGTTTGGCAATGAGTAAACCGCTTTTAGTGTAGAAACGTGCGGTTTCATCTGGTGATAAATGACCCTCAGACCACAGCACATGACTACTAGCTAAGGTTGCATGACCACAAAGCGGCACTTCTACTGTAGGTGTAAACCAGCGCAGATTAAAACCATCATCCTGCTTCAGTAAAAAAGCCGTCTCAGATAAATTCATCTCCTGGGCTACATTCTGCATCCACTCGTCAGATTGGGGAGTAGCTAAAACACAGACGGCGGCGGGATTACCTGCAAAGGGTTTATCGGTAAACGCATCAACCTGCGTAATGATTTGTTTCATAAGTAGTCAGGTGAATAGAAGGGACAGGGGACAGGTGGCAGGTGACAGGGGGCAGGGGACAGGTGATAGGTGATAGGAAAATAGTGTGTTTAATTATGTTTGAGTACATACATTAAAGCGATCGCCTAGGGAAAACTAGAAGAAGAATCTAGAGAATTTGAGGACGAACAAGGTAAAAAAGGCAGAGTATTCCAACTTTTTCAAAATACAACACAAATGCCTCTGCATGAACCGTCGCGCAATGGCAGTCGCTACAACGGAGGACACACGCAACGCGCTGCCTCCCCTCTGCGTTTAAAAGTAAAGCAAAAGTTCAATTTGTAGTATTTAGGAATGATTAAACTATGTTCAATCAAGCAGAAAACTGGGGAATAAAAATCTTCAAAAATATCTTTGCTACTATTTTTATGGGGTTAGTTGTATTCGGTTTAGTCAGTTGCGATATTAACCAACAAGCATCTCCACCTCAAATAGAACGACCAACTATAGAGTCTGAACCATCACCAACCGAGACAGATCAAGAGGAAGATGAGGCTGATGAGCAAGATGAGGCTGATGAGCAAGAAGAAAATACAAAACAAGAAGATAGAAACTAGAGGTTGTTTGAGTTTTGATTTATGGTAATCCACAACAGTTCTAGTTCTCTGGCTGAGACTCTAATGCATCGACGGCAACGACTAGCCAGTTTGATTGATTTTCCTGTAATTCTCTGGTCAGGTCACAGCAACCCACGCAACTTTCCTGCCAATGTCTTTCCATTTCGTGCTAGCAGTCATTTCCTATATTTTGCTGGTTTGCCTTTACCCAATGCAGCGATTCGTCTAGAGGCTGGGAAGCTAGAACTGTTCATGGACAATCCCGAACCTAGTAGCGCACTTTGGCATGGCGAGATGCCCAAACGGGAGGAAATCGCCGCGCAAATTGGTGCGGATGTTGCCAGAACGATGTCGGAATTGAAGCATCGGGGTAAAGATGCGGCATCAATTCCCGTGCAGAATTATCGGACTACCTTGGTACAGTCAAAAATTCTGCAAAGACAAATATCTTCACCCTCTAACCTTGAGGGATTAGACCTAGAATTGGCAAAGGCGATCGCTACTTTACGTCTTACCCACGATGCAGGCGCATTAATTGAGTTACGCAAAGCTGCTGCTGTGAGTGTTGAGGCACACAAAGCCGGGATGTCCGCCACACCCAAAGCCAAACTAGAAGCAGAAGTCCGTGCCGCAATGGAAGGGGTAATCATTGCCCATAATATGACTACCTCCTACAACAGCATTGTTACTGTTCATGGCGAAGTATTGCATAACGAGGCATATCACCACCCTCTGCAACCAGGTGATTTACTCTTAGCTGATGTCGGTGCGGAAACTCCAATGGGTTGGGCTGCTGATATCACCCGGACTTGGCCTGTTTCTGGTAAATTTTCACCTACGCAACGGGACGTTTATGATATTGTGTTGGCGGCTCATGATGCTTGCATCGCTACAATTAGCCCTGGTGTAGAGTATCGGGAGATTCATCTTTTAGCAGCCACAGTCATCGCCCAAGGTTTGGTGAATTTAGGTATTTTACAGGGTAATCCTCAAGATTTAGTAGATATGGATGCCCATGCGCTGTTTTTTCCCCACGGTATCGGGCATTTACTGGGTTTAGATGTCCATGATATGGAAGATTTGGGGGATTTAGCCGGGTATGAAGCAGGAAGAGAGAGGAGCGATCGCTTTGGCTTAGGCTACCTACGTTTAAATCGTCCCCTTTATCCAGGTATGTTAGTCACCATTGAACCTGGATTTTATCAAGTCCCAGCCATTTTAAATGATGCCAAAAATCGCGAAAAATACCAGCATATCGTTAATTGGGAACGTTTATCACAATTCGCCGATGTACGAGGAATCCGCATTGAAGATGATGTTTTAGTTACAGATGATAGTAGCGAAGTTTTAACGCTTGAGTTACCAACTCAAGCCAATGCTGTAGAAGATTTGGTCAATAGTCATTAGTTATTCTCTCCATTCCCCAATCTCTAGTTATTTAATTTTGACTTTTGACTTTTGACTTGATTTGTCCCCAATCCCCCATTCCAAGTCGGGGAAAAAACTACTAAGCTGGTAAATAGCACATTAAAAATTAAAAATTCCTGAATCGCACTGATCAGTGATTCGGACATCCCCATTGGCTCAATAACTGTAACTAAGATATGTTTGACGCATTAGCTGACCGTTTAGAATCCGCCTGGAAGAAACTGCGCGGACAAGATAAAATTTCTGAATCTAATATTCAAGATGCTTTGCGGGAAGTGCGCCGCGCCCTGTTGGAAGCAGATGTCAACCTCCAAGTAGTCAAAGATTTTATTAGCGAAGTTGAAGCCAAGGCGCAGGGGGCTGAAGTTATTAGCGGTGTGCGACCTGACCAGCAGTTCATCAAAATTGTTTACGATGAACTAGTACAGGTGATGGGGGAAGAAAATGTCCCCCTAGCAGAAGTTGAACAGCAGCCGACTGTAGTTTTGATGGCTGGTTTACAAGGTACGGGTAAAACCACAGCCACTGCTAAGTTAGCTCTACATTTAAGAAAATTAGAACGCAGTTGTTTGTTAGTAGCGACAGACGTATATCGTCCCGCCGCGATTGACCAGTTAATCACCCTAGGTAAACAAATTGGCGTACCAGTTTTTGAACTGGGAAGTGATGCAGACCCCGTAGAGATTGCCCGCCAAGGTGTTGAACGCGCCAAGGCTGAAGGCGTGAACACAGTAATTATCGATACGGCTGGTCGTCTGCAAATTGACCAAGACATGATGGCGGAATTAGCCCGGATCAAAGCTACTGTCCAACCCCATGAAACTCTGTTAGTAGTGGATGCGATGACGGGTCAAGAAGCTGCTAACCTAACCCGCACCTTCCATGACCAAATCGGCATTACTGGGGCAATCCTCACCAAGATGGATGGTGATAGCCGTGGCGGTGCGGCTTTGTCAGTGCGGCAAATTTCCGGTGCGCCAATTAAATTTGTGGGTGTGGGTGAAAAAGTCGAAGCCCTACAGCCTTTTTACCCAGACCGCATGGCCTCTCGGATTCTTGGTATGGGCGATGTTCTCACCTTGGTAGAAAAAGCCCAGGAAGAAATTGATTTGGCTGATGCTGAACAAATGCAGGAGAAAATCCTGTCAGCTAAATTTGACTTTACAGATTTTGTCAAGCAATTGCGCCTGTTAAAGAACATGGGATCTCTGGGTGGGATCATGAAGATGATTCCAGGGATGGGTAAACTTTCAGATGATCAGCTCAAACATGGTGAAACACAGCTAAAACGCTGTGAAGCCATGATTAACTCCATGACCATCCAAGAACGCCGCGACCCTGATTTATTGGCAAGTTCACCCAGCAGACGGCGGCGGATTGCCGGTGGTTCAGGCTACAGAGAATCAGATGTAAGTAAACTGGTAGCCGATTTCCAAAAAATGCGATCGCTCATGCAACAAATGGGTCAAGGTCGCTTCCCCGGAATGGCAGGAATGCCAGGAATGCCAGGAATGCCAGGAATGTTTGGTGGTGGTGGAGGTATGACCGATCGCCCCTCCGCCCCCGGTTGGCGCGGTTACAATAGTGGTGCTGGCACTAAGAAGAAAAAACCCAAAGATAAGAAGAAAAAAGGGTTTGGGAATTTGTAAGGCAGGAGGCAGGTTATAGGTTACAGGTTAAAGGTTACAGGAGGCAGAGGTTATTCACTGCGCGACGCTGCCCGAATGTGGGTGGCTGTATTTAATTTTGAATTTTGTAGGCGCAAGCCTTGCCGAAGGCTATTTTGAATTTTGAATTTATATCCCCATGCCCCAATTTTCTCTCTAGATTCATAGCGGTAAACCTTGGGCAAGTGCTAAAATTAGCATTTCAGTATTAGGAAGTTCTGAATTCAAAATAGGTGCTTCCTGAAATTATCCACAAACAGGAGAATAATTCTTCAACCATGATCAAATTGCGCTTGAAGCGATACGGTAAAAAGCGGGAAGCGAGCTACCGCATTGTCGCTATGAATAATCTCTCTCGCCGCGATGGTCGTCCTTTAGAAGAACTGGGATTCTACAACCCCAGAACCGATGAAGTCCGATTGAATGTTCCCGGCATCATCAAGCGATTACAACAAGGCGCACAACCCACTGACACCGTCCGTAGCATCTTAAAAAAAGCCAATGTCTTTGAACAGGTCAGTGTTACAACCGAATCATAATCCCACAGCAGCGACAGCTAGCCCTAACTACGTTGGGCTAGTAAAGTTTTTGATGCAGCCATTTTTAGAATCTCCAGAGTCTCTAAGTGTTGATTGTGAAATTTCTCAAGCCCTCAAGCGGGTTTGGATTCGCATCGCCTTTGACAGTACCGACAAAGGGAAAGTCTTTGGCCGAGGTGGACGGAATATTCAGGCTATTCGGACAGTAATTGCGGCTGCGGCAGGACTGTCTGAACAATCAGTTTACCTGGATATCTACGGCAACACCACTCCAGGACGGGAAGGGATGTCTTTTGAAGAAGACCAGCAAGAGCGATCGCCTACTCCTCGAACACGAGAACAACAGAACTTATCAAGACCTGTTGTGAAACCCCGCACCCGCTAAGTTAAAAATAAATCAGAAGCCTGAGCGGTCGGAGTTACTTCCGCTCAGAAACTTCCCAAAAAATCCGGGAAGCAGTTAAAATTCAAAATTCTTGCATTAAAGACATTTTGCCTACGGCACGCTACGCGAACAGATGGGGATTTAAACCCCGACTGAAACTGGTGCTACATAAGATGTAGGGGGTCTTAAACCCTTGAATTTACGATAAAAATAATCTTGAGAGAATAAAAAAACTCAGGAAATTAATTAATTGTTGTTAAAAATTGCCCCTCACACCATTAAAAAATAACTATGGCAGATGCCTTAATCATTCAGCTGCCTAATATTCCGAGTGCGATCGCCATAGCTGGTGATAGAGAAGAAAATCTGAAAATCTTATCCCGGCACACAGGTGCTAACTTTGTATTGCGTGGGCAAGAACTACATATTTCTGGTACAGACACACAAAAAGACCTGGCTGCTCAATTAGTGCGATCGCTAGAAAATATCTGGGTTCAGGGCAATAATATTTCTAGTGCCGATATTTTAACAGCCCGCCAAGCCCTAGAGACCCACCGCCAAGGAGAATTGCAAGAATTACAGCGAGATATCCTAGCAAAAACTCGTCGGGGTGATGAAGTTCGCGCCAAAACCTTTAAACAACGCCAGTACATCGAACATATACGAAAGCATGACCTCACCTTCTGCACGGGGCCGGCTGGAACAGGTAAGACATACTTGGCTGTTGTCATTGCAGTGCAAGCACTCCTCTCTAACCAAGTAGAAAAACTCATCTTAACCCGTCCGGCGGTAGAAGCTGGCGAACGACTGGGATTTTTACCTGGAGACTTGCAGCAGAAAATTAACCCCTATCTCCGTCCTCTTTATGATGCTATCTATGAATTCATCGATCAAGAAAAAGTAGCTAATTTGATAGAACGGGGAATCATTGAAGTTGCTCCACTAGCTTATATGCGGGGACGGACTTTAAACCATGCTTTTGTGATTGTAGATGAAGCCCAAAATACCACCCCAGCCCAAATGAAAATGGTTTTAACTCGTTTGGGTTTCCGTTCGCGGATGGTGATTACAGGCGACACCACACAAACTGATTTACCAATGAATCAACAATCTGGTTTAACAGTGGCTTTGCAAATTTTAAAGCACGTTGAAGGTATCGCTTTTTCGGAATTTACCCAAAAAGATGTCGTGCGTCATCCTTTAGTACAGCGTATTGTCTCGGCTTACGAACAACATGATAAATAGGCAATATTTATTGGTTATTAGTCATTAGTAAAACTGCAAATAAACCAAGGATAAAGATTCATTTATGACTACTTTGAGAGAATTTTTAGAAGCTTGTGAAAAATTGGGAACACTGCGGTTAATTGTTACTAGCAGTGCGGCTGTGTTAGAAGCAAGAGGAAAAATAGAAAAGCTATTTTATGCAGAATTACCAAAAGGTAAATATGCTAATCTGCACACTGAAGGCTTTGAATTTCATTTGAATATGGACAAAATTACCCAAGTAAAGTTTGAAACGGGTACAGCAAAAAGAGGTAATTTTACAACTTACACCATTCGTTTTTTAGATGAAAAGCAAGAACCTGCTTTGAGTGCATTTTTACAATGGGGTAAACCAGGAGAATATGAACCAGGACAAGTGGAAGCTTGGCAAAGTTTAAAAGAAAAGTATGGGGAAGTGTGGAATCCTTTACCTATCGAAACTCTATAGTATTTTCTATCGTATTTTCTCAAAAATTTAAAGCAATATTTTAGCCTTGTCACGCCAGTAGAAGCGGGCAAGGCTAAAATATTGCTTTAGTCGTATGTAGCGCGGCAAGCTTAAAATATTGGGTTAATCCGGTGAAAAACCAAAAATTCATCATGGTCATTGATTACTTAACCCCACAAATTAGACTAGACCCGCTAGTAGTTTGGGTTGAGGCTTTGCGTTCGCGTAGCGTGGCGTAGGCAAATCCAACACGGATCTCAGCAACCTGATATAGATATTAGTGTTGGGTTTCCTTACTTTAAACGCCACTCGCCCCAAGCCAGGAGACCCTTCTAAGTCCTTGGCTTCCAAACTTACGAATATTCTTAACCAATACGAAATTTTTCAGTATTTTGGCAACCATATCACTTGGAGTAAATCATCATGAAAGCAATGAAACCATTTCTGTTTGTCACCGACTTGGATCACACATTTGTAGGTAATGACTCAGCCCTGGTACAACTGACTCAAATGCTGACGGAGCATCGCCGAGAATATGGAACAAAGATAGTCTATGCTACTGGGCGATCGCCTGTTTTGTACAAGGAACTTCAAGAAGAACAAAATCTTGTAGAACCGGATGGCTTAGTTGTATCCGTAGGTACAGAGATTTATCTGGATGGTAGTGGTACTCCTGATGCAGCTTGGTCAGAAATTCTCTCCGTCGGTTGGAATCGGGAACTAGTATTATCGATTACCGAAAAAATTACTGCGTTAGTACCACAACCAGACTCAGAACAGCGTCCCTTTAAAATTAGCTTTTTCCTCCAGCAAGAAGTGGCCGCCAATGTGATACCACTACTTGAGTCAGAGTTAGAGAAATATGAAGTAAATGTAAAGTTAATTTATAGTAGCGGTATTGACCTTGACATTGTGCCGCGTAGCAGCGATAAAGGTCAGGCAATGCAGTTTCTACGTCGAAAGTGGAAATTTGCAGCAGAACAAACAGTTGTCTGTGGTGATTCAGGTAATGATATTGCTTTATTTGCCGTAGGCAACGAACGGGGAATCATAGTTGGGAACGCCCGGCCAGAGTTACTGGAATGGCACAGCGATTATCCCGCAGACCATCGTTACCTAGCACAAGATACTTGTGCAGGTGGAATTCTTGAAGGTTTACAGTATTTTGGTTTCCTATAATGATTAGTTATCTCAAAGGTATAGTTGCCGGTATCCAAAACCAAAACAGCAATAAAGTGATTTTGACTCTCGAAGTCAACGGGATGGGTTATGACTTGCAAGTTCCCCAACGGTTAGCCAAACAACTACCCACAACTGGCGATTTAGTGCAAATCTTCACCCATTACCAAGTTCGGGAAGAAGTACCTTTACTGTACGGTTTTGCCTCTCCAGCAGAACGAGATTTATTTCGCCACTTATTAACTGTGAGTGGTGTAGGTGCAGCCTCAGCGATCGCATTGTTAGATACTCTGGAATTACCAGATTTAGTCCAAGCTATCATTGCTGCTAACACCCAAATACTCATTCAAGCCCCTGGTGTGGGTAAGAAAATCGCTGAACGCATTTGTTTGGAATTGAAAGCCAAATTAATCGAGTGGCGCAAATCAGCAGGCTTCTTCGTCGCTACCGAAGGGCCAGCCCCCGGTATTCTAGAAGAAGTGCAAATGACTTTATTTGCCCTAGGATACACAGCCCACGAAGTCAGCCACGCCTTACACGTAGTCAGTGAAGATATTGGATTACCAAAAGATGCCTATGTAGAAGATTGGATTAGACAAGCGATCGCTCACCTCAGCAGTAGTGAGCAAGTTAGTCAATAGTTATTTAATGCAAGAATTTTGAATTTTGAATTGATTAATCCCTATGCTTGGTTACAAAATTCTCTAGAAACCATTCATCGCGCTGACTGGTATCGTTCAGTCCGCACAATCTCTGGTCTCCCAGGGGCAACGGTGGTTTTAGATGGGCAGGAAGTAATTAATTTTGCTAGTAATGACTATTTGGGGTTGGCTGGGGATGAACGCTTGCTAGAGGCGGCTGTGGCAGCTATTCAGGAGTTTGGGACAGGTAGCACTGGTTCTAGATTACTCAGTGGGCATAGAGAATTACATAGGGAATTAGAAATAGCGATCGCCTCTGTAAAACAAACTGAAGATGCCTTAGTATTTAGTTCTGGGTATCTAGCTAATCTGGGTGCGATCGCCGCTTTGGTAGGTAAGCGAGATTTAATATTATCTGACCAATACAATCATTCCAGCCTGAAAAATGGTGCAGTCCTCAGTGGGGCAACGGTGATAGAATACCCCCACTGTGACGCTACACAACTTAAAACCCTGTTAATTCAGCAACGACAAAACTACCGTCGCTGCTTAATCTTGACTGATACTGTCTTCAGTATGGATGGGGATTTATGTCCTTTAGCTACACTCTTAGATTTAGCTGACGAGTTTAGCTGTATGCTGCTAGTGGATGAAGCCCATGCAACTGGGGTAATGGGTGTAACCGGTGCTGGCTGCGTAGAATATTTTGGCTGTAGTGGTAGGCAATTAATTCAAATTGGCACTTTGAGTAAAGCACTGGGAAGTTTAGGCGGTTATGTAGCCGGAAGTGCTAGCTTGATTGATTATTTGCGAAATCGCGCCCCCAGTTGGATTTACACTACTGGATTATCACCCGCAGACACAGCCGCAGCCTTAGCCGCCGTGAAAATAGTCCAACAAGAACCGCAACGCCGCACTCAATTATGGCAAAACGTAGACTACTTAAAACAATTACTCACACAGCAATTATCCCACCTAACATTACTACCATCCAATTCACCCATACTCTGTTTTCAGCTACCTAGTGCTACAGAATCTCTGCAAGCAGGACAGCAACTCAAAGCATCCGGCATTTTTGCCCCTGCTATTCGTCCGCCAACAGTCCCCACAAGTCGCATTAGAATCTCTTTAATGGCAACCCATCATGCAGCACATATTGAAAAATTGGTATCAGTGCTGAGTGAATTGTGATCATCAGCATATCTCTGGATGTGTAGAGACTTTGTAATAAGCATTATTATTTTTGCAAAAAATATTATTTTGTCGCTGAAAATGTCAAGTTATTATGTTGGTAATAGTACAATCTTCACTATTAGAAACTTTTCTTATACATTAGCAAATTAAAAATAAGTTTTGACTATAAAATACATATTTATCATGAAAAATTAAGTCGGTGAGAAAGTTTCATCTAACTAAAGAGGTCTTTTGATCTAATCTAAGAATCTATCTGGAGATAAATTACAAAAACGTGCAAACTAGCTTAGGTTATGTAAAGCTTCTGCAATCAGTATTGGTTTGTCCTAAATTTTCATGCCGTATATTGCTAGTTCTTCTTTATCACGCTTTGGCATTGCCGTATTAACAGTTGCATTAGCACTGGCGTTAATGCTGATACTAGATCCTTGGATAGAAATGAGTGGCACGCCTTTTATACTATTTTTTAGTGCTGTGATCTTGAGTGCTTGGTATGGGGGTGGGAATTCGGGACTATTAGCAATCGGCTTATCAGCTTTACTCAGCAATTATTTTTTTCTGCATCCCCAATATGAATCATCTTTGGATATCGTTAATTCCGTAAAACTTGGTTTGTTTGTTTTGCAAGGATTGCTCTTCACTATTTTGTGCGTTGCATTAAAGGATGCTAAACGCAGAGATGAGGTGAACTTACATAAACTCAAAGTGAGTGAGGAGCGGTTTCGATTAGCATTAAGTAGCTCAGAAATTGTAGTATTTCAGCAAGATAGTAATTTGTGTTATCAGTGGGTTCATAATCCCCAAGGTGAAGCAACTACTGAAGACATATTGGGAAAGTCTGACTATGAGTTATTTCCTCCTGCCATAGCAGAGCAACTAACGGCAATTAAGCGCAGAGTTCTAGAAAGTGGTGTTTCTGCGCGGGAAGAAGTGTGTGTAATATTGCAGGGGAAAGTTTTGTATTATGATTTGCTCGTAGAACCCCTAAAAGTGAATAATCAGATTCAGGGAATTACTTGTGCAGCAGTCAATATTACTCAACGACAGCAAGTAGAGCAAGAAAAAGCGAAATTGGATCAGAAGTTGCAACAAGCTATTCAACAGAAAGAAGAATCCTTAGCACTGTTGAATGCTTGGCTAGCCAGTTCACCCTTAGCCTTGGCTTTTTTAGACACAGAACTCCGCTACGTTTATGCTAATGAGGCATTGGCTACAATCAACGGTGTACCGCAAAGCCAACATATTGGACATACTTTTAGGGAAGTATTATCAGAATGGGCTAATCAAATAGAGCCGATTCTATATAGAGTTATGGAAACTAAAGAACCATTGCTGAATCAAGAAGTAATGGGAGAAACCTATCCATCTGGGGTTTATCGTTGTGGGCTTGTCAGTTACTATCCAGTGTGTTTACCAGATGGGCAATTGTTGGGAGTAGGTGTAACTGGACTGGATATTACCCAAAAGAAGCAGACTGAGCAAGCATTAAGAGAAAGCGAAGCCAGATTTCGGGCTATGTTCAACCAGGCAGCTTTAGGTATAGCACTTGTCGGCTTAGATGGTCAATTTCTGCAAGTCAATCCGGCACTATGTAAACTTACTGGTTATAGTCATGACGAGTTAATCCAGATGAACTTTGAGGACATTACCCATCCTGATGACTTGGAAACTGATTGGAATGAAGCTCAACGAGTGTTGGCGCAGGAAATTAGTAATTATTCTCTAGAAAAGCGATACGTCCGTAAAGATGGTTCTATTGTTTGGGTCAATCTGACTTCATCGGCGGTGGGGAATGATGAGGGAGAAATACAATATGCTTTAGGGATTGTCGAAGATATTAGCCAAAAGCAAGCTGCACTTCATGAACGGAAAAAAGCACAAGCGACACAAAATTTTTTAGTAGCAGCTAGCACTACAATAGCAGCTTCTTTAGATTATGAAGTGACACTGAATAACGTCGCTAACTTAGCAGTGCCTATCCTAGCTGACTGGTGTACTGTAGACATTTTACAAGCAGACTGGTCAATTAAACGGGTAGCGATCGCTTCTGCCGATCCCCAAAAGCTGCAAATCCTTGAAGAAATTCAACGCCGCTATCCAGCTAGTAGCGAGGGCAAACATCCATTCCGCGAAATATTGCTACAAGGAGAATCTGTTTTTTATCCTGAATTTCCCGATTCTCTGTTAGTGGAGATGGCTAGAGATGAAACGCACTTGCAACTGCTGCAAAGTTTAAGAATGCGTTCTTTGATGGTGATTCCCTTCTACTCACACGGGGAATTATTTGGTGTAATTTCTTTTGTGATTGGCGAATCAATTCGATATTATCAACCACCAGACTTAGAATTAGCCAAAGATATTGCCCGCCGTGCTGCTATAGCCATTGATAATGCCAGACTCTACCAAAAAACTCAACAGGCAAAACAAGCAGCAGAAATAGCTGCAAGTCGCACAGCTAGGTTACAAAGTATCACGGCGGCCTTTTCAGAAGCCCTCACTCCCGAACAAGTGGCTGATGTGGTAGTTAATCAAGGGATTGCCGCCTTGGGTGCTTCAGGCGGTTCTGTTGTTTTGTTAGAGGAGGGTGGTAAATCCCTGAAGATATTAGAAGCCATAGGCTATCCTGCATCTGTTAGAGAAAATTGGTCTAGATTTCCCATCACAGCTAATGTTCCCATTGCGGTAGCTGCTAGAACTGGAGAGCCAATTTTTTTAGAAAACATTGCCACCTTCGTTAGCCAATACCCTATTATTGCTGATGTGCCATCTCTCACAGGTAATTGTGCCTTTGCTTGTATTCCTCTGATAGTTGAGCAGCATACAATTGGGGTTTTGGCTTTGAGCTTTGCGACAGAGCAAATATTTAATGCCGAAGACCAAAGATATATGTTGACGCTAGCACAACAATGCGCCCAAGCGATCGCCCGCGCTCAACTTTACGAAGCGGAAAAAAATGCCCGTGCATCTGCTGAATCAGCCAACCGCATCAAGGATGAATTCCTCACTGTCCTTTCCCATGAACTCAGGACTCCCCTCAATCCGATTTTGGGATGGGCTAAGTTACTCCGCACCCGCAAATATAATGAAGCCACTATCTCCCAAGCTTTAGAAACAATTGAACGCAACGCTAAATTACAAACGCAATTAATTGATGATTTGCTGGATGTGTCGCGAATATTACGGGGTAAGCTCAACCTCAATATTCGCAGAGTGGATTTACGAAGCACAATTATAGCGGCACTAGAAACAGTGCGTTTAGCCGCAGATGCTAAATCAATTCACATACACACATCACTAGATGATCATATCGGTCAAGTGATGGGTGATGGCGATCGCCTACAGCAGGTACTCTGGAATTTACTCTCGAATGCAGTTAAATTCACACCCCCAAGCGGACGGGTAGAGGTGCGGTTAGAACAGGTGGGAGTAGAAGCCCAAATTCAGGTGATTGATACAGGTAAAGGCATTACACCTGAATTTTTACCCCATGTCTTTGAATACTTTCGCCAAGCCGATTCTAAGACTACTAGAGCCGAGGGGGGATTGGGGCTTGGACTAGCAATTGTCCGCCATTTTGTCGAACTACACGGTGGTACAGTTAAAGCCGAAAGTCCCGGTGAAGGACAGGGGGCAACTTTTACATTTAGACTACCACTACCCAAAAGTTGACCCTCCGAATTTTAGATTTTAAATTTTGGATTTTGGATTGTTTTTGGTACAAGCCACGCCCAATTGTGGGCGGAACAAATCTCAAATAGTCAATCTAAAATCCCCAAGTTGCATCCCTTTATGGGTGCAGTCAATCTAAAATCTAAAATTCAAAATCCAAAATTGGTTGACCTTTTTTGCATTCAAAATTCCAGATCAATTTTCGGATGCAGGTATAGTAAACTCAGCATTAGGCATAGTGGGTAAAGTTATAGGCTGAGGCGTTGTTGCGTCTAATTGTACGTGCGCTTCATTCCGTGCATTGATTGCAGGCTGATCATTGGGCTTGTGTTTAATAGCTTGATCATAAGACGCGATCGCCTCTTTGTAACGTTGCAGATTAAACAACGTATTACCTCGGCTGTACCAACTTTCGTAGTGATTTGGTTTATGGCGTACTGCTTGACTATAGGAAGCGATCGCGTTTTCGTATTGTTGTAAATTGTATTGAGAATTGCCCAAACTATACCAAACCTGATAATTCTTTGGCTGAATTTTGGCAGCTTGATTATAAGCTTCTACGGCTTCTGCATAATTTTGGTTTTGGTGTAGTGACCAACCCTTACCATACCACGCTTGATAGTTATTAGAATTACCTTTCAGGACTTGATTAAATGCCTCAATCGCTTCTGGATAACGGCGCAGAATAATTAAAATATTCCCTTTTGATAACCAGGCGGCGTAATAATTGGTATTGTATTTTACTGCTTGATTGTAAGCTTTGATAGCATCTTCATAGCGTTTTAAATTGACTAGTGAATTACCTAAATTATACCATGTTCCTACAGAATTTGGTTGGATTTCCACAGCTTTTTTATAAGCTGCGATCGCTTCCTCATATTGTTTTAAATTTTGTAATATCAACCCCTTATTATATAAAGCTATATAATCATCCGGTTTTAGCAATAGAGCTTGATTATAAGCCTTGATTGCATTGTCATACTGTTTTAATTGACTGAAAGCTTCGCCTTTATTATTCCAAATTTCTGGGGAGTCATTCTTAAGTTTTAAAGCTTTGTCAAAAGAGGCGATCGCTTCTTGATATCTCTGTAATTTTTGCAAAACTAAACCTCTACCAGTCCAAGCTTCTAGATAATCTGGCTGGAGTTGAATTGCTTTATCATACGCTGTTAATGCTGCTTGATATTGCTGCAATTGTGTGAAAGTTTTAGCTTTTCCCTGCCAAGCTTGAGGGAAATCTGGTCTAATCTTTACAGCTTTTTGGTAAGCTACTAGTGCATCTTCATAGCGTTGTAAATCAAAAAATGTATTACCTTTATTAGATAATTCTGTAGCATTATTAGTATTGACACTATTAATAATAAATACTGCCGCCACACCAGTTACACTCATTAATAAGATTGCTAATAAAATCTTGAGTAATATACCTTGCTTATTTTGCAGAAATTTAACTTTTTTGGGTGCTAAAGTTGGCGTTACAGCTTGAGGAGGCAATGACGGTTGAGTTAATTCTGTTAATGCAGCTAAGGCGGCGGTAGCTGTAGAATAACGTTGACGGAAATCATAACGAACCATTTTGTCGATAAAATCAGCAAATTCTGGCGAAACTGTCACATGATTACGCCAGATAATTTCATTAGTTTCGCTATCTTGTTCTATTTGGCTAGCCGATAAACCAGTCAGTGCTTGAATAGCAATTATCCCCACCGCATAAATATCACTGCTAAATTTGGGGTTTCCTTGTGCTTGTTCACCTGGTATATAACCGGGTGTACCAATCACCACAGTAGATTTAGGTTGACCGACGGTATTAATTATCTGGGTTGTGATTTGTTTAACTGCTCCAAAATCAATCAAAACTAAATTACCATCCTCACGCCGCAGAATATTACGCGGATTAACATCACGGTGAATCACATTTTGCTGATGGACAAATTCCAGGATGATGAGAATTTCCTGTAACAGTTTTGTGACTTCCCCTTGGGAGTAAGTTTTTCCCGGCGTGATTTCTTGACTGAGGTTATAACCGGGGACAAGTTCCTGTACCAGATAAAATTCAGCATTTTCCTCAAAGTAAGCCAAAAGTTGAGGAATGCGATCGTGCGTACCTAATTTATATAATACCTGAGCTTCCGTATCAAATAACCGCCGCGCAATCTCTAAAGTATTTGTATCTTTAGATTGGGGTTGGAGCTTTTTGACAACACACTTAGGCGAACCAGGCAAATGGGTATCAGAAGCCACAAAAGTTTCACCAAATCCCCCTCCTCCCAAGTGGTTAATAATCTGGTATCGTCCAACAAGTGTATTTCCCAGCATCCAGTGTACCTAATTGAGTGCATTGCAACCTGATTCCAATCTTGCCATAGGTTTAGGGGACTGGGGACTGGGGACTGGGGACAAGAATAAAAATAATGACTAATAACTAATCCTAATGATTCCTATTAGTGATAACTTACGCACTTACAAAAAACCGATTGTCAACTATTGGTTGATTGGTATTAATGTTTTGATGTTTTTGTGGGAAATTAAATTAGAGAATAATGGTGAATTAGGTAATTTTATTAAGAATTTTGGTTTAGTTCCAGGACAAATTACTACTGCTTTAAATAATGCTATCTTTATCAATCCGGCGGCTTGGGTTGTGGTGGGGGGAAGTTTATTTTCTCTGGTATTTGCTATTTTTCTACACGGTAGTTTTAGCCAAATTTTGGGCAATATGCTATTTTTGTGGGTTTTTGGCAAATCTCTAGAAAATATCTTAGGGCATGGTCGCTATTTAGCATTTTATTTAATTACAGGTATTTTAACAGGGTTAGTACAGATTTTAGTAGAGCCGAGTTTAAGAGTACCACTGATTGGGGCAAATGGAGCGATCTCAGCTATTTTAGGGGCTTATGTCATCAGATTTCCTCAAGCCAAAATAGATAGTGTTTTACCTCTGATTTTTGTCTATATCCCAATGCAATTACCCGCTTATTTTTATTTATTTTGGTGGTTTATTCAACAGTTATTCTATGGTATTGGTAGTTTAAATATTCCTCCATCGGGTGTAAATCAACCTACTCTGGCCTACTGGATGCAGTTAGCAGGCATGATTCTGGGTGTGGCTTATATGCGATTAAAAAAATTATCCTAATTTATAGCGTTTCTCAGTTGAGTATTCGATCGCTCCTGACTTTTGAAAGCAGGAAAAAAGAGAGAGTGCGCTACCATCTATTTAATAAGTTGTTGGATCAGAATTGATTGTGGCTACACCACTCAACATAAACGAAGCCTTACTGCAAGAGGCATTAGCACTTGACGACCAGGCGAATCTTGATTCTCTGGTGGAAACAGCACTTCGCGAATATATTCAACGTCGTAAGCGGCTCAAAGTATTAGACCTCTTTGGCACTATCGATTATGATGGAAGCTATGACTACAAGCAACAACGTCACCAAACATGAGTGTTATTGTTGATACTTCTGTTTGGTCATTGGCTCTGCGTCGAAGAACGCCACCTGATTCTTCCCCTGCCATCACACTATTGCAAAATTTAATCATTGATGACCAGGTTGCCTTGCTAGGCGGGATTCGCCAAGAAATTCTTTCTGGAATCCGCAGTTTTGAACAGTTTACCCGTCTGCGGGATTACCTCCGAGCTTTCCCCGATTTAGAACTCATACCTGAAGACTACGAACTCGCCGCAGAGTTTTTCAATACCTGCCGCAGTAATGGTATCCAGGGTTCAAATACTGATTTTTTGATTTGTGCAGTTGCCCATCGTCGAAGCTACAGCATCCTCACCACTGACAATGATTTTCAGATTTTTCGGGTACATATCCCTATAAAGCTTTTGTCTGTTGACGCTTAGACAACATCTTTACAAACTTTTTGGGAAGAAATGATAATTAGGAAATAGTATAGATGCAGACGATTGATAAAAAGTCAACTAAAAAAGCTTGGGCAGGTGCAATTACAGAACCAGCCAAAGAATTTCCCCTGACGCAACTACCAATTATCTCCGGTAAAATACCCGATCGCTTGCGTGGTACACTCTACCGCAATGGTGCAGCCAGACTAGAACGAGGTGGTGTCCGCGTTGGACACTGGTTTGATGGTGATGGGGCAATTCTCGCTGTTAATTTTACCGATGCTGGTGCTAGTGCAGTTTATCGCTACGTGCAGACTACTGGCTATCAAGCAGAAACCGCAGCAGGGAAATTCTTGTATGGCAATTATGGCATGACTGCACCCGGTGCGATTTGGAATCAATGGCGCAGACCGGTAAAAAACGCTGCTAATACCTCAGTGTTAGCGTTACCTGATAAACTCTTAGCATTGTGGGAAGGTAATAACCCTCATGCCCTAAACCTCGAAACTTTAGAAACTCAAGGTTTAGATAATTTAGGCGGTCTAGATCAAGGTGTACCCTATTCAGCTCATCCCAAAGTTGACCCCCACACAGGGGAAATTTTTAACTTTGGCGTTACTCCCAGCATCAATGCCATTCTGAATATTTATAAGAGTGACTTTACTGGCAAGATTCTGCAAAAAGCCAAGTTTACATTAGAAGGGTTTCCAGTAATTCATGATTTTGTCTTAGCTGGGCAATATCTCATCTTTTTTGCGCCACCAGTGCAGATAAATATTTTTCCTGTGCTTTTCGGGTTCAAGACTTACAGCGACTCGATGAAATGGCAACCCGAATCAGGTACGGAGATTTTGGTATTTGACCGAGAGACATTAACTTTAGTCAGTCGTGGTAAAACAGAACCTTGGTATCAATGGCATTTTGCTAACGGTTACGTTGATGCTAGTGGCACTGTCATTATAGATTTTGCCCGTTATCAAGACTTTCAAACTAACCAATATCTCAGGGAGGTAGCTGCAGGTGAAACTCATACGCTGGCTGAAACCACATTAACGCGAGTACAACTGCAACCCCAAACAGGTAGAGTCATAGCAATTGAAACATTATTAGACCGCACTTGTGAATTTCCCCTTGTACCAAAACCCAATGTAGGACAAGCTTCACGTTACACCTATATGTCCATATCTCGACCAGGTACAGATATCAGCCAAGAAATATTAAACGCGATCGCCTGCTTCGACCACAAGACCCAAACTCTCACTGAAGCCAACCCAGGCGAAAATTTCTACCCTTCAGAACCCATTCTCGCCCAAGATTGGCTGTTAACAGTGGTATATGATGGCAATTCTCACCGTAGCGAAGTTTGGGTATATGATAGCGATCGCCTAGACGAAGAACCAGTCTGCAAACTTGAATTACCCAGCGTTATCCCCCACAGTTTCCACGGCACTTGGAAACCAGCGTGAACTACTCCAACTAATTTGATTTTAATCAGATTAGAGATGGGGTGGACATTGGCGTAGCAGTACGTAGTGCGGAATCTCGGTTATCTCAAAAAATATTAGGGTCTAAATCGACAGGAAACACTAAAAGTTCTTTAGCAGTTTCAAATGCTGCCCTGCGATAAATTTCAATTGCTTTAGATAATTGACAATACTTAATTGGTATCCATAGCCCGTCACTGAAAAAATAGATGACGATTCGATAATTTAGGTACTGTTCTGAAGGAAGTGGAATGCTCCACTTGAACTGGAGATGTTGTTCTTGATCAATAGAAGTATTAGGCATTTTATAATTTTTTGTCGTAATACCATATATTGAGATACATTGATATTTTTTTCTACTGTCGGCAGTTATGTTCTTAGCTCTAACTAAAGACATGAATTATCTAAATTCATTTTAAATTTTGAATCATAATAGAATAGAGAAGAAAATAAAGCATATTTAACATCACGCTCACTCAGCAATTACCCATGACCACTGCTAAACGCCGCTATCACATTACTACCTTCGGTTGCCAAATGAATAAAGCCGACTCAGAACGCATGGCTGGCATATTAGAAGACATGGGTTTTGAGTTTGTCGAAGATCCCAACAATGCCAATGTGATTCTCTACAATACTTGCACCATTCGGGATAATGCCGAGCAGAAAGTCTATTCTTACCTCGGTAGACAAGCCAAGCGCAAACATGAGCAGCCAGACTTAACTTTAGTCGTTGCTGGTTGCGTTGCTCAACAAGAAGGCGAAGCACTATTACGGCGAGTACCGGAATTAGATTTAGTCATGGGGCCTCAACACGCCAACCGTCTGCAAGATTTACTAGAGTCGGTGTTTGCAGGTAATCAAGTTGTGGCAACTGAAGCCGTCCACATTATGGAAGATATCACCCAAGCGCGGCGGGATAGCACTGTGACAGCTTGGGTAAATGTGATTTACGGCTGCAATGAACGCTGCACTTATTGTGTAGTACCCAATGTGCGCGGTGTGGAACAATCCCGCACACCGGAAGCTATCCGCACCGAAATGGCAGAATTGGGACAGCAAGGATATAAAGAAATTACCCTCCTTGGTCAAAATATTGATGCTTACGGGCGAGATTTACCGGGAGCAACACTAGAAGGGCGACACCTGCACAACTTTACAGATTTATTGTATTACGTCCATGATGTGCCGGGAGTTGAACGCCTCAGATTTGCTACCAGTCACCCCCGTTATTTTACGGAGAGACTCATTAAAGCTTGTGCAGAATTGCCTAAAGTCTGTGAACACTTCCATATTCCTTTCCAGTCTGGAGATAACGAACTATTAAAAGTGATGGCGCGGGGTTACACTCACGAAAAATACCGCCGCATTATTGACACCATTCGCCGATATATGCCAGATGCGTCAATTAGTGCCGATGCCATTGTTGGTTTCCCTGGGGAAACAGAAGCACAGTTTGAAAATACCTTGAAATTGGTAGAAGATATCGGTTTTGATCTGTTGAACACCGCCGCCTATTCCCCTCGCCCAGGCACACCAGCCGCATTGTGGGACAATCAACTGAGTGAAGAAGTGAAAAGCGATCGCCTACAAAGATTAAACCATTTAGTGAACGTCAAAGCAGCCGAGCGATCGCAGCGTTACATGGGACGCATTGAGGAAGTCTTGGTAGAAGACCAAAATCTCAAAGATAAAACCCAGGTCATGGGACGCATCCGAGGTAATCGTCTCACCTTCTTCACTGGCGATATTAATCAACTAAAAGGGCAATTAGTAAAGGTGAAAATCACCGAAGTTCGCGCTTTTAGCTTGACTGGTGAACCCGTAGAAGTGCGTCAAGCTTTGCCAGTCTAGAAAAAAATGAAAAATTTCTGTCTATTTCCTCTATTGTTTGTGGTGTCTGGATATAAAATATTGCCGATATAATTCACAACTGGGGATTACTTTATCTCTTAACTGTTTGATCAGTCCCATGCTACTGAGTTTATAAGTCATGATTGCATCCAAAGATATCGGTTCTTGAGCATTGATGACTGTATCTAATGCTTTTGCTAATTCAGGTTGTTCTTGTAATGTTACTTGATGACGCTGCAAGTGATGTGAATAAATTCCGGTTGATGTAGCTGCTGTATCGAGGAATTGAGTAAAGGTAATGTCCCCGCGACTAAGATGATATATAGCCGTATGTACTAATGCTGGATGTCCTTCTACCATCGCCATCAGTTCTGTAGCTTCCTGTCCCTCAGTCCAGTTGAGTCCATAGCGTTGAGCTAACTCCTGAATCTGCTCTAGACTAAAACTGCTTAACTCTATTGGTAAACCTACATTAAATGGAGATTGCTTTAACTGGAGAGGTACATAAATCTCCGTAGAGTGAACAATAATCAGCCGTAGCTTTTGCCAGATGGGTTCTCTCTTAGCTTCCTCATACCACGAACGAAATAGAGGTAAAACATCTTTTGCTACCAAAGGATGTTCAAAGAGATATTGGACTTCATCTAAGGATAAAACTAGAGGAGTATCAATTTGCTTTAATATATGATTGCGGAAATAGAGGGAACAACTAATTTTGCTACCGATATCTTCATCCCAATAATCGTCTAGTTTCAGTTCAAGTTTTAATTGACGAGTGATATTGGCACACAGCCAACGCAAAAATCGATTCAAATCATTCAAAATTACGTCGTCAATTTGTTCTAGATTTAAGCTAACAGTGCGGTAGCCTTGACGAGTAGCATAATCCAAGGTTCTTAGTAATAAAGAAGTTTTACCCATTTCTCTAGGTGCTTTAGTGCGGACTAAAGCACCAGGTTTTCTAATTTCTGCGTAAACTTGAGTTTCCAGCGCAGCTCGTTCTATGTAAAATGGAGATTCTAGAGGAATTGCACCACTTGGATAACAGGGAGAAGTGACCGAATTAGCAATTTGCAGTGCTAGCTTTTGATTTACCCAAACCAGATTAAAAATTTTATCATAGATGGGGTTCTTAACTGTTAAATGTCCTTGGTGTTGCGCAACAAGTCCCGACAAGAACAATTCTAGGTACTCAGGTGATTTCTCAAAGCGGATTTTTCCCTGTTGTAGAATCTGTTGATATAATTGCAATAATTGGATAGTTTTGGGAGTATTGCGAAGTAGGCGATCGCGAATTGTTCTTAAATGCTCTGGTTCGTCCTGAGTCTCCCAATTATTGATGATTTGACTCTGGACAATTTGCTCAACCCACTGTGCTATTTCACCCTCTTGAGGAGGAGAAAATTCTGTGTTTTTATTGCAGTGATTGACAATTAACCAACACAGTTTTTGAGTGAGAAATGGCTGTCCATTAGTCCAATATAAAACCTCTTTTAAGACAGCTTCTGGGTAACTAATTTTCCCAATTAATCCCTTTATTAAAGGTTCGCTATCTTTGATTTGGAATCCTTGTAGTTCAATTGCTCGGCCAATATTAAAGGGCGTAGAATAATGTTTGTTTTGAATCAAATCTGAAGGTGAAGCTACTCCCAACAAAGCAAAAGATAGCCGTCTGTAGGCTGGTTTTACCGCTCGGCTTTCATAACAATGGCGAATCAAGGCAAAAAATTCGTCGGTGGGAAACTTCAAACCCAGCACATTATCAATTTCATCAATAAAGATGATAATCTTCTCCTGAATCTGGTTCAGCAAGACCGTTTCAATGAATTCATTTAAGCACTGGACAGGAGATAAATCATCCCGTTCTTTTAACCAACTGCGCCGATGTATTTTTAGTTTAAAACCGCTTACCAATTCCTGAATAATCCCGCCATACCATTGGGAGGCTGTAATTTGCTGGCTACCAATCCCACTTAATTCGATTTCAGCACAAGCAATACCTTGAGTTTGCAACTTATCCATAGTCCTGACTCGTAAGCTAGACTTCCCCATCTGCCTAGCGTTGAGGACATAACAATACTCAAGAGCTAATAATCCTTCGTAAAGCTCTGTGTCAGCCTGTCGCACTACATAAGTAGGAGCATCAGGCGGGAGACTACCACCTGGCTGATATCGATAGGTAGCGTTGAATTTGGCAAACATTGATATTTGGTGACACGCTTAAAAGCTTCTTCAGTGTTAATTCTCACATGATTTCGTGCCATTGCATACCCGCACCTCAATGAAGTAGCTGAATTTAACTAAAATTAACTGAATTTAACTGAGTTTTAAAAGTCCTGATTTTAACTTAAATATTAATTGAAAAATTCAAGCATACTAGAAAGATATTATTTAGTCCATAACTAACAATATTTAAATCCAAAATTAAAGCCATTTTGGTGATTGCTCCGGGAAGGGATACCGTCGGGGATTTAGACCCCAACTGTCGCAAGTCCCAGAAGGTAAATAATCCTACTGGTCTGTCAAACCTAATTTTGACGGTTGGCGAAGCTTCATTTATCGCGTTTAAGGAGTTATATCTGTATGGCTCGTAAAATTATTCTCCATACCCTCAGATGTGATAAAACCGAATACTATTTCGGCGGTGACAAAACTCTTTTAGAAGTCTTCACTGACGGAAACCAGCGTGTTCAACTCAGGAATAATATGAAGCAGGGAGACACCTGGTTATTAGGCAAGTCATATGAGTTCAATCATAATGCTACAGTCAAGCTATGGGATGAAGACAACCCATCATCTTTAGATATTTATGACTTGATTGGTGAGTTGAAAGTAGGTAGTTTTAATATAAATTTAGGAACTGCAAGATTTGCCAAAGCTGCTTATTACACTCTCACATACAGTGTTACAACTTCTCCCTCGTCCCAGACTGTCCTTAATCCTCCATCCCATCCCACTATCGAAATGTTCGATGTTTTAATATTCAGTCCACTATAAAAGTTAGTGGTATGGGGGATAGTTTGTATCAGTATTCAAGTGGACTCGTTGAATCAAGAATCTCCTGCTTTTTCAAGCAAGTGAGCGGAAGCGTTCGCGCAGCGTGCCGTAGGCAAACTTGGTTAGGCAGGGGAGTTCAAACATTTATATTCACCTGAGCCTTAATAACATCACTAAAATAATTACGATACAAATGACAGCGTGGTTCTACTTCATTACCCGCAAGCTTTACTAATCCCATACTCTGCAATTGATAAGTTGATGTTGTTTCCAATCGCACAGGTTTTGTAGAAGTAATTACCGTTTGGAATGCTGCCATCAGTTTTGGTTCTTGTTGCAAACTCAACCAATAGTCTCTTAAATGATGGCGATAAATTCCTGCATCTGTTATGGCTTCTACTAACAATTGCTCAAGGGTCACATCAGGATAACTTTTGAGGTGAGAAAATGCCATTTGTAACAGGTAAGGATGACCGCCTACCAATTGCATTAAGGAGTCTACTAAATACGAATCTCCTGCTAATCCATATTGTCGGGCAAATACCTGAACTTCCTCTCTAGTTAATTCTGGTAACTCAATGGGTAATCCTACATTAAAAGGCGACTGATTAATATTCAGGCGGATATAAACATCAGTGGCGTGGGCGATAACTAATCGCAGTTTTTTCCAGTTTTGGCGGCTTCTGGCTTTTTCATACCAAGAACGCAACAACCCAAAAAAGTCTTCGTAAACTTCAGGATAAGGGAAAAGCACGTCTAGATCATCTAGGCAGAGAATTAGGGGAGTGTCAGCATCAGCTAAGAGATATTCCTCTAAATAGGTTGTGCAGCTGACTTTAGCACCCATACCCTCTTCATCCCAATACTCATCTATCTGACTGGGTAAGTGCAGTTCTCGACTGAGATTGAGACAAAACCAACGCAAAAATTTATTCAGGTTGGTGCAGTGAATTTTTCTATCTGCCATCTCCAAGCTTAAACTGACTGTGCGATAATCCTGCTTTGCTAGTTTAGCCAACACCCGTTCCATTAAGGATGTTTTACCCATGAGTTTAGGTGCTTTAATCCGGATGAGAGAACCAGGTTGCAATAGGCTTTCATAGCATAGCGATTCCAGGGAATAGCGATCTACATACAATTGCGAATCTGCAAAACTTTGTTCATTTTGGGTTACATTTAGAGCAGAGGCGGTTTCCACAAACTTGGTGTTACGCTGTTTGCCGTTAGCAATCATTGATTCTTTGCTTGATAAGTAATATTCCGATGTAGTTCGCTTTTCCCAACTCCGTTTCAATGCTTCCTTAAAATTACTTTTTTTGACTTTTTCTCCTAGAGAATCTGTCAGTAATTTCCACAATTTTGGTGCAACATCTTGACTAATATAACTTGTTGCGTACTGGTTTTTGGCTGCAATATGATCGTATTCTTCTCTTTCCCAAGCCCCTTTAAGGACGATTATTTCAATATCACTTAACTTTCTTAAAAATTTTGTCATGACTGCTTGGTTAGCGACTTTAATTGCCTCATCTAAGTTAAAAAGCATGACGATTAAAATGGAAATTCTATCTATAAATTCATTATCTATTACCTGCAATCCAAGTATTGTTAAAAATTAATTCATAAATCCGGTTGTGGGTTTTTAAATAACCTGCTTGCTTAATCAATAGCCCTGATAATATCAATTCTCTTTCATCTTGGCTATCATCTGCCATCACTTGTCCTAACTCTAAAACTTGTCGATACAGTTCTAGCATTGTACTAGCTTGCCGTTCACCTTTGAGGATGCGATCGCGAATTGTCCGAAAATGCTCTGGTTCGTCTTGTCCTTCCCAATTGTCAATAATATTTGTACGGATAAAATTCTCAATCCATGCCTTTTCTCTTTTTTCAGGGACAGAAGGTGATAAACTACGGATCATCTGGCAAATCTTTTGAGTTAAAAACGGTTGACCATTAGTCCAGAATAAGACTTCTTGCAGCACTGCTTGCGGGTTGCTCACTTTATCTGCCAATCCTTGCAGGAGAGGTTGCGCTTCGTGCATTTGGAAGCCATGTAGTTGAATTGCTTGACCAATATTAAAAGGTGTTTTACGGTAATCAGTGATTAAATCACTAGGAGTAGCAACTCCAAATAAAGCAAAACACAATCGCTGATACTCTGGATTAATATTGCGCTGATTGTAGCAGGAGCGAATTAGGGCAAAGAAATCATTAACTGAAAAATCTAAACCTAAAATACTATCAATTTCATCGAAAAAGATGACAATCTTAGGCGGAAGAGTATTATCCGCTAATCTAACTTCGCCTAACAAAACCTCTTCAATAAATCTACTCAATCGGTGTACAGCAGAAATATCCAGTCTCTCTTGCCACCAAGCTTTTAAGTTCACCTTGTCTAGCAGATCAAAACTTTGCCACAGTTCCACAGCTAATCCCTTATACCATTGCTCTGGAGTGATGTTTTCGTTACCAATTCTGGTCATGTCGATGGCAACACAGCAAAGACCCTCTTGCTGTAAGTGGTGCATCATCCGCACCATCAGGCTTGATTTACCCATTTGTCGGGTATTTAAGATATGACAAAATTCGCCACTTTTCAATGCTTTGTAGAGATAACGGTCTGCCTGTCGCACTACATAGGTTGGCGCATCAATTGGCAAACTACCGCCTACCTGATAATCATAGGTTGAGGCTTGTTCCGCACTTTTGAGTAGAGCATTTTCAAATTCTAATTTGGCTTGAGTGGCTTTGAGAATTTCTAGAGTTTGTGATAGTTCTTCGGTACGTTCTTTTACTTTTTCTTCGAGTGTGGCGTAGAGGCGAGAATTTTCAATTGAGATAGCAGCTTGGCTAGAGAGGATATTTAAGACTTGGACACGATCTGGTGTGAACGCCCCAGTTACCAGATTATTTTCTAAATAGACGATGCCGCTTAATTTCCCTTGATTGAGGAGGGGAGTGCAGAGAATTGATTTAGGTTGGGTAGCGATAATGTAGCGATCGCGGGTAAATTGTCCGTCTTGGGTAGCATCATCAAGCACCACATTTTCCTGGGTGCGGGCGACGTAGTTAATGATAGCAGATGGAACTAAGGGTGTTTGGGTGGAGTTATCGGGTGAATTTACTGATATAGATTGTATTTGAGTGTCGGTTGTTGTGGCGATCGCTTCAATCACCCACTGATTCTGAGAATGTAGCAGCAGAAAGCCTTTTTGTGCGCCTGCATTCTCAATCATGATTTTCATTAACTTTGCCAACAACTTATCTAGAATAATTTCTTCGGCTAGGGCTTGAGATGCTTTAATAACCGTTGTTAAATCAAGGAATTCCCCATCACTTCCCGTTGTAGAGATAGTTAGGCTAAATGTTTTAGCTATCCCTTGGTTTGTAGTTACGATAAAATATTGCGGATATTCGTCTTCTAATTGCTTGACTTTGGCTTTAGCTCCCCAGCGAGTGTAACAATGGTGTGCATTTCTCAGATATAACTGACCAATTTCTTCCCTACCAATATTCAAGTAAAATTCTGCTGCTCGTTCATAAGCTAGTGCCTCTTCATGAATAAATTCATATTTTTTCGCACCTTGAATAGCGCGTTCATATAATTCTTCGGCTTGCCAATTCTGTTTTAAAATTCGTGCTTTTTCAGCAGCGACTAAATCATATTTGTGTTGAAAATTTTCTGGACAGTGTTTAGCCCAGTTTTTCATATGCTCCTGGTTTTTTTCTACTTGCTCAACTAATTCTTTTTGTTGCTTTATGTCACAAGCATGAGAATAAGCAATAAAAGAGAGAGAAGAATAAAAAATATATTGAGGATTTACTAAAAATCCACTACAGTCTTTTATATATTTTTGGTTTCTGATGCCATTAGCCGTAGCTTGAATATAATCTTTAAATAAATAAAATATAAAAGTTTTACCAAAATAGTAAATAAATAAGAGCCAGTTATTTTTTTCATCCAGATATTTTTCGACAGCTTGATTTTCTGAAATCTGAGAATCTCCAATTAATAAAAAATCTTTATTTTGTTCTTTTGTTAAATTTACTACAATATTTTGGCACACCTCTATATAATTTCTAGAATATTCTTGATTAAGTTTTTTAATTAATTTCTTATATTTTATATAATCTTTTTCAACCTGTTGTAAATTACATCCTCCAAAAAAACTTATCAAGCAATAGTCCATAGCAATATAGCAAACATATTCATTATTGCCTGTATCTATACCTTGTTTTATAGTATTTAGTAATTGATCTTTTGCTGCTTGCTTATTTATCAACTCTTTCCAGTGCCATATAAAGGCATAATAAGAGTGCATAACTAAACATTCTGATTTGCGGCTAACGGATTTCTCTAATAATTTAAGAGCTATTTTGCCAAATTTATATCCAGAATCAATATCGTTGATTATTCCACATAGTAGCATTCCATAACAACTATAAATACCAGGAGCTTGAGGCGGATTATTATATTTAATACAAAGATTAAGCTGAATTAAAGTTATTTCGATGAATAAAGGAAAATTTGTTGTCCATGTAGCACTCATCACAGTCTGTAATATTAGTATAATCCCTAATTTATCAGGGTCATCCATTATAGGTAAATCAGTTAAATCTTCAATATTTTTTTCTTTTAGAATAAATTTTACATTTTGCTGCTCTTGCTTAATTCTATTTTCTACTTTACTGATATTAATAGCCGACCGAGATATTTGTATGTTTAATTGTAACAACGTTTCACAAGCAATATTAATAGCTTTTTGAAGTTGGAATTGAGCAAAATTAAGATAAAATTTTTAATTCATATATCTTGATTTTATCAAGCAAATTATTAGTTGCTTGCTCAACAATCGTAGATAAAGACTCAATTCTGTCAAATTTATTATTTAAGTAGAGAGCTTCTAAAGTTTCTAAATGAATTTCCAAGGTGAATCGATAGTTATATTGCCAGCTATCTAATGTCAATAGTTTCAATCCAGTCTCGAAATATCTCAAAGCTGTATCGTAAGCGGTTGATGCTTTTGCTCTCTTACCAGCTTGTAAATTTAGTCTAGCTAATTCATCTCTCTCTGATTGTTCAAAAATTAATTGAGAACCTTCATTAATTTGGTTAGTAATATCAAATATTTTCTCTTCTAATTCTGCTTTATTATGATTTTTAATTAACAGACGGCCTACTTCAAGATGAACTGCTTTTTTTTCGTCTTCTGGAATCAGGGAATAGGCTGCTTGTTGTACTCGATCATGTAGGAATTTATAGAGTATAGATTGAGTGAAGTTAGGTTTTAGAAAGCTAGATACTTCAGAAGTATTAATAAATATTTGTTCAGGATTCCAAAGTAAAGGTATTTTATATTCATCACTCAGTGGAATAATTAATCCTGCTTGGATGGCCGGCTGTAATTCTTCAGCCGTAGATTTTGGTGATTTTTTATTAACGAGAGAGAGAACATCTAAATCAAAGATATTACCAATACAAGCGGCTAACTTTAGAACATTTTGAGTGTTATTAAGCAGGGTTTTAATTTTTCTTACCATTAATTCAACTACATTGTCAGTAATGCCAACTCGTTGAATTTGTTCAATGTCCCAATGCCAACAACCTCGATAATTGTCAAACAAAAGCAATTTATCTCTATGTAGAGATTGAAGTAATTGATTTAAGAAAAAAGGATTACCATTAGTTTTATGAGCAACTAACTCTGCCAAAGATGTTGAATCCTCTACTGAACATCCTAGAGTGTCAGAAATTAATTGCTTGATGTAGTCAATCTCTAAAGATTTCAGTCTAATATAACCAATTTTTGCTCTTGCTTGATTAATTTGCTCTAGGGTAAGCATTAAAGGATGGGTGCAACTCACTTCATTATCTCTATAAGCTCCTATTATTAATAAATATTGACTATCATAATCTGTCATTAATAGCTCAATTAACTTAAGAGAAGGTAAATCTGCCCATTGTAAATCATCTAGAAATATAACTAAAGGGTGTTCTTGTGTACTAAAAACCCTAATAAACTTCTGAAAGAAAAATTTAAATCGATTTTGAGATTCTGTTGCTCCTAGTTGCTCAATTGAGGGCTGTTTACCAATAATCTGTTCTAGTTGAGGAATCACATCAATAACTATCTGAGCATTAGGTTCTAAGCTTGCTAAAATTTGCTCTTTCCAAATGTTTAAATTTGTTTCAGATTCACTTAATAGTTGACGTATTAAATCTTGAAAAGCTTGTGTGATTGCTGCATAGGGAATATCTCGCTTTAACTGATCGAATTTACCCTTAATAAAGTATCCTTTTTCGCGTGTAATAGGTTTGTGAATTTCATTAACCAAAGCAGATTTACCAATACCTGAATAACCAGAAACCAGCATCATCTCAGTAGTACCTTGACAAACCCGCTCAAAGGTATTTAACAATTGAGTGATTTCTTGTTCTCGTCCGTAGAGCTTTTGAGAAATATGAAACTTATCAGATATATCTTCACTCCCCAAAGGAAAATAAGAAATTTGTCCTAAAGTATTTAGTTTCTGGAGGCAGGTTTCTAAATCTGCTTTGATTCCCCAATCACTTTGATATCGTTCTTCTGGGGTTTTAGATAATAGTTTCATGACAATATTAGATACTGCCAAAGGAATTGAAGAAATTATTTCATTAGGTTTTTTTGGATATTGAGCTATATGACAATGAACTAATTCTACTGGGTCATTAGTTACAAAGGGAATTTG
This sequence comes from Anabaena minutissima FACHB-250, assembly GCF_014697125.1. GTDB lineage: Bacteria > Cyanobacteriota > Cyanobacteriia > Cyanobacteriales > Nostocaceae > Trichormus > Trichormus minutissimus. The sequence goes on along the minus strand of NZ_JACJRG010000009.1, from coordinate 68,848 downwards.
TTGAGTTAGTAGTTCATAGAAAGTGACACCGAGAGAATAAAAATCACTGCGATAATCTATGCCTAGGTTCATTCTACCAGTTTGTTCAGGAGCAATATAAGCTAAAGTTCCTTCTAATTGATTAATATTACAAATCTGCCGATTTTCTTGAGATAGACTGGTAGAAATACCAAAATCAATAATTTTGAGTTGTCCTGTTTTTTGGTTATAAACTATGTTGGCGGGGTTAATGTCTTTATGAATAATATTAGCAGCGTGAATAGCTGCTAAACTCTTTGTAATCTTGATAGCAATGCTCAGAAATTCTCCTAATTTTAACTGGTACTTAGATATTAATAATTTTAAAGATTCTCCACCAAAGTCTTCCAATAGCATTACTAAACTATTCTTATATCGCCGTAGGTCGTAGACATTAATAATGCCTTCTTTGTCTAGGGAACTGGTAATTTCATATTCCTGTTTATATCGGGTAAGTTCTGAGGGATTTGGGTAATCATTTTTAAGAATTTTCAGAATAATGGGTCGATGCTCAAGTTTGATGATACCTCGATAGATCAATGAATTAGCACTTTCATATATTTTTTCAAGAATTTGGTAGTCTTGTTGAAGAATATCTTGATGATGAATCATATTAGATTGTGATTATAAACCATGAACTAACAGCATCTTTTTTGTTGGCGAGTTAAATACTAATAAGTAAGCAGATTGGGGAAAATTAGCCAACCTGCTTGGGTATTTTGTATTTTACTACTCACAAAATTAATCAACTGGTAAGACAATCCATTAACTAAGTTTAATTAAGTAGTGCTGAGGGGAATATAGGGGTAAGGAGCAGCAACAAATTTTAATTTTTTCTGTTGCCAGTCTTCAGTTTCTATTTTCTGCTCTTTATCCTCGTATCTTTCGGGATAAAATGGCAATTCTATCTGGAATTTTCGATGCTCATCTTGTGCGGTTTCATGTGCTTCAGCCCATCTTTGGATGTTTTCTTGTGTCAGACTAAATTCAGAGGGTCTAGAAGGATAACCTAGAGTCACTTTTGTATAAGGAGGTCTTGCTGGATAACCAGCTTGAGAAAGGTCTACTCGACTAGCATAAAATGTATCCCATGATACATCTAAAGCATACTCCCAAATCGTTTCATAGGTGCTTAAAATAGATTTCCAAATTTGTTTCCATTGATTCCCTTCTTGATAGTATGCTTGCCCACTTAATAGAAGAGATAAAGATATTGAACCATAACTTACATACTCAGGTCGAATTAAGTATTCACCTTCTATGTCTAAGTCTATTAGCTTTTTACTCAATTGCAGGGAGCGTATTGGAGTTAATTTCAATTTTCCATTATGATGCTCTAACCAATAAGTATCGGGGATAATATTATACGAATTAAATATTTCTCTGACTAACTCTATCTGTGTTTTTTGTGGGGATGTTTGAATTGATTGTTCGTCTAACCATGTATACGACATAATTTGAGAAAGTTGGCGGCATTGTAACAGAAACCTAACTGCGGAAAATCGTGGATCATCTGTGTCTACAAAATCTTTGTTAACTTCTGTCCCTGCCGTGGGCAAATTATTGTCAGCAATTTGATAGTAGGCAATTAAGTCCTTTTTAGTTCCATAGACTAATTTCTTTTTGAGATTACCAAATTCTTCTTCAATTGCGAGTATTTGGAATAATTTTGTTTCTGCGTCTACTGATTGATTTCCTTTCAACATTACTTGGTGATGGGAAATGGGAGAATTAGGAAACAAATTTTTCAAATTCTCTAAGTGTTCTGGTGTAAATATGTGCATTTTTAGCCTCCTTGGCAATTAGTCGTTTAATTTCAGTAAAAAAGTATTAGCCTAGTCTGTAAAAACTGTGGGGATTATCCCAAACAATCTTTTGCATTGTTGCTGGAGATAACAGTGTTTCAAGTTCTAAAACCCTGTTTACAACGTCTGTCTGATGATCCATATGAGGGTAATCAGAGCCGAAGATGAAGTTATCAGCACCAATGTACTCGATAATTTCTGATAAGCAAGGTTCAGAAGGTTCAATTGCTACAAAACATTGACGGCGGAAGTATTCTGATGGCTGGATTTTGATCTGATTTTTCACCTCAAAATATAAATTTTTATACTCTTCATCTAGTCGCCAGAGCCAATAAGGAAGCCAGCCACAACCAGACTCTAGAAAGCCAACTTTCAATTGAGGGTGACGTTCTAGAACTCCGCCTTCAATCAAGGCTAACAAGGCCATCATTTGTTCCATCGGATGGGAACAAGCGTGCATGGCAAAACGAGTATGAAATCGATCTGCACCTGTAGTTGGTAACTGGCTATGAGTTCCTTCATGGATTCCCACTGTTATATCTAATTCCTCGCAGGCTATCCAAAATGGCTCATAGCTGGGATGACTGAGGATTCTGCCTTTGATGGGGTTGGGACGTAAACAAATAGCTTTCCAGCCAAACTCGGCTATGCGGTGTAGTTCTGACACCATTTGCTCTGGTGCATGAAGATTAATTGCTCCGACTCCTTTTAATTTGTCTGGAGCATAACTACAAAATTCTTCATATAACCAAGTGTTATAGGCTTGGGTAAAAGCTCCTACGACTGCTGGGGGCATACTATCAATAGCAAATAGCCACAGTCCATAAGTGGGATAAATAAAGGCTAGATCAATCCCCATCTGTACCATTGCTTGGAGATGAGATTCGGCATCGTAACGACGAAAATAAGCCTGGGGATGAGCTTGCATCATCTGGCGATCGCCTTCTTGTCTCACTTGTGGTGATATCTTATTTACAATGTCTTCCCCTTGAATTTTCATGTCTGCTGAGGGTGCAAAATGCTTAAATTCAGGTGCAAGGTACTTTCCCCACATCTGCGGCGGTTCAATCACATGGGAATCAGCATCAATAATTTTGTATCCATGCAGCATAAATTAATTCAAAATTCAAAATGAAAGAACGCTGGAGAATGAGTTTTTTCACAATCCAAATATTAGTCCAATTGATGTGATGTCAATTACATCCACATGGGATAGGGGTTGAGTTGTGCTTCTGTGAGAGGCTTTTGTAACCAACCCATTTTGACGGGAACATCATAAAGCCGTCCTGAATCTAACCGTTTCCACATATGGCGCATTCCTGGTACAATCACTCTGGCAACTTTCAGGCCAATATCGGGGCGAGTCTGATCTAGAACGAGCATTTCTAGACCATTTTGCTCAACAATTTTTTGACACAGCCTGACATCTTCTAGAAGATCATCACTTGCTAGTTGGGGATAATCTGCATAGACTTTGGGAACACTTTGAGGGTCGGGAAGTAGATAAGGTTGATTTGAGACGGTCGCAGACTTCCACCATTCAATGGCTAGGCGATCGCCTGATGTGGGATACTGGGTACTACCATCGGCGTTAGCAACCAACACATTAGGCAAAATTTGGTTCACCTCTGTTAAAGCTCGACTAATAGCCAGCTTTGGGTCAAAATGAACACCATAACCTAAGATTATATCCTCTACGTTTCGATCCATTCTGCGACTAATGGCCGCAAAAGCAGGAATATTAAGATCACTAGTAATATCTATCACCCATAGCTGTCTGTCAATAGCTTGATAATATTTGTTCAAACTCTGAAAATAAGGCTCTTGGAAACTATCTAAATCTACCTGGGGTTTTGGCAGCCGATTATACCACCATAATGCCACACAATCCCGTTCTACAAGTTCCATAAATCCTTGGAGTATGGCTTCTTCCAGGGTATTACCTGCGGCGCATCCGTTAGAGTCTGCCCAACATTCCCGTTGCTCTGATTGGGGATAGCCATAATAACAGTAAGTCGTTGGTAAATATTTAAATTCCTGATAGGTTAAAGACCAAACGGGTGTCCAATCAATTTCTCTGGTTGTATTAAAAGGTGCAGGGACTTTCTGAAACCATCCTTGACATTCAGCATTCCATTGCTCTCTGTGCTGGTATTGCGTTTGGCTAAAATTCATACAAGCATTGGGATGAATCGCTTTGTCTCCCAACTTTTCGTAACTGCTTTTGTATCTGATTTCATCTCCCTGAAACACGCCAGAATACCTTTCAATCGCTTCACAAAAACCGCTAGCCTTGGCTTGAGTATCAGTCCTACCTTTACCTGCACTTCTACCGCCGATATTTTGGCGTAAACTGGCTAAATCATCAAAAAGACTTTGAAAATGATGCTTGGCAATGTATGTATGGGTTAAGCCATTCCCCGGTATTTTGCTCAATTCCCGCACAATACCCGTAATCGGACTAATATGATGTGCGTATTTCTTTAAAGTTTCTTGTGGTGAACAAGAACGATGTCCGCCGTCTGTAGTAAAAGTTTTCTGACGGTGTTCTAAAACAATCGGTGATGGCTGGTGATTTTGTTTACCGCAACTATGACATTGCGGACGCTGCACTAAAATATGGTCTTGGGTTTGGAGAGTCAAGGTGTCATAAGTGATGAGATTTCCGGCTAATCGTTGATTTTCCCCTTGGATAATCCATTTAAAAACCTCTGTAGCTACCATTCCTAATGCTGTTTGTACTGTAGCAGTGAGGAATCCCAGAGGCGGGGAGAGGGAAATCTGTTTATGTCTTTGAACGAAACTAGCAACTGGTCTGTTATTGTGTAGGCGGTTAGCTAGACAATCCCAACACGCAGTTTTTTGAGGATGAAATATCGGCCCTATCCATACCATCGTTCCTAGAGGGTTAGCTAGCATCCAAGGAGATTTTGACTTTAAGGCGTGTTGATTAAATGCTGCTAGTTCGGGGTGGAGGTAGTCATCAGTCAAGACTACGGTGATATCTCCGGTATCTGCGACTTGAATATTTAGGGATTTGAGGATAGTGATGAAGTCATCGATGGGAAGAGAACCAAAGGCTTTGACAGCGACTGTTGTTGATTGCAACCGTTGAGCAGCTAGTATGGGGGGAATATTGAGATGATGACAGAAAATGGCTAGGTGCGATCGCTCTAATTCATCTTGTTCCACCAGATAACCCTGTTGTTCCATTTGGAATAGGGCGTATTGGGCTTTGATACTGGTGTTGAGAACATTCTGAAAAAAGTCAGAATTTTCTGGATTTGTCGGTAATAGTTCTAGTTGAATGATGTCAATAATTTCATCTACGCTATATTTACCTTCCTTGATTAGAGAAGCTAGAAGAAATGAGAGGCGATCGTCGCTCAAGCAAACCGCCTCTCTCTCAGATAGAATAAATACTTGGTCTGGTTCTATGGTCTCAACGGAGTAACAAGACTTAAATCTTGGTTTATTGAACATAGTTTTGTCAGTAAAAACCTGGAAATACTGGGAGGTTATTCTTACCAGATGAGATGGGATGTTTGAAAGCCCTCCAGCAACGCCCTGAAAACCCAAAGAGTTTTCAGGGCGTTGCGTCCTTTAGGGGAGGGATGAAAAACGACTCAACCGGCTTTAGCCGCAGTGGCATTTTCTTGAGAAAGAGCCACAGAATGTCAATGACATATCTTAACTAACAAGCAAATATAGTGTTAAAAGATCATGCAGAGAAAGCAAAAATCTCTCTCAAACTCTTATTCTCTGTGCCTTCCTCCGGGTTCGCAGTTCCTTCAAGTCGGTACAGCCGCCCAAAGGATTGCGCCTCTGCGTGATTAAATTATCCCTATGCCCTACCAACACCGCTAATCTTTAAAACATCACTCATGGTTGCACAGTAATTCGGTAGTTCAAAACTACTAGGATTAACCACCGTATCATAAGTAAAATGGCGATAGTTCATGCAGAATCTATCCCAAGCTGCCATCTGAATCCCAAAGACAACGATAATAAAATTAGCTAAGGATAAAGATAGGGGAATGCGGAAGTAAATCTTTTTGCCGAAATAAGAGCAAAGTTCTTCAATTGCTTGGTCGGCTGTTAACTTATACTGACCTAAAACTAGCCTGCGCGGTGCATCGCTTTGGGGAGGATGAACAATTAAATATTTAACAACGCTAGCAATATCTTGACCGTGGATAAAGTGAAAACTGCCGTCAGCTTTTAAGAAGCGAATTAAATTAATATATTTGGTAACTTCGGGAATTCCTGTTGTCAGGTGAGAATAGGGTTTTTTGGCATCACCACCTAAAACTAAAGTCGGGAAAACTGTAGTAATTTTAGGTGCTATTGCTAACTCTGATATCTTCTGTAAACATTCATATTTAGAACGAATATAATCTGTGCCAATTTCCCCTGCTTCTTTGAGTGGTTGATTGTGGCTATCTAAAACACTGGCTGTAGAAAAATAAATAACTTGTTGGCAACGGTCAGAATCTAATAAACTGAGTAACTCTAAAGTTTTAGATACATTAATATCAAAAGTTTGTTCACCACCCCAAGCTGTTGCGGTGAGAACTGCAACATCAATTGTTGGCAATAAGTCAGCTAATTCGCTGATATTTTGCATATCACCCTGCAACACATGAATACCAGGACGAACCGTGATATCAACTTGCAATTTATTAGGATTTCTGACTAGTAAATATAATTCGTCATCTGTTTCTTGAATTAAGGCTTCGCTAATATAGTGACCTATACAGCCACTAGCACCAGTCACTAAAATTCGGTTCTTGGTCATAAGAGAAAGCTAGAAGTAAAACACTCTGTGTCTCTGTGTCTCCGTGGTGAAAAATATTAAACCACAGAGACACAAAGACACAGAGAAAGAGAAGTTTTGACTTTTGACTACACAACCGCATGAAGTTGTTTCGCTGTTTCAAAGAAAAAGGCGACGTTTTCTTCTGGGGTGTCTGGGTGTACACCATGACCGAGGTTGAGAATGTGACCCCAGTTACCAGCTTTGCGAACGGTATCGATGATGCGATCGCGGATAAACTCTTTTGAGCCATATAATACGCCAGGGTCAAGATTACCTTGGACTTTGACGTGTTTACCTAATCTGGCTCTAGCATCGGCCATGTCTACTGTCCAGTCTACGGTGACGATATCCGCACCAGATTGCGCCATGCGTTCTAGTACGCCTGCGCTACCACTGACTAGCAAAATTAATGGTGTGTCTGGGTGAGTTTCCTTGACTTGCTGGAATACTCGCTTTTGGTAGGGGAGAGCAAAGGTGTCATAATCTTGGGGGCTGAGGTATCCCGCCCAAGAATCGAACATTTGCACTACTTGCGCGCCGGAATCGATTTGATAACGGGTATAAACTGCGATCGCATCTGCTAACTTAGCTAGTAGTTGATGCAGCACCTCTGGCTGTGTGAAAGCCATGTTTTTGATGATGGAGTAGGTTTTAGAACCTTTACCCTCCACCGCATAGGCGGCTAATGTCCACGGCGCACCCACAAAGCCTAATACCGTTGATTTGTTGCCTACTTCTTGGCGTAGAGCCTGCAATATGGTTTTAATGAACGGTAGAGCCGCTTCTGGTTCTAGAGGACGCAGCGCGTCAATTTGTGCTTGAGTGCGAATGGGCGCATGAATGATGGGGCCTTTACCTTCCGCAATATCCATTTCAATCCCCAAACCTGGTAAGGGGGTGACGATATCAGAAAATAAAATTACTCCGTCTGGTTGGAAAGCTCTCCAAGGTTGCAGGGAGACTTCAATCGCTACTTCTGGAATTTCGGAGCGATCGCGAAATGAAGGATACTTTTCCCTTAAATCCCGATATGCTTTCATATATCGTCCGGCTTGTCGCATCATCCATACAGGGGGACGATCCACAATTTCACCACGAGCAGCCCGTAAAAGATGAGGAGTCGTTGACGAAACACCCATTTAACACTTCATCCTAAGTCACTTTTTTATGTCACTGTTTAGCTTATCATTCTGGGATTACGCTTGATCAAATAGAGGAGACAGGGGACAGGAGAGAGGGGACAGGCGACAAGTGAATATTTTACACCTATGCCCCATGCTCTATGCCCTATGCCCATTTCATAACTTGGCGGTAAAAGTTGTTTTATTGGTACTGCTTTGCTTAAATTTCTTAACTTAAATTAATATGCAAACCAACTCTAATAACTACTCTCATTTTGCAGATGCTCATAGTAATTCTCGCCCAGCCAGGTTATTAATCCCCCGTTCTCAACGCCGGATCTTCTTTGTGCAGTTTACCTTAATGACTATTGTGGGTTGGGTGGTGGGTGGTATTGTCAGTATTGCCGTAGAAAAAATTTTCTGGCAAAGTCTGCTCCATACTTTTGCCAATCAGCCGCAAGTATGGAGTTTTTGTGTGAGATTGCTTGGTAATATTGTATTTGCGGTAGTTTTCGCTGCTGATCAAGCATTAGTTATGCGCCGTTACCTCTCTGGTTGGCTATGGATACTGGCTACCAGTATCGGTTGGTTATTAGCTAATGGTGTGTCAACCGCTTGGATTAACTATATTGCTACTCTGGCTAATTCATCTGCTCAAACCTTAACTACTGAAGCTAGTTTGACTTTAGGTTTTTTGTCAACATTTCTCTATATTCTTTCAGGGATTTGGCTGGGGTTGTTGCAATGGTTAGTCTTGCGGCGTTATACAGTCAAAACTTGGTGGTGGAATTTTTTCCCCTCTTTTTCCTTCTTCTGTATTAGTCTGGTAGTTTGGTTGCTTTCTTTAATGAAAAATTTGATTCCAGCAGCAGGAATGTATTGGATTGAACAAGGATTTACAGCTATGATTCTCGGAGTTATACCAGCAATTGGCTTGTGTACGTTGAGAAAACAATTACAACGTCAGGCTGGAATTCCTCGCTCATCCTAAATTTTTGGGTGGCTAGTTGGTTGACATGGGATAAAAGGTTACAGAAGGATGACAAAAGATCGGGTGTTACAGAAAAATATTCAGCCTCCTGTTGCTGACAAACAGCCCCAGGTTTTAGAGTTACATGGCGATCGCCGTTTAGACAACTACTTTTGGTTGCGCGACATTGATAACCCCAAAGTAGTTGCATATCTAGACGCAGAAAATGCCTACACTACAGCGATGATGCAGCATACAGAGACGCTGCAAACTCAGCTTTATGATGAAATGCTTTCGCGCATTCAAGAAACTGACCTCTCAGTACCATACCGCAAAGATAATTATTATTATTATTCGCGAACTGAAGCCGGAAAAGCTTATCGCATTTATTGCCGTAAACAAGGTAGTTTAGATGCGCCTGAAGAAGTGCTATTAGATGAAAATGAATTAGCAGCCGGGCATGATTTTTTTGAATTGGGTGTATTTGATATTAGCCCTAATCATCAAATTCTCGCCTATTCATTTGATACTAGCGGTTCTGAAAGATATACACTTTTCTTTCTAGATTTAAATACACGTCAGTTCTATCCAGAAACTATTGCTGATACTTATTTTTCTTTTTGTTGGGGTAACGATAATCAAACAGGTTTTTATACCAAAATTGATACGGCTAACCGTCCTTACCAATTATTTAGACATACTCTCGGCACATCAACAGAGTCAGATGAGTTAATTTATCATGAACCGGATGAGGCTTACGCTTTATACGTTGATAATACTCGCTCTCAAGCATATATTTTAATGACTTTGCGGAGCAGCATCACCACAGAAGTTCACTATCTAGATGCCAATAATCCTCGTAGTGATTTTCAGATCATTTACCCACGTCAACCAGGAATAGAATACGATGTAGACCATCATAGTGATTACTTCTACATCGTTACAAATGAAGTAGCCACTAATTTTAAGTTAGTGAAAACTCCCTTAGCTGCAATAGCAAAAGATAACTGGCAAACCGTAATTCCTCACCGTGAAGATGTCTTGCTATCAGGAATTAGTTTGTTTGCTAATCACTTGGTAATTTATGAACGCAAAGATGGATTGCAAACTGCCAGAGTTCAAAATCTATCAACAGATGATGAAAGTAATATTATCTTTCCTGAACCTACCTACGCTTTTTCTGAAGGTAGTAATCCGGAATTTAATACTACTATCTTGCGTTTTAATTACACTTCGTTAATCACACCGCCATCTGTTTTCGATTACGATATGGAAACGCAAGAACGGGAATTGAAAAAACAAACCCAAGTGCTTGGCGGCTATGACTTAACTCAATATCGTAGTGAATGGTTGATGGCTACAGCAGAAGATGGTACACAAGTTCCCATATCGATTGTTTACAAACAGGGAATTAAAAAAGACGGAAAAAATCCCTTATTACTCACAGGCTATGGTTCTTACGGTGCTTCTTACCCCGCATCATTCTCTTCAACTAGACTAACATTATTAGACCGAGGCGTAGTATTTGCGATCGCGCATATTCGCGGCGGCGAAGAAATGGGGCGCAAATGGTACGAAAATGGCAAATTCCTCCATAAGAACAACACCTTCACCGATTTTATAGCCTGTGCCGAATATTTGATTAACGAAGGATGGACAGCAAATACACACCTAGCCATTACAGGCGGTAGTGCAGGCGGGTTATTAATGGGTGCAGTAATTAATCTGCGTCCTGACTTATTTCAGGTAGTTGTGGCTAATGTGCCGTTTGTCGATGTGGTGAGTACAATCCTAGATACATCTTTACCCCTCTCGGCAATGGAATGGGAAGAATGGGGAAATCCTAATGATCCAGTCTACTATGACTACATGAAATCTTACTCACCCTACGATAATGTCGCAGCCCAAGATTACCCCGATTTGTTAATCACCGCCGGGTTAAATGATTCCCGCGTCAAATATTGGGAACCTGCCAAATGGACAGCCAAACTGCGAGAACTCAAAACAGACAATAACATTCTCTTGCTGAAAACCAATATGGATGCTGGACATAGCGGTGCATCTGGACGTTATGAAAGCTTAAAAGAGTTAGCTTTTGAGTATGCCTTTATTTTGGATCGTTTGGGTTTGGTTTAGTGGTCGGTGTAAAAGTGACATACTCCACACACTCACCTGTCGGGGCTACGGTGTACACACAAGTCTTATAAACTTGCCCCACAACGTTTTGATCCCTCCTAACCCCCTTGAAAAGGGAACTAAAATCAAAGTCCCCCTTCAAAAGGGGGATTTAGGGGGATCAGATGATTTGTGTGTACAGGGTAGATAGGATAGAGAGGATGTCAAGAACGAGTAATTCGATATTTAAGTGTGTAATCCCAGTTTGAGTAACCTAAAAAGCTACCTGTTTTCTTAAATCTCCAAGAAACTTCTTCAAATGCTGGGCCTGTGGAAGATATGACTAATTCCGTAGAACCAAGTAAGTCATCTTTATCTAAACTAGCAAGAATACCTACTCCTTTGACAGAAGCGGAAAGTATAGTTCCTGCCAATACTCCTTTAGGGCCGGCTGCTGATAAAACGGCGGATACAGCACTGGTAATACCTGTAATTGTATCACCATACTTAGACCAGTCTTTGGCAGCATCTTCGTCGTAAGCTTTGATTCCTCCTTTAACGCTTTCCCCTGCGGGTACGTCGCCTTCAAATAAAATGGATTGCTCTGGCTTAAATCTTTTGACTTCTCCATCATTAATAGACATGGGAGTTGTCAAAATTGCCTTGGTAGTTTTACCTCCTACCAATGCACCAACTAGATATAACTCATCAGCACCTGTGACATCTTCAGTATCTTTGCATTGAACATTCACAAGCTGAATTTTTACTTTCGTCATAACATGCTCCAATAAATATGTAGGATGAATTTCACCAGACACAGCCCAAATTAGCCATTGCATAAAAATTGAAACTTTGGGTTAAATACAATCGAGGTGAAATCCTATATTTAGCAATCACCTTCAAAAAAACTTTTTACGCAAATTAATCTGTTATCTCCGCTCCAACCACATCTTTAATTACCTGCAAAAAGTTCTGCAAAATCACAGACATATCATCACTGCGCCAAACTGCGGCTATGGGTCGAGTCAGGTTTTTGCCCTGTATAGGTCTATAGACAACTCCCGTGCGTTGTAGGTTTTGGGCGTTAGCTGGTAGCAATGTTACACCCACTCCCCCAGCAACTAAACTTAAAACTGTAATCATCCAAGTTGCTTCTTGGACTACTTTTGGTGGTGAACCCACTTCCTCTTGATAAAGTTCAATAATTTGACCGTAGGAAAGAACTACATCGGGTGAAGGTAAAACAAAAGGTTCATCTACTAGGGCTTTGAGGGGGATTTCGGGTTGTTTTGCCAGGGGATGATTTTCTGGTAAAGCAATGACTATCGGTTCTTGCAAAATTTCTAAAGAATTCAACCCAGTATCACCGTTGCTGAGTAAACAATCAAAACCAATATCAATTTGACAGTTGTGTAGCTGTTGTGATTGTTGTGAAGACATCACCTCACGTAAAATCAGCCTGACTTGGGGATAGCGATCGCGAAAAGTTCGCAAAATTTCTGGTAAAACACTATTAGCGATAGAACTATTCACTGCCACTATCAAACTGCCAATCTCTCCTAGACTTGCTTGGCGTGCTGAGATAATTGCTTTTTCTAAAGTTGCCAAAACTAAACGTGCTTCTTCTAAAAACACATTCCCCGCACACGTTAAGCGCAGTGGCCGCCGATGACGCTCAAATAGTTGTAGTCTTAATTCTGCTTCTAAAGCTTGAATTTGTTGGCTTAGAGGTGGTTGAGCAATATTTAAGCGTTCTGCCGCCCGACTAAAGTTTAGTTCTTCCGCTACAGCAATAAAATATCGCAAATGTCGAATTTCAATCATTACTAGTATCATCCCAAGTTATGACTTTTTTAAGTTAGTTTTGGGGTTTATAGTCTTCGCGTAGCGTCTGTCTACGACACGCTATGCGAACGTAGAGAGGACTTTAGTGTTTAGAACAATCAGGACTAAAGTCCTTACTACGAACGTGCTTATCCATGAATTTAAACTGAATGCACTACTACGGTTTTTTCGTTCATAAAGTATCCGTAGGGGAGAAATACAAAATTTAAACTTAATAAAATCAGATGTAGCCTGGGTTTCCCGGTTTGCATCTATTGCTTGATTCTGGAGAATGAATAGAAGTATATATTTAAAATATAATTCCATTAATGAAATTGGTATTGCACATCTTAGAAATATTAGGTACGCTGCTAATCATACAAGAAAATTTTATCAACAAAGACTAAATTTATAGTTGACATGAAATAGGAAGCAGTCCCAATAAAATCATTTCTATGACCGAGCATCAAAGCTATTTTCCCTCACTTTCTACTCTCCCACTTACTAAATTGAGACTATTCTCTACACTTTGAGGAATATTTTATGAATAAAATTAATCGTGTTGCCCTGGTTGGTGGAACACATGGAAATGAATTTACAGGTGCATTTCTAATTAAAAAATTTGAAAAATTTCCGCAATTAATTCAAAAATATAGCTTTGAAACTGTTACGTTATTAGGTAATCCTCAAGCCTTTGCCGCAGGTAGACGCTACATTGAAAAAGATTTAAACCGTTGTTTTTTAAGTGGAGACTTACAAAATACTAATCTGTCTAGTTATGAAGATATACGGGCAAAAAATATCTCTAAAATTTTAGGAGAAGATAATAAAACTAAGGCAGATGTAATTGTTGATTTACACAGTACAACTGCCAATATGGGCTTGAGTATTATTCTAGGCAATCAGCATCCATTTCTATTACAGTTGTCTGCTTATCTGAGTGCAATTAATCCTTTAGTAAAGGTTTGTCATACGATACCAGAACAAGGTAGTAATTTTCTCCGTTCCCTTAGTGAATTAGGTTTTGTGATTGAAGTGGGGGCTGTAGCTCAAGGTGTATTAGATGCAAAATTATTTCAAAACACAGAAAAACTGATTTACGAAATTTTAGATTATCTAGAACGATATAATCGCGGTGATATTGGGGAAAGTAATAATACACTCACTCTGTATAAATTTTTATGTTCTATAGATTATCCCCGAAATGAACAAGGCGAAATTCAGGCAATGATTCACCCTGAAATCCAGTCTCGTGATTATGAACCACTTCATCCAGGTGATCCTATATTTTTAACATTTGAAGGTAAAGCGATCGCCTATGAAGGCACATCTACAGTCTACCCTATTTTTATTAACGAAGCAGCTTACTATGAGAAAGGCGTTGCTATGTGTTTGACCGAAAAAGAAATTATTAATCTTTAATTTTTCAAGACGTTGTATTGTAACGTTTTCATACAAGCATAAATCATCTCAATTAACCATCCAGACATAAAAATATGAGTCAATCTTTAGCAAAAGGGATTTACTCGTATTCAAGAGATTACAGATATCTATGAGAAATTAAATCTTAAACCAGAGATATTAAAACTACTAAGCCTAGCCTTTAATGAAGGATTCCAAGATAAAGCGATCGCAGCACATATTTGTGTATCTGAACGTACAGTACGTAACCAGTGAGATAGACTGCAAGCAGCTTTAGGTATTGATTGTGCCGAATTAAGAAATCAAGGAAAAAACATTAGAGTCGTGACTAAAATTCGCGCTAGAGAAGCAGGTTTAATTGATTAGTTAACTCAATAAACCAAGCAAGTACCATCAATGAATTGCCTTCTTTAACAAGTCGGGAATCAAAGAAGGACGTTCCGCCACAGGAACTTCTGCGGCTTCAAAAGCGGCGATTTTGCATTGTGCAGTACCAAAGTTAGGTGGACGACCAACAACGGTAACTAAAGTACCAGTTTGTCGCCAAGTTTTCCCCGGTGGTGCTTGTCTACCTGCGATGTAAGCAACAACTGGTTTATCGATGGCTTCAGTGATGTACCTAGCTGCGGCTTCTTCACTACCCCCGCCTGGTTGACCGACTAAAACGATCGCCTCGGTACTGTCATCCTCATCTAAAATTTGCAGCCATTGCAAAAACGAAGAACCGACAATGGCATCACTACCAATACTGACACTAATCGATTGCCCCAAGCCTGCTTTTGTCAGTTCCCAAGCCACCTCATAGGTCAGAGTGCTGCTGCGACTCACAATTCCTACCGAACCTGGGGTATAAAATTCACTCGGTTGTGTGCCTAAAAGGATTTTTCCTGGCACAATAATTCCGGGACTGTTGGGGCCGACGACTAGAGTTTCACCGGCTTCAGCTTTGCGGAGTAATTGCACCATATCTAAAGGTGGCACACCCGCAGAGATGATGATAATTTGACTGATATGCGAGGCGATCGCCTCTAAAGCCGCATCTAGAACTTGGTATGGATGTACGCAAATAATTGTTGTATCAATTGTGCCGAATTTCTCTACTACCTCCTCTACCAAGTCAAATACAGGTAGATTGTAAATGTCCTGTCCACCACATCCAGGATCGACACCAGCAACTACATTTGTACCATAAGCTTTCATTTGAGCAATATGATTTTCTGAAATAAATTCATAGAAGCCTTGGATAATAACTTTGCTATCTGGCGTTAAGTTCATAAAAGATGGGAATGGAGAATGGGGACAAATCAAGTCAAAAGTCAAAAGTCATAGACGCGAAAGCGGCTACTCTACGAGTTCTCCGCAGGAGTACCCGAAGGGTAAGTCAAAATTAATTAAATAACTCCTGGGGATTGGGAATTGGGAAAATGATCATAGTCTGTAACCTGTAACCTGTCACCTGTAACCTCTAATAGCTAGGAAGCTTTCTTATAGGCGGGTGATTTGACCAGACTAACTGCTGCGGCTACAGCTTCATCTAAATTTTCCACCACTATCAGTCCATCATCATGAGCTTCTAATGGTGCTAAAACGTTTTTAACGGTGTTTAGCTCTGAACCAGCTAGACGAATGACCAAGTATGGTGACAGATGCTCTCGTTTATTGCTCTTAGAGCGTACCACCGATGATGGTAATTCACCTTTGTTACCTAATGCAAAATCAACAATCGCTGTGGCTGCGGCTTCTGGTTGGGGAATACTACCGAGAAGATTAATGAGTATGACCTGAATACTTTTATCAGCAGCTAGGATATTTAAACCTTTAACTAAGCGATCGCAAAACGTGGTTGGTGATGTATCAATAATCGAAGCGTGTCGGAGATTTAAACACATTCCTGGTTTACCGCCCGCACTAGCCACTAAATCACAGGTTGCCATCATCGAACCTGTACCATTGCCTAAAATACCAATTTTGCCTTGCATGGCTAGACTATCCCACTCACCAAACCGGGAATTGATCTGATTTTTGCCATGATAATTGGCTATTTTCGCTGCCATTGCCGCAATTTCTGGATGCCGACCAATTGCCCGTTCATTCACCCTGACTTTACCATTGAGTGCCATCACTTCCCCAGAGGAATTAATGGCCAAGGGATTAATTTCTACTAAATCTAGGTCTTTTTGGATGAATAACTGATACATTTTCTCTAAAACGGTACTTACCGACTGCATCAGTGTGCCTTGTAAACCCATTTTTAAAGCCAGCCTGCGGGCATAAAAAGGCGAAAATTCTTGTTCTACAACAACGTGCTGCATTTTTTCGCCAGCTAGTTCCCAATCAACATCCGGTTCTTGGCAACCTAAAAGAATTGGTCGGCAAATAGCCGTATCTAAAACTACTGCTAAATAAAACTCTTGACTAGCATTATATTTAGATTCTGCTAGTACAACTTCTGGTAATTCGCCCCAAATGGGCAAGTTAAAGATATTTTGAGCAGCCGCGACAGCATCAATGGTTGTTTCTACTATCCTGACTCCTCCTGCTTTTGCCCTGTCTCCAGCGTGTACTTGCGATTTCAGCACAATCGGATAGCGAATTTTCAGGCGTTTTAAATCTGTAGGATGGTTTATGCGTTGGGAAGGCAATACGGGAATGCCTATTTCCCCAAACCATTCTTTAACTTGATATTCCAATAAATCCATTGTTACGCACCTGATATTTATACTTTCAGAGAATTATTTTTGGTGCTGTTTTTTAGTTTTTGACTGCACCCCAATTAAATAATCCAGCCTTGAGCAACTATAAAAACTTATTTTTCACGTATCAATTCTATCGAATTGAGCCAATACAGCACATTTAATTTTTAGCACTAACTCCTTAGTATTGTGTTGGAATTTCGTCATAAACAATATCGGTGAATTTACTAATATAGAATAAAACCTGCGTTGATTCGATGTAGCAGTTGAATTTTTGGTGACAACTCCAAATTGTGTGTTAAAAAGTTGGTCTATTGGATTTTATGATTATGGTTGGTTAAACTGTGCATCTGCATTCAATCAATGAGCAACCTTCATTTGGGTCTCTCAAACATAAAAAATATAATATAAACAACCAGCAGGAAAGCTCTATGACAGTAGCAGTCCAGCAGGAAGATTTGCAAATCTTAGCCAGAACCTTGCAGGAACAATTCCTAGCAGAAGTCCCATCTGGTGAAGTTTTCCAGATTAAGTGTGCTGTCAACAAAGACGAGTTGATGATTCTTACTCAACATCCAGTCAGTATAAAGGTTGACACAGAACAAGTTTTTTCCGTGATTGAGGAAGTTATTCAGTCCCTAGCACCTTATAGAGAGCAACAAATTCAGTGCTTCTTGAGAATGTTGGGTGAAAAACTTCCCTATGCTAAACGCTCCCTAATGATGAAGGGTTATGAGCAGATAGAAACTTCAGTCAAGGAGGAAAATGAAATAGCTGAGGAAGCACTACCTGGGGCATATCCTCTGGCTTATTCCCCTCCAGTTAGTCAGACTGAAGATGAAACTGAAGAAGAAATATTTGACCCTTTAGCGGGTACACCAGATTTATTAACAACTCCACACCGCAGGCAAATTTCGCCTATTTTCCTGGGTATGGCTTTGATAGGAATTGTCCTTGTAGGTGGTGTCGGTGCTTATGTACTGACTCGTCCTTGTGTGATGTCTGAGTGTAGAGAGATGCAAACGGCTGAAGAACTCAAAACTCAGTCTAGACAGCTAATAAGTCGCGCTAAGTCAGACAATGAATTAGCTGCAATTACACAGCAGCTAGAAACCGCCAGTGCTGCATTAACAGTTATCCCCTTGTGGTCACCGCATTATCAGCAAGCTGAAGAACTCAAATCCAGTTTGTCTGTACAGTCGGAAAAAATTAATCAGGTGCTAAAAGCCTTAAAATCTGCTACTGTGGCAGAACAAAAGATGAAAACACCTGCCAATAGCCCAGAAGAATTAAAAGCTAGACAAAACTTATGGCGGCAGGCGATCGCACCGTTAGAATTAGTTAATGCCAATAATGAACTTTACCGACTAGTGCAGCCACGATTACTGAGATATCGTGCCAACTTAAAAACTGTCAATCAGCAAATACTGACTGAAGAAAAATGGCTAAAAAAACTGTTGGATGCGAAAGCTGTGGCGGGTGTAGCAGCAAGGCGTGAAAGCACGGCTAAAACTATCCAAGACTGGCAAAAAGTACAGTCTACTTGGCAAATAGCCGTTAATGCTTTGAATGTTATTCCCCAGACTAGTCCGGGATACCAAGAGGCACAACAGCTTTTACTAGAATATAAACCTAAATTAGCCAGAGCGCGCGATCGCGTCACCATAGAAGAACTAGGAGCTAAAAGCTACCAACAACTTATAAGCATTGCCAAGCAAGCCAAAGCTTACGAACAACAACAACAATGGCAAGCAGCTGTCATATATTGGGAGCAGGCTTTACAGGCGGCTAAACAAGTCTCTAATGACAGTCTCTACTACAATCAAGCTCAGAGTGCCATAGCACCATACTCAGCCTCTCTCAAGCAAGCACAAGAGAAACTGCAACTAAATAGTGCTTGGCAGCAAACCCGTACAGATTTAAATAAAACCTGTTCTAGTGGAATTAGAATTTGTAATTTTACAGTAGATGAAAAGGGAATTAGTGTCAGGATTACTCCTGAATACGAACAAATGCTGCAAAGTGGTATATCCGAAGCCACGACTAACAATAGCAGTGCTATTGTTGACGTTACAAATCACTGGGAAATCTTACAGGAAGCTTTAACAGTAATTAGTGAAAATGCCAATCTGCCTTTGTTTATTTACAACACGGAAAATCAGGTAATTTATATACGTACACCGCAAGGTTAATAAATCACATATATACCTTAGAATTTTGGGTTTATCTGTGGGTTTTACTCATCACGTCTCGTAATTTTCATGTGCAGAAAGTTTAGGGTGCGTTAGTTTTTGGTATTCCTGGTCTAGGTTCTGGTGTCGGTTCTGGTGTCAGTTCTGGTGTCGGTTCTGGTGTCGGTTCTGGTGTCGGTTCTGGTGTCGGTTCTGGTGTCGGTTCTGGTGTCGGTTCTGGTATGGGTTCTGGTGTCGGCTCTGGTGTCGGTTCTGGTGTCGGCTCTGGTATGGGTTCTGGTATGGGTTCTGGTATGGGTTCTGGTATGGGTTCTGGTATGGGTTCTGGTATGGGTTCTGGTATGGGTTCTGGTATGGGTTCTGGTGTGGGTTCTGGTGTGGGTTCTGGTGTGGGTGCAGGCTGTTGGGGTGTGATTGAGGATGAAGAGTTGCTTGTTGTGTCAATAGAATTAGAATCAATCCTATTTTCTACCGTTGTGATTTTGTCTTCACTATTCGCCAATTCTTGAGCATTATTAAATAAGATTTCTCCTGTGTCTACAAAAGTATCTATTGGAGAACTATCTGAGTCTGCGGTTAAATCTCCTATAGCTGTATCTTCACCATTTGATCTAGCAGTTAAATTTAAAAAAGATGGGTTGTCAATTATTCCTTGACCACTTAACGGTGCTTGTCCTGCTAAAGCTACGGCAATTTCTGCTCGCACACTAGCGATCGCAGGGTCAGAAGAAGAGCTACGATTTTTTTGAGTTAAATCTAATCCCTGAACTAAGTCACTGGTTTGATAAAAATTTTGCAGATCAAAATCGTATAGTCCCTGAAATCTACCTTTGACTACTACTAACAGTTGTCCTGCTTGCAGCTCTTGGTCTTGAGAAGCATCTTTGTTAGAAACTGTAATCCCACTATTGGTCAGCGCACCGATCACTGTAGTATCTGTTTGTTGGTCATAGCGCACAAATAACGCCGAACCCCGAATTGCTGCTGCTGCACTTGGGGTTTGGATGCGTGTTTGTCCCCTTCCCGGTGGAATTAGCAGTAATACAGTTCCGTTTGACAGTCTAAAATTCCGAGTTCTAGGCAAAAATTGGAATACTGCTTGCTCCCCAACTCTAGCTAAAGAACCGTCATTGAAACGCAAATCTGCTAAAGAAGCTCTACCAGTAGATAGGCCATCTCCCGGTATGATAGCGTCGGCTGCCTTTGCCGGACGTTTACTTCTGTTACTTCTTTGAATCAATTGTACAAAATTACGCAGGCTCTGAACTTCAGCACGAATCAGAGGGGTATTAGCGTTTACCCGATTTGATAAACTTATGACTATTACTACACCCCACAAGCCAATTCCCCACCACGGAAATAGTTTAAAACGCATAGTATCAAATTATGAAAAATTGCACTGATATTAAACTAGTTGAAAATCACTGCTGAAATCTTAATATATCAACATTGCCAATCTTATAACTTTTATATAAATGTTTTTATTCCGTTCATTGTTAAGTTTACCTAAATTTTTTATACAAAACATTTCACGTAATTTTCTATATACTTAAGTATAGACCTATTTGGACTAATTGATATGCAAATTAAGCGCAATTAAGTACGCATAATGTGTATATAGAAATCCGATTTGATTTATAAAAAAATCTCAGTATATGTAGAATGTATTAGGCGTTAGCGCACCAAAAGCTTTGGTGAAGGTGCGTTACGCTGATGCTAACAAACCCCACGTATATTTCAAAAATCTAATATGAGTCCTATAGTATTGTAAAATAATATTTATTATAAATGAAAGAATATGTATCATAAGTGCCATTAAACGCATTCATAAGCACAAAGCACACTTAAAATATCAGATTAATAGCAAGCTAAATTATTCTTGATGAATATTCTAGACAGATAAAATGTGTCTGGGCAAAGTAAAAGCAATTAAATCCATCCATACAAGATGCAATTTCAGGGCTGGAAAAGTTTTTTAGTCACGGTTTTATTAGTCATCATTGGTGCAAGTAGTTATACCATCAAGGTAAATGCATCATCAGGGAAAAAAACAGACATATCAATGTGTCAAGATGAGTTAGAAAAAATACAAGAATTTTTGCTAGATGCAGAAAATATTAATAATTCGTGTCAAAAGGGTTATTTAGACACAAATCATGCTCAATTGCCACAATTCAATGTGTTTGAGATATCCTCTGAAGAACAGGTGGATTTAAATTTGGTTAACCCAAGACTGTCAATTACTCAAGCAATTCCTACACAAACAGAAAATCCTGAACCTAATTCTATACCAAGAGCAGATACGGATGTTATTCAGCAGAGGAATGAATCACCACAGCTAGAAACTCAGCCTAATAATTTTCCCCAAACTTCCCCAAAGCCCATAGAACAATTATTAGAATCACCTCCAAAAAATGATAATGAACGATTAGATAGATTGGAGAGACTGAGGCGGCGACTAAGAGAGGCAAAACAGTCAAATTCTGAGTCTGAGATTTATCAGGAATTGGGACTAAGGGTGCGTCAAAGACCTTTACCAAATCCACCCTTAGAACAACAACAACCTCCACCAATAGAACGTCCTGCACCTAAGTTTAAACCGATAGGTTCTCTACAGGCACGTCTTGGTTATTTTCATACAAGTAACATCTTTTCATCTGAAACTATTCCTGTAGAAGATGGGTTGTTATTTTATGGAATCAGACTAACTTCTGCATATTTTCCTTTGGGATCTAAGACTTATTTAAATGGATCAATTGATGGTAATTTAATTCGTTACGTAGACCAATCAAAATTTAATTATAACCAACTGAGATTTAATTTGGGTATTTATCAACAGCTATCGCGACGAATGTTTGGTGAAATCAGTTGGAGTAATCAACAATTATTTTATGCCAACAGTAGCGATATATTTAAATCTGGCGATCGCTTCTTGAGTGAACAGTCTTTCCGGCTATCTTTGGGTAGAAGAGATCCCCTGACTAAAAAACTGATGCTAGACAGTTTTTATGAATTGAGTTGGAATTTAGCCGACCCTGATAGCCGTAGTCGTATAGTGAATTCTTTGTGGTTATCGTTGAACTACGAGGTGCAAAAACCTCTGGATGTAGGTTTGAATTACCAATTGAATCTATCAGACTTTACAGAACGCGATCGCCATGATCAATCTCATCGATTATTTGCCCACTTAACTTATCGTTTATCTAAGTCAAGTAAAATGAATGTTCAGACTGGTTTTAGCTTTGGTGATTCCACCACCAGGAACATTGATTTTGATAGCTGGTTTTTAAGTGTCAATTACAACTGGCTGTTAGGTGAATTTTAGAGATGACAGGTGATAGGTGATAGGTGATAGGTGATAGGTGATAGGTGATAGGTGATAGGTGATAGGTGACAGTTAAAGTAATTATTGTATATTGACTAATAACTAATCCAATCACTCCAACTACCAGCATAAAGTTTACCTGTATGAATACCAGCCAACTCTAAAGACAGCAAATTCACGCAGGCTGTAACACCAGAGCCGCAATAAACTAAAATTTCTTCAGATGGTTCTAGTTGTTCCCAGCGTTGTTGATGTGCTGTTGGCGGGATTAAATAGCCGTCTGTATCCGTCACTTCCATCCAAGGGTAATTGACCGCACCGGGAATATGACCAGCGATTTTATCAGTTGGTTCTCGTTCACCACGATAGCGATCGCCTTCTCTCGAATCTACCAAAACAACCGTCGGTAAATCTTTACGATTTTTTACAGCTTCAATATCTACCACCAATTCTGTTTCAACTTGGGGGATAAACTTAGCTGGTTGCGGTTGGGGAATGACATCTGTTACAGGATAGCCAGCTTTTTCCCATTGACTAAAGCCTCCATCCAAAACAGCTACTTGTTCATGACCCAAATAGCGTAACAACCACCAAAGACGAGATGCAAAAGCCAAGCGAGAGTCATCGTAAGCGACAACTAAAGTTTTTTGAAACTCTATCCCCATTGCTGCTAATTTCTCAGCTAGTTCATGAGATTCAGGTAAAGGATGTCTCCCCCCATGTTCACCCACAGGACTAGAAAGATCCAGATTCAAATCTAGGTAATAAGACCCCTGTATATGACTTGCTTGATATTGTTTTTGTCCGAGTTGGGTGTCAGCTAGAGAAAAGCGACAATCTACAATCACAACCTGCGGATCATGCAAATGTTCGAGTAACCAGTCTGATGAAACAACAAATTGAATGTTAGTCATTAGTTATTAGTCATTAGTTATTAGTCGATGGACATTGGATTTTTCCCCTACCTCACCTGTCACCTAATTTCCCCATGTCAGACTTAGAGAATGATTTTACACCCCAGCTAACAGCCGATGGTTCTTTGACTTTCTTCTCCCAAGAGTTTGGGGAAGCTTTTCATAGCCATTTTGGGGCGAAGCAGGAAAGTTTTCTGAAATTTGTCAGTGCTACTCAACTAAGTAAAACTGCTCAAAAACCTGTTTTGCGTTTATTAGATATTTGTTATGGTCTAGGATACAACACCGCCGCAGCATTGCAGACCATTTGGGCAGTCAATCCTAGTTGCTATGTTGAATTAATTGGTTTAGAACTAAATCCATCTGTACCACAAGCAGCAATTGCCCATCATCTATTAGATAAGTGGAACTATGATTACACTCACATTTTGACCAAGTTAGCTTTTGAGCAAAAGGTACAAACAGATCGCCTCCAAGCAACATTATTAATTGGTGATGCTAGAGACTCAATTAGGAGAGTCAATCAGTTGGGTTTTCAAGCAGATGCTATTTTTTTAGACCCATTTTCACCGCCTCAGTGTCCTCAACTATGGACTGTGGAGTTTATGCAACAAGTAGCTCTGTGTTTACACGAGACTGGAATGCTTGCTACTTATTCTTGTGCTACGTCTGTACGTACAGCTTTATTGTTAGCGGGATTACAAATAGGTTCGACAGAGCCAGTGGGTAGGCGATCGCCTGGTACAGTCGCAGCCCATCCTCAAAGTGCTGAATGTGACTTTGATTCAGCTCTTCCCCCCCTCTCGCCAGCCGAGAAAGAACATCTCCTCACTCGTGCCGCTATTCCCTATCGCGATCCGCAATTAAATGATCCGGCTTCTGTCATCTTGCAACGACGACAACAAGAACAACAGACTAGCTTACTCGAACCTACTTCTCGTTGGCGCAAACGGCGGTTACTCAGTCAACACTCTTAGTTTTACTGCCATCCCCAAAATAATTTAGTGCTTAATTATAGGTATAGGTAAAATTTTTAACGGATTTTTATAATTTATTGCTATTGTGGTCATAAGTTTAGTCATTTTATCTATTGTCTGTATTGTAATATACAGAAAATCTTGTATATTAAAAACAGATGATTATTTACTTATCTATTATCTGTATTGTAGTATACAAAAAATCTTGTATATTAAAAGCGGATGATTATTTACCCAAATGTATGGATGAAAATACTGACTTTATCAGCCCAAAATAGAAACTTAAAACTCAATTTGCATAGCTTTGACTATGGAGTTAATAATCATTATTTTTTCTGACGTGGCTATGATGAAAAATCTCAGTAAAACGCCTGATTTAACATTGGCATGGATTTATCATACTGGAGTAAGAAGCAGAGGAATTATAGATAGGTCAAACAATTTTAAATTTTAGATTTTATATTTTGGATTGACCCCGCAGAAGTTACGGGGATTTGGCACTGTCAATGCTTAATTTTCTTATACAACATAAATTTATTGATGGGTCTTGCCCAAACAACTGTTCTGATACAATGCCAGGAAAATGTGAAATTGACAGTTGTATACAGTTAAATAGTCAGGTCTTTTTGAAGTTGGGACGCTGTTTAATTTTTATTAAGATTGGGGTGCTTCCGTGATTAAAAGGAGTGGTGAATACACAGGCTCTACTGAACAAAATGTGAATGGGTATAAATCCCCAACTCAAGTAAACAATATTAGTTCAGATCACAACCCAGGATTGCAAGACGTAGAAGATTATTCCTTGGATTTATCTAAAGAAGATTTTATGATTACAGAAAGCCAAAAAGCAACTTCTTGGCTGAAACCCAATCGAAATTCGGGTTATGAGTGCTTAATTTCAAAAACCATACAAACTACAACGTCCCAAGTTAAGAGCTTCGATTCCGAACCGCCGAAAATCCTAGTAGTTGATGATCATACTGCTAGTAGAATGACTGCGGTTGCACTGTTAGCAATGGAAGGGTATGCAGTGATTGAGGCAGATAGTGGTTTTGTTGTAGTAGAACTTGTCAAGGAACAACAACCGGATCTGATTTTGTTAGATGTAATGATGCCGGGAATGGATGGGTTTGAAGTCTGCCAATTACTCAAACAAGATGAAGACACTAGACTAATTCCCGTAATTTTCATTACAGCATTAAATGATAGGCGATCGCGCATCCAGGGCATTGAAGTAGGTGCAGATGACTTTTTAAGCAAACCCTTCGACCGAGTAGAACTAGTAGCCCGTGTTAAATCTCTAGTTCATCAGAAGCGGTTAAATGAAGATTTAGACCATGCAGAACAAGCACTATTTTCTATAGCTAGGGCTGTGGAAAGTCGCGACCCTAACACTGGCGACCACTGTGAACGGCTAGTAAAGTTGGGTCAATCTTTTGGAGAATACTTAAATCTCTCACGCTACCAAATTCGAGATTTAGGTTGGGGCGGTTATCTTCATGATATCGGCAAAGTGGGAATTCCCGATGCAGTTTTGCTCAAACAAGGCAAACTCACCCCTGAAGATTGGGTAATTATGAAGCAACACGTTTTAATTGGGGAAAAAATCTGTCAACCCCTACGTAGTATGCAAGGTGTCATTCCGATTATTCGCCATCACCATGAACGTTGGGATGGTTCAGGTTATCCCGATGGACTCAAGGAAGATGAAATTCCCTTCATTGCCCAGGTATTTCAGGTAATTGATATTTATGATGCTCTAACTAGCGAACGACCTTACAAAGAAGCTTTTACTCCAGAAGAAGCATTATGTATCATGCTAGATGAAACCGAGTCTGGTTGGCGCAACCCAAAACTCATGCAACAGTTTGCTGAATTTGCTCTCTCTCGGCAATAATTATTTAACTCAAACTAATCCAAAATCTTTCTTGAAAAGTTGAGCCACTGCGTTGGACGGGTTTCCCGGCTTGTAGCAAGTGGCGTTCCTAGGTTGGGAAACCCGTCTACAGAACTTTCCGCAAAATTTAAAATCTAAAATTCAGAGGGTCAAAACATCTGTATTTCTATACCAAGTGCAGGATGCCAAAATACCGTTGTTTATAGTGATACATGGTAACATATTGCTGTACTCACGGCTCTGCAAACTTTAATTGTGATATGGTAAATCCGCCATCCCAGTTCTCTCAAGAGCAATACAAAGTAGATTCTGCCAGTGCCGAAGTAGAATCTCTAATCCAAACATCGCCATCAGATACTGAAATCAATCTTGAGTTCCTTTACACCAGAGATATTGAATTTCGGCAAGAAACTATCTACTTCCTGGTGGTTGATCGGTTTTATGAAGGTGATCTAGATAACAGTAAAGGTACTAACTCAGACCTTTATGATGGTACTGCACAAGATTGGGGTAAATACTGGGGTGGTGACTTGCAAGGTGTCATCGATAAATTAGACTACCTCAAAAATATGGGAGTGACGGCTGTTTGGTTAACTCCCCTGTTTGAACAAGTAGAAGATTTATTTATTACCAATGCAGCAATGCACGGCTATTGGGCAAAAGACTTTAAGCGTATCAATCCGCGTTACATTGGTCTGGGAGAAAACCCTTCTTTAAACGAAACTCAGGAAGCAAAAAATACTACGTTTGACCGATTAATTACTGAACTGCACAAGCGCAACATGAAGCTGGTGCTAGATATTGTCTGCAACCACAGTAGCCCTGATACTAACGGTAGTAAGGGTGAACTATATGATGATGGGGTGAAAATTGCTGACTTCAATAATGATGTGAACCACTGGTATCACCATTATGGCGAGGTGCAAGACTGGGAAGATGATTGGCAAGTGCAAAATTGTGAACTAGCGGGTCTGGCCACTTTCAATGAAAATAATAGTGAATATCGGCAGTATATTAAGTCAGCAATTAAACAATGGCTAGACCGGGGTGTTGACGCATTGCGGGTGGATACTGTCAAACATATGCCCATTTGGTTTTGGCAAGAATTCACTGGTGATATGACTAATCACAAACCCGATGTATTCATTTTTGGTGAGTGGATTTATAATCACCCTAGTGATGATTTATCGGTGGAATTTGCCAATAACTCAGGCATGACGACGCTAGATTTTGCGCTGTGCATGGCCATTCGTTCCGCATTAGCACAGGGTGCAGAGAACGGGTTTCAAGGCATTCAAGAGATTTTTGACCAAGATTATCGTTACAATGGGGCGACCGAGTTAATTACCTTCATTGATAACCACGATATGTCTCGCTTTCAGTCGCTGAATCCTGATCCAGCGATGTTGAAGGTAGCGATCGCTCTCATTATGACAGTTCGCGGTATTCCCTGTATCTATTACGGCACAGAACAGTATCTGCACAATGATACTGATGGCGGTAACGACCCCTACAACCGCCCCATGATGGAACAGTGGGATATTGAAACTGAAATTTATCGTGTTCTCAGATTACTATCTGGCTTAAGGCGGCTGAATCCTGCCGTCTCAATGGGTAGTCAGTGGCAAAAATACCTCACCCCTGATATTTACTGCTATATACGCCGCTATCGTGACTCTATATGCTTTGTGGCACTGAATCGGGGAGGAGAGGTGACTTTACCAGAAGTAGATACAGAACTACCTGATGGCGAACATACCTGTGTGATTACACGTAATAAGTATGAAGTCAAAGACGGTAAAATCTATAATTTGCTACTTGAAGAACGGGGAGTAATTGTTTTCAGCCACGTTGGGGAACGCATCAAAGGACAAACTCTAGTGCGGGTACAACTGAATGGGGTATATACCCAACCAGGTGAAACGATTGTAGTGACTGGAGACTGTCCAGAGTTAGGCAACTGGGATATCGGCAAGGCTTATCCCCTAGAGTACATCAACTCTAACACCTGGTTTGCAGAGATTCCCTTTGATGAGAGTGCTGGTAACTTGATTAGTTATAAATATGCCATGTGGCGCGAAGGGCGATCGCCTCTGCGGGAAAATGTTGTCAATCGCCGTTGGGTAATTGCCAAAGAAGGGACTGTAAAATGGCGTGATACCTGGGCATCAGGTCGGGAGTCTTAGCAATATGAGGAGTAGAGACGTTGCAGTACAATGTCTCTACAGGCGTTATTATTTTGGTCAATTATCTGATCCGAACTGTATTGCCCTACCCCTTGTCGGTGACTTGATTTGTTGCTCCCCATATTTACTGCATTGATTAGCTGGTATGATTTGAGCCTGAATCTCACAGTACCAAGTACAACAGCGAAATTTAATTGTAGATAATAGCTAATTATGGTAGTTGTAGCAATATTAGCAGCAGGACGCGGCACTAGAATGAAATCTAGTTTACCCAAGGTTTTACATTCTTTGGGTGGGCGGACGATGGTAGAAAGAGTTTTGGCTAGTGCAGAACCCCTTGCACCGTCACGGCAGATGGTGATAGTAGGGTATCAGGCACAGGAAGTCAAAGCAGCTATGCAGTTGCCTGGATTGGAATTTGTGGAACAGACTGTACAGTTAGGAACAGGTCACGCCATTCAGCAATTATTACCGCATCTTGAAGGTTATACCGGGGATTTACTGATACTGAATGGGGATGTGCCACTGTTACGCACTGAAACCCTAGAAAAGTTATTACAAACTCACCAAGCGAATCAAAACGCTGCTACCATCCTCACAGCCAAGCTAGACAACCCTAAAGGCTATGGGCGTGTTTTTTGTAATAATAACAACTTTGTAGAACAAATCGTTGAAGATAAAGACTGTACTGCTCTACAAAGGCAAAATCAACGGATTAACGCCGGAATTTATTGTTTTCGTTGGCAGAATTTAGCAGAGGTTTTACCTAATTTACAGGCGAATAATGCCCAGAAAGAGTACTATCTCACAGATGCTGTCACCCAAGTTGGTCAGGTAATGGCAGTCGATGTAGAAGACGAGCAGGAAATTTTGGGTATTAACGATCGCCTACAATTAGCTACAGCCACAGAAATCTTACAACGGCGAGTCAAGGAAAAATGGATGCTGGCTGGTGTCACCTTAATAGACCCCAATAGTATTACTATCGATGACACCGTAGAATTACAGCCTGATGTAATTATTGAACCGCAAACTCACTTACGGGGAAATACAGTGATTCAATCCGGGAGTCGCATTGGCCCAGGTAGTTTAATTGAAAATACCCAGTTGGGTGAAAATGTCACCGTGCAGTATTCTGTAGTTACGGATAGTGTCATCCAAACAGGAGCAAAAATAGGCCCCTATGCCCATTTACGAGGTCATGCTCAGGTGGGTGCTAACTGCCGTGTTGGTAATTTCGTAGAATTGAAAAATACCCAGTTAGGCGATCGCACCAACGTTGCCCATTTATCTTATTTAGGTGATACAACGGCAGGTAATCAAGTCAATATTGGCGCAGGGACAATTACTGCCAACTATGACGGAGTGAAAAAACACCGCACAATTATAGGCGATCGCACTAAAACAGGTTCTAATAGCGTGTTAGTAGCTCCTGTCACCTTGGGTAATGATGTCTACGTAGCTGCGGGTTCGACTGTTACAGAAGACGTACCTGATGATAGCTTAGTAGTTGCTCGCAGCCGTCAGGTAATTAAACCAGGTTGGCGGAAAAAGAGTGAGGAGAGTGCTGAGTGCTGAGTGCTGAGTGCTGAGTGAAGCGAGTGCTGAGTGCTGAGTGCTGAGTAATTGATGAAAGTTGATAGTTATGACCAATGTTTAACTCGAAACTATAAACACGCAGGGTAGTAGTAGTGCGTCAAGTTTAAATTGATGGATAAGCTTTTTTTGTAGTAAGGACTTTAGTCCTGATTTTTCTGAGGACTAAAGTCCTTACTACAAACTATCGAAACTAACTTGACACACGTAGTAGAAAAGAAAAATTCCACTCCCTACTCATAACTCAGCACTCATAACTCCCCCCTCATAACTCCCCCCTCATAACTCAGCACTCATAACTCATAACTCAGCACTCATAACTCACAGTGTGCAGCCTACCTCAGTCCCGTCAGGTAGTTCTAAGGTATCGCCAACCTTTTCACCATCATGGAAGGCGGCGAGGATGATTTGGCTGGTTTTACCCCAAGCGATCGCACCAGTTGCATCTAATGCGATCGCTCCAAAATCTTTCTTGTTATTGTGTGCTTCCGCAAAAGACTTTTGCATCGCTTCTTTGAGGGACATACCATCGGTGACGCGGATTACAATCTTGGGGGCTAAACATTCATCAATAATGTCTTCACCAATACCAGTACAACTAACGGCAGCATGACTAGTAGCATAATTCCCTGCTGGCATGGCTGAATCACTCACCCGGCCAATGCGTTCAAAGCCTTTACCACCTGTGGAAGTACCTGTTGCTAGGTTACCATAGGCATCTAGTACCACTACGCCAATCGTACCGCGTCCAGCGTTACTGGTTTCTAACAGTTCCGGTTCTGCAACCACCCCAGCCATCGTGCTTTTAAAGTTATCTTGACGCTCCTGTATCCATTCTTGCAAGCGTAACTCTGTAAGAGCGTTATAACTGGGAAGTTGTAATTCTCTGGCTAATTCTGCCGCACCATAATCTGAGAGTACGCGGTCTGGGGATTTTTGTAAAACTTGTGCCAAATTAATGGGATTTTTTACCCGCGAAACATTAATAACACCACTAAAATGCCCTGATGCGCTATCCATTAAAGAAGCACTCATGCGGATTTGCCCATCAGATTGCAGTACCGAACCAGTACCAGCATTAAAGCGAGGTTCATCTTCTAACAGTTGACAACCCTGCACCACTGCTAAAGAAGCATCCACTCCTTTTAATAACTGAGCATATACTTCCTCTACTATGGCATGGAGCGATCGCCTGACTGCCTCTAATCCTCCTTTGCCGTGGAGAGAACTACCTGCTCCGCCGTGAATAATTAATTTGGGTTGCACCTGTGATTTCATTTATGCCCCTGCGCTATTTAAGTTGAAGTTACGGTTTGGAAAAGTTTTGAGTTATGAGTGAGGAATCTCACTCAGCACTCGCCTCAGAACGACGACGACGGCAACGTTCTGAGCAATATTTCACCTCATCCCAGCAATCTTGCCATTTTTTCCGCCAAGTAAAGGGACGTTGACACACCGGACAGATTTTTGTGGGTAAGTCAGACTTAGAACGATTACGTCCCATATAAATACCGTGCAAAGTGGAGTTAGATTCTGGAGAGAGATGGAAGACAATTATACCCAGATTGCTACCAAAGGAGGATACGTTTAGTGATTTAAGAAACTCTACATCTTTCTATGGGCTGGTGTTTGGGCTGTTAGCACAGACAAATACTAATGTGGGTAATTTTAAATGTCAACGTCGTCTTGTCCAGGATTACAAAGGACATCTAACCTATATTTAAATACTGTTGTAGCTAATTACCACATTTGTAGTCATTATTTCCACACTCATAGCTTCAGCGAAACTGCAAATCAGACTATTATTTGAGAAAATATTACGATATCTGCGTATGTTGACAATTCTGCGGGATGTTATGGAGAAACTAGGTATTAATATTGAACTTTTATTAAAAAGCTTAGATCCTTTAGCAAATCTCAGAAATCTCGATCAATCAGAGCAACAAGTTATTTGTTATTGTTTATTAGCATATTCTCGCCCACAAATAGCTGAACTAGTAAATTTATCTGAACTACAAATCAGAGACAAACTGAGCCATTATATTTATCCAAAAATAGCTGAGTTAATGGGTGTTGAGCAAACAGAAATAGCTAACAATTGGGCTAAGATTTTGAATTTTCTGCTTGACCCAAATCAAGTTTATAAACTCTACCCTAGTCCTCAACTTAACAGTGATAATTTTCAAGCTAGTTTTGGCAGACAATCTTTCCTTTATCCACCTAACCAAGAGATTGTTAAATTACAAACCCAAGCGATAAATTTTTATCAATCAGGACGTTATTACGAAGCATTAAAATATTTCTTGATGGCGTGGGATCAAGAAATAAAAATCTATGGTAGAGGCAACCCTGAAATTCTAATTTATATCAACAACTCTCTCATTGAACATAAAAGAACTAAATTTCCAGAAAAAAATATTAAAATCTATAACATAGCAGTAGTTGTACCATTTTACCATAATCTAGGACAGGTATCTGCGGAAATTTTACGAGGAATATCTCAAATACAATTACAAGTAAATTGGGAGAATTTTAAAAATCTGGGTTTAGAAAAAGAGATAGATTTAAATAGCATTAAACCGAATGTATTCTCTACGCTGATTTCCAGCCAAATATTATTACAGATTTTAATTGTCAATGATCCCAATAATTTATACACTCCCTATAATCAGACAGCCGAAAAATTAGCAGCATTAGCAAAAGAATTAAATTTGATGGCTATTATTGGTCATTACTCCAGTGAAATGACTAAAAATGCCTTCCAGTTTTATGCAGACAAAAGTTTAGTGTTAGTTAATGCTTGTAGCACATCTAATGAGCTTGCTGACTTATCTCTGATGTCTTTTTTTAGATTGACTACCCCAGACAAGATTAATGCTAAAAGGTTATCTGATTATTTGGGATCAAAAATTGCTGGTAGAGAACAATCAAAAATTGCGCTAATTTATAATCACAATAGTCTTTATTGTCAATCTTATAGAAACAGTATTAAGAGACATCTTGAATCATATCAAGAGAAATTAATCTTTTTAGAAGAATATGGCTATATTAATGAATCTTATTATCAAGTCCAAGAATATATAGAAACTATTCAACGAGCAGGTGTTGATATGATAATTATCATTCCTGATGGTGGACTTGAACCTAATTCTCTGAATAATGCTGGGTTAATTAGTAGATTAAATCTCCATAAATGTCTCATAGCTGGAACTGCTACTTTTTATCAAGAAAATGTTTTACATTGGATTCATGAGCAAAGCCAGTACCAAAACTTTAATCAAGATCATCCTCAAATTATAGCTTCTATTCCTTGGCATTGGCACAGTGAACAAAATGGGTGCAATAGTGAAAACATAATTGCTCAATATTTTTGTAAACTAGGCACTCAATTATGGGGTGAAGAAAATCTTAATTGGCGCAGTGCAACGGCCTTTGATGCAGTATTAATTATTTTGAAAGTCATAGAAAAATATCACAGCAAAAATAGCCAAGATTTGCTGGAACATATGGATCAATATTTCAAATATCAAAAAAGAAAAATCAGGGGAGTGACAGGAGATATTCAATTTGAAAAAACAGGCGATCGCATTAATCCCCCCACAGAAATAGTTGCTGTAAAATGGAATTCACAGCAACAAAAATGGCAATGGACAATTTAAACCCAAAGTCATGCAGAGAATCAAACTCTTACTCTCCTCGTCTCCTCGTCTCTGCGTCTCTGCGTGAGATAAAAAATATTTTTGTCTACGCTTGTTGTCAAAATATACCACACATGAAGTAGAAATATCCCAAACATCGCTGCTACTCTACTTTTAGTTGATAGATGAAATCGCACTATGTTAAAAGTATTTGCAGATAGAGGTGGCACATTTACAGATATTGTAGCTGTAACTAATGAGCAGCCAATTATAAACAGACTCTCAAGACATGAGGCACGATTTTTAATTGTGCCTCTGCCTAATCAAGAATGGGTAATAGTCTATAAATTACTGTCTGAAAATCCTGAGCAATACCAAGATGCAGTTATTCAAGGAATTCGGGATATTATCGGCATCAAAAACAACGAACCTATTCCCGATGCAGCAATAAAAGTAGTCAAAATGGGGACAACAGTAGCAACTAATGCACTTTTAGAAAGAAAAGGAGATAGAGTTGTTTTACTAATTACTAAAGGGTTTAAAGATGCCCTCAGAATTGGCTACCAAAACCGTCCTAATATCTTTGCTCGTCAAATTATTTTACCGACGATGCTATATGAAGAAGTAATTGAAGTAGATGAACGTTATGATGCTAATGGTAATGAATTAGCACCTGTAAATACTGCACAAGTCAAGCAAAATTTACAGGCAGTTTATCATACAGGGATTCGTAGTTGTGCTATTGTATTTATGCACAGCGATCGCTACCCCAAACACGAGCAACAAGTAGCAGAAATTGCTCAAGAAATTGGCTTCACACAAATCTCTATATCTCATCAAGTTAGTCCATTAATGAAATTGGTAAGTAGAGGAGATACAACCGTTGTAGATGCTTATTTAACTCCAATTTTACGACGCTATGTTAACCAAGTAGCTAGTCAGTTACCTAACGTCAAGTTAATGTTTATGAAATCTGATGGCGGCTTAACTGATGCTACACAATTTCAAGGTAAAGATAGCATTTTAAGCGGGCCGGCTGGTGGTATTGTTGGTGCAGTCCAAACCAGCAAAAGAGCATGGTTTAATTTAGTAATTACCTTCGATATGGGCGGAACAAGTACAGATGTTGCTCATTTTAAAGGAGAGTATGAACGTCAATTAGATTCCGAAATTGCTGGGACAAGAATGCGAGTCCCTGTATTATCGATTAATACAATTGCGGCTGGCGGTGGTTCAATTCTCTTTTTTGATGGTTCTAGTTATCGTGTTGGGCCAGAATCGGCTGGTTCAAATCCTGGCCCTGCTTGTTATCGGCGTGGTGGGTCTTTAGCGGTGACAGATGCTAATGTGATGTTAGGTAAAATTCACCCCCAATATTTCCCGTCTGTTTTTGGTAGTGATGGAGATTTACCTTTAGATAAAGATATTGTCTTAGAGAAATTTAACCAATTAGCCCTAGATATTGCCACTGTTACAGGTAATTATCGTACACCAGAACAAGTAGCAGCAGGATTTATTGCGATCGCTGTAGAAAATATGGCTAATGCTATTAAAAAAATTAGCCTACAACGTGGTTATGATATCACGGAATATGTTCTTTGTTGTTTTGGTGGTGCAGGCGGACAAGTTGCTTGTTTAATTGCTGATACGTTAGGGATGAAACAGATATTCTTGCATCCTTATGCTGGTGTTCTTTCAGCTTATGGGATGGGATTAGCTGATGTTAGAGCTACCAGAGTTGGGGGAGTAGAACAGCCTTTAAATCAAGCATTAATTCCTCAATTAATACAATTGATGGAGTCTTTAGAAACCCAAGCTAGAAGTGAACTTAGACAAGATGAAAGTAGCATTGAAGAAGAAATAATTCAAACCCTGAATTTAAAATATGAGGGAACTGATTCTACCTTAAGTGTTAAGTTTGATGTAGATGTAACCATGATGCAAATAGCATTTGCAGATAAGCATAAGTCTCGCTATGGTTTTGTGCAGTCAAAAAAAGCCTTAATTGTTGAATCTATTTCGGTAGAAGTAATTCAGAAAATGGATACTCCTGAAGAAACTTTAATTACTCGTACTAAACCTTTAGATAAATTCCCCCAATCTGTGGAAATAGTCAAGATGTTTACTGCTGAGAAATGGCATGATACGCCAGTTTATCGCCGGGAAGATTTACAACCAGGAGATTGTATTAATGGTGCTGCTATCATTGTCGAAAAAATTAGCACAATTGTAGTTGAACCGAATTGGCAAGCCAGATTAACTGAGCGCAATCATTTGATTTTAGAACGATGTGTAAACCATAAATAAATTTACAAATTAATTGCGATCGCCAACCTATAGCAAATTGTGTCTCATTAATAAGGAATTTGCAAATGTTAAATGTTGCTTCTCTACCATCTGAAATCCGCCAACTTTGCCGAGAAGGTAAGCTAGATACTCCTACCCCTGGATTAGCGTTAGGATTTGTCCAAGCTAACTTAGTTGTATTACCGTACTCTCTAGCATTTGAATTTTTCCTTTTTTGTCAACGTAATGCTAAGTCTTGTCCCATACTTGATGTTACAGACGTGGGAGATTTTGAACCTAAAACAATCGCCCTTGGTGCAGATATTAGAACAGATTTACCTCGCTACAAAATTTTTCGCCACGGTGAGTGTGTGGAAGAAACTACTGATATTAGACAATTTTGGCGAAATGATTTAGTGGCTTTTTTAATTGGTTGTTCCTTCTCTTTTGAAAATGCCATGCTGAATGCTGGACTATCAGTAAGACACGTAGAAGAGAAGAAAAATGTCCCAATGTATAAAACAAATATTGAGTGTGTTCCTACTAATATTTTTTCTAGTCCATTGGTAGTTTCTATGCGTCCCCTTCCGGCTAATCAAATTGTGCGGGCGGTAGAAGTAACGAGTAGATATTACAAAGCACACGGTTCACCTGTCCATATTGGTGATCCTGATGCTATCGGAATTAAAAATTTAGCACAACCTGATTATGGTGATGCGGTGACAATTCGTGATGGTGAAGTTCCTGTTTTTTGGGCTTGTGGGGTGACAACTCAAACTGCAATTTTACAAGCAAAGCCGGAGTTAGCAATTACTCACGCGCCTGGACATATGTTTATTAGTAATTTAAAAGATGAGTCTCTGACTATTTAAGTTAAGGAGTCCAGCTAAAGAAACAGCGATCGCCATTTTCAATTGATAGATAATCAAGTTTGTAGTAAGGACTTTAGTTCTTAGAAAAATCAGGACTAAAGTCCTTACTACAAATCTTTTTTACACAAAAAATGGATAGCTATATCTGACATTTTTTTTCATATTCAAGGAGTCGCAATCGAAATGTATACTACATCTCAACCAGATCCAGTACGCTTAGAAATATTCAAAAATCTCTATCAATTTATTGCTGAACAAATGGGAATTGTCCTACAAAATACAGCCGCATCGGTAAATATTAAAGAACGATTGGATTTTTCTTGTGCAATTTTCGATGCTTCGGGATTATTAGTAGCTAATGCTCCTCATATTCCTGTACATTTAGGCTCAATGAGTGAAAGTGTCCGCAGTTTGATTAATGATAAAGGCGACACCATTAAACCAGGCAATGTTTATTTATCCAATAATCCCTACAACGGTGGAACTCACCTCCCCGATGTCACCGCCATTACCCCCGTCTTCCTAGAAACTGGCGACAATATCTCCAATCCCCTCTTCTACGTCGCCTCTCGTGGACACCAAGCTGATATCGGTGGGATTACGCCTGGTTCTATGCCTCCTCATAGTCAAACTGTAGAGGAAGAAGGCATTATGTTTGATAATTTTCTCTTGGTAGAACAGGGGGATTTTCGGGAAAATGCTGTACGAGAATCACTGTTAAATCATCTCTATCCTGCTCGTAACCCTAATCAAAATATAGCTGATTTTAAGGCACAAATTGCCGCCAATGAACGGGGAGTACAAGAACTATCTAAGATGGTATCTCAATATGGTCTAGAAACAGTTCAAGCTTATATGAAATTTGTGCAAGATAATGCAGAGGAGTCTGTGAGAAGAGCCATTGATGTGCTGAAAGATGGCTCATTTATTTATGAGATGGATGGTGGGGCAAAGATTCAAGTACAGGTAATAATTAACCGCGAAAATCGGAGTTCTAAAATTGATTTTACTGGCACATCAAGACAGTTAAATAGTAACTTTAATGCTCCTAAAGCGGTGACGCAAGCAGCAGTTTTATATGTCTTTCGGACTTTAGTAGATGATAGTATTCCTCTCAATGCTGGGTGTCTGAAACCTTTAGACATTATTATTCCTGAAGGTTGTATGCTGAACCCAACTTATCCAGCCGCCGTAGTTGCTGGTAATGTGGAGACTTCCCAAACTGTTGTCGATGCTTTGTATGGTGCTTTGGGTGTGATGGCGGCTTCTCAAGGGACGATGAATAATTTTACTTTTGGGAACGATCGCTATCAATATTATGAAACCATCTGTGGCGGTTCTGGAGCGGGAGCGAATTTTGATGGTACGGATGCAGTTCAGACTCATATGACAAATTCTCGCTTGACTGATCCAGAGGTTTTAGAAACCCGCTACCCTGTACTCTTGGAAAGTTTTAGTCTGCGTCCTGATAGTGGGGGTAAAGGAAAACATCAAGGCGGTAATGGAGTGATTCGTCGCTTGCGCTTTTTAGAACCGATGACAGCTAATATTCTCTCTGGAAATCGGGTTGTACCTCCCTTTGGATTAAATGGCGGCGAAGCTGGACAAGTGGGACGCAACTGGGTAGAACGCGAAAATGGGGTTCAAGAGGATTTAGCTAGTACAGCAACGGTAGAGATGAACCCTGGGGATGTGTTTGCGATCGCTACTCCTGGAGGCGGAGGTTTTGGTAATTCGTAATGGACTTCTCTACGTTCCCTGCGGGACGCTTACGCGTTCACACAGTGTTCCGTTCGCGGTAGCGTCTCTAAAGAGAAGGAAACGTGCAGCGTGTCGGAGACAGACACTCCGTGAACGCTAACGTAATTCGTAATTAGGAACTGACTGTTTTTAGACTATATCTAGCACTCGTCAATTATTCGGGAGACACAATATCCCCGATTTCTCAAAGCAGTCGGGGATATAATTAATACTTTTGGTAGTTGACTAAGCAGAAAAACTATCTGTTAATTTTATTCCCTGGAAGTTATTTAATTAAAAATCCCGTGGAGATAAATTCACGGGATTGATTTTAACTGTCTGATTACTATAATTCTGTTTTGATTTTTATCTTACCTACGGCTCTACCTACCTTTTCCCAAGCTCTTGCCGTTTCACTGTGTTGGTAGTCGGTTCTAAGATATTCAGCTTTTTCATAACAAATTTGAGACATGATTCTTAGCACATCCACGACACTCATGCTATCAAGCATCGCTTTGATGTCCTCTTTGTCGTACATATTTCGCGCTCCACCTGATGAAATCTAGATAATTTGGTTTGAGATGGTGATGATTTTCACTACATCCAATTGTGATAATAGCTGGATCTTTCATATCTTCACATATTTCAATGGCATGAAATAAAAATTGTGGCAAATATAGCTATCTATATATTGATATTATGGCTAAATTTATAGTTTAATCAAGATACAGTGTCCTATCCTATTAATGGCAAGTTGAGGCTCATCAAACTCACGCTTAGTGTAAAAAGATAAAAAAATTAGATGAATGCTGACTCTTTTTTCCCACAGGGACTCTATACAAATTTGCCAAGAGACTATCAAGGAGCGATCGCAAATCACATCGAAGCCGCCAAACAACAACTTGACTATGCAGTAGCTTATTTGAAGCAAGGGATGACTCTGTGTAATGAACTAAAAGATTATCAAGCAGCGATCGCAGATTTAAGTCGCGCCATTAAAATTAATCCTAATTTAGCTGAAGCTTATTACTATCGGGGATTTGCGCGTTACTGTTTGGCTGACTATCCAGGAGCGATCGCGGATTATAATCAAGTATTGCAGATTAACCCGACAATTACTGCATCCTACTACTATCGGGGTAAAGCTTACTTCGCCTGGGGAGAATACAACCAAGCGATCGCTGACTATATGCACACCATAGCAGTTAATCCACAGTTAGCTAGTGATATTAATATAGATATTGCTTACGCTTATTATCATCGCGGTGTAGCTTGTGCCGATCAGGGCGATAATCAAGGGGCGATATCAGATTTTCAGGAAGCTTTGCAATGGCATCCCTATTTAGCAGAATTATACAGTAGTCGCGGTAATGTTTACTATAACTTAGGGGAATATCGGCAGGCGATCGCTGATCATGAACGCACTATCCAGCTTGATCCTACCTTGGTAGAAGCTTATCAAAATAGGGGTAACGCCTACTATGCTTTAGGCGACTATACCGCCGCCATCGCCGATTACAACCGGACTATAGAACTTAATCCTAATTTTGCCACAGCATACTACAATCGCGGTGTGATTCTCTCTCGCCTACAAGAGTATGATTTAGCCTTAAAAGATTTAAACCAAGCCATTCATTTAAACCCAGAAGACGCGCAAGCCTATGCAGAACGGGGTTTAATTCGAGTAGTTGAGGAAGACTATCAAGGTGCTATTGCTGACTATAGTCAAGCATTACAAATTGATCCTCATTTAGCTTTAGTCTACGGTTTCCGCGCCAACATTCGCCGCCAAATCGGAGACTATCCCGGCGCACTGTCCGATAGCGATCAATTATTAGCACTATGTCCCCAACTTGCAGAAGGATACTGCGATCGCGCTACAGCTCGCCGCCATCTGGGAGATTATCAAGGTGCGATCGCTGATTATAATCAAGCATTACAAATAAATCCCAACTTAGTAGAAGCATACTACGGGCGAGCGATTGTCCATGAAGCCTTAAAAGATTTTCTAGGAGCAATAGCAGATAACACCCAAGCCATCAAATTTGACCCCCATTTTGCCCCATCCTACTGCAATCGCGGTAATGCTCGTCGCCAGTTGGGAGATCATCGAGGCGCACTAGCTGACTACAACCAAGGCTTAGCCATCAATCCCCAACTAGTCGAAGCCTATTATAACCGGGGTGCTTGGCATTATGAACAGCAAGATTATCAAGGCGCGATCGCTGATTACACCCAAGCCTTAGCAATCAATCCCCAGTCTGCCCTATTTTATAGCCACCGCGCCAATGCTTATTATGCGCTTAACGACTATCACCAAGCCATAACAGATTATACTCAAGCGATCGCCATTGATCCTCATGATGCTGAAGACTGGTACAACCGAGGTCGTAGCCATGCTCAACTCGAAAACCATCAAGCAGCATTAGCCGATTTAAACCAAGCCTTACAACATCAACCTTACTGGGCTTCAGCGTATTTATTACGAGCGGAGATTCGCCGTAATTTAGGAGACAGAGATGGCGCAATGAGAGATTTAAAGAAATCTGCTGACCTTTATAATCATGAAGGTAATAGACAATACCATCAACAAATTTTAGAAATGATGGCTACACTCCGTTAGCTAGTTGAGGTCTAGTGTAATTGCTGATGTATGCGGGTATTGCTACACCTAATTCCAACCGGGAATCATTTATGGGTGTAGCCGCAGTCAATTTTAAAGGAATCTCTCCCGCCCATACAGGTATTTGATAATCAGCTTCATCGTCAAGGGGTCTACCAGTGCGAACCTTGGCGGAGGCTTCAGCTAAAGGTAGAGATAACACGATAGTTCCCGCTAATTCATGGCGATTAGGCGATCGCACTTCTTCCCATCTTCCCATAATTACGTGTTCTGTAAATGCTTTCAGGGCAGCTAATTTTTGCTCTGTATCCTCCACCAGTGTGGCTTTACCAAAGACTACTACTGAGCGATAATTCATTGAGTGATGAAACGCCGATCGCGCTAGCACTAACCCATCAATTAAAGTCACTGTAACGCAGACATCAATATCTTGTTGGAGTGTTCTCAGCATCCGACTAGCGGGTGAGCCATGAATATATAGTGTGTCTTCTACTCGTCCGTAGGCTGTCGGAATCACAACAGGTTGTCCTTCAGCTACAAAACCCACATGACAGACTAATCCTTCATCCAGAATTTGATAAATTGTGTCATGTTCATAGTCGGCTCGTTGGGGTACGCGTTTCACTGTCGTTCTGGGAGTAGGTGCTTTTTGTGGAGACATAACTGTAATTTTCAACTCTATATCGTTAGAGTATGCGGGTAAATGGAGTGACACAAGAGCCACTTTTTGATTAAATAACCAGTCCAATTTAATTTCTTATTTGTCATGGACTTTGCAATTAATATCGACCCCCGCACACCTTTACCTCTGTATCGCCAAGTTTACGACGAACTACGCCAAGCCATTCTTTCAGGAAGATTCACCCCTGGACAAA
The DNA here is from genome assembly GCF_014697125.1 of Anabaena minutissima FACHB-250. GTDB lineage: Bacteria > Cyanobacteriota > Cyanobacteriia > Cyanobacteriales > Nostocaceae > Trichormus > Trichormus minutissimus. The sequence continues at coordinate 26,940 of NZ_JACJRG010000009.1, read as the reverse complement.
AATTACCTTCAACGCGATCGCTGGCTCAATTGCTTGGTGTTTCCCGTGCAACTGTCACCCAAAGTTATGAGCTACTTTTGAGTGAAGGTTATTTAGAAACAATTGTGGGTTCGGGGACTTTTGTTTGTCGCCAACTTCCTGATGAGTTACTCAATGCTGCACCTACGCTGTCAAAATTATCACCAGCTAATTCATCAATACGTTTATCAGCTTATGGTGAAAGTTTGAACGACAACGCATTTTTACGCCTCCCAGAAGCAGAACTAGAAATCAGCTTCAGCTATGGAAGACCAGCTTTTGATCACTTCCCCATAGATTTATGGCGCAAGTTAATCTCTCGCCATTGTCGCTCTCATCCAGAGGTGCTGGACTATACTGCTTATTCTCTGGGATATCAACTATTACGAGAGGCGATCGCTTCCTATCTTTCTCGGTCTAGGGCGGTTAATTGTAGTGCTGAACAAATCATGATTGTGGGTGGTTCACAACAAGGACTTGACTTGATTACACGCTTGCTCATTGACCGGGGTGATTGGATTGCGGTAGAAGATCCAGGCTATCTAGGTGCTAGACGAGCTTTTTTAGCACAAGGAGCTAAGTTATTTCCCGTATCTGTGGATCAATCAGGATTAATAGTCAATGAACTAAAAACTAGTATAATCCCTAACATCAAACTTCTTTATGTCACACCATCTCATCAATTTCCTACAGGTGCGGTGTTATCTCTTCCCCGTCGCTTGGAGTTATTAGCTTGGGCGCAAACATCAGGGGTGATGATCATTGAAGATGACTATGATAGTGAATATCGTTATGGTGAACGTCCCATACCAGCTTTGCAAGGATTAGATCAAGGTAACTCTCTGATCTATGTCGGGACATTTTCTAAAGTGCTTTTTCCGGCTTTGCGTCTGGGCTACTTAGTTTTACCAGAGAATTTAGTTCATGTATTTTCGCGAGCAAAATGGTTAGCAGACAGACAATGTAGTCTATTAGAACAATACGCCCTGACTGATTTTATTACGGAAGGACATTTAGAACGCCACATTAGACGGATGCGATCGCTCTACAACCAACGTAGACAAACTTTGGTGCAGTCTTTGTCTACCCACTTTGGTGACAGAATGGAAATCATGGGAGAAAATGCCGGAATGCACCTGATGGTAAAAATAAATACTAAAATTCATGATGACGAAATAGTCAAACGTGTGGCATTAGCTAACGTAGGTATTGGGGCTGCATATCCACAATATTTAAAAGATAGTCCTGGTAGTGAATTTATCTTTGGATATGCGGAACTCAATGAACAGCAAATTCAAGAAGGAGTCAGGCGACTGGCTGAGGTAATTCCCGACTAAAGCACGATATGACGTAGTTGTAACCTTTTTCCTAGACGCAACCAAATAGCGATCGCTGGTTTTTTGCTAAAGTCTTGATGAATAGCATAACCAAACCAACAAATTCTCAAGCAGCTAGCTGAGTTGTAAGTCAACAGCCAAGTTTTTTCATAGCGCACTAAATCGCCGATCCAAGCTGGCTCAATCCCCCCGGTTTGAGCAACTTGGATGATAAAGTTAGCAAAAGCGATCGCATCTTGGCGATGTTTTTTCATACCTTGGGGTATGGGGGTTTCCGCATATCGCCAAAACAAGGTAGTAAAATTTTTACCCATTTCCTTAGCAGTGCGTGGTAACAACTCCCGCACCTCTCCTAACCGCTTCCACTTTAAGGAATTAGCAAACACATTCACCTGTTGTGCTGAAAGTTGTGCTAACTGCTGCGCCTCATCACTATTCAGTCCCATCTCTAAACCAACGGCTTGGGGGTTAGCAAAGAAACGTTCTCTCAACTCCGTATTAGTGTACAGTTGGGCGAGGACTTGCTGGGTTGTTTCTAACCCCATCTACCATGTCTCCTACCAATTTGTCTCGCTTGTTGCAGTTCTCCTGTCAATTCTGCAAAAGCTGGTAAATTTTCATCTCGTTCTAAAACAATCCCTTTTACCGCTACACGCGCCACAACCTCATCAATAAGTTGCCACACTTGGGAGGGTGTTGATTGGGAATGGCTATCAATTAGTATGCCATCATGCCAATGTCCGCCCACAAAATGCAATTGGACGACACGTTCCCAAGGTAAATCTTGCAAAAATGCCTGCACATCATAGTCGTGATTCACAGCATTGATGTAGAGATTTGTCACATCTAATAACAAGCCACAATCAGCATTTTCAACAACTTCCGCCAAGAATTGGGCTTCCGTCATTTCTGCACCGGGAAGTGTCACCATGTAGGTAATATTTTCCAGAATTAATGGCACATCAATCCAGCGTCGCACTTTTGCAATGTTGCGACAAAGCACTTGTACCGCTTCTTTGGTGTAAGGTAATGGAGACAAATGCCCAATATCAACCCCGCCTGCTTTAGTAAAACAAATATGCTCACTCCACCAAGGCGGGTTAAGTTGCTTAATTAGTGCTGCTAGTGGACGAAGATAATCTGTATCTACACCCTCCGCACTGCCTAAAGATAGATTGATAGCGTGGGGAATGATGGGGAAATGACTGGCTAATAATTCCAACTCTTGTTGTTGTTGCCAAGATGTATCTAAATAGTGTTCCGCCACAATTTCCAAAAAGTCAACCTGTTGGCGGTTGAGAAACAAATCACTTTTGCAGGGTTGACGAAAACCTAACCCCACGCCTAACGTTGGTAAATTAGCCAGCACTGCGTCTAACCTCCACAACCGCCACAGCCACCACCGCAGGAACTACCGCAACCACCACCGCAAGAACTACTACTGCAAGAACTACCGGAGGAGGTGCTGCGGCTGCTAGTTGTTCTAGTTGTGCTATAGATTATTGGGGGAAAGAATGCTTGATAGTATGAGTCATAAGTAGTTCCTTTCAGAGTATAAATGCCAAAAAGTGCTATCAGTAAGTTGTATTCCAATGCAGAACAGACACCGAAATTTTTGGTTTTAGACTTTAAAGGCGCAAATGCTTCCTCAAGTTGTTGCAGATATTTGTATCCTCGATAACTTAGGCGCGATCGCCCATTAACTTGCCCAAAAAGCCAGATAATAGAAACTACACCCATAATAATCAGAAATCCGACGTTATACCGTCCTTTAGCTAAAGCAATAATTAGCTTATAACCACCAAGGCTAAAAATAATCATCCCCCCAATTAAACCAACTTTCATCTTCCATTCTTGCCAATTGGCAGCAGACAACAATTGTTCATTGTGCAGTTGCCCTTCATAGATATGGCAGTATGATTCTACACTCTGGGTTGCCGACGTTAAAGATGTTATGGCTGCACTAGGTACGGAAAATTTCTGAAATACTTCCTGTTCTATTGGTTTTAATTGAGAAACATCGGGATGATTGGGTGCGTGGCTAATGGACTGGTCACTAATTTGCAAATAACCTTGCACAAGTAGGTTAAATAATGCCACATGAGCAATTCCCGCTTTTTGGAAACGCAAATAAGCAATTTCGTAGGGGTCTGGAACAGATGGAATTAACCGCAGAGGCTGATTTTTAGTGGGATCTTGCACCAACCGCCAGCAGGCTAACAGTGTAATGGCAATGACAGAGCCATAAAAAAATAGAAATTGTGGCCCATACATATCTGCGATCGGGTTATGCAGCAATGACTCCATTGCTTATACTCCTTGTGAGGAAATTACTGGAAATCAGAGAAATTGAAGTTAATATTTTTGCAGCGTTTTCTCCACTCTGGTATCTAAAATATTAGCACAGTAGGTGATGGTCTCCGACCGTCGGTCGGTCATAGCACTCAACAGAGGGAAAACTATACAGAATTTTTACAACAAAAACCCCGGTTTCTTCAAGAAACCGGGGTTATCACCGTTTGTACTTAACTACTCTCTACTCTCTCATTGCCCACTTACTTACTTTCAGTAAAGTCAGCGTCAATCACATCATCACCGCCATCAGAGGGAGGAGTAGCACCGCCATCTTGAGGTTCAGCACCAGGAGCAGCACCACCAGCTTGCTGATAGATGTTGCTACCAACTGCAAACAATGCTTGTTGTAATTCTGGTGTCAACTTCTTGATTTGTTCGTCGTCTTCCTTCGCAACGGCTTCCCGCACTTCTTTCACCAAACCTTCCACCTTTTCTTTATCAGCAGCTGGCACTTTATCGCCTAATTCTTGCAGCTGCTTCTCTGCTTGGTAAGCTAAGGAGTCGGCTTGGTTCTTGCGTTCAATTTTCTCCCGACGGTCTTTATCTGAAGAAGCGTTTTGTTCAGCTTCGCGCACCATCCGGTCAACGTCGGTTTTATCTAAGGTGGAAGCACCAGTAATACTGATAGATTGTTCCTTACCAGTACCTTTGTCCTTCGCGGCGACGTTGAGGATACCGTTAGCGTCGATATCGAAGGTTACTTCAATTTGGGGAACACCACGAGGTGCGGGAGGAATACCATCCAGGCGGAAAGTTCCTAAACTCTTGTTATCGTTAGCAAATTCCCTCTCCCCTTGAAGGACGTGAATTTCTACATTAGTTTGACCATCAACAGCAGTCGAGAAGACTTCTGATTTTTTGGTAGGAATAGTGGTGTTACGAGGAATAATCTTGGTCATCACACCACCCAAGGTTTCTACACCCAAGGATAGTGGTGATACGTCTAACAACAAGATACCTGTCACATCACCAGCCAGAACACCTGCTTGAATAGCTGCACCAACTGCCACAACTTCATCAGGGTTAACAGTTTGATTGGGTTCTTTACCCAGTACCCGCTTGACCACATCCTGCACTGCGGGAATACGGGTAGAACCACCAACTAATACGACTTCATCAATATTGCTCTTGTTTAACTTGGCATCTCTGAGAGCATTTTCTACGGGGATGCGGCAACGGTCAATTAAGTCCGAGCAAAGTTCTTCAAATGTGGCACGAGTTAAAGTCGTATCCAGGTGTTTAGGGCCATCCTGGGTAGCGGTGATGAATGGGAGGTTGATTTCTGCTTGAGTAACGCTAGAAAGCTCAATTTTAGCTTTTTCTGCGGCTTCAGTCAGACGTTGTAAAGCTTGTTTGTCTTTGCGGAGGTCGATACCTTCGTCTTTTCTAAATTGTTCAGCTAAGTAATCAACGATTTTTTTATCGAAGTCGTCACCACCAAGGTGGGTATCACCAGAAGTAGACAATACTTCAAACACGCCATCGCCTACTTCCAGAACAGATACGTCGAATGTACCACCACCTAAGTCAAATACCAGGATGGTTTCGTTGCTCTTTCTGTCGAAGCCGTAAGCTAAGGAAGCGGCTGTAGGCTCGTTGATAATCCGCATGACTTCAATGCCAGCGATTTTACCAGCATCTTTGGTGGCTTGACGTTGGGAGTCATTGAAGTAGGCAGGAACGGTGATTACGGCTTGGGTGACAGTTTCGCCTAAATACTTACTAGCGTCTTCCACTAGTTTGCGCAGAACCTTGGCAGAAATTTCTTCTGGTGCAAATTGTTTACCAGAGGAGTCTAGCTTGACGTTACCGCCACTGCTGAGAACTTTATAAGAAACTTCTGTTGCTTCATTAGTAACTTCATCAAAGCGACGACCAATAAAACGCTTTACAGAGTAGAAAGTGTTTTCTGGGTTCATCACTGCTTGGCGTTTGGCAATTTGTCCTACCAAAGTGTCGCCATTTTTAGCAAACGCTACTACTGAGGGGGTGGTGCGAAACCCTTCAGCGTTAGCAATAACCGTTGGTGTACCACCTTCCATTACTGCGACGCAGGAGTTAGTTGTACCTAAATCAATTCCAACTACTTTTGCCATTTTCGGTGCTGGCTCCGTATAACTACAAATGAATGAATGGGAATATAAGAGATTTAATCTTTGAACCAACTAGTTAAAAAAGCAGTTCATTCAGCATCGATAACCTTTTGGAGTTGTAAATCCAAGTTACGCTGATATATATACTGAGCTTGTGTAGCCAGTCCATGAAGGGTGGTTTCCCGAACAATGGATGGGACGGTTAATTTTAAAGTATGTTTCTAGTTGGTTCATCGATTAAACTGCTTTCACTCTGTCTAATTTATGAGAATTAATACTTTGAGTAATTAGGGTCAACCGTAAAGTTAATGTGGTGTTTGCCGCCTTTAGATGTAAATCACCCCATAATGAGGCAAGATAAACCAGTGTTTATACTAAGTAATCGGACTCAAAGGCAAAAAATTGGGAGGTCTGATGAAATACAGATCCCGTTTTAGCAGAAGTAGGGTGATTTTGGTTTTGATTGAGGCGGGTTTTACAGATTTGCAACCCAATTTGCTCGACTGTTCCCCTGAGTTCGCCTGTAAAATCGCCATATTCACTGGTAACGATGGCTGGTTGTCCTAGCTTCACTTCCATCTATTCCAAGTCAGCACTTGTCTACGGCGTAGCTGCGCTTAGAGCGTTAGCGGGGCGGGAGCATCATAGCGAATTGGTTTAGCCCCCTCCCTGCATCTCTTCAATTTCAAACAAGCTAATTAATACTCCCGCCAAGGGAATGGATAAGAAAACTCCCACCAATCCTGCAACCTTAGCTCCTACTAATAAGGCAAAAAACATAAAGACTGGATTCATGTTAATTGAGCCTTGCATAATTCGCGGCATGAGTAAGTTTTCTTCTACTTGCTGGAGAAGGACACAACCGATTAATACTTTTACACTCACCCAAATTCCTTGAGGTAAAACAATGAGAGAAACTAGAGCAATTCCGATTGTAGCTCCAATGCCAGGAATTAAATCAAATACACCTGCGATCGCTGCCAAAAATAGTGCATAAGGTAATTGCAAAATAATGAATATAATAAATATTGAAACTCCAAAAAACAAAGATAATAATAAGCGTCCCCAAAAAAAACCTAAAAAGTTTTGTTGAATTGCTACTGTTATTTTATTCCGCATATTTTCTGGAAAAATCTTCAAAGCAAAACGCCAAACTCTTTGACCATCTAGCAACATAAAAAAAGCTACGACTGCTATCAAAATCAAATCTACGAAATTAAATAGTAAATTCGGTATATTCACCAAACCAGTACCAATGAATGATAATACCTGATTTCGGAGTTCATTTTCTATAGCTTTAAAATCGACTCGAAAATTTAAATTCGTCAAAAAAATTTGTAATTTATCTAATATACTAATGGCAGAATCTAGAAATTTAGGTGCTTGATTTGCCAGCTCTTGACCTTGAGATAAAATTGCAAAACCCAATGTAGCTACCAACCCTAATACAACAAGTAAACTGAGTAAAAAAACAATGATAACTGCAATACCATGTGGTAAAAAACGCTCAGACCACCGTACTGGATAACTCAACAAAAATGCGAGAATACCTGCAAAAATAAAAATAACTATTACTGTGGAAAAATAGCTTAATATTTGAATGATTCCCCAACCCAATGCAAAGAGTAATACATAGCGAATCAGCTTGGTATTATTTAATTGATTCCAGATTCTTTTAATGTTTGTTTCATTCATATATGAAGTTTTAATATGATAATATTGCATTTTTTAAATAAACTTTACCAGAGTCTGAAAAAGACATTTATTTAACTCTGTCCAGCAAAAAACTACTATCGCCGTCCTATTTAATTTGTGAGAATTACGAAACTCAGAACCCCGATTTTTTGGCTCTCAGGAATGATTTAGCATTGCTATATTACCTCAAGGCAGAAGCCGAAAGTTAACGGATTTTGGATTTTGGATTGACCCCGACGGGGTATAGGGCTTTAAGATTTTAGATTTTCTTCAGTCTAAAATAGGAATCGGTCAAAAGAATTGTATTCCGGGCTTTTGTGCCATTTGATATGGTACGTTTAATTTGATTTGTGTTTAAATTAGTTTAGCCGCCGTCGGTGCGCCGGAGGCTTTAAACGCCTGTGGAGAACTTAGAAGACCTGGATTAACCCAGGCGGAGATCGTTGAAGCAGGAATCGCCTGACTAGAAGTCATGCGAGGTTCAAATCCTGTATCCTGTTGTTTCTCAGGCGTGCTATGGATTTTGAAAGCAAAGCCACTGCCCAAACTGCTACAGTACATAAGCCATTGGTATTGTTGCGCGATACTGAAGCGTTCATCCGTCGCCCTACAGTTGCCACACTTGCGACAATTTTGCCTCCAAAGCTAAGTAATAGTTTACAAGCAGCCTCAATTCTAGCTGAGGACTATTTACAGGAACTCTCAAAAATTGACTTAGAAACAATTAGTGATGTTGAATTACAACCAGCGAGGATCTTTGTCGGTTTAAGCTTCGTTGGTTTTGGGGCTTTGATGATTTTGGTATTATTGCTTTATTGCAATACTTTACACCCAAAAATGAGTACGATTGAGCAGATTCACAAATACTGGTATCAATATATTTGGTTTGTCAGTTTGGGTGTAACGGGAATGTTTCTTCTGGGTCGCGAAGCTATGCGTTCTCAGCAATTGAAAATGCAAAAATCTAAAAAACCTTAAAACGTATATCCATTTATACCACGCAGAGACTATCACGAATATTTGGGGAATGATTCTATCTAAAGGATGAAAACAAACTAACCCAAATAAGCTTTAATCTTTAGAGTCCTCACAATTTACACTATTTTTTGATAAGTTTAAGGTGGAGTATAGACATTTATTGTTTTCACTCCCAATTCCTTGATCAATAGCGAAGGAACAAGCTATGAATACTGTTGTCAAATATGATATTGAGGTTATCAAGGATGAAGCCCGTCAATTAGTCTCCAAAAAACTTCTTAACCGTCAACAGCCAATTTATACTCTCTGTAAATATATTCCAGACCGTGATTGGCCATTCTTTGAGCTAGAGTTAGAAAAAAATGAATTTTTGCTCAGAGATAGAATTATTGACTTGTTAAGTCATGAAAAATGGGAAGAAGACTGAAGCGACAATTAAACCATGATCCCCATTAATAGCATCCTTGATAAATTCACTTTACAAAATTAACCACAAAATTAGAACCCTCGAATCGATTCGAGGGTTTAAGCATTTTATCTGAAGTTGAAGTGACAGGTGAAAGAAGGGAGATGGAAAGAGTATTTATTGACAGATTACTCAGGACTCAGGATTCAGCACTCATAACTCTTTGATCAGATTGTTGCTGATCAAAACTATAAGAGAAATTACTGACAAGGATATCAACTAAAGAACCAGGAGTTTCTCTGTAAAAGACTGGCATATCTTGCCAACAGTGGCGGCAAAACCAGTGAACTTGAGAATTACGGATATGCCGTAAAAGTAAACTAGAACAACAAGGACAGTTAGTCATAACTTTAAATCCTCTTATTAAAGATTGATTGGAATTAACGTAATTCAAAGGAAAAGAGTTTTTCATAAAATAAGTATTTCTATCTAGAGAATAATGAGGAAATATGAGTTTTGTGTGAGTAAAACAATAATCAGCAATACTTCGTAACTTTTATACATTAAAATTGAAGTTTTCAATTAAGAGTTAGGGGACAGATAATAGGCGACGGGTGAGAGAAGACAAGAAAGTAGAGGAAGCAGGAGAAGATAGGGAGGAAAAACCCAACATCCTCACAAGAACCTCAAATTTTCTTCCTATAAACAGAGTTGTGAGATTTAGGGTTTTTTACTGACCGCGCCATTTCTTACCGATTGACTCAGGACTTTGAATTATGTTTAACAAAATTTTAGTCGCACTGAACAACAATGACATGGGGCGGCAGGTTTTTGACAACGCCCTATATTTAGCCACAGCAAATAATGCAGAATTGTTGTTGTTACACGTTATCTCAGCTTTTGATGATAATTATCTCAACGCTTCGGCTATGGACACACAAACTCACTATGGGACTTCTCAGACTCATGGTGTGGAATATTATGTAGGTCAATGGGAAAATTTAAAGCAAGAGGGAATTGAATTTTTAACACTGCTAAATAATCAAGCGATCGCTAAAGGCATAACAGCAGATTTTACTCAAGAACTTGGCGAACCCAGCCGAATTATATGTGATATTAGCCGGAATTGGAACGCTGATTTAATTGTTTTAGGTCGTCGGGGACTAAGTGGATTAAGTGAATTTTTCCTAGGTAGCGTTAGCAATTATGTATTACATCATGCTCCCTGTTCTGTGTTAACAGTCCAAGGTTTAACTTCTGTGACTCCTGATAATCTCGTCGCAACATCAGCAATGTGAGAGGTTAGGAATATAGGGATAATCTAGAGACCGCAAGATGTTACTTTGGTCTTTCTCCCTCATGCCCAATCCCCTGTCCCCTATCTTTCTTGGTAGACTAAGGAAAATTGCTAGAGGAAGCGTTGATGGCAAAAACAACCGGGGTAAAAAATGAAACGGAAGCATCTGTACAAGAATTGCCTGTAGTTTCAGAGATTGAAGAGACTGTGACAACAGAAGATACGCCTGAAACAGTGGAAGATGTGCAGGATGTACAGGATGTTCAAGATATCGATGAAATCTTAAACTCTCTTAAAGGCTTACTGAGTGCTTTAGAAAAGCTGCAAAAAGTTCGGCAAGACGTGGGCGATATCAAACCTTTGATTGGGCGGATGCTAGATGGTGAACTAGTCGCTGGTGAAGAACTCGATCAACTCAAAACAGGCGTAAACAGTCTATCTCGTTTGGTTCGTGCTTATAGCGACCATCAAACAGCACTGACTAAAGCGCAACCTGCGAGGAATTTGCTCGATCAAGTGTTGAAAGTGTGAGGGAGAGGTGACAGGTGACAGGTGACAGGCGACAGGCGACAGGGGAGAGAGTAACTCATCCCCAATTACGAATTATGAATTACGAATTGCGTCACAGCCGCCATTGCTTTCCAGCCTAAAAATTTACCGATAGGTTCTGCCCGTTGAATAGCTATGCGGGTGAAACTGCCGCCTACTTTTTCATACCATTTATATAAGGTTTGCTCACCTTCTATAGTGACGACATTAGCAACTAAAAGTCCGCCGGGGCGTAATGCTTGCCAACAAATGTCAAATAATCCATCGGCTGTGACTCCACCACCAATAAAGATAGCGTCTGGTTGGGGTAAGTCTTTCAGGGCTGATGGTGCTTTCCCGGCAATGATTTTTAAATTGGGAGTACCCAAAGCGGCGGCATTATCAGCAATATATTGCAGTCTAGTAGAATTTTGTTCAATGGCGATCGCCTGACATCTGGGATGAGTTCGCATCCATTCTATAGATATCGAGCCACAACCTGCGCCTACATCCCAAAGTAATTGTCCTGGTGTGGGTGCGAGGGTTGAGAGAGTTACAGCCCTAACTTCCCGTTTCGTTAGCTGTCCATCATGGTGATAAGCGTCATCTGGTAATCCTGGTAGCCTAGATAAAGGTATAATTCCAGCATCAGCAATACAATATACTGCGATCGCATTTAAATCAGCAATTTCTCTTTCCTCCCAACCTGTGGCTGTCCCTGTTAATATCCTTTCATGAACGCCACCCATCCGTTCCAAAACAGTGATTTGACTGCTACCAAAACCGCGCTGTCTCAGAATTTCCGCCACAACCCCTGGCGTATCTTTCCCTGCACTCAAAATTAACAACCGCGCACCAGGATAGATATAAGATTGCAGCAAAGCCGGGGGACGACCGCATAAACTCAAAGTTTCCACCTCAGTTAAAGACCATCCCAATCTGGCACAGGCGAGACTAAAAGCTGAAGGTGCAGGGATAATAGTCGTTTCCGCGATGGGAATGCGCTGTGTAAGGGTAGTACCAACGCCGTAACACATAGGATCACCACTGGCTAATACACACACCGACCTACCCCGACGCTGAATAATTGCATCTATAGAACCACCAATAGGAGAAGACCAAGATATTTTCTCCCGTGCATCATCAGTAGGTAACATAGCCAAATGGCGATCGCCTCCTACAATTATCTCAGCGTGAGCTACTAGAGAACAAGCGATCGCACCCAATCCCGCCAACCCATCTTCACCAACACCTATAATAGACAGCCATTTCCCCCTCATAACCTCCTGCGTACCTCCGCGTTAACCTCTGCGATCCTCTACGTTCCCCACCTTTCTCAAAACTTAAGTATTCATCAACACTATCAAACATAAATGTTGAAATTTAACTATAAATTTCCTGAAGAGTACCTAAATTAGTGTCAAATGAAATTAATTATACCTACTTAAGTAGTAGAGGACATAAATCATGCACTTACAAAACTTTATCCATCAAATATACAAAACCATCGTTTTGACTTCCCTACCCCTAACATTTGTAGCTGTGATGCCCACCGCAGCGCAAGCAGCCAACTTCAGCAGCATATACGCTTTTGGTGATAGTCTTACCGATACAGGCAACTCCTTCGCAATCATACCAGGCCTTCCTCCCAGTCAGGTTGGTTACTTTAATGGGCGATTTTCTAACGGCCCCATCTGGTTAGATCAACTAGCATCGAAATTAGGATTACCCTTACCCCCAGTATCTCAACTTGCCGGCGGGAATAGCCCTACAGGTATTAACTTTGCTGTGAATAGTGCTACCACTGGTGATCAAAACACTTTTCCGATTCCTGGACTCCCTGGATACGTAGGATTAACCCAACAAATTACTCAATTTATACAAGCAAATCCCGTTGCTGATTCACAAGCACTTTATATCTTATGGGCTGGTGCAAACGATTACGTAGGTGCTGGAGTGACAAATCCCAACCAGCCAGTTGCTAATTTAGTTGGAGCGGTTGATACACTTTATAATTTTGGCGCACGCAATTTTTTAGTTGTTAATTTACCACTTTTGGGCAGCACACCAATTGCTACCAGTCAAGGTCAAGTAGTTTCTGAGGGACTGAATCAATTAAGTTTGGGACATAATTTCTTATTTTCTCAAGCTTTTGGGCAATCTAATCCTAACCAGCCTGGAATTAAGCTCAAAACATTGGATGCAGGTTCTCTATTTCAACAAGCCATTATTACACCATCAAAGTTTAATTTGACAAATGTCAAAGATCCTTGCTTAGAAAACTCTCCTCTATTTGCTAATCCTTTCTCACCACCACCCGAAATTTGTGACAATCCAGATGAGTATCTATTTTGGGATTCCCTACATCCTACCAGTGCTGCACATAGATTTATTGGTAACCTAGCTTATAAAACATTAGTTCCTGAGCCATCCATGATCTTATCTCAACTAGCAGTCGGTGCTGTTTTAGGATCTATAGCGGTTCGCAAGGGCAAACGAAGAAAAAATCAAGCCTCAGTAAAAAAACATCCATCTACAGAGTTGTCAGGTTGATCAAAATAATATGAAGCATTCAATTTTCTGAATGCCTGATCATGTTAAATTACTAAAGCTTGAAGTTGGGAAACTCTGGTGAGATTCCGGGACTGTGCCGCAGCTGTAATAAAACAAAAAAGTTTTTGAGTCAGAATGCCAACTTCAAGATAATTCGTAATTAAAGGGTTTGAATCCCCAACTAATTCAATTACGAATTATTTCAAGAGATCGTCGTCTACTCCCTGCGTCGCACAGGGAAGGAGTTGGAGTCTTGCTGTCTGGTTCTACCCCTTGTCCTGGTTTATTTTATGCCACACCTGCCCAAGATGGAATCTTATCGCGCATCAGAATACCAGGGGGCATAATTAATAGTAAACAATGTCAGGCGATCGCAGATATCGCCGATAAATATGGTGGTGGCTACATAGACGTAACTAACCGCGCTAACCTGCAAATCCGAGAAATTCGCCAAGGGATAGATACTGAAGTTTTGCAACAACTCCAGAACTTAGGATTAGGTTCTAACAACAGTGGTGTAGACCAAATCCGCAATATTATGACCAGTCCCACAGCTGGTATTGACCCTCAAGAACTTATTGATACCCGTCCCTTCGTCCAAAACTGGGACAACTACATTACGCAACATTCCACCTTATCAGGACTATCGGCAAAATTTAGCGTCTGTTTTGATGGTGGTGGTTTAGTTTCCGTTTGCGATCGCCCCAACGATATCACATTGAGCGCAGTAGCAATAGACAACAAAACCTACTTTCGCCTACATCTCAGCGCAGGCGCAAAAGGCAAACTCCCCACCAACACCGGAATCATCTTACCCCCCGAACACTCTCTAAAAGTCCTAGCCGCCTTAACAGATATTTATTTAACTTACTCTCATGCAATTAAAACTAATACTCACCGCAAACCAAGACTCAGACAGATAATTAATCACCTAGGCTTAGATAACTATCTTCAACAAGTCCAGCAGCAATTACCATTCCCTTTGGAGAGAAGAAACCTAACCCCCCTACCCCCTTCCCTACTAGGGAAGGGGGAGAAAGAGAAAAGTTTCTCCCCTCTCTTTGTAGAAGAGGGGTTGGGGGAGAGGTCAAACAACCAATATCACCACATCGGTATCCATCCCCAACGCCAACCAGGGTTATATTACATCGGCCTAGTCTTACCCCTAGGTCGCCTAGAAACGCAACAACTACGTGGTTTAGCCGACTTATCCGAAAAATACAGTAATGGAACACTCCGACTTACCCCCTGGCAGAATGTACTACTAACAGACATTCCCCAACACAGACTTACTGATGTTCAAAGAAAAATCACTGATTTAAAATTAGATGCCTCACCAACTAATATTAAAAGTGCCTTAGTAGCTTGTTCTGGAAACCAGGGGTGTGCAGCTGCGGCGACAGATACCAAAACTCACGCCTTAGTATTAGCAGACTATCTCCAATCCCGCGTCAACTTAGAACATCCCGTAAATATCCACCTGAGCGGCTGTGAAAAATCCTGCGCCCAGCATGGTAAAAGTGATATTGCTTTACTCGGTGTCAGTGAGGAACACTATCAAGTCTATGTGGGAGACAGTAACCAACAATTTGGACGTGAACTCTATGATGATGTAAGCTTTACCGACTTACCCGCCCTCATGGAGCAGATGTTAAATGTGTATAAAAAGAAACGCTTAAATCCCGCCGAATCTTTTGGGGAATTTACCAACCGCTACCCACCCGCCCAACTACAACAGTTATTTTCTCATCCCAACTCCATGCCTGAATACATCCGCGATGCCAATGAAATCTACCGTAATTCCTTCGCCATCATTCGTTCGGAAGCCAATCTAGATATACTACCCGCAGATGTAGCTAAAGTTGCTGTGCGCCTCATCCATGCCTGTGGAATGACGGATATCGTCACAGACCTAGGATATTCAGCAACGGCGGTACAGTCAGCCAGGGCAGCACTAGCAGCAGGCGCACCCATTTTGTGTGATTGTCGCATGGTAGCTGACGGAGTGACAAGGAAACGCTTATCTGCCAATAACCAAGTAATCTGCACCCTCAACGAGCCAGAAGTCCCAGAAATAGCGAAAAATTTGGGTAATACTAGGTCTGCGGCAGCGTTAGAATTATGGCGACCTTACCTAGAGGGGGCAGTAGTTGCCATTGGCAACGCACCCACAGCATTATTTAGATTACTGGAAATGTTAGATCAAGGATGTCCCAAACCTGCGGTAATTTTAGGTTTTCCCGTAGGGTTCGTGGGAGCAGCCGAATCCAAAGCCGCATTGGCAGCAGATAGCCGCAATGTACCATTTTTAACTTTACATGGTCGGCGCGGTGGCAGTGCGATCGCCGCCGCCGCAGTTAACGCCCTCGCAACGGAGGAAGAATAATCATGACAGCTAAAGGTCGTCTCTATGGAGTAGGTGTAGGGCCAGGAGATCCAGAACTATTGACCCTAAAAGCCTTGCGGCTATTGCGTGCTGCTCCTGTTATTGCCTATCAATCAGCCACAGATAAAGAGAGTATAGCGCGAGCGATCGTTTCCCAATATCTCACAGGGGAACAAATCGAAGTAGCCTATCACCTCCCCCGCGCCTTAGAACCACAAAAAGCCCAGGAAATTTACGACCAAGAAGTTGCACCCATCGCCACACATCTAGCAGCCGGACGGGATGTAGTAGTAGTGTGTGAAGGCGACCCGTTTTTTTACGGTTCATTTATGTATGTATTTACACGCCTATCTGAACAGTACCAAACAGAAGTCGTCCCCGGAGTATCTTCATTAATGGCGTGTGCTGTTTCCTTGGGTGTACCGTTCACTTATTACAACGATGTTCTCACCGTACTACCTGCACCCCTCCCAGCCGAAGAACTCACCACAAAATTACTGACAACCGATGCAGCAGCCATTATGAAACTTGGTCGCCACTTTACCAAGGTGCGAGATATCTTGCATAAATTAGGATTAGCATCACGGGCGTTATATATTGAACGGGCAACAAGCGCACAGCAAAGGATTGTACCCATAGATGAGGTTGATCCGGCGGAAGTACCTTATTTTGCGATGATTGTTATACCTAGTAAGACTCGGCTGTAGAAATCTGGTAAAAACCATTGTTTATATCGTTTTTTAATAAATGCTTAAGTTAACTCTGGTTATATTTTTTTACAGAGTGAATTTGAATATCAATAAAAAATAATCTTATGAAAGAACCTTGGGATTGGTTAGAAGAAGATATTGAATTACTTATACAAGAAGGTGTACAAGAAAGCCTTACGCTTGACTATAAAAGATGTGCATCTTTAGATAAACGTAATCCTGATAGGAACAAAGAATTAAGTAAGGATGTTTCTGCATTTGCTAACTCAGCAGGTGGAGTAATCATATATGGCGTAATTGAAACTAACCATCTTCCAACTAAAATCGATGTTGGTTATGACCCCGCAGAAATAACAAGAGAATGGATTGAACAAGTAATTAATTCAACCATTAAACGCCGTATTGATGGGATAAGAATAAAGCAAATTGAACTTAAGAATAATCATCCTGGACGTGTTATTTATGTGGTAAGTATTCCACAAAGCAAACGTGCGCCTCACATGGCGAATGATCATATTTTCTACAAAAGATATAATTATCTGTCGGTTGCGATGGAGGAGTACGAAGTTAGAGATGTTGCTAGTCGTGATGATGCTCCTGAATTATTAATACAATTTACGATTGACAACAACTTAGTTAGTATCAATTTTGAAGAGAAAAATAAATTTTCAACGTTGATAAATTTCAATGTGATAATCTCAAATGAATCGGTATCACCAGCGATGTATTATATAGTACGTCTCTTCATAGATAAGCAGCTTTCGGTGATGAGTAATGGTGGTTTCAGATTAGGTTCAGAGCAGAGTATAAAAATAAGTGACACAGAATTTATAGTAAATTCATACTCAAATAACTATTCTGTACATTCTGTACCTATTGCAATGCCTGTTTGGCAAGGAGTAAAATTTAACATTTGTACGTCCCCTTTTCAAATATCCATTCCAAAAGCTAATAATGATATGTCTTATGCCTTAGCTTGGTCTGTTGATTCTCTTGGAATGCAGCAGAAGCTTGGTGGTGCTTTTCTCTCTGTAAGCAACAATCAAGTCACAATTGTAGATGTTGGATCAGCATAGCCCAACAGTTCATATTGGTTTGATTTAAAAAATATTGACTTAAGATATCTATTCAAAAATTCAAGAAATTCCATGAATAAGGTTGCACCTGCCGTTCTAGTATTAAGTCAAAATAGCGTAGCACTAGCCCGCAAAATCATCACAGTTTTACCAGAGGCCACGCTATACGGTTTAGCAGGACGCACCTGTGATGTTGATATCAGCTTCACTAATTTCGGTGACACACTGCGGGAATTGTTCGCCGCCGGAACACCCCTAATTGGAATTTGTGCTGCTGGTATTCTCATCAGAACCCTAGCACCCCTAATTTCCGACAAACGCCAAGAACCGCTAGTGTTAGCGGTGGCTGAGGATGGTAGCGCGGTTGTCCCACTTTTGGGGGGACTCAATGGAGTCAATGATTTAGCACGGCGTATTGCTGAGGTACTGGATACCCAAGCAGCAATTACCACTACAGGCGATATCCGTTTCCGCACTGCGTTGTTATCTCCTCCCCCTGGGTATCATTTAGCTAACCCAGATGATGCGAAGAAATTTATCTCTGATTTATTAGCAGGGGAGCAAGTAAAGTTGGAAGGAACTGCACCTTGGTTAAGTAATAGTCAGTTACCCATTAACCCCAAAGGCAATTTAAGCATCCAAGTCACAGAACGCTGTGTGACTCCTACAGCTAACTGTTTGGTTTATCATCCTAAAAATGTTGCGATCGCCATTACTCATCCTGATGTTACTCTAGACTCAGTACAAGCATTACTAGCAAATGCAGACATCGCCCCCGCATCTATCGCCGGCATATTTGCACCCATCGCTATCGCCGCTAACCCAAATATACATACCATAGCTAGTTTCTACGGTGTACCGACTCGCTTTTTCCATGAAGACTTAGAACCAGAAGCATTAGCATTAACAGCAACAGGTAGAGATGGTAAATTACTAGACTCATTATCGCCATCTGCGATGATCGCTATTTCCCCCCAACCCATAGACCCCAACATCATCGGTCAGCCACGAGGAAGGTTAGCAATTATTGGCACAGGCCCCGGTAGTTCCCAATGGATGTCCCCGGAAGTCAAAGAAATCCTCAAATCGGCCACTGACTTAGTAGGTTACAAAACTTATCTAGATTTAGTTGGTTCTCTCGCGGTGGGAAAGCAACGCCATGAGTCAGACAACCGCGAAGAAATTGCACGGGCAAAAATGGCCTTAGATTTAGCTGCGACTGGACGCTATGTAGTCGTAGTTTCTTCCGGCGACCCTGGTATCTATGCAATGGCTACTGCGGTGTTTGAAGTCCTTGACCAGCACCACAAGCCCGAATGGGACACTATTGATATTCACGTCGCACCGGGTATTTCCGCCATGCAAGCCGCCGCCGCCGCCGTTGGCGCACCCTTGGGACATGATTTTTGTACGATTTCCTTATCTGATATCTTGAAGCCTTGGTCAATTATAGAACAACGTATTGCGGCGGCTGCCCAAGCTGATTTTGCCATTGCCTTTTACAATCCTGTTTCCAAAGAGCGCACTTGGCAATTAGCTGACGCGAAAAATATTTTGTTGCGTTATAGAACACCCAATACTCCGGTAGTTTTAGCTCGTAATCTCGGCAGACCAAAGCAAACAGTGCAAGTAATTACCCTTGAACAGTTAACACCCGATATTGCAGATATGCGAACCGTGATTATTGTCGGTTCTAGTCAAACTAGAATTATTAACCGCAGTGATGGTAGTGTTAGCGTCTATACACCCAGGCGGTATGACAAATAATTCGTAATTCGTAATGGGCTGCGCCCCGCTACACTAACGTAATTCGTAATTCGTAATTAAACACCAATGCCCCATACCCTATACCCATATTAAAATTTTATGTATTAAATAACGCACAGATGCGTAACAATGAAATCATAAGTAAAGACAATGTAATACGATAATTCATTATAAAAAGAATATGTTTGAGAATTATACGGATGATTTGATGAGTCTAGATTTAACGCCGTCATCAACATTAAAGATTCTCATCATTGATGACCATCAGTTAATTTTAACGGGAACGGTCAACGTACTACAAAAACAATATCCTACAGCAGCGATCGCTAGAGCTAAAACCGCAGCTGATGCTTTGTTGAAGATTGCAGATTGTGAATTTGACTTAATTGTCATGGATTTATCTATACCAGAACAAGCAGGAGCGATCGCTTCAATTCTTTTGGGTTAGGTGTTGGTTATCGTCAAGGTTTTTCAGCATGAGCATGACACGCATCTTGCACACCTTACACTTAAGTGAAATATAAAAAGAGCTTAAATACAGTAATTTTGCTTTATTGCTAACACACTTTGCCTTAACAAATTCTCATTTTCAATAGGTTGATTAGCAATTAATTAAAGGCTTTGTAGCCAGCAATAAGGTAGATTAAAAGGCTTTCTCCATAGCAAAAAAATGCAATAGTTATGTTACTTTTTTGTGCTAATAGATATTGAATTAAATAAAATAATCCGCAATTATAGTCATGGGAAGAGAGAAATAAAGCTCAATTTTCCATCAACATAACTTTACTAACAAGGAATTAATCCAATGGCTGAAATTAAAATCAACCAACTAAACATTGAAAGTAAACCAGAAATCATTGACCTGAAAGCTGAAGCTGCACAAGGCAATTCCGCAGCTATTGTTGCTTTCAAAAGCTTACGTGGAGGTCTTGCTGCTCGTAAGGCTTGTTGGTGTGTTCAACACGTGTTTTAAGAATCTGTATCGAAGAATATTTGATGCAGTTTTGAGAACCATAAAAATGGAACTCATTTTCTAAAACAACATTGATTTTATCCACAACAACACTAAAAATTGCTGTTGTGGATAAATTTCATCAAAATCACTAGTGAAGAGGAAAGTAACAAATTTTAGGTAATTTTTAAATTTTTATTGTGGAGGAAATTTTATTATGTCGATGCTGAATAGTTTACCTGTAAATTGGTTAAATCGACCATATATTGATTTAGGTGACTCTAATATTGGTGCATTTCATCTCTATGGAATTGAGTTTAATTATTGTAATTTAGTTAGTGAAAAACCTATTAACGCAGGGCCAGTTCACCATAATATTCAGGTTAATCTTCCTCCATCCTTTAGAGAAAGTCTGTTAAGGGAAACTGGCTTATTACAGTATCAAGTTAAAAATCCTTTAGAACTACCCACTGAATTACGCACAGAAAGATGGCATAAGCTATGTGAATATTTGACACACTATCAAGAACTACAAAGCTTTACTAAGTTCAGGGTGATAAGTCTGTTAAAAAGCCTATGTTTAGATGAGGCGGTATTAGAATATGTACCGGAGATGTCAGCTTCAGAAATAGCGCAAGATCCTATATTGGCAGCCTTGGCTTTTTCCCGATCCATGTGTAGTTTAATGATTAATCTTGACTCTGGCACACTTCAAAACTTAAGTGAATTGGAACTAATTGCTAATTATGCTCCATCTGGAACTCAAACAAAATTTAGTGCTGCTCTACAGTTGGTAGTGCAATATGCAAAAACATTTAGGAATTTAGCCAAGGCAGAATATTGGCGGGAAATAGCTACCCAAGAGCTGAAGAATTTAAAATTGTTTTTGGATGAGTTTACCTATACTCGCCTACAGAGTATTTATTACCGAGCCGTGGTTTTTGTACCGCTTATCAAGAATGAAAGAGCGCAAGTTATTCAGGAAATGGATCTGAGTGAATCTTATGGAAATAGATTAATTTCAATTGCTAGTAATGACAATGAAAAAATAGTAGCTGATGAAAATCTCAATATAGTTTTTGAGAGTCGAACGAAAGAAGCTTTGTGGCTTGGTGATATAGATTTAGCCGAAGAGCGATCGCAAAAACTCACCCAGATGGATAAATTAGATCCTAGATACCGTCTAGAGTTGGGAGAAATTTACATCAAGCAGGGTAAAATAGCAGCAGCTGCTCAGATGTATCGTTCCGCAGCCAGACTAGGGCCACCAGGAACAGAGATCGCTTGGTTTATGGCAGGTCAATGTCATGAGCAACTAGGTGAAATAGATATAGCTTGTGATTGTTATCTGGCTGCCATACAAATAGATCAACTTGCTATTTCTGCTGTAGAGCGACTGCATAAATTAGCTCCGCGTTTGGGGGATTTAGCTCTTACCCAATGGAGCAATATCCGCTTATCAGAATTACGAGAACAGCAAGAAATTATAGCCGATCAACCGACAACTTCTTACATACCAGAAGCCTCCTCTGAGTTGAAGAAAGCCGCAGAAACAATTATGGTTTAGTCGTTTTATTGATCGAGCGTAAAATCCCATACCTTTGTGGGTTGGGCGTTTGACAATATATCTTTCTGTTATAGCTAAAAATGTAGGTGTGTTATGGCTTACGCCTAACACACCGAAAGCTTTGGTTAGTGGGTGCTAACACAACGGCAATAATGGATTATTCATATTGACGCACCCTACTACCACTCATACCAATTCAAAATTCAAAATTAGCAAATCTATATTTTACAACGGCTTCTGGACTTGGATCTGTTTCATGATTTTAGTGAATTGGTATCACTAATCAAGCTGAAAAGTAAGTTCAACTTGCTCACTTTGGGTTTTGAGCCATTCATAATATAACTGTGCAGAAATTTCTTGATGCAACTTCTCATCTAGCTGTCTTTGCACAATCTCCTCTACAAAAATTAAATGCACACCTTTGGCTGTCACAATAGGTTTTAAAAGCTGTGGGGGTTTAGCTGCAAACACAGCAGTAGAAACTTCCACACTTAAATCTTGACGATGGACTAACCCCATATACCCACATTTACGGCGTAATTCCACATCTTGAATATATTTGTGAGCAACATCAAAGAAGCTGATTTCATCTTCTTTAATTGCATAAAAAAGTTCCCAAGCTAAATCTTCATCATCTAACATCACCTCATACATCACTGCACCCTGATAATCTAGTTGACGCTCATAAAAATATGGTTCGACCGGATTTGTAAATAAGTGAGCGGTCAGCTTACTAGAAAGTAAATTTATATAGACAATGTGTTCAAAATCATCTAAAGATAAATGATGCTTTTTTAGCCATTTCCAAGTCTCTTCAGCGTTGAGGAGATTATTCAGCAATCGCATTTGATCTGCTGCTTTTTGTAGTTCTTCTATCTCTATTTTAAGACCTAATTCAGCCGCAGATGTTTCAATGATTCTCCGCATGATAATCTGCTGAATAATATCAGGTATATGACCTGATATTTTTATTTGCTGCACAAGATCATTATTGGTGATATTCATAGATTGTGACACAATATTTCTCCGCATTCTATCAATGAAATTTTACAGGAAATATTTAATTGAGAACTTACGCAACTGGCATATTTTTTATGTATGGGAGGCAAAAAGCAGTGTGGATTTTCCTCCCGCTTTATTGCCGTTGTGTGACGCTGCTAAAGTCTTTGAATGTAGTCATGAGACTGATAGCGTCACGCACCCTACATCGATTTTGATACTTGCGTAAATCTTGTAATTAAATATTTTATTGAATCCCATAAATAAATTTAGTGGCTTGTATGCTTTTGATTTTTAGTTAACAGTCCACTACAACTTAAAACCACCGGCTTGTAATTGTCTAAATGGGTCAAGTAGAAAATCAATAATTCGTCTTTGACGCACAATTACTTCCGCTCTTGCTGTCTCTCCTGGGCGCAGAGGAATGCACTTATTATCGCTCTTAATACAATGCTGTTTGAGAGCAATTTCTAAGTTATAAGCTGCAACTTTTCCATTAGCAGTATCCACTTCTGTAGTAGTAGGAGAAATATCAATTAATTCTCCTACTACTACACCATACTTTTGGAAAGGATAAGCATCAAACTTGAGTTTAACTGCTAATCCTTTCCGCAAAGAACCACTTTCTGTAGTTGGCATTTGCGCTCGAATTATTAATGCTGAACCAACAGGCGCTATTTCTGCCACCATTGTTCCCGGTTCAACTACAGCACCAGCTTTGGCAATAGGTAATTGAAATATACTCCCTCTCTCCGGTGCTTTCAATTCCCGTTGTGCTAATTGAATATTTAAACTTTCAATCTGTCTTTGAGTTTGGGCAATTTCTGCATTGAGTGTGGTAATTTCTGTTTGGAGATTCTTTTGCTGTTCCTCAATTCGTAACAAAGCTAACTGAGCCGAACGAGTTAAGGTTTGATAACTGCGTTGTTGTTCATTCAGGCGTAATTGTGCTTGGATAATATCTGCTTTTCCTTGTTTGACAATTCGCTCATAACTACTCTGCTGTTCCGCTACACGTAGCTTGGCTTGTTGAATATCTGACTGGCTTTGTTCAAACAATTTTTGTTTTTCTTTCGCTATTTCTTGCTTTTCCACAAAATTAATTTCTGGGATGACTCCCTCTTGATACAGTTTACGATATCTGGTTTGTTCTTGTTGGGCGATCGCTAAACTACTCTGCATTAAATTACTTGCTGTTTTACTATGCTCAAAATTTTGTCTAGCCTGATTTACCTGAGTCATTTTTTCTTCTTTCTGTAATTCATAGGCATTAGTTAAAGCAATTAAGTTTTGACCTGCTTGGTCTATTTGGGACTGTTTTTCTAATGCTTGAGACTGATTTTGTTGCTGCTGAGTAGTGAAAGCAACTACCAACTGATTCTGAGATGAATTTAACTGCGATCGCCTGTTTAATTGCCCTTCTAATTTATCCTGTATTTGTCGTAATTCTGCCTGAATTAAATCTGTATCTAACAACAGTATAGTCTGTCCTTGATTAACTGCCTCACCCTCTTTTACTCGAATTTCCTTCACCGTTCCAGAAACCGCACTATCTAACCTAATTGTTTTACCTTGAGGTTCAATTCTACCCGCGGCCGTTCCTGTTTCATCTACCTGAGATAGCATCGCCCAAGGTAAAACTACAGACACAAACACCACCAAAAAATACAGTAACCCCCTAGTCCAAACCTGCGGTACACTATCCAATAAATCCTTAGTGGCAAAAGACCAATCTGTATTAGCTTCCACTATCGGTGGAGATATTACCTCTTCCTGGCTTAACTCCTCCTGCTCAACTTGATCTGTCACCCTAGCATTCCATAAATTCGTCATAGTCCCTCTTAAAAAAACTCCCTGCTCCCTCCCCCCTACGTGCCGATTCTTAATCTCTACCTCCAAATTGCTTCTGATTGAGATAAAAATAATTTCCACGCTTCGCCATCAACTCTTCATGATTACCACTTTCAATCAACACACCTCGATCTAAAACCAAAATCAAATCTGCATTTTTGATAGTAGACAGACGATGGGCAATTACTAAAGAAGTTCTTCCCTGAAGAATAGGTTTCAAATTCTGTTGAATAATTCTCTCTGACTCAGTATCAAGATGAGAAGTAGCCTCATCTAAAATCAACAATCGAGGATTACCTAACAAAGCCCTTGCGATCGCAATTCTTTGCCTTTGTCCACCAGATAATAACCCACCACCTTCACCAATTTGAGTTTCATAACCCATAGGCAACTTTTGAATAAACTCATCTGCACCAGCTAATTTAGCAGCCTCCATAATCTCAGCTAAACTTGCTTGAGGATGTGCCAAATTAATATTTTCTCGGATTGTATTCCCAAACAAAAAAGTATCTTGATCAACTACTCCCACCTGCTGACGTAGAGAATGCAACGAGATATTAGTCATATCATGACCATCAATTAAGATTCTGCCATCTGTAGGCGGATACAAACCTAAAACCAACTTAGAAATCGTTGTTTTCCCCGAACCACTACGCCCTACTAAAGCAACCATCTGTCCCGATTTTATTGTGAAACTCAGATTTTCTAAAATATTTAGATCGCTTTCTGTATGATAACGAAATGTGACACTTTCAAAGCAAATATTGCCTTTAATTATCGGTAAATTTTGCTTTATTTCTATTCTTAAATCTTCTTCTAACTCTGTGTCTAATACATCATTAATACGTTCAGCAGCAATAATCACTTCCTGTAACTCATTCCACAGCACAGTTAATCTTTGAAAAGGGCGAATAATATTACCCAACAACATATTAAATGCTACTAGTTGCCCAATGGTTAATTGCTGTTCAATGACTAAATATGCTCCATACCACAATAAGGCAGTAGATACAACAGCTTCAATCGTATTACTAAAAATTTGTAATCGATTGCCAATCATTTGTCCAGAAAAACTGGTTTTGACTGACTTTTGTAATAACTCTTCCCAGTGCCAACGCACAGTTTGCTCTACTGCTGTCGATTTGATAGTACGTATACCAGTCAGTGCTTCAATTAAATAACTACTTTCTTTCGCTACAGTCTGAAATATTTCTCTAGAAATCCTTTGTAAAAATGGTGTTGCTATCAACGCTAATAAGAAAAATGGCGGCACAATTATCAAAGATAGCAAAGCCATGCGCCAACTGTACCAAAACATTAATCCTAGATAAATCACAACAGTAATTAAATCGAGGACAATTGATAATGCCTCCCCAGAAAGAAATCTTTTGATTTTATTATTTTCTTGTAGGCGAGAAATAATATCTCCTACATAACGGGTTTCAAAAAAATTCAAACGTAGCTGCAAAACGTGCCGAATAAATGCTACCACTAAGGCAACATCTATCCTATTAGCAGTGTGGTCTAAAAGATATTGCCTTAAACCAGTTATGGCTACACGAAACAGGCTAAAAATCATCAAACCCAACCCTACTGCCGTTAAGGTGAGTTGCGAACCTTGTACTACTACGCTATCTAAAATTAACTGAGTAAATAGCGGGGTAATTAGTCCAAATATCTGAATAAAAATGGAAGCAATAAATACTTCCAAAATCACTACAGAATGAGGCTTTACTAACTCAAAAAATTGCCAGAATGGAGTGGTAATTTCTTGAGAATCTTTAAATAAAGCTGTAGGTTCTAATAACAGTGCATAACCAGTCCAGTCTGCTTGAAATTGTCGATGTGTCAGAGTGCGTTGACCAATAGCAGGATCGGCAACAATTACGTGTTTACTGTTAATTTCATAGACAACGATATAATGTTTCCCTTCCCAATGGACAATAGCAGGTAGTTTTTGCTTCGCCAATTGATTAAAACTAGCTTTCACAGGCTTAGTATTCAAGCCTAAACTTTCCGCCGCTACTGTTAACCCCCGCAGAGATGCCCCATTGCGGTCAACATTGGCAATATCTCGCAAGCGGTTTACACTAAATTGCTTACCCCAATAACGCGCCACCATCACTAGACAAGCTGCACCACAGTCAGAAGCACTCTGTTGGGCAAAAAAAGGAAAGCGTCGAGTCACTCGTTGTAATAGATGACGAACTCTTTGGGTAGGGGTTGGAAAGTAAGCCTTGCTAATCTTTTTCGCTGGGTTAAGTAAGTCGTGGTGAAATTTTACAAGTATGTAACAAAAAATTAAGCAGAAGAATGAGAGTTAAATTTTACACGTTGTGTACTGTAGTTTCTCTTTTCACCTCTTCTTTGAA
>NZ_JACJRG010000089.1 GCF_014697125.1 Anabaena minutissima FACHB-250 | reverse complement strand
CACACATTATTGCAGACGTTCTGGTAAGCCGAGGCTTGAGCCGGATGATTGGTAACAATCTTGTCCGGTTCTTAGGGGAGGAGGATACGGCGACGTATGCCTCCTTACCCGACCCCTGCAAATGCGGAAATAGGGGCTGAAAAAGCTTGTTATATATAGCTTTCAGCTTTTTGATAGACTCCTGTTTTACGCAACTATAGGAAGGCTACAAAGAATCAAAATTTAGTACACTTTTACTAAAAAAGTGGTTTTTACTCTCTCAAATACCAACTTTCACCCATAAGTTGGTATTTGACAGCAAAGTAACATTGATTTTTTAGGGGTTCTGGGTATGAAGAAAGAGACTATTCAATCATCGAAAGTTGGTAAAAGTCAAAATCAATGGCGTAAATTCCGCAAAAACAGATGCGCTCGCTAGGAACTAATAGTCGCTAAAAACGAGATATATCAAGGATTAAAGCAATTATGTAGTCTTGATGCCACATATTAGGCGACCATTTGAAGCTGCAATTTCTCTAACTACCAAAATCTTTGAAAGCTAGAATCTGCAAGGGTTTCCAGCCGCTATTTCCGAATTTGCAGGGATCTCGGCTCCATGCCAATTCTAGTCAGATCCATATTGCGGCTCTGTTCTGCAAATATAAGAGCCTCTTCAAAATTCTTATCTCCCCCATGAGCTATGAGACTTTTTTGGAGAAGGTTAAGCGTATTTTTCGATATCGAATGAATATTGCTTGCTGAATTAAATCCTTCAACAGGTCTTTTAGATATCTCATCCATCTCAGGAAGATTATCGAAAAGCCTAGATGCGTCCTTTCCAAAGATGGATTGCAAGGGAGATGTACCCGGTCTATTCCATTGATGGCACGTGCTACTACCAGAGTTCCCATAATAAATGCATCCCCCTAGTCGGTTTAGAATTGGTAAACTCAGATTTGATAGTTCTAGGCTTGAGGGGCTTCGTGCAATTCTTGCTGTTACCGCTGCAAATAAATTGTCAAAAGCTACTCTCCTTTGAGGCTCCATCCATTCAACCTGTGATGGTACAGTGTAGGAGCTATAGTACTCAAATATGAAAGGAATCCTGAATCTAGATTCTTTTAGTCCACCAGGTTTGGGAATTTTAAGATTTGGTGGTTGATCAAATTCTTCTTTGAACGTTCCTGAAATGATTTGCTTAAGTGATCTCTCAGCTTCTTCAAACTTACCTGAACGATAGCTTTCATAACCTTGATTGAATAGAGATAGTGCTTCGCTTATTTTCCGATCTGCTGTTCCAGAGGTTGCTAGGAACAAGTTTTGTCTTTGAGTCCCATTTTCCGTGGATTGGGATACATTCTGCTGGGATTTAGCCGGAAGTGCAGAAAAAAGAACTAGTGAATAACTAAGCAATAATAGTTTTTTCATTTAAATGTGGGTGACTTTGATTTATTTGAAATCAACTAAGTAGCTAAACAAAATTAATTACATATTTTTTACCAAATTCTCGGAGAATATTTTCCACCTTAGGTGACATAGCGGCAAACATAAACCGCAGTGCTGTTACAGGAACTAAAATTAGGTAAACAATCCTCTGCGTACAAAACAACCCAAAAGGCTCTGAATCAATTCATCACTCTATTGAGCAAAAGATCGTAAATTTTCTACCTACTCCCCAACCTTATCTCGCTGTGGCTTGCGTTGTCCAACACTTCTACGCCCATTTTTCTTGGGAACTGCTTCAACATTTTCCGACTCAGGTGTTAAAGATATTACCTCATTCTTAGAAAAAAGTGTAATCAGCAATAAAAATGCTTCTACCGGGAGCAAATGAGTCATTTGCTCCCGGTAGAAATTAGCTCATGAATATAAAGAACCTGTTTGCAGGTCGAAGTGTTTCTTATTGCTGACTCCTACAGTTAGGAAGAGCTACAGTCATAGTCAGGACTATGATGACTTAAGCATTTTTATCAATTCAGAACGCTGCTGGTCATTCAAAGACTGAATAGATTGAAAAATCCCCTGTAAATCAGCCGCATTCGTCATCACTGCTTCATCATCACTACCAGCATCAGGAAACAACAACTCATCAATCGCCTCCTTAATTAACCGTCGCTTCTCGGATGGCGTACAGCGTTCATACATCGAACGCAGCGTCTCCAACGTAGAACCCATTGCATCAGCCAAAGACCGTAATTGGGCATCCGACAGCCCCACTTGGAAACCCCAAGTCGCCCAAATATAGCGCATCGTATGCGGTGTTATCCGTTTGCCAATCAGCATATGTGCCGAATTAGCAAAAAAGTTAGCAAAGGTACTATCCGTGTAACATTTGCCCACATCAGGCACAATAAAGAAATATCCCCAAGACCACATCTCTGACTTGGTATTTGTTTGCAGACAACAGGTATCTAGCGGCGTAAATTCGGCTCGACCCGCCGTCACCCAACGTCCCCGGACTCCTTGTAACCCAGATTCCCACCAACTATAAGTTTGGGAATTTTTGTAATTACCAGGCAGCCACCAGCCATAAAGATAGCGTTCAATATAGTCATAAACACAACTCCCATCTGCAAACTGGCGATTCGGGATGATCAATGACCTGTGACCATGAAACTTGTAGGTCTTATAATCCTGAATATCCTTGACCCACACCCCTTCCTGGTAATACTTCCCTTCATAGGTATAAGTTTTGTAGATGTAATTATCCTCCAGCGTGCCATCAGGGCGTTTCTCCCGTATAGCATTCGGGGGTAAAGGGTGATATAAACCATTCGCCTTCACATCAGCAGGTCGCACCACCGGACAACACAGTGCTACCCTCAAATTTCTCACCTCTTGTTGGCGACGAGCTGGAGTTAATCCCAAATCCACCCAAGCTAAAAACTCCTGATGACTAATAGCTATCTGGTGTGGCGAACGAAAATCTCCCCGATGATTGCGAGGTCGGCAGTACAATAGTAACCGCTCAATTACAGTTTCCTCTACCACTTTGAGCGCAGTCTTGCCCTCTGGCACCTGAGGCCATTTTTGCGATTGGTCAGCAACATAACGGCGATTTCGAGACCATTCTTGCGTCGCATCTGCTTCCCGCTTTAAAAGGTGATTCACTAACTTAAATAAGGGAATGTTGTCGTAATCTGATTTATCCTCTACCACATCACGGTAGATGAACTTACCTAGAATCAGAATTGATAATAGCTTGAGATGACGAGTTCTCGGACTCGTGGAATGCATCACTGACCGTAAGAAATTGAAATACTCACAAATCCACTCTTCTAAGTAAGCCTTCTGTGCCTTCCACAGCTTTTGCTGTTGTTTGGGAGTCAATTCTTCTAGCTCTTCCTCGGTCACCAAAGGAAATATTAATGACAGTGAAACTTCGTTGTTGACTATACCTGCATGGTGAGGTTTGTGCTTGAAAAACCAACCCAGACATAGCGTGATATTCTTCAAGTGTCCCTGACCCGTTGATTCTTTCACTGGTTCAGTCACTCGTCCGTGCCAATCAGCCGTGGTCATAAATCTATAGAATTGATTCAATTCGGCTTGCAATTGAGGTGGAGTTTCTTCAGGCTGGAGACGATAAGACAGTGATTTACCCTTATCTGGCATTAATGGCGTATTAGACATAGGGCCATACTTGCTCGCCTTGGGTGGACAACACTGAGAGCGAAACTTTTCTTGATGCCGCAAATTACCCGGCCACCAACTTTCTTTTTCAGCCCAAGTCATCCATTGATTAATTCTGGCTCCATAAGTATTACGACTAGCTGGGGATACGTTCAATTTGTCAAATGCTTTCTGAATTGCTGTTCTTACCTGCGGTAATAAACTTATAGGTAATGATTGCATGAAAGCTTGAGCCGCCTCCGTTTCTACCAGAGTCATCTTCTTTTCGGGATGCTGGCGTTGGAAACCAAATGCAATTAACAAATATCGGAAGATAGCAGTATTACTTTCATTGATAATTCTCTGCAATTGTTGAGAGGAATAAATGGCTGGTAGAGCAGCACAATAAAGTTGATAAGCTGACCACAAATTCTGAGGATTGTTGGACATAATAAATAACTCCAAATATCTGTTTTGAACTCAAACCATTTCTTAGGTCTTATGGAAGACCTAAGATGTGATAGATTAGGCACTAGAGAAAAATTGATTTTTTCTCATATTTATTAATCATGGGTATCCTAGTTACGGATTCATCTCTTATCCATTTGGTAAACAGGCAAATCTTCAATAAGACTTGTACATCTTGGTAATTAAAGATGATGAGTAGTTTTTCCTCAATCAATCTCAATAAATAAGTTGATGAAAGTAAATAAATAACAGGTCTTAAATAAATCCTGAGCATGGTTGATAACTGGTTTATTGATGAATTAACAGGGGGTAAATTTGACAAGTTTTGCAAGTTTATAAGTAAATTAGCTTTTATGTATTAGCTAGAGGTATCGCTATCTACTAATTTGATTAATCCGCGCCCAATACGTTCAATCATTTCGCTCCTCGAAATTGCCCGTTCTTGACTTAGCTCATCTAATCCAGCTAAAGCAGTTTTGGTAATACCAATGCACACACCGTTTTTGGTTTCTGAATAATGTTCTGGTTGTCCGCGTCTTGATTTTATTCCCTTACGGATAGGCTTCTTTTGATGCTCTTTTCTTGAGCTTTTCTTGGTTTTGGATTTCGGCGACTTGGGGTGATTAATATTATTCATTGGTCAGATTAGAGGGTGAATTGATTTGTTGCCAGTTCCATCATCAAAAAACAATATGTAACTGTTAATCGGCAAATCAAGGAGTAATAAAACAATCAGCCAACCAAATCTGTAAAACAAATTTAGTGGCTACCACAACCTGCTGTTTAAATTGCTATTTAAGCAATCTCAACGGCAGTTAAGTAATAAAAAATCAGGCTGTTAATCAGCCTGATTGAAGAATACATGAATGTAATAAGGACGCAGCAGTTTGTCGGAATCAGTTAAGAAATATTAAGTCCACTGCCAATGTATGTAACCTAATATGTCTACAACTCCTTGAACACGTTGCCGTTTTCTGGTTTTGCGCTTTTGATGTGGTTGTTCACCCACTGAAATTTCTTTTGCTCTGTAGGGTTGTTCTGTCTGCCAATATAAATCGTCAATATAAGCTGTTTTGGCTGCTTTTAATGCTTTAGTATATTTCTCCCAAAGCTCCCCAAATTCCCAATGCCGTGGTCGCAATGCCAAAATGAAATTACCGTACCACTGATAGTTTTCCAGAAACTTTAGGTATTCTTGGTTTTGTTGTTGATACGTTCCCTGCTCTTGCTGGTTCTTGTTCTGTTGGCTAGAGGGCTTTTTGGTTCGCTCCATCCAAGGTTTTTGTTCTAATAGATGAATACGTTTTTTCAAGAAATCCTCTTGTTCCTCGATAGACAACCACTTAGTTTCTGGAGACATTGGCTCTAGACAAGCCGGTCCTAAACTCCAACTGTCGAGGAAAGCTTGTTTTTGAATTGAGACAAATAACTCAAATGGATTGTTCTTAAATGTCTCATCAATATTAGGTTCAACCCTTTGGCGAATGTATTGTTCTCCCTCCTTGATGAGTTGATACTCTGCTAAGTCAACGTTGGTGATGAGCTCCAGATTGCGGATGCTAGTTTCTGGGAGGTATTGGGAGAATAATCCATGCTTTTCTAAAGGATTAGGAATTACACCTAAAAGTTTATGAGCAAATAGCACCCCTCTAGCTTGATAAAAATAATGGTTAGTTTTCAACCAATAACCTTGGTTCTCGTTTTTAAGTTTGACTTGTGCTTGCATTGGAATTTCACCAATCGCCTTAGCGATGGTAGAAAATTCCTTTCCTTGAGGGGTATCTGGAATGTAGATTTCGACAAAGGGAATAAAACGTCTTTCAATCCGCAATAGCTCATCTTCTTCTTTGGCACGGAGTTTCCATACATCTAAGCTGGATTTAATTACAGGCAATTGCCGACGCACTTGTTGTGGAGCTTGAAATAGATATTCGGGAGTCAAGATGAGTGGCATATCTTGTAAGGCTTTTGGTCTTTTAAACGTAGACTTTAACCGTTCATGAATTTCTTCTTCAGTCAAGTTCTTGGTTTCATAATGATTTTTGTGATAATGCATATCATCCTCATCATGTGAAACCAATTATTCTATCTGGGGATATCCAAAAAATAAAATGCCCTGTAGCGAACTATTTTTCCATTAGCACCGACCTAACTGTAACGACCTGCAATGCTAATCGCTCAGACCTGCAATCAAGACATTTCTCAGCCAGGATTAAATGCAACTATAATTGCGCGTCAGCCAGGATTAAATGCAACTGAGCCAGGATTAATTGCAACCAGCCTGCAATCATCGGTTTGAGCCAGGATTATCTGCAACTATAAAAGTCAAAAAAACGGAGGTTTTCTTAACTGCTTTACTGATAAGGCTTGGAGAACATTAACCCGTTGGTTTTCCAGTTAAAAAACTCGGTAAATAATTCAAAGTTAATTTATCAAATTCTGAAATGAGTTTTTTGACAAACCCTTGTCAAGTAGTGAAGACTCAGCCGTAGTAAAGTTTTGAGCTTATTTGCAAATAATCCTGGTCGAAACGGATGATTGCAGGCTGGTTGCAAATAATCCTGGCTCAGTTGCAGTTAATCCTGGCTCAACTGAAATTATAGTTGCAAATAATCCTGGCTCAAAACAACGATGATTGCAGGTCGAGGCATTTATAATTGCAGGTCGTTACAATTATCTGCGGCTGTTGGCGAAATAGATTTAAAGTATTTGGATGAATCAGGATTTTGTGCTTGGAGCGAACCGAGTTATAGTTATTACTTCAGAGGACAGCAAAAACGCTTGGAGCAGAGTAAACGCAGGGGACGAAGGTTAAGTATTATTGGGTTTCTTCAACCCCTAATTAGTTTTGTGTACGGTTTGGTGAT
>NZ_JACJRG010000088.1 GCF_014697125.1 Anabaena minutissima FACHB-250 | reverse complement strand
GTAGGAGGGGAGGTAAGTCCTAAGCTTGGGCGAAAGTCTAAGTTTGGGCATTCCCCCGTGATTACAGAAGCCGACACTGTACTTGGTACTCCAAGTCAGTGTGGGTAGTTCACTTTCCAAATCACCACGATTTTGTCTTAAATTAGCAATCAGTTGATCGAGAGGACTATCTGGAGATTCCAATATATGTAAATCTTGAGTGAGAACACTTTCGGTTGAACCCGCGTACCTTCCCCACAGCAAAGTATGCACGTACCAGTACAATAATTTGTCGCGTTCTTGGTGATCTTTGAGGTGTCCATCACGCTCAACAAGGTAGCGTACCATGACAGGAAAAGCATAAACAGCACCCAGTACCCGATTATGGTCAAGTCCAAGCCGACCAGAAATTAGGTTGAGCAGTGTATCAATAGCTTTTTCTGCTTTGTATAGTCCGTTTTGGAATGTGGCAGTATCAACATCTTTCAGGGCGGAGAACATTGCTTCTCCAGTGGTTACTGCATTGATACACCGCAGTAACCACTCCAAACGAAAGTCAAAACCTGCTTTACTCCACTTTGCTAAACGTGTTTTGAGTTCGTTACGAGCATCCGGCCATTGAGCGCATATCTTGGCTAATGCTAAATCACCTTTAGACAGTTTAGTTCCGCTACTGTTAACAGTGTTAAAGATTTCCACAACAACATCAACTGTTTTATCTTCACCACTAACTTCTTCAATATGTAGATTAATATTTTTGATGCCTTCAAGTTTGTTCAAACGATTAATGTAAGTAGTTAATCCAGCAACTAGCTCAGGAATTTTCAGCAAATTCTGAATAAAAAATCCCACACCTTGCTGCATCAATTCTGTGACATTTACCCACAAAGGGTTATCCTTCATTTTCAGAGGCGCATAAAACTCAAATATTTCTTCCTCTAAGTTGAAATACAGTCCCGTGAAAGCTTGCGCGTTGCCATCAAAAAATTTTGGAGGTTTCCCCCGGATAATACCGTATAAAGAGGTCACTCTTTGTTGACCATCAAGCAACAGCTTTACTGTAGCTGCTACCAGTTTCACATCACCACGATTATGCTTAGTTGCTTGTTCAGTTTTTGTCTCCCAAACCAATAAACTGCCAATAGGATGTTTACGGTAAAGCGAACTCATCAATCCTCGTACTTGATCCCGATTCCAAACGTAACCTCGTTGAAACTCCGGTAAGGCAATACTGCCCAAATCAATCTGGTCAAGTATAGTAGTAATGTTCACAATTTCAGTTTTCTCCACACAGAATATTTTTTAATTTTTCCCGTAGTAGAGGCTTATCTAACAGTTTGCTAGTAAATCGAATCTTGGTACAAGGTTTAACACCAACACGGCTGGTATCAATCCAGTAGCCATCTCTTGCATAGCGTGTGACAAGCTTTGGCATCTGCAAGGGAGTCGCGGATGCCATCTAGGATGCGGTAATACTTGGGGTTGCCCTTGAAATAGCCAGTAGGTCAGCACTCAACACACCTCCAGCTAATGCGTTTCAGTCCCCTTGCGGGGTAATAGTCAATGGAAACATGTATATGTGCATCCAGCTTTAACCATGTTTCTGCTAGTTTCAGTCCCCTTGCGGGGTAATAGTCAATGGAAACCTAGAGCTATTAGAGCTAGTATTTGATCTTCGTTGTTTCAGTCCCCTTGCGGGGTAATAGTCAATGGAAACTCAGCAAAAGAGCGATCGCTGATGAATGATTTATTTGTTTCAGTCCCCTTGCGGGGTAATAGTCAATGGAAACCTCACTTTCCTGTAATTGCGACGTTGATAAGATTGGTTGTTTCAGTCCCCTTGCGGGGTAATAGTCAATGGAAACATTGTAAAACTACAAAGATTGCATTTACTTGGCATGTTTCAGTCCCCTTGCGGGGTAATAGTCAATGGAAACTACTACAGGAGCGCAGATCATACAAGATGTTATTACAGAGTTTCAGTCCCCTTGCGGGGTAATAGTCAATGGAAACGTGGTGGTAAGCTCTTCTGTGGTTGCGGTGGTTGTGTTTCAGTCCCCTTGCGGGGTAATAGTCAATGGAAACCTCAATCCTGAAAATTCTAGATGATGGTGAATGGCAGTTTCAGTCCCCTTGCGGGGTAATAGTCAATGGAAACTTGAACGGATTAATCAGACAGTGCGGGGGAGATATCCGTTTCAGTCCCCTTGCGGGGTAATAGTCAATGGAAACTTTATGTAAAGCTGTATCCTATAAGGCATTCCTTAGTTGTTTCAGTCCCCTTGCGGGGTAATAGTCAATGGAAACGAAATAGCTAAAACTTTAATAAATAACGGAATACAAGTTTCAGTCCCCTTGCGGGGTAATAGTCAATGGAAACTAAGCGTAATGATGCCCTTTTGTGTCTTCACACAAGGTTTCAGTCCCCTTGCGGGGTAATAGTCAATGGAAACTATTTAATAGCTACGGCAGGCACGAAGTCTTGCACAGGTTTCAGTCCCCTTGCGGGGTAATAGTCAATGGAAACTCTGGGAAAGATGAAAACGGCGAGAAGGTTTACTTTCATCGTTTCAGTCCCCTTGCGGGGTAATAGTCAATGGAAACTAGTGTAGAGATACAGCAAACGTTCAATATGTTGATGGTTTCAGTCCCCTTGCGGGGTAATAGTCAATGGAAACTCTATAGCGGTCTTACGGGTAATAGCCAATGTGATGTTTCAGTCCCCTTGCGGGGTAATAGTCAATGGAAACCATAGCAATTTTTGCAGCGATCGCGTCTGTTGCAATTAATGTTTCAGTCCCCTTGCGGGGTAATAGTCAATGGAAACAAGAGAATCTTTCTGTAGATAAATTAGAGTATCATGGGCGTTTCAGTCCCCTTGCGGGGTAATAGTCAATGGAAACTTGTAGTAGTAGTAGTAGTGATTGTAGCGGTAGTATGTTTCAGTCCCCTTGCGGGGTAATAGTCAATGGAAACATCTGCGGGTACGCCGAAGACGGTCAAGATGTCCGTGTTTCAGTCCCCTTGCGGGGTAATAGTCAATGGAAACTTCCCTGTCAGTCGCCACCTGTCCCAGTAGCGATCGCACAGTTTCAGTCCCCTTGCGGGGTAATAGTCAATGGAAACACCTGAAGCTCCAAAAGAAGCTAGTGGGCAGATGCAAAGTTTCAGTCCCCTTGCGGGGTAATAGTCAATGGAAACTTAAGCTGGTAGATTCAGCTATCAAATCCGCAAATGGGTTTCAGTCCCCTTGCGGGGTAATAGTCAATGGAAACTCCAGGATACCTTTTATGTGAGGCAACCCCCAATGTATGTTTCAGTCCCCTTGCGGGGTAATAGTCAATGGAAACCTGTCTGCTGTTTCAAGGTCTTCAGCACCAATTAAAGTTTCAGTCCCCTTGCGGGGTAATAGTCAATGGAAACCTCATAGCTTTAGGTGTAAAGATATGGATGAATCGTTTCAGTCCCCTTGCGGGGTAATAGTCAATGGAAACTTGTACTCATTAAATAGCCTATATCCCAAATCTTGTTTCAGTCCCCTTGCGGGGTAATAGTCAATGGAAACTGACAAGTGCTGGTGGTTGGTATGGCGCATCTCAAGGTAGGTTTCAGTCCCCTTGCGGGGTAATAGTCAATGGAAACTCTATGCTCTAATGCTCTTAATACGTGATATTCTGAAGTTTCAGTCCCCTTGCGGGGTAATAGTCAATGGAAACGTAAGAAGCTGAATTTTCTGATTATAGCAAAATCTGGTTTCAGTCCCCTTGCGGGGTAATAGTCAATGGAAACATAATTTACTCTTTGCCAAGAGTTAGAATAATTTGAAGTTTCAGTCCCCTTGCGGGGTAATAGTCAATGGAAACTTGTAACGACCCGTCTAGGTTTGAATCTCTATTTAAGTTTCAGTCCCCTTGCGGGGTAATAGTCAATGGAAACTCCCGTTGGGGCTATTTATGAACCTCCAGACGGTTGCCCGTTTCAGTCCCCTTGCGGGGTAATAGTCAATGGAAACATAACATATCTTAGAACCATCAGGCTTGTCTATCCTGTTTCAGTCCCCTTGCGGGGTAATAGTCAATGGAAACTAAATCAGATGATGATGTAGACTTTCTTTGCAAAGTTTCAGTCCCCTTGCGGGGTAATAGTCAATGGAAACTCCGATGTTGTAATTTTGGTACAATATTTTTTGATTTGTTTCAGTCCCCTTGCGGGGTAATAGT
The DNA here is from genome assembly GCF_014697125.1 of Anabaena minutissima FACHB-250. GTDB lineage: Bacteria > Cyanobacteriota > Cyanobacteriia > Cyanobacteriales > Nostocaceae > Trichormus > Trichormus minutissimus. The sequence continues at coordinate 2,855 of NZ_JACJRG010000088.1, read as the reverse complement.
CAATGGAAACTATACGTAAGGAAGGTTATTTCAAAACCATTTTTAAGTTTCAGTCCCCTTGCGGGGTAATAGTCAATGGAAACGTTCTTTGTTTCTCATATCTACAGTTACTGCAATGTTGGTTTCAGTCCTCTTGCGGGGTAATAGTCAATGGAAACTCAATCAATCAAAATTGACTCACGTGTTGTAGATGCGTTTCAGTCCCCTTGCGGGGTAATAGTCAATGGAAACTTATAGCTATCTCTTTAGTACCTAGTCTATGCTTAAAGTTTCAGTCCCCTTGCGGGGTAATAGTCAATGGAAACTTAACAGGTCAGTGTGATGCTTGGAATCTTCTAGGCGTTTCAGTCCCCTTGCGGGGTAATAGTCAATGGAAACTCCCGTACCCTTGGTTAAATCCCTGGGGATTTGGTTGGTAAGTTTCAGTCCCCTTGCGGGGTAATAGTCAATGGAAACGGATGCCAAAGGAGTCCCCCCAGGGCTGCCTGTGGCTGGTTTCAGTCCCCTTGCGGGGTAATAGTCAATGGAAACGTTAAAAGTCAAGTCACGGGAGGTACTCAGGTATGGTTTCAGTCCCCTTGCGGGGTAATAGTCAATGGAAACTACAAATATACTACAGTTAATAAACAATTATTAAAATATGTTTCAGTCCCCTTGCGGGGTAATAGTCAATGGAAACCCCCGGTGCTGAAACTGTTACGGGGTAAGCTTCCTGGGAAGCATTTTGACGGGTCGGAAATTTTGGTCATTTCCAGCCCCTCTTATTGCAAATATTTTGCAACTTCCCTAATTCTCAAAACACTGTAATTATTATATTGTCTAGGTTCTGGCGATTTTGACGAGTCCCCAGGGTTTTTGCCCCCACTTCGACTTGTCAACTATCAAGCTGATTTTATTATCATATGATTATTTTTTGCTCTTGTCGATAGCTTGATTCGCTGATGTGCTTACTTGATCTGGCTTTAAGGCTTTCCGTGCTAATTTTACATAAGTTTTTACAGTAGACTCACGCATCTCTAAATCATCGGCGATCGCCTTGAGTGATTCTCCCATTTCTCGGCGAGCCAAAACTGTTGCCCATGTGGCGGCTATTTTATCAGTGCGATCACCTCCCTTGCGTTTACGCTGTGCTGTAAATAGGTCTGTCAATTCTTCGATCCGCTCCGCCAACAAATTCTCTAGTAACTGAGCCGATGTCGTTGGCTTTTCTTCTACCCAGTCTAAACGCGTTTGTCCTAAACCAAATGTAGTTTTGTGTCCTGTTCCGCAGTAGGGAGCTAACTGTACCAAAGCATAGAATAACTGGGTAAATTCTGTATTCGCTAAACCTGCCCGGCTCAAACCTAAAGATATTGCACCTGTAAAACCTGTGACTGACCCCTGCTTCCCTGCTGCCACTTTTTCTGATTGCAAATGATGCTGATGAATAATTACGCTTTCATCTATCCACTTCAAAAAATTCTCTTGTTCTACTGGCTGCTGCGAAAAATTATTCCATCGCCGCAAGTAACTATGAAAAAGATTCTCTGGTACTGGTAAAGGGAAATGATGCCCTTTGCGCCGAAAACTTGTGGTTGACACAAAACTGAGACTAACTACGGATTGTTGTACTGATGATTGCCACAACTGTACATAAGTTGTTGGGGCATGAGCGATACTCACTTGTTTTATCTGTAGAGGTGTGCCACTTAGCTCAATAGTTTTTGGTAAGTTCGTCAACCATTCTTTGAGGAACAATGCCACTCTTTGGGATAGTGCATTGATGTGCCACTGGTACGTTTCGTTGGCTTCTAATTTCAGTTGCTTACCACTAGGCAGCAATTGCCCTTGTAATGCTGAAATATTAAAGGGTTTTTCTGACTCGCCATCATGGAGATACGCTGAAAGTTCTGGGTCTGCTTGTCGCACTTGGTCAAGAAACCATGCGTGAAGTCCGATTGTGTACTGTGAGTAGAGAGAAGCTGAGTCAGTTGCCTCCAGTTCAAACACCAAGCCTACCAATTCTGTCTCATCTGCCCATGTCGGGACTGAAGATGTTGGCACTGATTTAGCTCTAGGCTTGCGTTTGGGTGTTGTGGCTGCTCTTGGCATCGCTTGACTGACTCAAATAATGTTCAATATTTTAGGCGATTTCATCCCCCTATGGGGAATTTTTCTGATAGGTCTTGGGGATTTGGGCGATCGCTCCTTCTCACAAAGGATTTGTTCCGTAACAAGTAATCCAAAGAGAATTTTCTATCATTTTTCGATTAGTTTCAGTCCCCTTGCGGGGTAATGGTTTGTGGAAACCTCATAGTATTTGAAGGTGTAAATGGGTGTGGCAAGTCAAGTTTCAGTCCCCTTGCGGGGTAATGGTTTGTGGAAACCCGGCGGGACTGGGATAGCTGAGTTGTTACTCAACGGGTTTCAGTCCCCTTGCGGGGTAATGGTTTGTGGAAACAATCACCTCAGCAAGATGAAATATATCGAGTTGATTGTTTCAGTCCCCTTGCGGGGTAATGGTTTGTGGAAACTTGAGTAGTGAATTTGAAACATCTAATCAGTTAAGTTTCAGTCCCCTTGCGGGGTAATGGTTTGTGGAAACCGGAAGATAAACAAGAAGTAATTTAAAAGTAATATTCTGTTTCAGTCCCCTTGCGGGGTAATGGTTTGTGGAAACCCAACGCTCTAAGGAGTGGGCAGCACGTAACTTGTTTCAGTCCCCTTGCGGGGTAATGGTTTGTGGAAACTCAGTATGAGATTAGCTCGACTTTATCCATTTTTGATTTACTCAGGCAGCGTAAACAGCAATATCCCTCAAACGCTCAAATAAAAGACGAGGGACTTTTATCATTTGAGTAGTTTCGGAAGACGTG
>NZ_JACJRG010000087.1 GCF_014697125.1 Anabaena minutissima FACHB-250 | reverse complement strand
AATTATTTTTGTATCTCTACCTCAGACTCGCTTTGAGATGTTTTTTATGATAAAAATATGGGCAGTTATCTATTTTGTTTATATTATTTTATCATAACCACTCTATGAGAGCCGTTTTATTTTTTGGAAGTCCCTAATGCGTTTACAGAAAGTTATCCGGCTGGGGCAAGGGTCTGTTCTTCCTGCTTTTTCCCATTCTCTAACCAGAATACCGTAAGTTGCTAGTTTTCCTCGCTGTTTGAGGTTCTCATAGTGCTGTTCAATAATTTGGTCAATAAACTCCCAAGTATCGGGTGAAAAGCGATCTACCCTGTTTCCTTTCTTTCCACGATTAGGTAGTAACCCAATATAACCCCAGCCATAGCTATTCAGAGCCTTATAATATTTGGATTTCCAGTTACGAATTGTCCGCTCAGGTACAGAATTACTTATTGGTGAGCTTCCATGCAAATATGGTTCAATCACTTGATAGCGGTAATTAGCTACTGCTAAATCTTCAGAACTAGCGCATTTCAGTTGTTCCCAAATTTCTGTTGTTTTTCCAGATAATGGTTGAATATGAATGATTTCTTTTTGTGCAATTAGTGCATCAAAGTTTGCATGAGTTAACCCAATCAGTTCATTTTCATTTTGAAGCGCAATCTTTGTGTCTCCGATTTGAATTACACGCCAACTTTTCCCATCCCAAACCAGCGTTGAACCAACTGCTATTGTGACTGTAAGCATAAGTTTGCCGGAGCGGCACGTTTATGGTTTCAAATGGACTCACGACAGGAGAAAATTCTGGGGATTTCAAGAGATAATCTTGTTATCTCAAGCTTTTTGGGGCGCATAAATTCTGAACTTTCGGCAACTTTATGCTTGATTTTTGGACTTTCGGCAATTTTATGGTTTCAAAACCATTTCTAATTCTGCGATCGCTCAACGCTAGTTCAAGCTTTTGAGATTGCTTCGCGGCAAGGTTATGCTTTCAAAAACGGCAAACTTTTGGTTACAGTGACAGCTATATCAATTCTTTGTCCACTGGCAATACTAGTGGAAGTCTTTTGAGCAATGATGAGTTCATAAGTCCTAGCCATTTGTTGGCTGCTGAAAAGATAAACTTTTTCTGGCTCGCTCAAAGCTACTGTTTTGAGGTCTACGTATATTTGCTTTGTTGCAATCAAGCCATAAATATCATCTACCCAATTGGTATTTGTTGATTCTAGTAGTTCTTTGAGGCTTACTCCAGGGTTAGCCGTAGGGAAAACGCACCTTATTTACTAATAAAAACTAAGTGAGATTTAAAAATGACATAGATAATTGTAAAAATCCCTGAAATAATAAATAAAACAAATGAAGTGTTCTGAAAAATATGAATTAGCTTATCTGAAGCTGAAGGATTATTTATTGATACTAAAATAACTCAAGATTCGAGTTTATAAAAGTATGTTTATCTAGAAGAAAAGTGAAATTATTCCGGCTCTCCCAGACTTGGGTTGATAAATTAGTAATAAAAAATGGCTAAAACGATTGCCATAACAAGGTTCGTCCAAAATAGAATCAAAGATTTAATAAAAATTTACTTTGTTCCTCTTGAATCCCTCACTATGTAAGGATTTAACCTGATATCAAGTATTAATTTGTTATAACTAGTCTAGGAGAGCCATTATTCCTAAAGATTCAAACTTAATTTCTGATATATTAGTTTATGCTAATGCTAAAACTCTTGCTAAATAATTGTTATCCAACCCAGCGAGAAACTGTTTATTTTTTATTCCCCGTTTGACACGCTTCTCTTGACCTAAAAGATTGACTGCAATATGTCTGAGAATGGCAAAATTCTGTGGAGCATTATCTTTTCTAATTCGACATTCATCTTCCCTCAATGCGACATCCAATACCCAATGTAATGAATTCTCAACTCCCCAATGACTGCGAATAGAATTACCAAACTGTTTAGCATTTGACTCAAGACTACTGATAAAATAATGGGTTTCAACCGTTGTTTCACCATTTAATGAACGGACGGATTCTACCATTCCCACACTCTTAAAATTTGACCAAACTGAATCTGGGTTAAGTCGAGACTGAATTTGAGATAACATCACATAGTGGCGGATTTCATCACGACCATGCCCTCTTTCTTCTGTTTTATATGTGCTATGCTCAATCCCCTCAAAACCTGTGCTTATCACTGCCTGGAATAATTTTTCAACTTCATCATAAAGATTTCCTTGATTCTTTTTCAACGTAATTACATAATCTGCATCTTGCTGTGTGATTAACCTGACAATTTCTTTTTGACAACCGATAGCGTCAATTGTGACAATAAATCCAGATAGTTCCAAGACTTTTAATAATTCTGGGATTGCTGTAATTTCATTTGATTTTTCATTAACTTTAACTTGCCCTAATACTAATTTACTTGTAGTTGCCCAAGCACTTACTATTTTAATTGCACTTCGCTCACTACTTTTATCGTAAGAACCACGTAAGGTTTTACCATCAATTGCAACAACTTCACCATTAGTTATCTGATGTATTGATTTCATCCAATTAATAAAACATGACTCGAATTGTTGAGGATTTATTTGTGCAAAAACTCGTGCAAATGTATCGTGGGACGGAATCCCATTTGGTAATTCTAAAAATGTTTTTAACCACTCATATTTCGCACATCCATAAGTCTCTACTGCCACCCAGCCATCCGCACCACAAATCACCGCACAGATAGCAATCGTCATGATATCGATTAAGTTATGCCGCTTTGTGCGATCTATTCGTGGGTCTTCTATTCCCAAAAAATGGTCCGCAATCGTGATTTTGGGCTTGATCTTCATTCAACTATAGTCTGGTTCTTTTTGTTTAACGCATATCGAATTTACTACAAAAACGAACCTCTATTGCTTGGCAGCCGACGGCTGCCACAAACGGGAGCATCCCCTACAACGATTATCATTCTTATTCAGCTTCATCCCCAATTCTCTGAAAGTCCTGTTTGGTGGAGTGTTGGCGAATTCCACCTTGATTATCGAGATCCTTAATATTTAGATGCGTTTGCCCTACCGCCATGCCCAAGCGACCAAAGCAAAACTCTGACCACGCACACAAACATAATACTCCTACTATAGATAATGAGGCAATTTCTCAGCAATTAGAAGCTTTATTAACTCCAGCTATTTTTGCTCAACAAAAATATTATAAGCAGTTAGGATGCCGAGATAGAATTCTGAATTTATCGTTCATGGTGGCAGCAGTATTAACACTATTGTGGAGGCAAGTTCCTGGAGTACAAGAGTTAAATCGCCTTTTGGCAAGAGAAGGTTTCTTATGGTGTCGTGTAACTAAAGTTGCTCAACAATCGCTTTCTCAAAGATTTTTGGCATTTCCTGCTGAATTATTTGAGCGAGTCTTTAAAGATTTACTACCTCAGTTACAATTAAATTGGCAGCAACGGCTGAGGCGATCACTGCCAGATAGTGTTAAGTTTGCACGGGCGAATTTTGAATATATTTGGATAGCTGATGGCTCCACATTAGAGGCTCTATTTCGGAAGCTAAAAAGCCTAGAAGACTTGAAGACAGGGCAACTCGCAGGTAAGATTTGTACAGTTATTGATTTAGTTACTCGTTTACCTGTCGAAGTTTGGTTTCACACTAATCCTGCTGCTTCTGACACAAATTTTGAATCTGCATTATTAAATTTAGTGACTGCTAAGACTTTAATTTTACTCGACAGAGGCTTCTATCATTTCCACTTTTTACAACAACTGATTAATCAAGAAGTACATTTTGTTACTCGCTTAAAAGCTAAAGCCTCTATTAAATACCTCAAAATCTTCAGTTATGACTATTCTATTAAAGACCGATTGATTCAACTTGGTACTGGTCACGGTGGCGCACCAGTTCTTACTTTACGTTTAATCGAAATCAAAGTTGGTAAGACTAATTATTCTTATATTACTTCTGTCCTTGACCCACAAGTTTTACCTCCTTATGTAGTGGCTGATTTATACCGCCGAAGATGGCGCATCGAAGAGGCTTTTTACACGGTAAAACGTTTATTAGGATTATCTTATTTGTGGACTGGTTCTATTAATGGTGTCAAGTTACAGGTATGGGCTACTTGGTTATTTTATGCTGTTTTAATTGACTTAGCAGATGCTGTTGCTGATGAGTTATCTCTACCATTTGACCGCATTTCTTTAGAGATGATTTATCGCGGTTTGTATCATTTCAGCGTTGCTTATGACAAAGGTAACGCTGATGACCCCGTTAAATATTTTGCTGCCAAAGAGAATCAAGATTTAGGGATAGTCAAAGCCCTGCGAAAGCCTGTCTCCAAGCTGGATTTATCTCCTTTTCCCGCACCCTCTTGACAAATGTGTAATTACCTTAACCTCTCACAGATGATTACTGATGATGGGACTTATTCAGGTTTTAAAGGATTTTTACAAATATTAGAAATATACTTGGTTAAGTTAGGAATTAGTCAGGCGAAACAAGTTTTGTTAATTGCAGACGGTGCTGAGTGGATATGGATACATATTCCTCCTTTACTAAAAAAGTTAAAATGCCCACCTGACACTTGTCAATTACTAGACTTTTATCACGCAGCATCACATTTACAAGATTTTGCTAATGCTGCATTTAGCACAAATAATGAGCAACAGCAATGGTTTAAAAAGGCGCGAAAAACTTTAAAGAAAGGTCAAACACTAAATTTAATCAGAAACATGGATGAATTTATCTCCGGGGCAAGTGGAGAGCGTCTTAAAATTTTGTTACGAGAGCGAAACTATATTTTAAAAGCTTACCGACGGAGGCTTTTAAAATATAATGAAGTTGCAACCAAAAAACTTCCTCTTGGTAGTGGTGCTGTTGAAAGTTTAATTCGTCAAGTTGTTAATTTACGTATGAAAGGTAATAGTAAATTTTGGCTTCAAGATAATGCAGAAATTATGTTGCACCTCCGTTGTCAATGGATAGCTAAAAGTTGGGATAATTTTTCTGACTCTATCTTTAATTCGTTTATCAAACCCCAAAGTGCCTGATAAATTTTATACTTCAATTCCGCATTTAATTTATTTACTGCCATAATTGATACCAAGTCTTAAAGAGTTATTGCAGATATATTTGGAAATAATCCTCAAATAACTTACCAGCAATCTTTTTGGGATATCTCATCAAGAGCATTTATAGTGCAATTACGTATATTAATTGCAAATAAAATTACTTCATACAGAAATATATTTATTAGCGATGGCTACGTCCGCCGCAGGCATCGCAGCTTTTTCACCCAACCTCACAAAATCGCGTTGCTCCCCAGTCACCATGACCCAATTAACGCAATACAACTTCTGGTGAATCAACATACCGAACTTCTCTCTGTGCTTGATTCTCAAGCTCTTAAATACCAATTAGATAGTTAGGGGTTCCACCCCCTTTGTCACCCCTTCAATTTTTCCCATTTCTTCAATTGACAGGAGAGTAGTTTTTTCATTCTCCGAACGTTAACTAAATCAAGATTGAGTGTGGCATCAACCCAAATTTCTACAATACTCATAAGTTCGGCTTTTGACACAGTTTGCACAACATTACTCACTCTTTTCATTGCTTGATAACTATTGTAATATTTCTGCCTATCTTCAATGAAATTGAGAGTAGCTTGTTTTCCTATTCCTTCCTCAACTACTATATCAATCACACCCCATTCCCAAAGTTCTGTCGCCGAATAAGTTTGACCACTAAAAATCATAGCTTTGGCTTTTTGATGACCAATTCGGCGAGAAAGAAAACTATATGCTCCCATCCCAGGAAATAAATTAAATGTACTTTCAGGCAAACCAATCTTGACTTGCTTCTCCGCAATAATAAAATCATTAGCCAATGCTGCCTCAAATCCACCTCCGAGGGCATCACCCTCTAACAGAGCAATCGTAGTAATGGGTAGATTAAGGCCAATTGAGATGTTATGGACTAGCTCTACACACTGATGTGCGTAAGTTTGCAAACCCTCTCGATTACGATCACAAATGTGATTGATAAATAGCTCTAAATCTCCTCCGTAATTGTAAATTCCTGGGATTTTTGAGCCACTAACAAACCATTTAATAGGGGGATTGTTATTAGGAATAGAACATAAATTACGAATAGAATCAAATGCTTTTTGTAGATCAGTAAGTTGGCTAGGTGTAAAGCATGGACGAGATTTAGGATTAAAATTACACCAATAAATAGCTTTTGATATATCAAAAGCTATTTCTAGTTCCTCAAATTTATCTTCTAGTTCAATAGAAGTATAATTTTTAGAATGACTTGCAATTGAGGTTAACATAACAGCCCTTAAACAACAGTTGAGAGTACAGAAAATTAACAATCTTATAGACAAAGAGTATTGCAATAACTAACCTGAGTTTGGGATAAGAAATCCTCAAAAGCCTTGATTTATCGTTGTTCGGTCTGAGGCTCTGTTTTCATCTATTCTCAATAAGACATATTGTTGAGATTAGTTTCATTTGTGAACCTTATTGACAAAATGATTTCACTTTAATCTCTACTTTGATCACTTCCAGTTTTATTCAATCCTGACAAAATAAGCTTTTTAGCTTCTGGCTTAACCCGAACTCAGGTTAACTACAAAATAGTTTTTGGAATCTCCTTGGTTAATTTACTAGAGTTTTGCCCGTCAGTATATCTTTTAATATGCCAAGATACTCTTTGAATGAAATATAGACTGCCGTTTCTGGCATAGGAAATTGTTCGGGAAATGGGCGAGAATAGTCTTTAGACATCGAGTGGTGCAATGTATGATTCAAACAATCTTGATGCATCATAAATAACAAAAATTTTTCTACTAAACTACTTGGCTTTAAGTTTCTAGTTTTTAAAGATCGTTCCGTTAATTTACCTTTTATTATCAAGTTTCCATGTTCTATAAGTTGATTATGATGAACTAACAAAAAACCTAGCCAAAAGGTAAGAGTATAAGTAATTACAATCTGATTTAAAGTTACTGAAAATATTAAATGTGAACTATAACTGATGGTACCAAAAATGATAATCCACATGAAGATAGCAAGTAATAGGCTACTGATTCGATAATGCTTTTGCAGCTTAGGATGTCGTAATATTGCCAAAGTGGTAATAACATACATAAATGAACTCCCTAGAAAAATCTCAAAAAAATTATTAACAATTCTTAATAAACGATTTTTGATCTCACCGAAAGGATAAAACTCAATATCGTCATAAGTATTCACAAGATGATGATGATAAGGATGTACGATATCAAAAATTTGCGGATCGATAAATATCATCCAGGATAAAATCAAGTAAAATATTTTATTATTAACTCTAGGTATATAATTATGCCAGCATTCATGCATAAATAACACTAGCCAATATAGAAGATAAACACCAGGAAAAACAATAAATAAGATACTAAAAATCTTCAAGGAAGCATATATGTAGGGAATAAAAAACAGATAGAAAAACCAAGCTGATAAAGCAACAATAAGTTGCACATTTGGTTTGGATATTATGTTGTTTTTAGCCAAGATATTTCTTACCCTTTTATTACCAGATAAATTCATCTATTCGTGTAACGCTTTCACAGTAAGCTTTTTATCTTTTGTGGACAAGTCTATTTGTTTACCAAAACGAGATCGCATAACTAAACCGCAACCCAATCCCGTAAATACACCCAAAA
>NZ_JACJRG010000086.1 GCF_014697125.1 Anabaena minutissima FACHB-250 | reverse complement strand
TAACTTAACTTTTTTCTCTCCCATGTATTACATGGAAAGGTAGAACCACCCTTCCGTGTAATACACGGTAAAATCGGCGTTTTTATGTTAAGTAATATTTCGCCAACGGTATCCGCATCTCGGCTCAATACCTCTACGAAACCCTCAAAACAAGAAAAAGCAGCACAAGGAAAATGTGGATTTGTTCCGGCAGTAGCCAGATGGGTGATCGAGCGATCCAATGCTTGGATGGAGCGTTGTAAAATTCTGGTTAAGAACTTTGAACGAACCCTGACTGGTGCCACTACCAAACTCAACCTCTGCTTCATCAGGCTAATGATTAAGAGGCTTGCAGACCCTTCCTAAGATGTCAAATGGGTTCTATAGGAGTGCTGGATTAGGATAGGCAGAGGAAATGGAGTGGGAGTCCGGGATCTGAATGCTGTCAATAAATTTACTACAGAAGTGCGGAAATTGTTTTGATTTTCTTGTAGCTATATAGTTTGTTTATTAATAAATAAAATTTATAGCGTCTATCAAAAGATAGATTTTTAGCATTTTTGTAAAACTTTAATTATCTTTCATGTAAAGATGTTTTCTGTGAGTATATGAACACCACGTAGCACAATAGCCGTAAAAAAGATTCTCAAGCTGGTTTTAAAAATTCGCAGTCATTCCACAATATTTTTATCTACTTCTATGCCTCAAAATCTTCAAAATATCTTACTAATCTCCCGTAAACGTTTGGCTGAGATTTTTGAGAAGACAAATCGATTGCGAGAAGGCTATCCTGAAATGTTCAATGATCAGGAACTAGTGCAGTCATTTAATTCATTTTTAAATGAATACTTAGAATCTTGTAAAAGATTAGACAGACCAGCGTTATCTATTGCTACATTAGGGACTACCTCTTCGGGGAAGTCTACAATTGTCAATGCTTTAATTGGAAGAAGGATTGCTCCTATAGAAGCGTCGGAAATGAGTGGAGGAGTTCTTAAAATTGAATATGACTCGCACAATAGTCTAACTGTCAATAAAACCCAAGGTTGCAAGTGGAAGCCAGATACATGGAACAATCTTGAAGATGGGGATATATATGACAAAATAAAAGAGATAATGCAGCTTTATCACAAGGTTCGTAAGGAAACATCTGAGAAAATTATTGCTCCTGATATTGTGGTAAAAGGCTCACTTTTACCTCATGCTCATAAAGAATTGCTAGGTTTATCAGATAGTTTTGAAGTTGAGTTTATAGACTTACCGGGATTGAAATCTGTCAAGGATGAAGCAAATTTAGAAGTTATCCAAACCAAAGTACATAAATCATTTTGCTTAGTATCCTTAGACTATCTCCAAACAGATGATGAGAATCGTTCCAATTTGCTCAAAGAGCTAAAGCAAGTTGTTGAATCTTTATCTGGTAAAACTGATTCAATGATTTTTCTTCTTAACAGGGTAGATGCTCGCGGTTCTGATGACAACCCACTTGAGAATCGTATCAAGATACTTAAGGAAGAAATCAAAAATATACTCAATCTTAATGAGTATCCTGACATTCTGCCATTTAGTGCTCGGCTACTATACTACGCACAGTGTGCTTGGGGGGCTGCACCTTTTGAAGGCAAGCCAAGTACCTCTTCTAAAGTACAGTTAGAATTAATAAAAGCGATGTTCACGGATTGTGCATCACTTCTGGAAACAAAGTATCAAGATAACGGTGATTTAGAAGAATGGTTCTTCAATATTAAAAGAAGACTTAGGGGTAATTCTGCAAGTATTGAAATAGAAGAATTAAGGAAAATACTTTTATATGCTTTAGATTGGAGTGGTGGAAAACACTTATGGAAGCGGCTTCAAGAGAGGCTAACAACATCTTTTCCCGAAATAGTTATTCGACCTGCCGTTTTCAAGGTTTTTCAAACTCATGAAAATCTTTGTGAACAAGTTAAAAGTGTTATAGAGACTCGAAAAGTAGACTCTGAGAAAAAAGCAAGGGAAGAACTTGAAAAAATAGATAATGTTGCAATCCAGCTAATTACCAAAGTCGAAAAGGATGGAAAGCTGTTTTTAAGTAATCTTGAAAGTGCTGTAAGTAAACTTCAGCAGTCTGATTGGAAAACAGCAGTCGGTTCTTTAAAAGAACTCGGTGAGGGCTTTGCTAACCTTGATGAAACAATTTCTAATATTAAAATTGATTTAATCAATGATATTATTAAACCAATTTCAGGCTATCTTCAGGATAATTTTTCGCGGTCTCGTGATGATTTAGAAGATATGTTGTCTAAGGTTGTTATTGAAGCTTTAGCAAAAGAAGTTGCCAGAGCTTACGATGAATACAGTAGAAAATTTTTACAACTACAATTAAAATACAGATTAGAAGAAAAATCAGATGTTTGGGAATTAAAAATTCCCGCTTCTGAGCCTGATGTTGATGAAATTTTTGAAAGTGTGGAAAGAGTAACTAAGCAGTTATTTGATTCAGTCAGAGATGTATTACAAGCACGGGCCAATTTCCTTATACAGGCAAAAGCTTCTGAACTTAGTGAGGCGGTAGACGGTATCGTTAAAAAACAAAAAGCTAACTACAGAAAGTTTTGTGATAATTTTGCACCTTCCTTTGGGTTTACTGATGCTGTTTTCTCAAAACTTGAGACTTCAATTAGTAGTGAGTCTTTGAATTTGCCAGATGCTTTATTTCGCCTCCCTAGTTATCCAAAAGTACAAGAAACTGTTGAGAACAAAACCAGGTATGAAACACGTACAGTAGTTGAGAAGAAAAGAAAATGGTATGTGCTTTGGCTTGGAAAATTTGATACAGAAGTAGAAAAACAAGTTCGTGTTGTGGATGAGTACCGCTATAAAACAATTCAACTTCCTAACAATAAAGCTCTAGCTGCTGAATGGGAAAATGGTATTTATGATGCTGAAGTTGAAATGTGGTCAGCACTCAATGATTGGATTGAAGGCATATTAAAAGATTTATCAGCATCTTTCTCTGGAGCAGTTGATTCTACCCAATTTTTAATTAAACGTTCTTTAAATGAGCAAATAGAAATGATTAGAACTAGATCTGTTCAAACTGAGCAGCGATTGCGTGAAGTTGAAACTATTATTTTCGATGTTTCCCAAATTCGGAATCAACTGGAAAAATCAACACGAAGCACTTAGAGTTTATATATGAATAATCCGACATTAACTCAAGAATTACAAAACAAAGCATTGATATATGCTATCGATTGTACAAGAAAATATCGCGCAGTCATCACGCCTAAAGTAGCCATAAATTTCTGGATTAAGGAGTTTCGTATTTCCATTGATGAGCAGGATATCGATGGAATAATAAACTTGTTTGAAAGAACGTTTTTTATAGAAAAAATAAAAGGATTACCAGTTTTGCAGGGTGATAAAATCGATTTCCAAAATTATCAACAAGTAAAGGATAATTATATTTGTTTGGAAAAGGAAAGGAAAAATACTAAAAATAGTGATCAAGTTATTGAGAATTATTGGCTTTTGATTTTCGGCTTCTTTATTGCCGCAGGTCTAGTAGCTGGTACTTCTCTTCGACAAGTTCAAGATTTTCCATCTAAGCAACAAGACAATTTGGGGTTTCAAACATCACCTGCTTACAACACTCCTGCACAGACTGCCACAATTTCTGACAAAGAGTCTTCGGTTAAAGCAACAACAGAACAGACGCATAAATCATCACAAATTGCTCGCCCTAGTAAAAAGTTTTCAGCAGTATTTGTGGTCAATATATCTCATCAAAATATTATTGATAGGGTTAGATCCTCTGGTCTTATTACACCGGAGATTAGTGATGATTTATGTAGGGCAACTAAAGCTCTTTGGGCTGGCGAAAGCTCCGATTTTTATAAAACGAAACTAGATAAGGAATGGATTTCGTCACCACAAAATGCTTCTTCAAATACTGAATCTACTTTTGATGTTTACCTGATTTGGGTTGAGTTTGAGCAGTCTGAGCTTCATCCTGGGTTTCAGGAGAATCAGAGGCTTTCTTCGCGTTTAGAAGCTTTTCAATGGTTAGCAGAAATTAAACCTAAAGCAAATGTTTCCCAGAGACTTCCAGATAGTTCATATACCCAGACAGAAGTTTATCGCTTGTAAAGTATTTAGGTGCTTATAATGAACAATTCACAGAAAACAATGGTAGAAAAACTTGTAATTGAAGAATCAGAAGTTATTAAATGTTTGAAGGATGGAACGCTTGAACGTTACGGTTGTGCTATTCGTCAAACTTCATCTCTTACGATAACTCACTTTATTGTTGAGCCTCCAGAAATCACCAAAAAGCTTCAAGAAGCACCTTCAACAAAACTTTTAAATTCGGGCAAATCTTCTTCCACACAGTCTCAAGATGAGCCTAATTTCACTGAGATAATAAATCTTTGTGCAGAAGTTATTAATAAACTTAATGAGGATGAAACTCATCTTACTGATTGCGGTTATAAACCTTTGTCTACAGAAAGTCCATTTAGAGTTTCAGATAAACTTAATATTGATTCTTTATTTGCTACTAACCAATTATCTTCTATACTACAAGTATCTCAAATTGCAGCAGCAGCAAGCGTTCTTACTCTTGGTGTAAGTGTTGCTGGTTTCGCATACATGGGACATAAGCTAAATCAAATTCAAAAATCTTTGAGTGATATACAAGAGCAAGTCGAAACTGGTTTTATTACTTTAAATAGGAAGCTTGATGGAATTTCGGGGCAACTAACATATCTGTGCTTGCTAGCGCAGGATAATTGTGAGCGTCAAAAACGTCTTGAAAATGCGCTTAATGAAGTTCACAGACTTCTGCTGATTCAAATGTTGGCAAAGTTAAACGCCTCCATCCAAGATTATGTTCTCTTTGGAGATGAGTCAATTCGAGATACTATTCGAACCGCAGAAGAAGTCAGAAGCATTCTTTTAGATCAAGCAATCAGAGTGGAAGCGTTTTTAGATCCTGCATCATTGTTAATTGCTGATCTATCAATTAATGGCTGGGTGATAGCATTAATGACTAAAGCTCAACTCCTAGCAAAGCTCGGACGCTATGATGATGCAATTCAAATACTTACTAATGATATTAAGTGCTACAAGTCAATTGTTTATCAATGGGCAGAAGTCTTAATAAAAGGCGAATATCAGCCAAAGTTGGCAACAGCTTATAGATTTGGTATACCAACGCTCTCGAAACACATTTCGGTTGAGAGGTTGAAGCGGATTGTGCGTATATCCCCTTTAGATAAAGATATTAGTAAGCAGCGCCTAAGTCGAATAATTAATGAGGCACAAGTAGAATTGATGCTTAACCGAAATTCTCATTTGGGCTTATCTTGGGCTTACGAGCAAGTCGCTATCGCTGAGTATTTAGATGGGATGAGTGAAACTTTAGCAAAGTTAGAAAGTTTTTGTTTGTTTTTAGCAGAGTGTCGAAAGCGCGGGATCAAGGCTACCGAAGATTTATTTGTGAATCTTACTCCTTCAAATAATCTTTATCTTCTGCCAGTTCTAAAATAGTTTGTTTTTTCAAGATAGAGGTTTTGACAAGCATTTTATTGTTTTAATGCTATCAAACTAATTTATATGCTCAGATTTTGGGATTTTGAAGCTTGAAATAATCAATCTATGATTTATGACTTAAGTTACTTCCTAACAATATTAAGCAGTAAGCTAACAGAAGCAAATACTGAAATAGATTTACTACAAATAGAGAAACCTTTTTTATTTGAAAATTCCATAATATTCAAGAGTCTTAGAAGATTCCAGGATGAGTATTTAAATGCCATATTGAAGCTTTCAAATCTAAGTTTTCCTGTTGCTACTATAGGAACCACATCATCAGGAAAATCTACACTCGTCAACGCCCTAGTCGGTAGGCGTATCGCTCCAATAGAGGCGGCTGAGATGAGCGGTGGCGTACTAAGGATCAAGCATGATACCCATGTTAGTTTGACAATTGAAAAGACTCATGGAATGTTGTGGGAACATGGAACATGGAATTTTTTGGAAGATGAATCAGTTTATGAACGAATTAGAAATATTATGTATAAATATCATGCAAAACGAAAGGAAGGATTAATTGCAGCACCCCAAATAACAGTGAAGGGGCCATTATTAGCCTTGACTAATAGAAATTTACTGCATCTTCCAGACAATATGGAAGTAGAATTCATAGATCTTCCAGGACTGAAATCTGTTAAAGACGATGCCAATATAGAAGTCATTAGATCACAAATTTCTGGAGCTTTTTCATTGGTAACGCTTGATTATCTGCAAACTGATGAAGATAACCGTTCAAAACTTCTTAAAGAACTCGAAAATACTATTTATAAGCTAGGTGGCAGAACTGACTCAATGATATTTATCCTCAACCGGGTGGATGCGAAGGGTTTTGATGATGAACCCCTTCAAAAGCGAATTCAAGTGCTTAAACAAGAGATTAAACATACACTCGGTCTTTACGAAAAGCCAGATATATTGCCTCTTTGCGCTAGACTTCTTTATTATGCTCAATGCGCTTGGGGTACATCTCCATTAGACAATCAACCAAATGCCCCAAAAGACATTCAAAAACATTTGGTTCAGGCATTATTCAATGAATGTGCTTCTTTTTTAGAAGAACACTATGAAAGTAGTAGCCATTTTGAAGATTGGAGCTTCAAGCTAAAAAGATACATTCGTAACGCGGATTTAGATTTAAAGTCCGAAGATTTAAGGCATCTATTAAAAGGCTCATTACACTGGAGTGGCGGTTTTGACTTATGGAGAAAATTGCAGCAAAAGTTACATAAGTCATTTATAAAATTTTATCTAAACCCTATTGTTCAAGAAGTAGATAATGCTCATAGTGATTTAAAGCTCAATCTGCGTCAATGCTTTCCTGATATTAACCTAAATACAAATTTTCACTCCATCCTAACTCTTGAAGTTTAAGCATCACATTAGTTTTCACGTCGCACATCTCGGCTCTATGCTCAATATAGATTTAAATCAATGATTTAAAAAATTTTTAATCATTTTGTTGATGATTTAGCTAAAAGTAAGAAATAGAAGTAAGAAAAAGTTTGGTTAGCAAGCTAAGGAGTTGAATTAATAAGGGTTTTGGTCGCCAATGCTGGGCAGAGGTGTTGCAGCGTTGGGGCTGGGGGAGCAGGGGATGCTGGGGAGGCAGGGGGAGAAAGATGTTAGAAAATATACATTAATAATGTGAGCTTTTTTTATCACCGAGTTATATGATTTTAGAGCTAACAGACAGTCAAACTTAGTGACGCATTAACCAAGGTGTTGGATTGTTGATCATGCTCACAAGTCCTGCTAAAACTTGGTTATAAGTTCCATAAACTTCTCGACCTATCTCGACATCAAGATAATTACATTTGACAGCAAATTTAATCCATGTTTGAGTTTCAGCAGCCTCAGCTTCACAATCGTTGAGTTTGGCTACAAATGCGGCTTCATATCGACGTTTACGCCAAGCTTCAGCAAAGTTTGCACAAACAGAACGCGATGAGCGACGAATTTGGTCAGTCAACGAGTATCTTTCTTCTACTGGAAACTTTTTGGACAATTCAAATAGAAGCATGGCTGCATCAAACGCTTTTTTATATATCTCTAAATCTTCATGACTTCTAAATGTTTCTCGAATCATTTTCAGAAATTGAATTTGGTTATTGAAGTTGGCGATCGCGGGAGCATCCAAAGTGTAGAGTCAGAACGCTTGACTAAAATGTTATTGTCTCCTAAATTCAATTTTCTTAACTATTCCCCAGACTGAAAGACTGACGCAATAGCTAAATTTTTCAAGTATAGATAATTACATAAGTAAGCCGTGGTGAAAATTTACAACTATGTAACAAACAATTAAGCAGAAGAATTTGAGTTAAATTTTACACGTTGTGTACTGTAGTTTCCTTTTTCTCCTCTTGTTTGAA
>NZ_JACJRG010000085.1 GCF_014697125.1 Anabaena minutissima FACHB-250 | reverse complement strand
TCGCCCCTTGGGAGGTTAAATCGCGGCGGTTGATTAATTCATTCCACAGAATGGTACTGCGATGGTAAGTGCGATGGCGTAACCGCCCACCGTAGGTGATCGCAAATCTCCGACAGCTTACTGTTAAAATCACTAATGTTACTCAGTGTTTCGGTGTGTCCCTGAATCCTACACTGCTGATTCACTTCAATACTAAAGCACTGATTTAGAGTTTCATCTAAAAATTCTTCAGCTTCTTGTAAGCGATAATTTACCTCTTTTCTCGCTACCCCATCACTTTGCAACTCTTTAGCGGTTTTTTGATATTACTTAACGCCACAAATTCTAGTGTACGTATTCGCAATATATCTAAGCTAGCCGCAGTCAAAACAACCAATGGTTTACCGTCGCTAGTTGTAGATGGAACAGCATTAGGAACTGTTTCATCTACCCAATAACCGACAAACCCATCTGCATCAACACTACTGCAACTCAACTGGCTTAAATCGTGAGAACTATCTAAATAATGGCGTTCAAAATAACGCAAAGTCCCCGTTTTATAACTGTGAAGCTGCGCGACTAAAGGCTTGAGAGGACGGTGCAGAGATAACAGTTTAACCAAAGAAGTTCTCTCTTGTTCTATATATGTACTTAATTCACTGTTGCAAATTAGGACGAGAAGCTAAACCCATTCCCGCAGATTCAATAAAATAATCATAAACTTGATATAATTTCAGACAGGGTAAATTATAATTTTGAACTGTTTCTGAGTCTAGGAAATTCCGAAACGATAAAGGTTCACTACTAGTTAAAAATGTGAATAAAGAACGGTCATTTTGAGCATACTTTTGACAGAGGCTTGGTAACACCAAAGCTGATAATTTGCTGTTTGGAGGTTTGGAGAGGGGTTTCAAGAATTGCGGTAATTATGATCTTGGTGAACCCGTGACTACTCCCCTTTTGCATTGGGCGTACTTTTAATTTGCCAATTTAAGTATAAATTGCTATCTTCCAGTAAGATTTTATCCTTGCTGAAAAGATTGTATGCTCATTCCTGACTACCAAACCATAATGCTGCCGTTGCTGAAATTTACCATCGACCAAAAGGAACATTCATTACGGGAAGCAATTGAGGCTCTGGCTGATCACTTCCAATTAACCGAAGCACAACGAAAAGAATTACTACCTAGCGGTCGCCAACCAACTTTTGATAATCGTATAGGATGGGCGCGTACTTATTTGAAGAAAGCAGGATTAATAAAGTCAACAAAGCGAGGTTATTTTCAGATAACTAATAGAGGATTAGATATTATCACATCCAATCCTGTTGAAATTAATGCTAAATTTCTCAATCAGTTTCCTGAATTTATAGAATTTAAAAATTATCCTCAACAATTAGATAAACCTATATCTAATCAAAGTGAAGCCAACCTAGATACAACTCGTACACCAGAAGAAAATTTAGAGATTGCTATTGAAAAACTGACACAAGACTTAGTATCAGATTTGCTACAAACAATTAAAACTTCTTCTCCAGCTTTCTTTGAAAAACTGGTGGTAGATTTATTAGTTAAAATGGGGTATGGTGGCACTCGAAAAGACGCAGGAAAAACAGTTGGGCGCAGTGGTGATGGCGGAATAGACGGTATTATCAATGAAGACCGTTTGGGGCTAGATGTAATTTATATCCAAGCTAAACGTTGGGAAAATTCTGTTGGTCGTCCTGAAATTCAAAAATTTGCTGGTGCTTTGCAAGGGTTTCGCGCTAAAAAAGGTGTATTTATCACAACATCAACGTTTACCAGTGAAGCTAAAGATTACGTTTCGCGAATTGAAACGAAAATTATCTTGATTGATGGTGAAACATTGACTAATTTGATGATTGAAAATAATGTTGGTGTTGCGCCCTTTGCTGTATATGAAATCAAAAAAGTTGATTCGGACTACTTTACAGATAGCTAAAATAACTTTTAATACTCCTAATTACAGTTTTTTAAATATTTAAACCGAGTTAATTGGTTGTATTTTGCTCCAACCAAGCCACTAAGTCAGACACATGGGCAAAATCTAAAAATTCTTCTCCCAATACTTCCAACTGTTCAGTAGATAAGACTCGAATGCGCTCAATTATTGATGAATCTATTTCTCCAAATCGCCGATTTAACTGACGATTCAAAAAACGCAAAGCTTCTTTTTGCTCTCCTTTTTTCTCTCCCTTCTGCAAAATATCCTGATAAATCACTGATTCTTGCATAATATCCTCGCTCAATAATTGACGAATCAAATCTTTGTCAAACTTCAAGCCTGCTAAAATCTCTGTGTAAGCAGCAGTATTTCTTCTTGTCTCGATATCTGGAATTTTAGCAATTTCTTGAGCAATCTGCGATAACAAGACTTGGGCTGAATCTGTCCGGGTTAAGGGTGCTAAAGGTAATAATGCTAAATTACCCAGAAATAGTCCTGGATCTTGTTCCCACATTCGTATGATTCGATAACGGTGGGTTGTGACTTCACTGACATATTCTGTGGTAAAAGCAATTTCGTCCCTTGTTTCTTGCAAGAAAATTACGACTTGTGTAACGGGAACTTGATATTTCCGGGTTAATCTGACGTAATAATCTAGCATTCGCAAAGCAATCGGTGTTTGGGATTTAATTGTGGTTTGAAATTCTAGGTGTAAAATCCGATTTTCCGTTTGCAGAAAGGTCACAGAATCAGCGCGTATCGGTTCAATACTCAATTCGGTTTTTAAGATTTCAATTTGTTGTGGTTCTTGAGTTAATAACCAACGAATGAAATCACGGGGATATTGTTCTGCAATGATTTTACACAGGTTGTCATATTCAGCCATTTTAAGGATTGCACCCGATTTTATTGATTATCCTGGATAAACTCTACCTTTCCACTCGCCGCCGCGTCCTCGCCAATGGCGTAATGCAGAATCTATAGTCATGAGGGTGTAGAGAAAGGCGATCGCAGGTAAACTCAAAGCAAACACAGGTGAACATCTATAAAAACGAATCGTGGGGAAATAAGCCCAAGTCATCAACAGCCATGTTAATAAACTTGTAATGGCAATTAATTGATTCCCCAGCAATATACCTATTATTAAACCCATAGGCGGAACTAGATAAATTAAGGTCATCGCTACCACAGTTCCCAGCAGTAACCAGGGAGAATAGTTCAATTGAGTATAAGCAGTTCGCGCCACCATATCCCAAATTGTTTTCAAAGATGGATACGGACGCAGACTGCGAGTAACGGAACTCAAGCCAAGCCAGATTTTTCTTGACTGTTGACTACTACCCAACTTAACAGCTTGAGCCAAGGCGCAGTCATCAATCAACGCTTGGCGAATGACTTGAAAACCGCCAATTCTCTCTAATGCTTCTCGGCGAATGAGGATAGAACCACCAGCTGCCGCCGCAGTTTGATTTTGGGGATTATTCACCCAGCGAAAGGGATAGAGTTTTTGAAAGAAAAAGACAAATGCTGGTATTAACAGTTTTTCCCAAAAGCTTTGACATCTCAGTCTTACCATGACCGATACTAGGTCTAAATCTTCTTGTTCGGCTTTAGCAACCAATCGCCGCAAATTATTGACATCATGCTCAATATCTGCATCTGTGAGGAAAAAATAATCTGGTGTTAATGTTTTGGCGTTTTGAATGCCTTGCTCTACTGCCCAAAGTTTACCAGACCAACCAGGTGGTAGGGATTCACTAGAGATAATATTTAATTGCTCGGCTTTATTCACAGCGTGGGCAACCCCTTCAGCAAAGGCGGCTGTACCATCTGTACTATGATCATCTACTAAGAATATATGAAACTCACCGGGGTAGTCTTGGAGTAAAAGCGATCGCAATGATATTGGTAACAATTCCGCTTCGTTACGCGCCGGAACTACTGCACACACTTTAGGTAAGGATTGTAACGCAGGTTCAACCGTCTCTAGTTGCTGATCTACCCGCCAAAACTGCCCCCGCAAAGTCAATAATCCTAACCAAATCAATAAAGATAATAATGTTAGTCCTAAGATAAATGCACCCATGTTGCTCCAATTCAAAATTGCAAAAGACTTGCCAAAATATTGATGATTTTTGCTTTTAGTTAGTGATTTTTGCTGTTCTCATGGCAGGGAATTACTTCTAATTTTTCATGCCTCAAACACAATACAATATTTGCTAATTACGGGAAAATTTTTTCCCTGTACTGCCGTATTCATAGCTAAATGTTGAGTAGTATTTGATGCAGACACAAGACAGGTTAGAAGTCAATCAACTTGCAGAAGCGATTGCAGCTAGTCAAAAATATTTGCTATCACTGCAAAATCCGGCTGGTTACTGGTGGGCTGAGTTAGAGTCTAATGTCACTATCACGGCTGAGGTGGTCTTACTCCACAAAATTTGGGGAACAGATACAACCAGACCTCTGCACAAAGTCGCAACATATCTGCGTTCCCAGCAACGGCAGCACGGAGGTTGGGAATTATTTTATGATGATGGCGGAGAACTCAGCACGTCGGTTGAGGCGTATATGGCTTTGCGGTTGCTTGGTGTCCCTGCAACTGACCCAGACATGATCCGGGCGCGAAATTTTATTATCCAACGGGGCGGTATCAGCAAAACGCGGATTTTTACTAAGTTTCACCTGGCTTTATTAGGTTGTTATGACTGGCGTGGTTTGCCTTCTCTGCCTGCTTGGGTAATGCTGTTACCTAAAGAGTTCCCCGTCAATATCTATGAAATGTCCAGTTGGGCGCGGTCTAGCACTGTCCCATTGTTGATTGTCTTTGACCGTAAACCTGTTTTTAGCACGAACCCCAATATCAATCTTGATGAGTTATACGCTGAAGGTGTGGAGAATGTCCGGTGGGAGTTACCCCGCAGTGGCGATTGGACAGATTTATTCCTCACCCTGGATAAAGGATTTAAGTTGGCAGAAAGCCTAAATTTCATCCCTTTTAGGGCAGAAGGTATCAAAGCCGCAGAAAAGTGGATTTTAGAACGTCAAGAAGCTACAGGCGACTGGGGGGGAATTATTCCCGCCATGCTCAATTCTATGTTAGCTTTGCGCTGTCTGGATTATGACCCCAGTGATCCCATTGTGGTAAGGGGTTTGCAAGCCATTGATAACTTTGCGATTGAAACAGAGGATAATTACTGTGTTCAGCCTTGTGTGTCGCCGGTTTGGGATACAGCCTGGGTAATGCGGGCATTTGTTGATTCTGGGATTGCACCGGATCATCCAGCTATAGTGAAGGCGGGAGAATGGTTATTACAAAAGCAAATCCTTGATTATGGTGATTGGATAGTCAAAAATCCCCAAGGTAAACCGGGGGCTTGGGCGTTTGAGTTTGACAATCGTTTTTACCCAGATGTAGATGATACGGCCGTGGTAGTGATGGCATTGTACGCAGCCAAGCTACCTAATGAACAATTAAAACACAGAGCCTGCGATCGCGCCCTCAAATGGGTTGAGTCTATGCAGTGTAAACCTGGCGGTTGGGCTGCTTTTGATATCGACAATGACCAAGATTGGCTCAACGCTGTACCTTACGGCGATTTGAAAGCCATGATAGACCCCAACACGGCTGATGTTACCGCCAGAGTTTTAGAAATGCTGGGTGTATGTAACTTATCTATTGCACCCTATAACCTAGAACGGGCATTTAATTATCTTCTCAACGAACAAGAACCCGAAGGATGTTGGTTTGGGCGTTGGGGGGTAAATTACATCTACGGTACAAGTGGCGTTCTCTCAGCTTTGGCTGCAATTGCGCCCGAAAAGTATCAAAGCCAAATCGCACAGGGTGCAGCTTGGTTAGTTAGCTGTCAAAACCCCGATGGTGGTTGGGGTGAAACTTGTCGTAGTTACAATGATCCTAGTCTTAAAGGTAAAGGACGTAGCACCCCATCCCAAACAGCTTGGGCAATAATTGGCTTGATAGCAGCAGGGGAAGCTACTGGTAAATTTGCCCGTGAGGTGATGGAAAAGGGAATTAGCTATTTGGTGTCAACGCAAAAATCAGATGGTAGTTGGTTTGAGGCAGACTTTACCGGTACTGGCTTCCCTGGTCACTTTTATTTGAAGTATCACTTTTATCAACAGTATTTTCCTCTCATTGCCCTAGGTCGGTATCAAGTAATAGGGGACAAGGTATAGGGATGTCGGGGTTTACCGGGATTTCTCATTCGTGAGAAATCCCAGTTATGACATTGTTTTTTCCTAGAACCGCAAAGTTTGCTCTACGGGCGTTATAACTTGTCAATAAGTCAACCTGCTCAATGTATATTATGACAAATCTAGCTGTTGCTAGATGCTGTGATTCTCTCCTGAGCCTTAATCTACAGCTATTGTACCGAGAGACAGACTTGTGGATAGGATATTAGAGCGATCGCACGAACTCAAGCAAGCTTTATTAGATTTCGTTTTGGATGCAGAAGGGGAACTAGCACAAGCATTAGAAACCTATGCAGCAGAACAGTCACGCCATCGTAGTGGAGATAGTACACAGCAAGACTTAAATATTGATAGCTTTCTGGTTGAAGGGAGAGTTGGAGAGCAATCACCAATAGATTTATTTATTCAACAGTATACAGACATTACAGAGAGCGATCGCCTGCTACTCCAGAATTGGCATCAGAGTTTTATGGGATTATTTGCTATTACGAAAATTGAGAATGATAATTTAGAGTTAAAAAATTGGTTGACAGATAAATATTATTTTCTTAAACCAAATAATAACCAAACATTACAGGCGATTTCACGATTAAAACTAGAGGAAATATTATTAACCAGAATTGCACCTATTACTGATGACTACTGGACATTTTTTGGACCATACACCCTCTTGGGTAAATTGGGTAAACCAAAATTAGCTGTAGCTATTGGAAACTTTAAGGAAAACTATAAAAATCATCTTTACAGTGATGCGCCAGACTTACTAGAAGCAGCTTGGCAGTCTGTATCCCAATACCATGAGCAGTTTATTGAATTTTTCAGTAGTGATGAAATTACACTGCCAGGATATCAACTTAATCAAAAAATTGGTGAATTTCAAGAGTTAACCACCGATAAATGCTTTGCTGCACTAGGAATTGATCAAAATAAGTCTCTAAGTGAGTTAGCAGCAGAAACTGGTGTTTCTGAAGCGGAAATTCAAGCAGCAGCCAAAGAAACTGGTGCTGATGCCAAATTACTTTCGCAGATATTTAATAATAAAAATGGCAGCAGTAAAATG
Organism: Anabaena minutissima FACHB-250; assembly: GCF_014697125.1. Lineage (GTDB taxonomy): Bacteria > Cyanobacteriota > Cyanobacteriia > Cyanobacteriales > Nostocaceae > Trichormus > Trichormus minutissimus. The sequence continues at coordinate 812 of NZ_JACJRG010000085.1, read as the reverse complement.
GTGATGCCAAAAGTTGATTTACCTGCGGAACTAAAAAAAGCTGAACAAGTAACCGCGATTTCTCATCCCCGTTGGGGACAGATGTTTTTAGCAACTTATAGTAAATTTCAAACACTATTAACAGCAGAAAATTGGCAAAATGTTGATGGTTCTGAAAAGCTAATTCGTCATTACCTCGAAGATAAAAGTATTAATGCTTTTATTTGGCATCGTTTAGCCCAAAATCATCCCAATTCTTTAGAACAGATACTACAAGATTACTTACAATGTCCAGAATTTAACCTTGCCATTGACTTAGACAAATTGCTGCAAGAGTTCAATAAACCCCTCAATCCAGATTTACCAGAAATTGCCAGTGTACCCCTACATCTGCACGAATTATTTCAAGCTGCTGTCGTCGAAGTTCATAAATCTAGACCTAAGGCTAAGGGCAAACAAAAGCCAGTGAAAGGTTTTCAATAATTTGTCTTAAAAAAGTGTATCTAATTCGGGTTCGCTAAAAAAGAAAGACAAGGTGACAGTCTCTAGATTAGATTATTAGACCAGAGAAGTATATTCAGGTGCAAGACGATGTACTGAAAAAGAGAATCAACTCCAATTTCAGAGTCCACACAAGTCAGCGAACCATAAATCAAAAGACTCCTCCATAAATTAATATGAAGGAGCTTTTAAGTGTCTTTTCAAAAATAGAACCTGGCACTGAGCGATTGTGGCGGGAGGCAACCCTCCAACTATCGTAGCCGCAGCAATGTTTCACCTCTGAGTTCGGGATGGGGTCAGTGTGGGGCCATCGCGCCATAAGCACCAGGAAA
>NZ_JACJRG010000084.1 GCF_014697125.1 Anabaena minutissima FACHB-250 | reverse complement strand
CTAGAGCCAAATTCCCCTCCAAAAAACCTATGCATAGAACGCAAGGAGCTAAATTAGACACACTCACTTTTTCTATTCTTAATACCGCTTAGAGCTTAACCGAACCGTATTGTTAACCGAACCGTATTGCCAGTTGTTAAACTCAAGGTTGTCAAGCATAATTCTTGGTTAGGAGAGAGTGTTGCGATCATTAGTCTCTCCTACTCTTTATCTCAGCACAAGGCTGTATATTTATGAACAAAGTGTTGAAAATGTTTGCTCAACTTATACTTTCTCAATCATATTTTTGCTCAACTTATGCTTTCAAAACTCCTATATTTATTTTTTCCTTCTGACATGGTTAATACGGTTTCAAGCAATCTGTTGCTCAACTTATGCTTTCAAAGTTGCTCATTTTATCCTTACAGTGACAGAACGCTTTCGCCAAGCAGATAGTAGCCATACTCGGTCAAATAAAGAACTAGGTTTAGGGCTGGCGATCGCACGTCATCTGGTAGAACTGCATGGTGGTACAATACAAGCCCAAAGCCAGGGAATAGGACAAAGAGCAACATTTACGGTCAAATTGCCCATTGCAGAAGAAAGCAGAGGAGCAAATACCATTCAACATAATTGCACTTGTTAGTAGTCTGAGTAAAATGTTTGGTAAAATCTGAGCAATTTAGTCATGCAGTAGGTGATCGTTTTCAAATTATTCCTGACAAGAAATAGTTGTTTGTCAATTAGCCATAACATCATCCAAATGCCTATTTCTTCTTTGGCTGAGGGCGAGGAAAATTAGAAGGTGGCTTGAATTTCTCTACTGGTACATCGTGAAGTGCCTTCTGCATAAAATCACGCCAAATGGGAGTAACCATACCTCCACCTGTTGCACCCCTAGCTAATTGTCCGTTATCATCTCTACCTACCCAAATGGCTGTTGTTAACTGTGGTACTGTGCCAATAAACCAGATATCTCTTTCTGAAGAGGTTGTACCAGTTTTGCCAGCAACTGGACGGTTTAAAGCCGCACCTCTACCAGTTCCCTCCTTAACTGCTGATTGCAACACATCTAGAATGGCAGCTGATGCCCAAGGGTCAAGAACCTGACGAGGCTTGGGGGTATTATCTAATAACAAATCACCACTACTATTAGTCACACGGGTAATGAGTGTCGGAGAAGAGTACCAACCATAATTAGCAAAAGTTGCATAGGCACTAGCCATCTCTAGTGGCGTAACACCAATCGCGCCTAATGGTAAAGAACTTACAGGTTCCATTTGACTAGTAATTCCCAAGGTACGGCAAGTTTTGATCACATTATTCATTCCTACAGATTTACCAAGCTTCACCGTAGGGACGTTGCGAGAAAGTGCTAAAGCAGTACGAATTGGCATTGCACCCTTAAAGGTATTATCGTAGTTGCGCGGAGAGTAAGTTTTATCCCCGTCAGGATAGCTGACTGGAGAATCTAGTACCGTTGTATCGGGCGTAAACTTGCCACTGGCAAAAGCAGTATAGTAGACGAACGACTTAAAAGCAGACCCAGGCTGACGCTGGGCTTGAGTCGCACGGTTAAATTCGCTCTTTTGCGAATCAACACCACCTACTAAGGTTTTGACAAATTGAGTACGTGGGTCTATTGCTACTAAAGCAATTTGATTATTTTTTAACCCTCGTTCTTTAAGAGTTTTGTGCCATTTTTTCACAGTTGCTTCTGCAATTATTTGTAGATCACTAGATACTGTTGTTTGCACCCGCATTCCACCTTTAAGTACAGCGTCACGCCCAAATTTTTCAATTAATTCCTGTGATACGGCATTAGTGACGTAAGGAAAAACACTAGCTTTAAAAGATTTAATTTTACCTAATTGAATCTGTTGTCGAAGAGCATCATCATATTCTTGTTTAGTAATCCATTTTAATTCCCGCATCCTTCTCAAGACTTGCCTTTGCTTTTGTGTAGCTAAATTCATGTCCACAAAAGGACTAAATTTTTCTGGAGCTTGGATAAGACCAGCCATCAAAGCTGACTCAGCCAAAGTTAAATCTTGTGCTGATTTATTGAAGTAAGACTGGGCTGCTGTTTGCACACCATAGTTATTATGACCCCAGTAAACTTGATTAAGATACAGTTCTAAAATTTGATCTTTATTGAGAATACGCTCTAGGCGAATTGCTAATACAGCTTCTGCTATTTTGCGGCTTAAAGCGCGATCGCGAGATAAAAACAGATTTTTTACTAACTGCATAGTGATGGTAGAACCACCTTCTTTCACAGTACCTGCTGCCCAATTAACTAACGCAGCGCGTCCTATACCTCCAGGGTCAATACCGTGATGATTGTAAAAATAACTATCTTCAATAGCTAAGACTGCTCTTTTTAGATGTGGAGAAATTTGATCTAAAGACACAAATTTTCTATTAACCTCTCCATGCAGTCCTACCAAAAGCTTACCTTTGATGTCATATATATATGTTGTTTCTGCTGGTACAAAATTGCGTATTTGTCTAAGCTGTGACAAATTATAGAAACTAATAAATAAACCAACTAACCCTCCTGTCACAATAGAAATTGCCAACATATTAATTGATAAGAGAGTACCACCTGTAACTAAACCTACTTTTCTCCAAAACTCAAAATTAGGTGAAGGCTGAATTAGTGGTTTTTCCTGTTCAATATTTTCTGATGAAGACACGATGGTTATATTTATTTACAAGGGTGAATTAAATCTTTAAACCTATAATTTACACAGTTGCTCGTAAAATATTATGTTTTTGATTTGACATATTTATTCATTCATAAAAAATCTGACTTTATGATGTTATTAAAGATTGCAAATCAAGTTAATATATTTTCCCCATTTTTAGTGATTCATAAGAGGTATGCTATTCGCAATTATTTTTCTATGATAAAATATAATTAATTATTACAGCCAATTTAAAAAGACAATTCTCTAACATAAGTTAGAAAAAATAGAATCAAAGGTAAGATATTTGTTCTATGCCCAACTATATTTACTGCTGCTTTCTTCGAGACCGAAGCCGCAATCGCTATTGATGTAAAAAGGGGGTGGCGATCGCAATGATGCCCAAAATAATCATGACAACACTTAATGCCATAGCCCATGCGGATAGTTGCAATGGGTGAAGCTGTCGGCATTCACTTAATTTTAGGTGCGTTGCTGAATTCAGGAGCTACAGGCTTCTCTATGCCTCCCCTGCTTGCCTCAATTGATCCCACTTTTATGCAACGCGATTTTAGGTTATATCTAGCTTGGTTGAAATTAAATTTGGTGATACAAAAATACAAGTAGCCCATATAGTTCTTATTTGTTATTTGGCCGAGGGCGAGGAAAATTAGAAGGTCGCTTGAAGTTCTCGACTGGTACATTTTTAAGTGCATTTCGCATAAAATCGCGCCATATAGGAGCAACCGTGCCACCACCTGTTGCGCCGTAACCTAATCTTCTGTTATCGTCTCTTCCTACCCAGATCGCAGTTGTCAATTGTGGTACAGTACCCACAAACCAAACATCCCTTTCTGATGAAGTTGTTCCCGTCTTACCTGCCGCCGGGCGACCTATAGCCGCCGCCCTACCTGTACCGTTATTAATTACAGATTGCATCACATCAATCACTGATGCAGATGCCCAAGGATTTAAAACTAAACGGGGCTTAGGTGTATTGTCTATCAAAACATTGCCATTACTATCACTGACACGCATGATTAATGTAGTTGGTGATTGCCAGCCATAATTTGCCAAAGTAGCGTAGGCACTAGCCATTTCCACAGGCGTTACACCAATTGCGCCTAAAGGCAAAGAAGTTACAGGTTCCATCGGACTCGTAATACCCAAAGTCCGAGAAGTTTCAATAACTCTATTTAGACCTACAGTTTTGCCAAGTTTGATTGCCGGAATATTGCGAGATAGTGATAAAGCTTTGCGAATTGGTATTGCTCCCATGAAACTATTATCGTAGTTGCGTGGAGAGTACCAACCATTGCCATCACGATACCTGACTGGAGTATCCTGCACTATTGTATTAGGTGTAAATTTGCCATTAGCAAAGGCAGCATAGTAAACAAAAGGCTTAAAAGCCGACCCTGGTTGACGACGGGCTTGGGTTGCTCGGTTGAACTCGCTAGTTTTAGCATCTACACCACCGACTAAAGCTTTAATAAAATGGGTGCGCGGATCAATAGCTACTAAAGCTATTTGATTATTTCTTAGCCCTTGACGTTTTAGCCTTTGATGCCAACGCTTGACAGTTTTGTTGGCCATCATTTGGAATTTAGCATCAACGGTTGTTTGCACCCGCATTCCACCTTTAAGTAGGGCATCACGTCCAAACTTTCTCACCAACTCTTGCGCTACGCTATTAGTTATATAAGGTGCAGCACTACCTTCTAAAGTTCTCTTGTTATTCAGTTGAATTTTTTGCTTAAGAGCCTGATTATAATCCTGCTGGCTAATCCAGTTTAATTCTAGCATTCTAAACAGCACTTCTTTTTGTTTTTGTTTTGCTAATTCCAGGTTAATAAACGGATTAAAATTTTCTGGTGCAGGAAGTAATCCTGCCATCATAGCTGATTCAGCTAAGTTTAAGTTTGCGGCTGACTTATTAAAGTAGTAACGTGCAGCCATTTGGACACCATAATTGTTACCACCCCAATAAACTTGATTGAGGTACAAATCCAATATCTCATCCTTACTGAGAACTTGTTCTAAACGAATTGCCAGCACCGCTTCTGCTATTTTCCGTGTAACAGTACGCTCTTGAGATAAAAACAAGTTTTTCACCAATTGCATGGTGAGAGTAGAGCCACCTTCTTGTACTTCCCCAGCTTCTAAGTTAACCACTAAAGCACGCCCTACTCCCACAAAATCGATACCGTAGTGATGGTAAAAAGAAGTATCCTCGCTGGCTAATACTGCTCGTTTCAAGTGAGGAGAAATTTTTTTTAAAGGGACTACTTCACGATTAATTTCCCCATGAATACTTGCTAATAGCCTGCCTTTAATGTCATAGATATAAGTTGTTTCAGCAGGTACAAAATTCCTGATTGTTCTAACGCTTGGTAAATCACGGAAACTAATAGCTAAACCAAGCAGTCCCCCAGCTAGTACAGAACTTATCAGCGTGGTGATTGATAAAAGGGTACAGCCAGTAATTTGACCCACCCCTTTCCAAAACTCTAAACTAGGCGAAGTCCGGATTTGCGGCTGCTTATCTTCAAAAGTTCTTAATGAAGACACGGCAATTTTATTTCCTCATTGAACTGCAATTTATTCAGTAAAGCCAAAAAAATAATTTTCGGCCACTGATGATAGTTTGATAGTTATGAAGGTTGATATATTCCTAGCAAACATAACTTAATCCACTTATAAAGTATAAAGATTACTGAGTAGTATATCTTCTACTTAGAGGCAGAATTTTGTGACACCGTAAGCTTCGATTAAATATAAAATATCCTTCAGCAGCATTTACTCTAACTGATGCGTGGAGAGACAAGCAAGACTCGTTTTTCTCCTATAAAGCTTATACAGGTTTATTTCTATACTTAGGACTATTGACACTATGACACTCCTATATTTCTACTCAAATTACATTAAGCAACCACTAGTGCAAGACAAATTACAAAAATTTTCGCAGGTTGTTAAATAAGCACCCAAACCTCACAATAGAACACCGATTACAGCAACGGTGTGTTCCACCGCCAGAATATTCCCACTAGCGTCAGTTTATGCAGATGGTCTTTTCTGGAAAACTCTTTGCACTGATCGCTGTACTATCTTTCAGCCGAAGGATTGCTTTTGATAGATGTCTTGTACAACTAAAACGGGGATAACCTAAGTTATAGAGATTTAATGATGGTGCTTAGGGTTTCTTCGAGAAACGACTACTTTTCATAATAATTCTTTTAGTTGATGGCTATTTGTCCACTGTCTCAATGCCCAAAGACTAGTTAAAGCAGCTAATCCGGCCCCAAGAGAGTCCATAACTAAATCAATAATTGTGTCATCTAAACTTTCAATTACTTCAGTGCTAAGAACTTTCCCCGCAGACCATTCTGTAATTTCCCATAAAACACCAATAGCGATGCCAAAACTGGTAATTGTTACCAGATACAAAAGTGTATGATTCCGAAATATGTTCAACATTGAACTGTAAACTAAAAAACTGAGAGCCAGGGTAATTGCAAAAGTCGTATAAGTATGAACAATCTCGTCATAAAGCCCTGGCTTACCAAATAAACCCCATACCCAACCAGTAGCATTTAGCAATGCAGCCAAGACAAATAAAAAATCAAACAAGGTGGGTAATTTATCATCTCGCACTACAAACACAAAAGATGCTACAAGGAAAAATGCTAGACCCAAAGCATTTAACCACTTACCTTGAACTGCTGCGACTATCACAAATATTGCCAATAGAGCTTGTCCTATCCAGGCGATAACTCGATAACCTCTCCAATTTAAAGTTTGCATATATACTTACCCAACAATAATCTTATGATTTCCAATTTTTAATAACTCGGTAATATCTTTCTTCTAACCTAGGGTGTTGATTTTGTGGGAGAGATGCTCAAAATTCTTCATGCAGTTTCTGTGTCGTCAGTTGTGGCAGAAAACAAAATTCTTCTTTTCGAGAGCATGGATTGGCCAAAAACTTGAGCCGCCCAGTCTTCAACATCCAAAAAACGGACTGTTTCTAATGCCTCTTTCACAAGAGTAGTTGTCAAATTCATGGTTAATAAACAAATACTCAAAAATATTTGACTTATTTGTTTAAAAGGAGAACGAGAAGAAAACTGCTTGTATTTACCAAAAAGTGATTCCAGAACATCAGAAGTTGTTAATAATGTTTGCTCAGATTTCATCTGAGAAATCTCGCCAGTCAAATAACCAAGAATTTTCTGAGCAAACCCTTGTGGAAAATCTACTTCCACTGTTAAATATTGTTGAATAATACTGAAGCTTTCTTGATTCAGTCCTTCAAGTTTAATTTGAGTTTCTACGGTGCGGGTCATTTGAACCATTTGTTTCCAATTGCTGAGTGAGTCTTGATAAGAAGCTAACCATCCCAACTTCTGTTTCAACTTAGTCAGGAGAATTTCTGGCTCAATATTTGGTACTAAATCGGTTAAAACATCTAGCGGTGAATTTAGCAGATTATCTGCCCACTCTAAAAGTTTTTCTACGTTAAAGTAACGACACTGTGAACGTTGTGAAGGAGGAGCTAAGAAAGATAGTTCAGTTTGTTGCAGTTGTTTTCGACATTGACTACACTGCTGTATAAAAGACTGATATTTTGAGGAACCATATAATTCATGCTTCGGGAGTAAAGCCATTGCATGAGTTACATCATAGGTATAAATTACATCAGTATGATTCTGTTGATAAAGTTTAATCCCCCGTTGAATGTCACTTCCACGGTCAGCAATTATTTGTTTAGGACAGCCAAATTTTTGAGTAATTTCTGTCAGTTTCTGTTCTATAAGTTCTCCTTTCGTTGAACTCATGATTTCTAATCCTAGAATTTGAACATCCTGATGTTGCAATCCTCGTTTTGATGGAAAAACTTCTTCTACTAGCAGTTTTTCTGAAACGCCTAAGACTACCAGACCTTTTTCTTTTCCTAGTTCTACCGTCAAATCAACAATAAAAATCCAATCATCTCGATATTCTTTATCTCTATTGAGTTCATACAACCCAATTCTTCCTAACCATTTCCTAACGCTACTAAAGCTTGGCGTATCTTTAGAGAACATTTCTTTATACAACTCAAATGTCTTTTCAACCCCTCTATAACTGCTGCCACACTTGATAACTTGTTGTACTAAAATTTGTATGGTTTCGACTGAATAATGATGCCCCTTGGCAACTAACTCTCCTTTTTGATCAATCTCTTTTTTTTTCCAAGCCTGTTTCTATGTTTGCTTTTTGTAGTTTTTCTTCAGCAATCTTGGCTCGATTCTTCCAATAATCTCTTGACGCAGATAAATCTCTCACTTTTATTTCTAATGCTCTAAGTTTTGGTTCTTGCGGTAGTTTTATGGTGATTATTAAAATTAACTGAATTATAAGGGCTATAATTTAAAGACAATAATGCCTACAATATAGATTTGACAAGTATTTAAGAGATAT
>NZ_JACJRG010000083.1 GCF_014697125.1 Anabaena minutissima FACHB-250 | reverse complement strand
CACACATTATTGCAGACGTTCTGGTAAGCCGAGGCTTGAGCCGGATGATTGGTAACAATCTTGTCCGGTTCTTAGGGGAGGAGGATACGGCGACGTATGCCTCCTTACCCGACCCCGACACCGTTAGCGAATTATTTCTTCACATCCGAAATACTGATTCTGCCGTTAATCAAATTACATAACTTCAACATTTAATGTCCACAAACTACGGTATCTTAGGGATTTTAAGGTGTTAAGTAATATTTCGCCAACGGTATCAGATCCCTGCGAAAGCGGAAATAGAGGCTGAAAAGCCTTGCTAAATCTAGGTTTCAAAGATTTGGGTACTTACATGAATTGCAGCTTAAAACCGTTAATATTTTGCTTGTAACTTGACTATATAATCGCTGGAACCCTTGCAATATATGCTTTTTAAGAACTGTTATCTGCTATCAATCGCGTCTGTTGTTGGGTGATTTACGCTTTTGATTTTGACTTTTACCAACTTTCGATGATTGAATAGTTCCTTTCCTCATACCCAGAACCCCTAAAAAATCAATGTGACTCTGCTATCAAATGCCAACTTTTACCCAAATGTTGGTATTTGAGAACGTAAAAACCAGAATTATTAGTAACTGTGTACTAAGTTTAGTTTGACTGTATTTGGGTAAAACTGGAGGTAGGAAGAAATTACACGAAAATTGCTGAATAATGGTGTAAACAAGCAGTAAAAATTATGCAGTATCGGAATTGGCAATTACCGCAATATACTCAACTCAACGGTCAATTTGTCACACTCAAGCCCCTCGTTCCAGAAAGAGATGTAGATGCACATACAGCAGAGCAAGTTCAAGAAGCCTTGAGGATGAATGGATTTACTTCTATAAAAATATTTCCTGGTTTGAACGAGGAATCAGGGCTTGTTTGTATCCTTGCCAAGCGAGCAGAAATGTGAGAACTGGAGTGAGATAAATGTGGTTAGAGACGCAACGCCTTATCTTACGAGAATTTCAGCTAGAAGATTCATGTCAACTTGCACCAATACTCGCAAAGGAGCAAGTAATGAAGTTTTCTTTAACAGGTATTCTCACATTTCAACAAACACAAATGAAAATAAACGATTTTATAGCTTCATACAAGAAAAATGGCTTTGGAAAATGGGCAGTCATATGCAAAGAAAGCAATAAATTAATTGGCTATTGTGGAATAGCATTAGAGCAAATTGACAACGTAGATGAGCGGGAGATTGCATATCGATTAGACCCTAAGTTTTGGGGTAGGGGATTAGCAACTGAGGCGGCATCAATAGTCATTCAATACGGATTTGAGCAACTCAGATTTCCATATATCCTGGGTATTGTTGAACGGGAAAATGTGGCATCAGTCAGAGTTCTTGAAAAATTAGGCATGAAATATAAAAGGAAAACGGTATTCCACGGCGTTGAGATGGATATTTATCAAGTAGGAGTAAACTATTATATTCATGAGCCAATTTCTACCGGGAGCAAATGACTCATTTGCTCCCGGTAGAAGCATTTTTATTGCTGATTACACCAAATTCTAACAATATACAATTAATAATTTTCGCTCTTGATTCCACTTTTGAGCCAGAACGTGGAATGAGTGGCTCAAAGTATTAATTTCTTATAACTGTGAGCGGCGTTACCAACCTTGATTGTTTTACCAACTTAGGGTCAAATGTTGGTATTTAAGAGAGTAAAAATCGGATTTATTAGTAACTGTATACTAAATTCAGCCTGACTGTATTTGGTTAAAACTGGACGGAGTAAATAAGCTGAAAGACATATATGACAAGAATTTTCAGCCTCTATTTCCGCTTTTGCGCCCATCTCGGCTCTATGCCAATACGAAGCTTTTGACCTGTTATAACTGGCTAAGATCACTACACTTTCATTAGGTAGGTATGTCGCAAGATTCAAAAGAAATTTTCATCTCCTATGCTTGGGGCGGCAATAGCGAGGAATTTGTCAATCGTTTAGATCATGTTTTTCAGGGAAAGGGTATTACTATTATTCGTGATAAACGAGATTTAGGCTACAAAGGTTTAATCAAGGAGTTCATGGAACAAATCGGTCGCGGCAAATGCGTAATTGCTGTGATTAACGATAAGTATTTGAAGTCACCTAACTGTATGTTTGAGTTGGTACAGGTTGCCAAAAATGGTCAATTTTGCGATCGAATCTTTCCAGTTGTTTTGGCTGATGCTCAAATCTATGATCCTGTCCAGCGACTCAAGTATATTAAGCATTGGGAAGATAAAAAGAAAGAATTGAATGAAGCGATAAAAGAGGTAGGCGCGGAGTATTTACAAGGAGTTCGAGAGGAGATTGATCAATATACTGAAATTCGCAATACTATTGCGGAGCTTACCAGTATTCTTAAAAACATGAATACTTTAACTCCGGATCTTCATAGCCAATCAGATTTTGAAGTATTAATTAAATCAATAGAACTCAAATTATCTCAGTCCATCAGCGAGACATTTGGTAATAACCAAAATGCACCTAAACGAGAAGGTGTAACTCCAGCTTCAATTGCCAACTCTGCCAATTTCTCACTATCTACAACTTTACCTGAGTCGAAAAATCAACTTTTTTGCCTTGGTGTTAGTCCGGACTCACGCTTAGTTGCAATAGGCACTGATATATCTTCATTGCCAGTGTTTGGAGATACGTCTACAGTCAAGATTGTGGATCTTAGTAGTGGAAGACAAATCCACAAACTCTCTGGACATTCAAACGCTGTGTTCTCCGTTGCGTTTAGCCCTGATAATCAAATCCTAGCCAGTGCTAGTGATGATAATACCGTTAAGCTATGGAAGGTGAAAACAGGACAAGAACTTTGTACCCTTCGTGGTCATTCAAACAAAGTTCGCTCTGTTGCTTTTAGCCCCAATGGTCAGCTTCTAGCAAGTGGCAGCTTTGACAATAAAATTAAACTATGGAGTTTGGATACGGGACAAGAGCTTTATACTCTTCCTGGACATTCTCAAAATTCCCTCTACTCTATCGCATTCAGTCCTAGTGGAGAAATCTTAGCAAGCAGCGGAGATTTAGAAGCAAAATTGTGGAACCTGAATGCACAAAAAGAACTTTATGTTCTTGGTGGTGGTAAACGTGTTCATTCTGTTGCATTCAGCCCTGATGGAAACACTCTCGCAACTGGTGAGAGTACATTTAGTGATTCTAATCAGTCAGGCAGTATCAAGTTGTGGAATGTGGCAACGGGTCAGCTTCGCCTTGCAATTGCGGAGTCAAATGATGCTCGCTCCCTTTCATTCAGTCCTGATGGGCGAATTTTAGCTAGCTCCAGTTATACTAATGTCAAATTGTGGGATATCAGAACGGGGAATCTGCTCTTTACTCTCTCAACATCGTTTCATGATGAAGTTCAAGGATGTCTATTTAGCCCAGATGGACGACTTTATATATTTGGAGGCTACACTGTTCAGATTTGGGTTTCTAAATAGAGCATCTTAAGGTTGCGTAAACGGTCTAGCAATTCAAATGCAGCGGACGGCTGAAAGGTGCTGGTGCTGAGTTCAAGGTTGTCTACCACCGCTGATTTGAGCCGTTAGCCTGCTTAAGTTATCGGTTGGGCAGTACTTTGAATTTGTCAGTTGAGCCATTTCGTGTAACATCTGCTGTTGACAGCCCCAACGCTGCAACAAAGGTATCCACCATTGGCTTCTGTAATCCTTTATAGATCAAGCTTTGAAGTCAGTAAGAACTACCATTGCTTAGTTTTTTCTTACTGCTGCTAAATTCCATAAGGAAAACCCTCATAGTGTTTATAAGGGCATTGATTATTATCTATGTCAGTTCTCAAGTGCGGAAACGTCTTTTACTCTGCTTTTGTAAGGCAAGTTTTTTGCGCTTGGACTTTTCAATAGGTGTTTCAAAGTGGCGATGCTTCCTCATATCTTGAAAAATTCCTGACGAGTGAAACTTCTCGCTTAAATCGGCGTAAGGCTGACTCAAGGTGTTCATTTTCACCCACTACTATTTGGGTCATTATCTCTCATACTAAATTGACTTCATCAATATATTTTGATATTTTTTGGCACTAATGCCTGAATCCATTAGATACGGAAAACGTTTTCCGTATGGCATCAATGAGTTTTGATAAAGCGGAAAACAAACCTTAACTGGTTTACACTTTGGCGTAGACTATAACAAAATGCAAGCATTGCGATCGCAGTATAGATGAAGCAAGTTGTTCTTTGGATTGGAGCCAATGCCGGAGGAGTTTCCAAAACTACGCTTGCCGTTCACATTGGCTATGAAATGGCAAAGCGCGGCTTTGACGTAGCACTTCTCGACCTAGATACTAACGTTTCCATGAGCCAGTTTTGTGGATTAGATAAAGATCCACCCCCGTCCCAAACGATCGCCGCCGTATTTGACGAAAATTTTGACGGCAACTGGCCTCTGCTGACACCAGAATGGGGTAAGCCGAAGGGACAATTTCAAGTATGCTTGGGTGGGCCAGTAATGATTCAAGCTGGTTTGGAATTGGCAGTCCGTAATCGCCGGGAGTACATTTTGGCAGATAGGTTTGAAGATTTTCCTTTGCCTCACCAACTGGTAATTCTAGACTGTCCTGCAACACTTGGCCATCTCAACGACGTGGCGTTGGCAGTAGCTACACATATGTTAATTCCTGTCGAACTCAGTCCCAAATCGCTGACAGGAGCCAATGCCTTGCTGTCTTGGCATCGGGGAGCTTGCAAAAACTTGCGTCTCAATCCTCCACCCCAAATCTTAGGATTTGTACCCACCAAATACGACAGCAACGAAGCAGCACAACGGGACTTATTGAGCCAGTTGCCAGAAATGCTCGCTCCTTTGAAGATTAAATGCTATCCCTATATCCGCTACTCCTGCGAATTTAGTAATGCTTCGGGAAGAGGCATTCCTCTACACTTGCATCGTCCCACTCATAGAGCTATTAAAGATTTACATCCTATTTGCCAGGAACTGTCAGCAATTTTGACGGAGGGTAAAGATGCCAAGAAAGGCGCAAAATAAAAACTACGATTATTTTTCGGCTAATGTACACGCAGCCGAAGTGGAGTCACAATTAGTTGAATCACAACAGCGTATTGCTGAACTAGAATCTCTAAATGCTCAATTGCAAGCACTGGTAGCCAACAGTAGCACCAACAGCGATACTGCTCAATTGAATGTGCAAATTGATAAAATTATTTGTAATCCTGAACAAGTACGCCGCTACTTTGACCCTGATAAACTCGCTACTCTGACTGCTTCTGTATTAGAGATGGGAGTGCGATCGCCATTGTGGGTACGTCCTCATCACGACGACAAGTATTTGTTAATTGCCGGCGAACGCCGTTACCGTGCTGCACAGGATGCCGGCTTGACAGAAGTTCCTGTCGTAATTGTAGAAGTTGACGAAACCTCAGCCTTAAAGCTTTCCTTACTAGAGAATTTACAGCGCGAAGATTTGAATCCGGTAGAGGAAACGGAAGGGATATTACATTTGCTATCAATCCAGCTAGACTGCACTACTCAAGAAGTAGTTGCTTTGCTGAACCGCAAAGCGCATCTGGACAAGAAGAAAGTTGAATCCGAAGATGAGGATACGGAAAACGTTTTCCGTAAGCAGTGGTCAGTTGTTGAAAATGTGTTTACCACAGTGGGTAAGCTGTCACCAGAAAGCTTCCGCGTCAGTCGGCTACCACTGCTGAATATGCCAGCAGATGTTTTAGAAGCACTACGTTCTGGCCAGATAGAATACACTAAAGCTAGGGCGATCGCCACAGTCAAAGACGAAGAAATTAGAGCTAAGTTATTGGCAGAGTCAATTGCTGAGAAATTATCACTAGCACAAATTCGAGATCGCCTTCGGCGCAGCGTAGCTGATCGCATCAAAGAAGCAAAGCCACAAAAACCTCCTTCTTTGAAACAGGAATTTCAAGAAATATCTCGGCGCGTGTTAAAGTCTGAACACTGGGATAACCCTAAGAAATCCAAGAAAATTGCCAGTCTGCTACAACAATTAGAAGCATTATTAACAGATTGACGAGATATTCCTTGCCATATCTTTATCACTTCTTTCCAGTAGATGTAAAAGAGCTTTTACATTTTTGATATAATTAGAAAAAATAATGTCAATAAATTTGACATTATTTCTTGACACCTTTAGCGATTGCAGGAAAAAATCAGCCATGAAAGAGATCATTGCTGCGAACCTGATCCGCTACCGTAAAAGTCTAAGCTTGTCTCAAGAGCAACTTGCAGAACAAGCTGGAGTAACTCGCCAGAGCATCAATAACTACGAGAACGCCAAAACTTTACCAGACAGCAAAATCCTCTCTGCTCTGGCGAGTGCTTTGGGCATTACACTCGATGACTTGCTACGCTCACTTGGTGAAGGACTACCCAACTTCCGGTTCCGCGCTCATGTTTCTTTTGACAAAAATGCCCAGTTTGCAGCCCAAGTACTACGAATGCTGCAAACTTATAACGCCTTAGAACAAGCCGTTGGCTTACCAACCTACACCCCAGAAAGTACACCTTGCCATCAAGTAGAGGGTAACGAAAAGCGTATTCAGGCAATAGCGGCTTTATTTCGTCATCGCCTAGGTTTGGGAGATGCTCCCATTGCCAACCTGTTTCAGTCTGTAGAAGAAATCGGTTTAAAAGTTTTACGCCAGCCCATTCCCATTAAAGGTTTCTTTGGTCTGAGTGCTTGTAGCGATATTGAAGGTGCTTTTGTTTTGGTCAATACCTATAACATCACCATCGAACGTCAATTGTTTATCCTGGCACATGAAATTGGACACCTCATCTTTCACCGTGTAGAGTACCAAGACACTCTAATTTCAGAAGGAAGTCAAGAAGAAGAAAAAGCACGAGAGTATGTTGCTGATTACTTTGCTAGCCATCTACTTGTTCCTCAAGGTGAATTTGAGCGGATGTACGCAATTACCCAAGATATTGTCAAACTGAAACGGCATTTTCGGGTGAGTTACCTAGTCATCTTGAATCGTTTAGCAGAAATGGAAATCATTGATTTTGCTAAAGAGAAAGCTAAAATATGTGGAATTTATAAAAAGCAACATGATGGTGCAGGTTTGCAAAATTCAATGGAATTACCACCAGTCTTCACATCTGAGCAATACCCAGAAAATGAACGTTATGAATGTTTAATTTGGCAGTCCTTAAAATTGGGCAAGATTTCAGAAATGAAAGCAGCAGAGCTACTCAACTTAACAGTTGAAAAACTGCGGTTGCGTCGTCAAGAAAATGAGGTTTATGCAGTCGCTTAATGGCACAATTCTTGACGCAACCGCACTTATCGATTTTCGCTGGCTTTCCGAATGGGGGTGGCTACAACAGCACTATAGCCCGTTGTACATTGCCCAGGAACTTCTAGATTCAGATCAACTAGAACCCCAAACTCGCCAAGCTGCTAACCAATATTTAACACCTCTGACTCTTTCTACCGTAGAGATGTTTGCCAGTTTTCTAGAATTTAATGTGAGATCGCCCCTTTTAAGCATTGCGGATCGATCTACGATTGCCATTGCCCGTCACCAATTGCTGATTTGTGCTAGTGATGATGGGCTAGTTGTTGAAACCTGCAAGGCATACGGCGTTGCCTATACCAGAACACTGCGATTATTAGCTGAAATGGTAGAAACAGGACACAAAACAGTGATTGAGGTGACAACAATGGCTGATACCTTAATCAAGGAGAGGGGTAAACACATTTCTAAGAGAGTTTTGGCAGATTGGAAAATAAGTTTACAGAAGTATGGCACGAGCTAAAAATCAGGCTAAGAAAGTAAGCAACCAGTAAGAAATAGCATCAACAAGTTACTGTAAACGCTGTAGTGGTAAAGTTTTCAGTAGCCAATAATGTTCAGCCGTATTGCTCAGTCGCAGCTTGGATAGAGGAATAGAAATAAAAAGTCACTTTTTCCAAGGGGTGTTGACACCCTCTGTTTTTTTCTGTATCTTCAAAGTATATACGTCAGACAAAGATTATTAAAAAGGTTTTGCTGGGGAAACACAAAATCGGGCGTGTAGATCGCTAATAAAGCGTTTGGAGAAGATTATGACAGCAGTTGTTGCTAAATGGGGAAACAGTTTAGCTGTGAGGATTCCTAGATCGATAGCTGAACAAGCACACGTAACTGAAGGAACAGATATAAATTTTAGTGTCGAAGGCAACAGTATAGTAATTACACCAAAGAGACGAAAAAAATATACGCTTGATGAGTTACTTGAAGGGATGACCCCTGATAATTTTCATCCAGAATTTGAAACAGGTGACGCTGTGGGGAATGAAGCTTGGTAGTAAAACCGTCTTACTTTCCCGATAGAGGAGACATTGTAAAAGTAGAGTTTGGTTCTGCACAACAGTTCACTGCTGAATCAATTCGACGTGTATTTACCCTCCATAATTCTGGAATGTCATTTGATGATATTGCTAGAACACTAAATAACGAATTACAACAACAAGGGCGTGAGCAAACTGGCTATCGCCCTGTTCTTGTCATATCTCCAATTAAGTACAATCAAATGGCTTCTTTAGTTTTAGCTTGTCCCATAACTACCAAATCAAAGGGGCTTAGATTTGAAGTTCCCCTTATTGAGGGAATGAAAACAAGAGGGGTTGTGTTAGCTGATCAAATTAAAACACTAGATTGGAAAGCTAGAAAAGTAGAATTTGTTGAAACTATTGCACAAGATTTACTAGAAGAAGTACAAGCAAAGCTGGAAACATTAGTTTTATAAAAACTTAATTTTTTTATATAAAAAATTGATTAAAAGCAATAATGAAATTAAACTCAGATTCAGTCAGATTCAGTTAGATGGGCAACGCTGGCATTTAATTCATCAAGGTGATTCAGATTTGTTCCCCAGCCCTGTAGAGTTAGATCACTACCCCGGCATGAGGCGATCGCATCTACTGGTTTAATTCCTACCGTGTAGAAATGTCGTCAATGGCACAAAAGCCGACACAACACGCAATACGGTTCGGTTAACCAAAAATCTCAATTTTTAGAATCCCAAAAGGTTGATTATTACATTCCACTCTTGAGAATAATGTCAATTATTAACCTTATCCGAACCGTATTGACACAACACGGGTGAACACCGCTATATGCAGCAAGCTTTTCCAGACCATCTTGCTCAAAATCACTTGTGTCGGGTAAGGAGGCATACGTCGCCGTATCCTCCTCCCCTAAGAACCGGACAAGATTGTTACCAATCATCCGGCTCAAGCCTCGGCTTACCAGAACGTCTGCAATAATGTGTG
>NZ_JACJRG010000082.1 GCF_014697125.1 Anabaena minutissima FACHB-250 | reverse complement strand
TCACAGCAGTGGAGTAGATGCAGTAAACTTCAGCCCAGATGGTAGTACACTAGCGAGTGGTGGTTCTGACCAAACACTGAAATTGTGGGATGTTTGTTCTGGTTTAGTTTTAAAAACTTTTCACGGTCACAGTAGTGTAGTAGGTTCAATCAGCTTTAGCCCAGATGGTCGTACCCTAGCGAGTGGCAGTAGCGACAAAACAGTAAAATTGTGGGATGTGTATTCTGGTGTAGCTTTCAGTACTTTGTGTGGTCACAGCAATGCAATATATGCAGTTAGTTTCAGTCCGGATGGTAGCACTCTAGCCAGTGGTGGTTTCGATACTACAGTGCGGTTGTGGGATATAAGTCAGGGTGTACTCAAAAACACTTTGTACGGTCACAGCAGAGAGATTTACTCAGTCAGCTTCAATCCAGATGGTAGCATCATAGCCAGTGGCAGTTTTGACTCAGAAATTCGCTTATGGGATGTCGCTAGTGCTAAATGCCTTACAGTTTTGCACGGTCATAGCAGTGGTGTATTAGCAGTCACTTTCAGCCCAGATGGTAGCATTTTAGCTAGTGGCAGCCATGATGGGACAATCAAGCTCTGGGATGTAACTACAGGTAAGTGTATCAAAACCCTTAGATCAGATCGTCTCTATGAAGGTATGAATATTACTGGTGTTACAGGTTTAACGCCAGCACAACGAGAAACACTGAAGGTTTTAGGAGCAATGGAGTTGAACACAAAATAAGTCATAGGTTCTGTTCTGCGGCCACTTTTTGCTTAAAAAACGGTCGCTTTATCTTTTAAGTGACACGTCCCTAGCCATGAAATTAGCTGTTTGCTCACATTATGCGTTAAATTACAGTGTAATACAAGACTACAACACAAAATAAGAGACCCTTATCTTTTGTACGATATAATCTCCGATTAATACCTTTTTCCCAGGACACACAATACTTTTACCAATATGCGTTTGCGGATAGTGCATATTGGCAACGAGAATAAAACTATTGCGCTGCCGATAAATTTTGCTTGTCTCTGGTATCGCCCATAATGCGTCTGAAAAGCGATACACACTTATAAAATGTATGGTCTGCATTTATAGCTATGATTAGCCGTAACTTAATTATAAGCACAATGCAACCATAGCTTTGACTGGGTGCAAAGATAGTTTACAAAAATTGCTCAGACGCTTTCTATAATATCGGTTTAATCCCAGAAGCTATCCAGGGCAAACGCATCTAAATTACTCTTGATCACAACGAAGGTTAAGAACCAACGAAAAAATCAGGATTTCGCGTTTGATTATTTTTTAAGCCTCAAAGCGATGACCTCCGGTCGGTCGTAGACCATCGCCTAAAACCTTCGCAATAAGCAGGAGTTAATGACATTATGTTTAACTCTATTGAGAATATACTTTGCTTATTGACATGATGCAGCCGCCCTGAGGTGGAGAAGAAAATGAATTTTATTACAAAATATCATTAAAATCAACAAACAGAAGTACGAATTATTTTCGGACTTTGAGTGATTCCTTGGAAATATCTAACTATGCGATATTAACGAAAAGGAAGTCATTTGACAGAAATCAGCTTACCTCATAAAACGGGAAAAGGGCTTGTTCGCCTCTTTTTATTCTGACTTCTCTTTCTTGACTTCTGATTGAATATCGCTTTCCAGAAAAATCAAAATGGTAAAAATCTGGCAGTTTTGGGAGTTTGAACATTCATCAAATAAGATTGTTAGAGTAATAGATGTGCCAAGTGGACTAGAGCTATTTGCATCAGATGTATTTCAAGTAATTGCTCCAGAATTGAACGAGAAGGTAATATTATTAGGTATTAAATACAGACAAAGACACGTTTTAAGTAACCAAAAATATATATTAGTTAACACTTTAAATGCTCTAGCAATTCATGGTTTGATAGGTGTAGTAGAAGCAGATGTTATTAGAAAATTTATGCAATGGGTGAGAAGTAATATAATGCCTGTATTTAAGCGAAATGAAGAAAACTTGTTTCCACAAAAATATCTATTTCAGCAGATCGATTATCAGCAAGAATATTCATTAAGGAATTATTTGCATTGGCAAGGGGAATTTAAGTGGGCAGAAGAGATAACTAATTATTACTCAAATTTTATTTATAAAAAAAATCCCTTACCTGCTGTGTTTATTCAAGATAATAGCAATCAAGTATTATTGTGGAGAAATCAGTATTTAGGATTAATGAAAAATATTTTTCATCAGACAATTAATAGTTATGAAAAGTTATATCAAATGATGGTTGTGTCACCTGCAAATTTATTACTGGCGCAAGAAGTTGATTTATATATATTTAGTTCATTAAGAGAGAAGGAAGATTGTAATTTGCTGAATGTTATGAACCAAGGATTAGTTATACAGGCTTTAGAGTCAATATTTACTGCTTTAGAAGATTCCGAATATATTCAAGATATAAAGAATTTTTACTTAGAACTTCTAGAATATTTTTCGGAAGAGATCATAAGTGAGGAGATTAGAGATTGGATTGAGTAATTGTAAAAGCAGCCGATAGCGTAGCGTTAGCGACGTAGGAGCGTCTTGTAGATTTGAGATGCGATTGAGTTTGTGTTAAATATGAGAAAAAAAGAAGATGGCAGATACAATCGATAACAATAAAAAAGACAATAAAACAAATATGAAAGAAGCAATTAATCAAGTTTATCCTAATAGATTAGTCATAGTTACAGGGGATAAAGGAGGTGTAGGAAAGTCTACATTTGCTAGAGGATTGGTGCAAACATACTTAGATGCAAGCAAAAGTTTTGTAGGCTTTGATGCAGATATATCTAATTCACAATTAGTTAGATTTTATGGAAAACATTGTCAAATAGAGCCACTCGATATATTTAAAAATGGCAATATAGATAAATTTTTCGATAGATTAAAAAAAATGATTAATGGAGAAGAAGATGACTATGGACAGAAGCTATCGGCGGAGAATTTATTTTTACTAGAATTACCGCCACAATCTAGGATAATTTTACAAAAGTTTGTAGAGGGGATGAATTTCCTACAAACAGCAGCAGAAGATCACAATATGCGCGTAACTATGGTAGTAGTTATTAGCAGAATTAGTGATTCAGTTAACCAATTAATAAATTTACATGGTTTTTGTGGGAGTCGAGTAGATTACCTAGTAGTGAAAAATTTATTTTTTGGAGAAGAACAAGAGTTTACTAGATATGACAAATCTGAAGAAATTAAGAGTATTAAGAAGGAATTAGAAAAACAAAATACTCCTTTTATTCAGATGACAATGCCAGAGTTAATAGAACACGCATATGATTATTTGGATGCAAATAGTATGACATTTAGGCAAGGGATGGAGCAGAAAGACTTACCCTCTGTAAAGGGAAGAGTTACAAGTTGGTTACGGAATTTTAAAGAACAAACTAAACCAGTGAAAGGACTATTAGGTTTAAATGATCTTGAACTCTCCTAAAAGATTAATCATGACTGTGGGCGATTCGCGTGTTGGAAAGTCTACGGTCACCAAATTATTAATTGATTTGTGGCTAGCTCAAGATAAAAAAATCAGGGTATACAACCATGATAATTTCTATAAATTACAAGCTTATGTCAGTTTGGTAAAAATTGAAGTTCTAGACTTTTTTAAAGGAGATACAGATAAAATATTCAATGACTTAAATAAGAGTGAATTAGACATAATTATGGTTGATATGCCAGGACAGCATATAGATAAAATTTGCAAATACATTGACAAAGTAGAATTGTTTAACATCTTGCTGGAATATAACTGGAGGCTAACTTTTCTCCAGCCAATTTCACACAGAATAGACTGTATTACCCATCTAAATGAGTTAATAAGCTATGCTACAAATCAGGCTAACTATATAGTGGTTAAAAATTATCATTTTGATACTAGGTTTATAGAATATCAGCAAATAGTGCAGAATAAAATACAGCTCATAGGAGGAAGAGAGATAGAGTTATCAGCTTTGCATCGGGAACATTATAAAGCACTAGAAAAAGTGTGTAAGCCTTATTCTCAATGTTGCACAGATAAATCAATATATGTAATTTATCGAACTTATATATATCACTGGATTAAGAATTTTAATAATTCAGTGCTGGGTAATGCGATGACCAGTAAATATTTAGGGTTGGGGTGATGAAAGCAGAAGAAGTATTGCAGGGGTATTCAGAAGCAGAGCAAAAGCGTATATCTCAAATGTGTCATGAGTTAGGGATATCACGAGATGATCCCATGTTTCAGTTAATGGCGACATTGGGGAGATATGAGGAGACAATGATTGACCTCCAAGCCAGAATGGAGGCAATGGTGGAAGCTTGGGCGGTAATGATTGACCAGAAATTGGAAGCGACAAGCAAAGCGGCTCAGTCCATGCACTATACGGTAGTGTCTAGTGCTGTGAGGGAAGAGATGAAAAGCCTGCAATCAGCAACCAAAGGTGTGAATACTTCCGTCTCAAATCATGGAAAGTTAGAATTTTGGGGATTATCGACAATTGGTGGTGGAATCATGGCATTGGGAGCATTACTTGGTTGTCTAATAACGTGGAATGTTATATCAAATTTGGGTGGACAAGAAGCAGTAGTAATATCGTCTAATGATTTGAAAGTTTTGGAATGGGCAAAATCAAGTGAAGGAAAACAAATGTATAAATTATTATTGGAGAATCAGGAGACAATTACAGCTTGCCAAAAAGAAAATAGATTACGAGGCTATTGCTTGATTCGGATGTCCAGAAAATGAAAGTTAACTAACTCTTAAAGTTTCTGATTCTAAATAGCCAAGTTCTCTGCCTTTGATAATGGCATTGACGCGATCTCCAACACCTAATTTAGAAAATAGACTACTAGTGTGAGACTTGACGGTACTTAAGGTAATAAATAATTGCTCTGTAATCTGCTTATTAGTATAACCACAAGCAATTAATTTGAGAATTTGTATTTCTGTTTGAGTGGGCAAATCTTTATATTTTTTACCTTTGATTTTGTGACCACGACGAGGATAAGTTTCAAAAAATCTTCTAGCAATTGTGGGGTCAATAAAAGGAATATTTTGATATGTGCTAGTGATAGCTTGTTTGATTAAATCAAGAGGATTGTTTTTAAGAATGTAGGAATCAGCACCATTTTGCAGGGCTAGGTTAATTACCTCTTGGCTAGAGTAATAGGTAAAGACGATAATTTTAATATCGCTTTTACTTTTAATCTCATAAATAACATCTAAACCACTGATATCAGGTAAACCAATGTCAATTAAAACAATGTCAGGCTGGAGTAATTCTACAAGTTTGATTCCTTCATTACCTGTGGCGCATTCTCCAAGTACCTCCATATTTTTTTCTTGATTAATAGCTGTTTTAATTCCTAGCCGAATCAAGTCTTCATCCTCAATAATTACTAATTGAATCATATGAATTACTGCGATTAAGGAACTATTAACTATTTATAGCATATTTAACTGTTTTTATTGATTTTTATGATAGAAATAAATATAAATTTAAAATTAATTATTGATTTCAAATCTGTCGAGTATTTTAAACTTTATTGGGGCAATTTAGATAAATTATCATCGGTATAATTAAATCTTGAAAAAGAATACATCCGTTAGAATCAATTAGGTGAAGATTTAGACTTGCTACTAATTGAATACCACTAAATTGTTCGGGCAGCGTCTCTGAAAGAGAAGATTTAGTGGGGGTATTCAACTTGTTTATTCAGACGCTCGCGGACTCGCTAACGCTACGCTATCCGCCATTCGCACAGAATTCAATTGAAAAATTTTGGCTTCTGACTCCTGAATTCAGTTTTAATAAAACTTTAAATTAGATAATTAATTTAGAGTTTAAGGCTATTATTTATAATATTTTTAAATACATTTGTGGTTCTGGGAATTCCCTAAAGGGTTTCTACGTCCTTCTCCTACCCCCTATGTTCTGTAAAATTTCCTCAAAAATAGAGAAATAGTCGAATGCGTTACCTGTATGATGCCAAGCTCTGGGACAAAATCGAAAGTATAATTGAGTGGCTGATTTTTGTTGGTTTGGCGATCGCTGCCATCATCAAAATCGAAAGCAGCATAGTTGAAGCCGTCTTTTATGTCACATTAGCAGCAATAATTGTCCCCTACTCAGGAATAGAGAGGCGGACAAAACGTTATCTTTTGGTAGCTGGTTTCTTTGTGGGAATAATTGCAGGGTATTTCACCTAGTCACCCAGTTCGCTGCTATCTTTATCTTTATTGAGTCCGTTCTGAGTGTCACGTTGTTGTGCCTGCTGTCTATCAAATTTAATCAGACGTAAGGTTTCTTCGTTTGAAAGGTTATTTTCCGTAACTTGAAACTCTTGTTCATCGCCATCTTTGTAGGCAGCGAAAGCTGTTTGAGGGTTGCCACTCTTTCTTTTGACGCTGACAAACTGCATTCCTTCTTTCATGAATAGTTGCAGCCTGTAAGCGATGCCTTCGTAGATACGGCCTTGATGAGAATCCTTACCCATAGTCATGACAGTGTTCATAATTGCAGGAATTAGAGATTGTTTAACTGTTTGATTGTCTTGAGGTAAGGTAGGTTCTGGCTGAACTACTGGTGTTACTGGTTCAAGAGTGCTGTAGTTGGACTTTTGACCCAAAGGTAGTTTGTCTTGTCCTCTGTCAAACATTTCTTGTAGAAATTTTTGTTTTTGGAGAGCAATCAAATTTTCAACTCTTGTCGCATTATCTGGTTGGGGCATAGCAGTAGCCTGTTGAGCTACACCTAACTTTTGAAGATATTCTTGGTAGTATTTATTTTTGAGAGTTTGTCTGTAGTCGTCAACAGTTTGAGTATTTTGGGATTGGGAGAGAGCCGTCCTGAGTTGAGCCTGTAGACCTTCACGCGCAGTTGCATCCAGTGTAGTCGTTGATTGTAGTTCTTGCGGTTGCTGCTCCATTATGAGTGCAAGTCGGTACGTCATCATATTGTTAGAAATGTTACTGCCATGATTGACAGTGCTGATGGTTTCAAGAACTGAACTAGGGGATTGATTATTTTGCATAGATTTAACTATTTTCTGGTTTTATTAACGATTTTCATAATTATAGATTAGCTTGATTTGAGGGTCTTCTCAAGTATTAGAGATTCTAATTTTAGTATTATTTAATACCCAGTATAAAATTAGTATTTGAATATTGGTTTGAGAATTGAAGAAGGCAGCTATGCTGGAGCAGAGGACTTTTATGTTTTGTACCCTGCTGGAAGCTGGCGCAACAGATGGGAATTCAAACCACACCTGAACGAGAGCCAGCAAAATTTCAATTTGGTGGGGGTCTTTAACCCTTGCCCGAATCGTCTGCCTGTCTTGATCAACAAAGAAACAAAATTATCTTAAAATCAATTCAATTAATTGGCATAAAATTTTACCAATCACATGGAACGAATATAGAAAGAATTATGATTATTGCTGTTACCAATCAAAAAGGCGGAGTAGCTAAAACAACGTCTACAATTGCGCTAAGTGGTTTATTGTCAGAGAGTTGTTCTTGCCTTGCAGTTGACTTTGATCCTCAAGGCAATTTGACTACAGGATTGGGAATAAAGCTTCAACCTGACCAAAAGACTGCTTATGAAGTTCTCACAGACCGCAAACAAGGCGTAGATTCAACCATTGTTGAGACTAAGTATGGTATAAAGTTGCTTCCGGCTGATATTTCTCTAGCCTCTGCTGAAAAGCAAATTCTTACGTTACCAGATAATAGCCGAATCCTGAGAAAAAAATTGAATCCTCTGAGGCAGGTATTTGATCACATTGTCATAGACTGTCCACCCAGTTTGGGAATGTTAACTCTTAATGCACTTATGGCCGCAGATGCAGTATTAATTCCTGTGCAATGTCAGTTTTTTGCTTTAGAAGGTCTACGACAGTTATTAGAAACTGTAGATGGTATCCGCGATGAAGACACTCATCCTAATTTGCAAATCTTGGGTGTTTTACCTACAATGGCAGACCGTACTCTGACTACTCAAGATGCGCTGAAAACCCTTAAAAGTAAACTACCTGGAATTAAAATTTTTGAACCTGTTCCTAAATCTGTTCAATTTCCTGAATCAAACTTAGCTCGTGAACCAATTCACCGCTATACCAACGAAAAGAAGTTGATTGAGCCTTATCGAGCAATTGTTGAAGCAATCATGGAATGCGTTTAATATGAGCAAAAAGCGTTTATCAATGGCAGATGAAGTTGAGTTTCCTAGTAAAACTCGACAATTTCTGAATTTAGTAGGAATTAATAAGAATCAATTGACTGAAGAATCATCTGAGCAGTTTATAGCAGTTACTCAAATTCAATTAGCCTCTCATCAACCTCGACGTTATTTTTCACCTCAAGGAATGGAGAGCCTAGTCACATCTATTCGTCAACATGGAATTCTTCAACCGTTACTTGTCAGACCTCTAACAACTGGCAAATATGAACTTATTGCCGGGGAGCGACGTTATCGTGCTGCTCAAACTATTGGACTAGAAGAAGTTCCAGCGATAGTTAAGCAACTTAGTGATCAAGAAGCTCTTCAAGTTTCGCTCTTGGAAAATTTACAACGTGAGGATCTTAACCCCATCGAAGAAACAGAAGCAATTTTAGAATTACTTTCAATGCGCTTAGAATCTTCAAAAGAAGAAATTATCTCTTTACTTAATCATGTCGCTAACCTGCAAAAACAAAATTTGGAAATTACGAACAACGTTGTTCGTAGTCGCTGGGAAAAGCTGGAAGAACTATTTGCAGTAGTAGGAAGGCTGACTCCAGATAGCTTTCGCTCTCATCGCTTGCCTTTACTCAATTTGCCAGATGATATATTAAATGCTCTGCGTCAAGGACAAGTTGAGTACACCAAAGCTCGTATTATTGCTCAACTTAAGCATGAAGAACAGCGTGGAGAACTCTTAGCAAATACAATTCAGAAAAATCTTTCTGTCAGAGAGATCAAACAGCAAATTCAGGTAATTAAGTCGGATAAAAATTCCGAGGAAGCACAAACACTTCCTCTCAGAGTGAAAGCTCTGTATAAAAAAGTGAAGCAATCTAAATCTTGGGAAGATCCAAAAAAGGCAAAAGCTTTAGAAAAATTATTGAATCAGATCGAAATGTTGATAAACGAAAGTATAAATTAGCTTGAACTGACAGAAGCCTCTCACTTACCGCGATAGCGGAAGTGATGAGATGAATGGCAGGCGAGTTGACGACAATCTTCTGACCGATGCGATAGCAAGGGAGGAAGATGTGGAGTAAACGAGCAATTCTTCTCTACGAGATGCTACGCGATATGTTATATTTTTTTATAGCATACGTTGTTTACTCTAATATGTTAAGAGTCGTCAAAGTCAGGTTATATCCAGATGCTCAACAGCAGCAGTCACTAGCTCAAGCTTTTGGCAGTTGTCGCTGGCTCTGGAATTATTGCCTGAACTTGATGAACCAGACAT
>NZ_JACJRG010000081.1 GCF_014697125.1 Anabaena minutissima FACHB-250 | reverse complement strand
ATCTATTTTTCCCCAAATAGTCGTGTCTCTTCTTTTACTTAAGATTGAACGCCTCGCTACCCTTACACGTAGTTGTGGTTTTGACATCTCTATTTCCAGGTGCAAGAAGTGAGTAAAGCCATTCATGCTCTGCACGTTGCTTGTGCTGAAGCTTCTCAAAGTGATTATTTTATCACTTGCGATAAGAGATTAATCAATCGCTGTCAAGCTTTAACACTCAAAACAATTAACCCCACAGAATTTATTTTGGATATAAATTATGACAATCAAAGTTATTAACGAACAGCAAAACCTACAAGAAGTAATACAGGTTTTACTCACACATTTAGAGCCATCCAAAGTGATGAAATTTTGGGCAGCTTGTAATTTAGGTGAAGGTGATTATTTACAACTAAAAGACAAACTGTTTGCTCAGGAGGATGTTGATAGCTTGTATGAAAAAATTAAAGCTTATCAGGACAGGGAATAAAACATCAATGAACTTTGAACTATACCAGCGTGTTGCTTTAAATTGGGACTTGGATAAATATCAATTAAAAAAAGGTGATGTTGCAACTTTAATTGATTTTGTCCCTCATCCCAGCAATGGCGAACAAGGATGCGTTCTAGAAGTATTCAATGCCACTGGCGAATCAATCGCTGTTGTCATTGTTCCCATAACTGATATTAAACCACTGCGAAATCATGAAATTTTAAGCGTTCGCTCTTTGGTGGAAATTTAGTTCGCCAGTGGCTCAATTTCTTACTCAAGCCTTGATATACAACTTTTTCTAAGCAACTTAAAGCAAACGTCCAAACAATTTTTTTGCGGTCAGATAGATGTTATGTGTGCGCGGTCATCTGAGAATGACTGCTGTACAAGCCTACAGCATTAAGAAACTCTAGTAGTTCATTTCTTACCAAGGGGTGTCACAGTCCAGGTAGAGCAAGGTGTTTGAGAGCCAATGTTATGCAAGCTTCTTGAGAGGTCGCACCTTGGAGGTGATTGTCTTAGCTACAGATGCATAATCTTTTTGCGCTGTTGCTAATACTGAACTGACTGGAGTTTAGACTAAAAGCGATATGAGAGAACGCAAACCAAATGGAATTAGAGGTTAAAAATATTATCTTGTCAGTCTAAACTCCAGTGCGTAAGTCCTGTAAGCAAAAAAAAATCATACTGTAGATAGACAGAGAGATATATATATAGGAATAAAAGCCTTTTTTATAAAAAAAATAGCATTTACTTAGTTTCCAATTGGTTATGGCTGACCTATTTGGAAAACAATAAATCAATTCTTCACTAAGTATACGGATGCGGCAGACCTAATTAAGGAAGCTAGCATAATTTAAATACCAGGTTTTTTCTCAAGAGACTATGAAAAGTATTGCTTCGGTAATTTTGCAAACCTGCATACTTGTGCATAATGACTAATTGCTTCTCTTTAAAAAATTTTCATCTGAAAGCGTGACGGAACCTTGTATTTCTGCATTTGTGGATAACTTATAGTTGAGGGAAAACTGTCATATCTTTTTACTTTTTTAGTAAAAATGAAGCGCTATTTTCCTTGCTCTACACTTTCAACTTTCGGAGGATTTTTATATCAAGAAAGCTTGATTTCGCTGTGGCTCAAACGGGAACTCGCTTTCGGATTTTTCCTCAACCGCAATTATTAAACGCGTTTTGTAACCCTAAAACCATCTGGGTGTACGTGTCGTCTAATCAGATTCGACCCGGACCAGCCGACTCTAAAGCGTACAGTCTCATCGATACTGGAAGTGATAGAAATAGCACATGAGAAAAATTTTCACAATTATTATCGTGTTTTAAGTCGTGCAGTGTGGTCAAACCTAGAAGCCAGTCACATTTTGTTAATGATTCAAAAAATTCAACTCTTGATTAAAGAATTTGCCAACTTAGCAGTTAATTAGGAGAATTGTGTTAGGTGAAACATTTAGGTATTGAATATGCTCTAAATTATCCTCTTTTCAAAGCGATCTATGAACGAAGATCGCGTCGGATTAGTAAGGGAATCAAAGAGGTTCGTGCTGGTTCTCTTACATATACCTCAAACCAAAAACCACAACAACTGGAGCCGCTAGAAGAGGCATTGCTCATTCTTGTGGCAATGGGTTTTACAGGACGAACAACACCGGATCGACCCTTTCAAGACGAGCAGAATAAAAATATTATGGCAACGCCCAATCTTCACATGATTGGACGTTCAGCCGGAAGTCCTGATAATGCCCAAGGAACCTATTTTTTTCTGATCAATGACTCAGGAACTTATTTCCTCCGTCGTCCCCAAGACAGAGAACCAATTGATATTTACAACACAGAACCAGAAAAACTAGTTGAATTTGCGGAGGCTTGTAAACAGAAACTTCTTGATCAGCGATTGGGTATGCCCAGGCAAATGCCTTATTACATTGGTTCAAATCGTTTTGTATCCAATGTTGAAGGCAGCACAATCTTGATGCCAATTGTTGATGTAACTTGGCAATACATCAATGGCTTGATGTTTCTACTTACTCAACCGGACGGACAACGACCTGCATTTACAGATGAAATGAAATTTAATCGCTATGCGGGTGTAAAGAAGTGGGTGAAGTCAGGATATTTGAATAAAGACATGAAGATCCCGCTTGGTATGTTGGAAGCGATGCGAACCCAATTAGAAGCTCCGCTTTTACTGCAAAATCTTATGCTTGTACTACAGGCAATGGGATTGGGTGGATGGATTCATGCTTCCTTTCCTGGATCTGTTATTACGGGTGTCCCTAAAACAAATTTCAAAATAGCTTTTCAGTTCGATTATCAAAAGCCTCGCTTCAAACTGAGCAATATTTTGAACTGGTTAACCTATTCCCACGGTGTTCGTCCTAATCCTGTAGGTCTAGATGGTGTTTTTCAGGGTCTTTGTCCACCTTATGTCAAAACTATGTCTGATGCCGTTGATAAGGTAATTGCTGAGAAATACGACGCCAAGCGAGGAGTTTATTCAGATAAAGTTTACTTTGAGGAAATCTTTAAGAAGGAAGGACTGGCTGAGGATTACATTAAGCAGGTTCCTCATTATCCGGCTGAAGTCATTGAAGTTACTAAAGATGTGTGTAACTACATCTATGACACCTATGGCCGGTTTCCGGCACACACGGATGCTGTAAATATTCCGGGAGTGTGGCTCCAAGCTCATCATGTAGATTTGGATTATTATGACCACCTGTTCCGTGACGCATACACTGAGGTCAATGCCATGCACCAAGAAGCTTGGCACGGTGAGAATCATGTTTAAGCTCGATAATACTAAAGCTAAAGTGCGTCATTGGCTCTCAATGACTAATGACAACTGAATATTTTGCACCATTTTCAATTACCTTTGTTCCATTTAGTATCTTGACAGCGATCGGGATTTTTCTGGCGGAATCTCATCAGAATGTCGTTCTTGGACGCGCAATCTATAGCATCTGAGAAACCTACATTTTGGCAACACCAGCACTCTGCCTATATATCCTTGGTGTTCAACAGAGCAAGCGTTATACCTACTGGCTACTATTCTGGACATTTGCAGGATTAGCCTATGCAATGCACGTTTACTGGACATTTTTTGGCAAAATCTAGTTTTATTTGTACCAATCTACTTAGTAACAAATTAATCATTTTGGAGACTGAAAATTAGGAATGAAAACTGTTACCACCCAAACACCAACTAGCGCAATGAGTACTACATCCTTAACAGGTACAGGCTGGGAAGAGAAATTTCTTGGCGGTAGTCCAGAAGCTGAATATCGATTGCTCAAGGAATATGCAGACGATATTCAGCTTGTCCAGGAACGTAATCGCAAAAAAGCAGGAGGAAAAACGGTTAATCGTGCTTTGCACGCCAAAATTCAAGCTGGTATCACCAATGCTGAATTTAAAATTGACCCTAATATTCCCCAGCATTTGCAGCATGGAATTTTTCAACCAGGCAAAACTTACAAAGCTCATGTGCGCTTGTCGAACGCATCGGGAGTTGTACAGCCAGACACAAAGCGCGACTTACGCGGATTAGCCTTACGAGTATTTTCAACAGATGAACACGATAAAGAACGCATCAATGATTTACTGATGACGAGTGCGCCAGTGTCCCACGCCCGGAATGTGCGTCAATTTATGGAATTTGCACTAGCTGCTAGTAAGAATCCTACGTTTCTTTTGCCTGTACGCTTGCTGTTTGCGATCGGTATAGGTGAAACAATTCGGATGATGAGCAACGTACTTTCCTACTCTTCTGGCAAGGTTGGCAGTTTGGCAACTGAAACCTATTGGAGTCGGGGGCCGTTCCAGCTGGGCCTAGCCGCACTGCAATTTTTTGCCAAGCCAGCCGACGGAACACCAGAAGTTACTGCGAGAACAACTGACAATTACCTGCGCGAAGAATTCATTGCACGTCTGAAAGAAGCTCCTGTTGTCTTCGACATCATGGCGCAACTTTTTGTAAGTGAAGAAAAAACTCCCATTGAAGACGGTGCGAAACGTTGGCAAGAAAAGGATTCACCTCCATTCCGGATTGCACAGTTGGTTTTACCCCAGCAAGACTTGGGTGAGAGTCGCGATGGAGATGCAGAAGCGTTAATCCAGCAAACGGCTTTCAATCCTTGGAATGGTGCGGAAATATTTCGTCCACTTGGACAACTAAACCGGGGACGTCAGCCAGTTTATATGGCAAGTGAGGATTTTCGACTCAAGCGCCAGTCTTACGTACCGCCGCGATCGCTCCTGACACGGGCAATGGAAGGGATTTTTAAAATTGTGAATGGCGTTGTGCGCTGGGATAAGTTACCTGGTTGGCTTGGTGTTTTTAGCCTTGCTCAACTGCGAACAGACTTACGTCAAAAGAATTTATATGACACAGAAACAGAGGCTTCCCGTGAGGCTACTGCACATCCTCGTCGTTGTCCTGTAGATTTTCTCACCAATCGTTCACCCGATGGTTCTTATAATGACTTAAGTCAGCCTAGCATGGGCTGTACGAGAATGCGATTTGGTCGCAACATGCCATTAGACCGGGTGCAGCGACCTAGTGATGAGCAAATTCTCACCCCTAATCCCCGGATGATTGCTCGCGAGTTAATGACACGAGAACAGTTCCAGCCCGCCACTACACTTAATGTTTTAGCTGCTGCTTGGATTCAATTCATGATCCATGACTGGTTCTCTCATGAAACTGACGATCAGCAACAACCCTTTGAAGTTGAGATTGATGGGAACGATGATTGGCCCAATGACCAACGCCCCATGCATGTCAAGCGGACTAAAGTCGATCCAAACCACGCCAAAGATGCTGGTGATCACCCAGATACCTACATTAACCACGAAACACCTTGGTGGGATGGATCACAAATCTACGGGACTAGTAAAAACACCCAGAACAACGTTCGTTCTGGTCAGGATGGAAAGTTAAGGATAGACAAGCGTGGATTATTGCCAAAAGTTGAGGGAAAAGTACACAGCGTTGATGGAGTTGAAGTTACTGGTGTAAGTGCTAACTGGTGGTTAGGGCTGGGTTTGATGCATACGCTATTTGCGCTTGAGCATAATGCAATTTGCGATCACCTCAAGGCAGAGTACCCCACCTGGAATGATGAACAACTGTTCAATAAAGCTCGTCTCGTCAATACCGCACTGCTGGCCAAAATCCATACTGTAGAATGGACTCCGGCAATTTTAGGGCATCCAGCCCTACAAATTGGCATGAATGCAAATTGGTGGGGATTGGCTGGAGAGAAACTCACTAAGATCCTGGGGCGGTTCAGTAAAAATGAGACGATCACAGGTATTCCAGGTTCACCTACTAATCACTTTGATGTACCCTATTCATTGACTGAGGAGTTTGTAGCGGTCTATCGTATGCACCCTCTGTTACCTGATGATTTTGTCTTGCGGTCTGTGACAACCGATGAGTTGATTGAAGAAGTGTCGTTTGAGAAAGCTGTAGGCCCAGAAGCGCGCGCTATTATGGAGCGCCTTGATCTCGACAGCCTTTATTATTCACTAGGTGTTGCTCATCCGGGAGCGATTACACTCAGAAATTACCCCAACTTTTTACGCACCCTTCCTAGACGAGACGATCGGATAGTTGATTTAGCAGCAGTAGACATTCTGCGCGATCGCGAACGAGGTGTACCCCGCTACAACGAGTTCCGCAAACTCCTTCGTCTTCCCCCAGTTAAGTCGTTTGAAGAACTTACACCTGATCCAGAACTTGCGAACAAGATCAAATCTGTGTATGACGGCAGAATTGATGATGTTGATTTAATCATCGGCATGTTTGCCGAGACACCGCCTCAAGGCTTTGGTTTTAGCGATACGGCATTTCGCATCTTTATTGTGATGGCATCCCGTCGTCTCAATAGCGATCGCTTCTTCAGCGTTGACTATACTCCTGAAGTTTATACGCCCGTTGGCTTGGACTGGGTTGAAAATAACACAATGATTAGTGTTCTTTTGCGACACTATCCAACTCTGGAGCCTGCTCTCCGACAAAGCAAGAATGCCTTTGCACCCTGGAATCGAGTAGGAATATGACGGTCAGGCTTATTGCTCAATCCAATGAGCCTTGCCGATTTTAGAGATGTTTTTGAACATGAAAACAAAGCGTTCATGTTCAAAAACATCTAAAAACATCTCTATTAATGGGGAAATAGTCGCTCTAGCAAAGAAAAATAAGCTGTATGCACCTATTAATTCTAAAATTACAACTCTGATTAAAGAGGCAGAAACACAGGGAGGAGGTTCTCCCAAAATGTCAACAATAGAAATGGCGAAGCGTTTAGGAATTTCTGTTTAATATTCTGAATAATTTACGTCTTGTTGTTCAACCTTTTATCCTTTTTAATTTGATTAAACCTTGGCTCAAGGTATTTCCTATTTCTCTTTTTCCTCTGCCTAGAGTGACAAAAGAAAGATATTACCCCATGTATCAGTAACTCACAGGACTTACGCAACTAGCACAGGGTGATCGCCAATTAGTATTACTTTTGTATTACAAGCAGACATTTAATTCAATTTTTGAAGGCTTTGCGGTCCAGCTAAGGGAAGCTATGCAAGGGTCGGAAGTACAAACTCTAATAGCGACAATACTTGGTTCTGGGTGGACGGCCACCCCTTTCGGCGATCACATAATCAGAAATTTCTAGAGTGGGCAAGATCCACCTTCCTTAAGGAGGAAATACATAATGTCTAAATCAAGTTTTGAGCAGCAAATGGCTGCTGCTGAGAGACGATATAAATCTCGTAGCGTCAACAGAAGTCAGAATGAGGCAAATTTAACCCTTGGTGGAGACTGGCGTAAGGTCGAGACTCCCGAGCGCGTTATGCGACGAATTACCTCTCTCGGACTTCAGGAACTTGGTAGCAAACTTATCGCAACTGAAGCTGTTACACAACCTGTTCAGTCCGCGATGAAACCGGGCGAACAGGTTAGTCTCTTAGAACGTATTATCGAAGAAGATGATCTAATCCACAGTCGGTTTTTACCGATTGGTACTGCTGTGTCCCGCGCTGTGGGTCGGATTACCATTCGCCAATATGGTCGCAGCATTGGAAACGGTACTGGGTTTCTCGTCTCTCCAGAGCTACTCCTAACTAATCATCATGTGCTTGAAACGGCTGAGATCGCAGTTGATAGCTTCGTTGAGTTTGACTTTTTTGAACGCAATAATGGTACGGTCCGCCCTACCGTTATCCATCGGCTCAAGCCAGCGCAATTCTTCCTTAATGACAAAGACTTAGACTACGCATTTGTCGCCGTTGCTTCGGAGTCTGACGAAGGTGTACCCATCACCGACCGTGGCTTTATTACCCTAATTGCTGAGTCCGGTAAAGCCTTGATTGGCGAACCAGTGAATGTGATTCAGCATCCTGCTGGAGAACCCCAGCAAATTGCCATTCGCAATAACAACATTACCGATATCGTCGATGATTTTCTGCATTACGCTGCTGATACCGAGCGTGGTTCTTCCGGTTCGCCCGTGTTGAATATGCAGTGGGAACTGGCAGCTTTACACCATTCTGGAGTACCTAAACGGAATTCCCAGGGTCAAATTTTGATGATTGATGGTCGCGTGTTTGACGGACGACCTGAAAATGAGGAGCGGATCGCTTGGCAAGCTAACGAGGGCGTGAGAATTAGCAGCATTGTAAAGGATGTTCAGTCAAAACTATGGGCAGACCCTAACAAGCGTCGTTTCAATCTTTTTGAAGTAACAGTCCAAAATCGACTTGATACGATTCAACCCCCGATACCAGTAATTCCTGCTACCTCCACTAATCAGGTGACAACTGAAAGCAGCTTCTCTCTCGAAGAGTATTCGGATGAACAACTGGATCGACTGACACCAGAAGAAATTTCTCAGATGGTGAGCGAACTTGATGCGAATACCTTAGAGTTTTCTCTCGAAGCTACCAGCACTGGACCCGTTTTAGTCGCCGAGGGAGATTCATGGTTCGACTATTTTCCGGCTGGACTAGACGTGATCTCATGTTTAAAGAAATTCTTTGGCTATAAAATTTACAACGTCTCCAAAGCGGGAGATACCTTGGATAACATGGCCTGGGGTACGAAGTTCGATCAAAGGCGTTGGCAGCGCGATCGTCCTCCCCTTGAAGAAACCCTGGCAGCCATTGAGCGACATCGACCTTTGATCGTTCTCCTCTCTGGTGGCGGTAACGATATCGCAGGAGATGAATTCTTAAGTTTCCTGAATCATAAAACCTCTGGTTTATCGGCACTCCGACAGGACTATACCAACTTTATGCTCAAAGACTACTTTTTGCAGATATTTCAGCATATTTCCCACGAAATCTGGAAAAAAAACGCAAACATTCACATCATTCTGCATGGCTACGGATATCCTATTCCTGATGGACGAGCCGTGGTCCGTTTTCTAGGATTTTCGTTTGTTGGCCCTTGGCTTAGACCTGCCCTTGTGGCCAAGGGTTATGAACAGCGAGCTGAACAACAACAGATCACGCGCCAGATGATTGATGACTTTAATTTTATGTTGGAACAGTTTGCCGCAAGCGATTCGCGGTTACATTACATTGACCTGCGATCGCTAATCTCGGATTCTGATTGGGAAAATGAACTGCATCTAAAAAATAGCGGTTATCGACGAGTTGCGGAGGAATTTGATCGAGTAATTCGTCCGCTATTGCCTAAAATTTGATAATCCAGCAGTCGGCGTAAATAGAAGGTTCGTGCAACCAGGGCATAGAGCCGAGATCACTGCAAATTCGGAAATAGAGGCTGAAAAGTCCTGTCATATATAGCTTTCAGCTTTTTTGCTACCTCCAGTTTTACCTGAGTACAGTCATGCTATTTTTAGTACACAGTTACTAATAAATCCGGTTTTTGCTCTCTCAAATACCAACATTTGGGTGAAAGTTGGTATTTGACAGCAAAGTAACATTGATTTTTTCGGGGTTCTGGGTATGAAGAAAGAAACTATTCAATCATCGAAAGTTGGTAAAAGTCAAAATCAATAGCGTAAATTCCGCAAAAACATCTGCAATCGCTAGGAACTAACAGGCATCACCGTGCCATCGCTTGCCCCAAAGACTGCTGCACCACATACCCCACAGCCAATACGGTTCGGTTAAGCCAAAAACCAGATAGACTAAGGGTTATCACTCAAGTGTACTGAGATTGAATGCAACTCAAAGAATTCTCACTGATCTCGCCGACGATTGAATCA
>NZ_JACJRG010000080.1 GCF_014697125.1 Anabaena minutissima FACHB-250 | reverse complement strand
CCCCTATTTTCGGGAGAGTCACATAACTATTAGCAACCTTTACATTTTGAGGATATTGAATCGACTGCTTACCATGTTTAGATTTGAATCTAGGGTATTTAGCTCTTTTCTCATTCGCGCAGCGTCTCGCAGAGAAAAAGTTATTAAACGCTACTCCAAGATTCAAACAAGCTTGTTGCAAACATTGTGAGTAAGTTAGTGACAACCAATCATACTCTTTTTTTAACTGGGGAATTATCTTTTTAACTTCGTATCCAGATAATCCCTTGCCAGTTTCTTTATATGTCTGGTTCATCAAGTTCAGGCAATAATTCCAGAGCCAGCGACAACTGCCAAAAGCTTGAGCTAGTGACTGCTGCTGTTGAGCATCTGGATATAACCTGACTTTGACGACTTTTAACATATTAGAGTAAACAACGTATGCTATAAAAAAATATAACATATCGCGTAGCGTCTCGTAGAGAAGAATTGTACCCTGCGGGAAGCAAGCTACGTTTACTCCACATCGTCCTCCCTTGCTATCGCATTGGTGAGGCAGTGCGTTGGGCGGCTCTGCCGACTTGTAGCAACTGCCGTCGAAAGATTGTCGTCAACACAAGAGCCATTCATCTCATCACTTCCGCTATCGCGGTAAGTGAGAGGCTTCTGTCAGTTCAAGCTAAATCTAGAAGTGATAACTAATTAGTATTATCAGCAAATGATGAGAGGAAGATAGGTGACAGGTGATAGGGGACAGGGAGAAGAAATAATGACTAAATTAAACAAAAAGTTACTGATTTTGTTGAGTTCAGGATTCATCATTTTAGGTTTGATGGGCTGCAATCGCTTGTTTGGTGCTTCTGGTGACTTAGTTGAACGTGTAAGTGATGGCGATACCTTAGCAGTTAAGGATGCCAAGGGTAATAAGTTTACTGTGCGCTTTGCTTGCATGGATGCGCCGGAAATAGACCATTCCCGGAAAGAGCAGGCTAGTAGAAGAGTGCGCGATCGCAATCAATTTAGTTGGGGTGCGAAAGCGCAGCAAAGATTAGAGCAATTAGTCAAACAAAGTGGCGATCGCGTTACCTTGAATATTACAGATAGCGATCGTTATGGACGCAAAGTAGCTGAAATACGCTTAAGAGATGGTACTTTTGTTCAAGAAGTGTTAATCCAGGAAGGATTAGCTAAGGTTTATCGTCCTTATTTAAATAAGTGTCCTAGTAAAGAATTGGTACAACAAGCTGAAGCAAAAGCGCAACAGCAAAGGATTGGAATTTGGGGTGATGCTAAATTTACAAATCCTTGGGAGTATCGGAGTTTGAATAATAAAAAATAGCTTTCAGTTCATGGGATATAACTTTTGTTATTTTAGGTTATATCTCCGAGAAAGAAGGTGCATAAAAATTAATACTACGTTATTTATGTAATACCTATGTTGTAAATTATATTGAAAAAGTTTAATCTTTTATACAGATTACAGTCCTTAAATATTATTTTTGATACTTGAAATCACGGAATATAATTTTTGTCTTTATATTTTCTTTTTAAGCTGTAGATTATTCTTCATTATTTTTATACAGAATCGGAAATATTACTTGGTAAAGTCTATTGATAGTGATTGAAGGCAGAATTTTCTCATGCTCTTACATTTTCAGTATTTTCTAAAGATATTCATTTAGTAATTGTATAGATGAGTATTTTGTCATCATCTATTAATTACTTTATACCTTAAAGCATCTACATCATCTAATTTTCGTTTAGATAGTTACATTTTTAACAATCATTGTTCCCGACAAACTATTTATACCAACAAAATGAAAGTAGTAAGTTTAAAAAATTCATATCAACTGTCATCTATACAGCAAGGAATGCTTTTTAACAGTCTAGTTGCTCAAAATTCGGGAGTGGATATTGAGCAACTCATCTGTTTAGTACATGAAAAAATTGATGTTGTGGCATTCCAACAAGCATGGCAGAAAGTTGTAGAACGACACGCAGTTTTAAGAACTAGCTTTGATTGGGAAAATGGACGAGAACCTCTGCAATGTGTGCATCAAGATGTCACAATTCCCCTAGAACAGCAAGATTGGAGTGGGTTATCTGACACAGAACAATCAACTAAATTGCAAGTTTATCTGCAAAGCGATCGCAGGGTGGGTTTTGAACTCAATGTCGCACCATTGATGCGCCTGGCGT
Organism: Anabaena minutissima FACHB-250; assembly: GCF_014697125.1. Classification (GTDB taxonomy): domain Bacteria; phylum Cyanobacteriota; class Cyanobacteriia; order Cyanobacteriales; family Nostocaceae; genus Trichormus; species Trichormus minutissimus. The sequence goes on along the minus strand of NZ_JACJRG010000080.1, from coordinate 7,647 downwards.
TATTTCGATTGCAAGAATCTGTCTACCAATTTATCTGGACTTTTCACCATGCTTTGTTAGATGGTCGCTCTATGTCCATCATCATCAAAGAAGTGTTTACCTTTTATGATGCTTTCTGCGAAGGAAAAGACTTACAACTTCCTCAACCTCGTCCTTATCAAGACCACATTGCATGGTTACAGCAGCAGGATTGGTCTAAATCTGAAAGTTTTTGGCGGGACTTGCTCAAAGGCTTTACCGCACCTACGCCTTTATTAGTAGACTCAACCCCTCGTAATCAAAGCGGTTTTGGCGAACAAGCAATCCGACTCTCAGAAAAAACTACGGCGAGGTTGCAGTCTTTAGCAGAACAACACCAACTCACGCTGAATACTTTAGTACAAGGTGCTTGGGCTTTATTGCTGAGTCGTTATAGTGGTGAGTCCGATGTTGTGTTTGGGGCGACAAGAGCCTGTCGTCATTCTTCTGTGGCTGGGGCAGAGTCGATGGTAGGATTATTGATCAATACTCTGCCAGTGCGAGTCAAGGTGTCAGGAGAAAAACCGCTTTTGACTTGGCTGAAAGAATTGCGATCGCAGTGGGTAGCGTTGCGAGACTACGAACACACTCCTCTAGTCAACATTCAAAGATGGAGCGATGTTCCCGGTGGAACTTCTTTATTCGATAGCATCCTGGTATTTGACAAGTATGAATTGAATTCGGCTTTACGTTCTCAGGGTGACAGATGGCAAAACCTGGAAGTAAAGCAAGAAGAACAAACTAACTTTCCTCTGACATTGGTTGGCTATGCAGAGTCAGAACTTCTATTGAAACTCAAATATGACCAAAACAACTTTGACGATGCCAAAATCGGTCGAATGCTGGGACATCTTCAGACTTTATTATCCAGTATGGCGACTAATCCTTGGCAGTGTTTAGGAGAATTACCACTATTAACGACAGATGAAAGACATCAAATGTTGATGGAGTGGAATCATACACAAACAGATTTTGCAGAGCAACTTTGTATTCATCAACTATTTGAGGCGCAAGTAGAGCAGACACCCGAGGCTATAGCCGTTGTTTGTGGACAAGAACAACTCACCTACAAAGAGTTGAACTGGAGAGCTAATCAGTTAGCCCATCACTTGAAGCAACTGGGTGTCAAACCAGGGGTGTTAGTTGGTGTATATTTAGAGCGTTCGCTAGAAATGATTCCGGCTGTTCTAGGAATTTTGAAAGCTGGAGGCGCATACGTACCACTAGAACCAACTTTCCCCAAAGCGCGGATTCAATTACTGCTGTCTTCTCTGCAAATTAACTGTCTAGTCACCCAAACTTGCCTCTTACCTAGTATTCATGAGCTAGAACTGAGCGCACTAGAACATTTAATCTGTTTAGATCAATCTCCACATACTCAATGTGTCTGCCAAGTTGAACATCAGCAGGTGTGGAATCGTTCTTATCTAGATTTACTACCTACGGGAAATTTACCAACATCTGCTAATTCCAATGATATTGCCTATGTGATTTTTACCTCTGGCTCTACAGGCACACCCAAGGGGGTTGTAGTTCGTCATCAACCAGTAATCAACCTGATCGAGTGGGTGAACAAAACATTTAATGTTAATTCTGACGACAGAGTTTTATTTATCACATCTTTGTGTTTTGACCTGTCAGTTTATGACATTTTCGGACTGTTAGCCGCAGGCGGTTCAATTCGGGTTGTATCTAGCCATGATGTTCGAGATCCAGAAGCTTTACTGCACATCCTCTGTCATGAGCCGATTACATTCTGGGATTCTGCGCCGCCTGCACTGCAACAACTGGCTGCCTTTTTCCCGATGGTTCAAGAAAGTAATTGTCATCCCCAACTGCGGTTAGTATTTATGAGTGGTGATTGGATACCAGTCACACTACCAGATTTACTTAAAACCACCTTCCCAGGGATTGATGTAATTAGTTTGGGTGGAGCAACGGAAGCAACTGTTTGGTCTAATTATTATCCCATCGGCAAAGTCGAGCCACATTGGAAGAGTATTCCCTATGGTAAACCCATCCAAAACGCTCAATATTACATTCTTGATGCTTACCTGAATCCCTGTCCCATTGGTGTTTCTGGGGAGTTGCATATTGGTGGAGAATGTTTAGCCTCTGGCTATTTAAATCAACCCGAACTAACAGCCCAAAAGTTTATCCCCAATCCTTTCAGCGAGAAGAAAGAAGCACGGCTCTATAAAACTGGGGACTTAGCTCGCTATCTCAGTGATGGTAATATTGAATTCCTCGGTCGAATTGACCATCAGGTAAAGATTCGCGGTTTCCGTATTGAGTTGGGAGAAATTGAGAGTGTACTCACACAACATGACTCTGTACAGGAAACTGTAGTTATAGCTAGGGAAGATGAGCCAGGAAATAAGCGGTTAGTGGCGTATGTGGTAGTAAATGGTGAATCTGCACCTGCGATGAATGAATTACGGCGGTTTCTGCAAGAAAAATTGCCAGAGTATATGATTCCATCTGCCTTTGTTGCGATCGCCTACATTCCACTAACTCCTAATGGTAAAGTAGACCGCCGCGCTCTGCCCATACCTGACCAAAGACCAGACTTAGAAAAAGCCTTTGTTGCGCCTAGGAATGCCGTAGAAATCGAGTTAGCGCAAATTTGGTCAGAGGTTTTAGGTATTCAGTCAATTGGCATTAGAGATAATTTCTTTGAGTTGGGGGGAAATTCCCTACTGGCGGTAAGATTATTTACACAAGTTGAAAATAAATTTGCTCAAAAGCTTCCCCTAGCTACCTTGTTGCAATCACCAACCATAGAACAATTAGCTAGCATTCTCCGCCAATCAAACACAAAAACTTCTTGGTCTTCTCTGGTGACAATTCAGCCGGGTAGGAGTGCAAAACGTCCCTTATTCTTGATTCATGCCCTGGGAGGAAATGTTATTGGCTACCAAACTTTAGTTCGTCACCTAGATGCAGAGCAACCTGTGTATGGACTGCAAGCACAAGGACTTGATGGTAAACAAGCTCCCCACACTAGAGTTGAGGACATGGCCTCTCACTACATCAAAGAAATTCGCACCGTTCAACCTCATGGCCCTTATTTATTGGGTGGTTTCTCTAGTGGTGGAACAGTTGCTTTTGAAATGGCGCGTCAGTTAGTTGCTCAAGGCGATCGCGTGGCTTTACTAGCAATGTTTGATACATATAACCCCAGTCTGTATATCAATCATCCCTCACTACTGCGTACATTGTACGTCTACTGGCTCACCCTATTGCGACTGCCATCTGTAGATAGAAGGAACTATGTTTTCGCCAAAGTGGATTGGTTCAAGTCCATGTTAACTGGGAAACATAGTAGCAAATTCGATTTGTGGAATGAACATTCTTTTGCTGAAGATGCCAACCCTTACAACATGGCATTAATAGAAGCTCTCAAGCAGGCGACAATGGCGGATTATGTAGCCAAACCCTACGCTGGCAAGGTAACTTTATTTACTACGAAAGAAGTTTTGAGATGGTGTCAGTTCAAACCCTGTAGAGGCTGGAGTGGAATGGCTAAACAAGGGGTAGAAATTCACGAAGTTTCTGGTACACATCTAGGTATGTTGGGAGAACCAGGTGTGCAGATACTAGCTGAAAAATTGAGGGTTTGCTTAGAGGCAGCACAAGCCGATAATCAGGTAGTATCACCACAGGCGGAGAATATTCGGTGGATACTTCAAAACCAAGATTATCGAAAATTTGGGTTTAAAACCCCGTCCACTTCGGCAAGCTCAGTGCGATAAACTCAACTCAATGACTAGACAATCGGTAGATGTTGGCGAAGCCTTCCCGAAGGGTACGCTCTTGAAGTGCAATTTCTCGGTTTTACGACAACTGCAAAAAGAAGATCAAAGGTAAAAAATGGTTTCCTAAATTTAGAAAAAACTGCCGTTCAGTTGAATACAAATCAACAGGATGGAAGCCAATAAGGTTCGGTTAAAATTATGGGTGGGTAGAGACGTTGCACTGCAACGTCTCTACAAGCGTTATTGTTTTGGCAAATTATCTTATCCGAACCGTATTGGGATGGAAGCTAACTCTTACTTGAGTTCGGGATAAGAAATCTTCAAAACCCTTGATTTGTCATTGTTCGGTTTGAAACTTAGTTTTAATCTATTTTCAATAAAGCATATTATTAAAATTAGTCTCATTTGTAAACCTTATTGACAAAATGATTCTAATTGACTAGCTGTAGTTTAAAGCAAGGAGACTAAAGTCAGGATGTGGTTGGATAATTGGAATCGATGGAAAAGAATGTCTTTAAAAAGTTTTATTTCGCTGTTTTTGGTAGCAGTCAGCTTGACTGTAACGACTGCATCCTGCTCTCCTAGCAACACTAACGGTGGAGCTTCACAAACAAAAGAAATTACTCTGGTAAGCTACGCCGTTACCCGCACTGCCTATGAAAAAATTATTCCCCTATTCACTAAACAGTGGCAAGAAAAAACTGGGCAGACCGTGAGATTTGACCAAAGCTACGGCGGATCAGGCTCTCAAACCCGTGCGGTAATTGAAGGCTTAGAAGCAGATGTCGTAGCTCTAGCACTATCAGCAGATACTTTACAAATCCAGGATGCCGGACTGATTCAGCCAGGCTGGGAGAAAAAGACACCCAATGGCAACGGTATTGTCCACCGCTCTGTGGGCGCGATCGTTACCCGTGAAGGCAACCCCAAAAATATTAAAAATTGGGATGATTTAGCCCGCGATGATGTTAGTGTAATCACTGCCAACCCCAAAACCTCTGGTGGCGCTCGTTGGAACTACATGGCCTTGTGGGGAAAGATAACTAAAACAGGCGGTACTGAAGCACAAGCCAAAGAATTTGTCACTAAAGTCTATGCCAATGTGCCAGTATTGCCGAAAGATGCCCGTGAAGCCACTGACGCATTCTTTGCCCAAAATCAGGGAGATGCCCTCATCAACTATGAAAACGAAGTAATCTTAGCGAAACAGCAGGGACAAAATTTACCCTACGTAGTTCCTGATATCAATATTTCCATCGATAGTCCCATTGCCGTAGTCGATAAGTATGTTGATAAGCGGGGTACTCGCGAAGTAGCAGAAGCCTTTATCCAGTTTCTCTTTACCCCTGAAGCCCAGCGCGAATTCGCCAAAGTGGGCTTCCGTCCAGTAGTACCAGAAGTAGTCGCAGAATTTGCCGCTAACTATCCCAAAATCACTACCCTGTTCACCATCGAAGATTTTGGCGGATGGAATCAAGTCAGTCCCAAGTTCTTTGCTGACGGCGCAATTTTTGACGACATCCAGGCGAACATTGCCCGACGTTAGCATCTAACTCATATTCGTTAGCCATGACAGTTTCAAATACACAGTCTAATTTTTCCCTCGCGCCCAAAAATTGGCTTAAGCACTTTTCTTTGCCGTGGGGGGTTACCCTTACCTATATTTCCATCGTTCTATTGCTGCCTGTCGCTGCCTTGATTCTTCGGGCTACAACACTCTCACCCGCAGAGTTTTGGCGACTGGCCACTGCCCCCATTGCCCTATCAGCCTACAGCATAACCTTTGGTACTGCCTTATTTGCAGCCGCTATTAACTGTGTGGCAGGTACTGCTACAGCTTGGGTGCTGGTACGCTACGAATTTCCTTTTAAGCGAGTTTTGGATGCGGTGATTGACCTACCCTTTGCCCTACCCACGGCGGTTGCAGGTATCACTCTTGCCACAGTTTACAGTGAGCAAGGCTGGATTGGCTCGCTTCTTACGCCTTTTGGTATTAGAGTTTCCTTCACTCGGTTGGGGGTGGCGGTGGCGATGGTGTTTATTTCCGTCCCCTTTGTTGTTCGTACTGTCCAGCCAGTGCTGCAAGAACTTGATTTAACAATAGAAGAAGCTGCCTGGTCTTTAGGGGCTTCCCGATGGGTAACTTTTTGGCGGGTGATATTACCCCCTCTGATACCAGCTATCCTGACAGGTACAACCCAGGCTTTTGCTAGGGCTGTGGGAGAGTATGGCTCGGTGGTCTTGATTGCTGCTAATGTTCCCTATAAAGATTTAATTGCTCCCATTTTAGTATTCCAACGCCTCGAACAAAACGATATCCCTGGGGCGACAGCTATTGGCACAGTTCTTTTGCTGATTTCCCTATTGCTGCTGCTGGCAGTGAATTTCTTGCAAACTTGGAGGCAACGCTATGGTGCTTGATGTCAGATCGAACCAGTCTCTTCCATCTGGTGGAGTCAAACCCAAGCAAGCTGGAGATTGGGGCAGAACTATTTTGATTGGGGCAGTAGTAACTTATTTTGTACTGGTATTGCTGCTCCCCACTCTTTATGTCTTCATTGGAGCTTTTAGCCGGGGTATTGCTCCATTTTTTGCCACTCTTACTAGCCGTGATTTCACTCAAGCTGTGCGGTTGACAGCACTAGCGGTAGCAATAGCAGTGCCGTTTAACGTTGTCTTTGGTCTATGTGCCGCCTGGGTCATTGCCCGCCGTCGATTTCCAGGACGCACGTTGCTACTAAGTATTATTGACTTGCCTTTTTCTATTTCACCCATTGTTACAGGTTTAATGCTAGTCTCCCTCTATGGACGTAATGGGTTACTTGGCCCCCTACTACAATCCTTAGATATCAGGGTTATCTTTGCCTTTCCTGGTATTGCTCTGGCGACTATGTTGGGGGGAATGCCCTTTGTGGCGCGGGAAGTGATTCCGGTACTAGAAGAAGTCGGGACTCAAGAAGAAGAAGCTGCTAAAACTTTGGGTGCTAGTGAATGGCAAACTTTCTGGCGAGTGACACTACCTTCTATTCGTTGGGCATTATTGTATGGTGTAATTCTCACCACTGCTCGAGCGATGGGAGAGTATGGTGCTATTGCTGTGGTATCGAGTAATTTAATTGGCCGTACACAGACTTTAACTTTATATGTAGAAGGGGCTTATCGTAATTACGATTCCCAAAGTGCCTTTGCTGCTTCGGTGGTACTAGCCGGATTGGCTGCTTTCACTCTGGTGATTAAAGAGTTGTTTGAACGCCGCATCAGGATCAAAAATGAAGGGGACAGCTAATACCGCTACGCGGAAGTCAACCAATTTTAGATTTTGCGGAAAGTTCTGTAGGCGGGTTTCCCAACCTAGGAACGCCACTTGCTACAAGCCGGGAAACCCCGAAGTTGCTCCACTTGGGCAAAGCCCTTGGCGCAGCCTCTCGTAGAGAAGACCGCACTTCTCTTCGTCCAACGCAGTGGCTCAACTTTTCAACACGGATTTTAGATTTTGGATTGACCCCGACCACAAGGGTACGGGGCTTGGGGATTTTAGATTGAAGATTTTAGATTTTTCCACCCACTAGTGGTGGGGCTTGTACCCCAAAAAATCCACTCATCCAAAATTCCGAGGGTCAAAAGGAGTCAGTGTGTTGGGCGGCTCTGCCCACTTGTTCGCGCAGCGTCTCGGAGAGAAGCAACTGACGTTCAAAAGTCGAAATTCAAAAAGCTTTTATAAAAAAGTAAGGGCTGCCGTCGGCAGCCCCTTCATCCGCCAGGGTTAGCGCGTCTCAAACCCTATTGACAAATGGATTCTATGAGAGTGTTGAGTTAGGGAGAGCCGCCGCCAAAACAGAAATCATATACTGATCATTCATTGCGGCTCGCC
>NZ_JACJRG010000008.1 GCF_014697125.1 Anabaena minutissima FACHB-250 | reverse complement strand
GTATCTGGTTTACCGCGTTGGGTGTCAGCACAATGGCTTTCAACTTGAACGGTTTCAACTTCAACCAATCCATCATTGATTCTCAAGGTCGCGTCATCGCTACTTGGGCTGACATAATCAACCGCGCTAACCTGGGTATGGAAGTAATGCACGAGCGTAACGCTCACAACTTCCCCTTAGATTTGGCTGCTGGTGAAGTTGCTCCTGTCGCTATCAGCGCACCTGCTATCAACGGTTAATCTTTAAGTCTTAGCTAATTAAAAACACCTCCTGGAAACGGGGGGTGTTTTTGTTTGTGTTGAATTTTTTGTTGATTTTAGCAAGCTTAACCGACAAGTATTGCATTACTCCCTACTCCCTAATAACCCACAAGCTGCTGACTTCATCTCTGTACTATGAGGCTTGATGGTGGGTGCTTGGGCAACGAGAACTACATGACCTTGGGGATCTATGACCCAACCTTGGGCTTCGATAATTTGGCTAGAGCGGTGGCGTTCTGCCCACTGTAGGCGATGACCGACGGTCGGTCGGAGACCATCGCCTGATTTAAATTTCCCTGTATTTTCTTCTGTACGCGGCTGAAGATTATCAGCACGATTTTTCCTATCTACTGGTAATTCAATCCAGTCTGTTAAAACAGTATCATCCATCAATTTATCCGTAGGACTGGGTGTAATTCCTCCACGACCAGTGGCAATAAATGAGCTTCTCTCAATGTTATTACTAGAATGACAAACAGAAGCAATTTGCCTAGAAGCGTCAACCAGATTTGTGGGCAGTTCTACTAAGCCTTGACTAGGATCAACATCAGGCGTGTTAATTTGTACGTCTCCATTTAATGAAGGATTTTGCTGCGAAAAGGCTGTAATGTCGTTTGTTGGCAGTTTACTAGCGTTTAACTCCTCTGGATTTTCAGTTCCTAACAACTCCACCAACTCTGCGCGAGTACGTGGTACAAATCCAAAAATGTTCTTAGCGTTAATTGTGACTTTACCTCCTGTGCCGGTGAAAGCATTGGCAGTGATATCACTATTTTCTAAAAGATTGCCAACAATAAAGCCATTAGCTGCATTGATAGTAATATTTCCGCCATCTCCTTGCCCCAATGTCTTACCTGCATTGGTAGAGATTTGACTGTCGTGGCGCATCAATAGTAAATCTTGCACTTTGAGGTTGATATTCCCACCTCGACCGGCTTCGCTTTCTGCCACCAATTTTCCTTGGTCTAGGTGAATGAAACGAGCATTGATATTGACTTCACCTGCTGCTCCTAACTTAGTGGGATCTCCGAGGTAGATAACATTTTTTTGTACTGCGCTGCTAACAACTATTGCTCCTCCATCCTGTATAGTCAATTTCCCAGTAGTCAAAGTTAAATTGCCTGCTGCTCCAGTACCTCTTGTTGCAGTAAAAATACCACTGGGAGAATCATTAGCTGAAGTACCATTTATTTCTACGGATTCAGAAGCGTTGATTATCACATTGCCTCCCTTACCTGTAGCTGGTATATATTGATTCGACCCTGGTAGTATTAGGACTCTACCCGCAGACTCAGTAGCTATCTTCGCTCCGTCTTCAATGCGTAAATTTCTAGTGTTGATGATGATGTCGCCAGCATCGCCAATATCAGGAGTTGCAGCCGATAGTCCACCGTAAACCAGGAAGATACCAAAAACACGACTACCACTTAACTCTACAGAATCTGAGGCATTTATAATCAATTTGCCACCTGAACCCAACCGCGATGCTCCGACATTATTCAAAAACTGCGCTCCAGTTTGGACTTGCGCTAAATTTTTTACAATTAACTTACCAGTTGTAATCGTTAAGTCTCCAGCGTTTCCAGAACCAAAAGTTATGGTTGTCAAAGGTGTACCACTAACTAGTTCCACTAATTCTGAGGCATTTATCGTTAAATGACCCCCTTGTTTAGAACCCAAAGTATTAGCTAAAAGCTGTGAAGAGCTATTAATCAATACTTCTCTACCTTGCACATGAATACTACCGCTACCTTCGCCACTCACATCTACTTGAGATGGACTGGTAGGAGTGCCTAAAGTTTTCCTTGTTAGTTGAACGTTTTGAAAATCTCTAACGTTTTCGTATCCCAGAACCCAACCTTGATTTGTAGAGTTGATCTTGACTACACTATTCGCACCGACGCTTCCTAGCTCAATTCTTCCTGATTTTGCAGTTAAATTTCCACTCGCCAATGTCAACTCACCGCCTACCAGTGCCAAGGTTTTATTTGACTGCACCTGTAAACCAGCAGGATTATTTAAACGATTGGTTGCTCCTCTGAGACTGGCTTGGGATTGATTGCGTATTGCTGCCGTCGTAGTTCCAAATTGTAAGCCAATGGGAACATCTATGGACAATAACGGCGCAGTTTGAGGGTTTGCGGCACTGAATTGGAGATTATTAGCAAAATTTATACTAGTAGCGGTGCTAGCTAAAAACGAACCTTGAATATCTAAAGCAGCATGAGAACCAAAAATAATTCCGTTGGGGTTAATTCAAAGCTATGAAATAGATTATTTCCACGAATTGCCCCGCCATCTATTTGATCAATAGTTTGACCATTAATCAAGTTAGGTGTGATAACTGAGTTCTCAGAACCCAAGGTGTCATCCTTCCTGATTTGGGCAAAGGCACAATCTCCAAAAACAGCAGATATGCTAGCAATTGCTAAAGCACTTACTAGACTGAAGTTAGAATGGCGATCGCTGCGACTTTGATACATGGAAAAATGTTTACCACAAGTTGTTGCATTCTAGCAATATTGACCGAATACTTCGCGGTGTGCAAGCCCTAGAGCTAAAGTCCCCTTTTCAGTGGCTCTTATGGAGTTGGGGTAGGATTCATCTACCTCACCCAACCGAGAAACGCTATAAATGCACTCGTGAAACCAAGAATTACGGTGTCAATTAGCTAACCCGTGTTCTAAAGCAAAACGAACTAATTCGGTGCGACTATTCGTACCCGTTTTACTGAACAAACGACTGACGTATTTTTCTACATTTCGCACACTGGTTTCTAAGCGGCGGGCGATTTCTTTATTCATTAACCCTTCGGCTACCAGGTTTAAAACGCTTTGTTCCCTGGGGGTCAAGTCGATTTTGAAGGGAGCTGGAGATTGAGAAATTGCACTTTTTTGCGTCAGTAAAGCTTTGATTTGGGCAATTTGATTGGCTAGTTCAGCAATGTCAGGTGTTTCGCCTTCTTGACCTGGAAATTGCTGCTTCGCAGTGCGCCGGGCAAGTAAATTTTCTACAATTGCTATTAGTTCATCTGGATCGAAGGGTTTAGGGAGATAGGCATCAACACCAGCTTGATAACCTTGGATGCGATCGCTAGTCATGCCTTTTGCTGTTAAAAATACCACAGGCAGGGATTGAAAGCGGGGGTCATCGCGTAATTGCTTGAGAAACTGATAGCCGTCTACCTGGGGCATCATAATGTCAGAAATTACCAGATCGGGTGTATTTTGCTGCATCAAATCCCAACCTTCACGGGCATTACTGGCGACTTGAACGCCGAAACCGCTTTCTTGTAAATAGTCTTTTACGGCTTCTCGTAATCCGGGTTCATCATCTACCAGTAACAATTGTGCTGACATCGAATATTTCCTTAAGGTCTACCTATCTCCAATGTAGCGAATCCTTGATCTAAAATTCAAATTTATTAGATCCATTCAATTGTTTTGGCGAGTTCTGGTAGCTTGGCATCCCGTTGTCCCTCAGCCCGTGCTTTGGCGTTAAATAAGCCAATAGGAGTATCTAATAAATCTATCAATTTGCCTTTACCAGCGATCGCTCTGATACTATCCCGTGGCAATTCTTTGAGTAACCAACGTATTAAACGATAGCTAATATCTTGAGGTTTCATCTCTGGCATTAAGGCTACGCCGTGCAGTTCATGTAAATAACGATTAGAGCGTCCGTATCGCTGCCATTGATTAGCTAATTCCTTGAATGTGCTACGGTGACGGTGTTGAACAATGGCAATGGGGGCAAATTCTAACCGCCCAGTGTTTTGTTGCAAAATACGCCAACAAATATCTGCATCACCGCCAGTAGTCAGATGAGGGCGAAATAAACCCGATGTAGCGAAAGCAGTGCGACGAATTGCTAAGTTAGCCGTTTGACCGTAGGGACAAAAGGGATGAGCAAGGGTATGCTTTTGGGAGAGAGTTTCTTGACGGTCTGCGTGTTGTTCTAAGAAAGTTTTACCTGGTAGTGCGGCAATTTCTCCAGCTACAATCACTACGTCTTGGTTGACAAAAGGCTGAATTAATGCTCCGAGCCATTGGGGTTGGGGACGACAATCTGCATCTGTAAAAGCCAAAATTTCCCCCACCGCCGCCCGAATACCCGTATTACGAGCTGCATAAGAGCTTTGAATTTGGTTTTCACTCAAAGGGTGAATGGTAATTGGGCAATTGGCAGCCGTTGTTTGGAGATAGCTGAGGGTGCGATCGCTACTATTATTATCTACCAGTAGGTACTCTACCCTATCTTTGGGGTAGGTTTGAGACACCAGACAGTTAATTAAGTCTGGTAAATCTGCCTCACCGTTATAAATAGGAACAACCACCGAAACCATTGGCAAGAAGCTGTTGGCGGTGGTTGGATCAATTTCCTGATAATTCATAGAGCCTGTGATTGTGGATAAAAGGGTGTAGGTAATTCGTAATTTGTAATTAGGGGATGAAGAGGTGTAGGGGAGAAATTTTTAGCCCAATACACCATCCCCTGTCCCCTGTCACCTGTCCCCTATCACCTTGTTAAGGCTCAAAAAATGCTGATATATGAACACCTGGTAACGAAATCGCACATGGAATATTTAGAATTTCAAATCGCGGGCGCGAGTGCTTAAGGATGGAGATGTTTGATTGATGGGAGGTTGGGCAAAGGTATTAGTAGATAAAATTGCGATCGCTCGGCTATATTGAGGGTCGTTCGGAGTACCAATCAGACTGGGGTTGGACGCTAGCTGGCGTTCCTGTGCCTCTGTCAAGTCTAACTTGATATCTGGCGCAATCCCTTTTTGGTTGATATCTGTACCGTTGGGGGTGTAGTAGTGGGCAATGGTGACAGCCATCCCCGAACCATCTGATAATTCATGGACTGACTGCACTAAGGCTTTACCAAAGGTTTGACTACCAACAACTACTGCCCGCTTATTATCCTTGAGCGCACCTGTAAGAATCTCACTGGCACTGGCGGAATTACCGTCTACTAATACTGCCAAGGGCAGTTTTGTTAAAGCGGTACGATTGGCTTTAGTATCTTCATTGACTCCCTTACGGTTAACTGTGCGAACAATGCCGCCATCATCTAACCACATCCGAGCAATTTCGATGCTGGACTGCAATAACCCGCCAGGATTACCGCGCAAGTCTAACACGAAAGCATCCACTTTTTTACCATTCAAGTCTCGAATGGCTCGGTGCATTTGTTCGGCGGCGTGGCCGCTAAACTCGCGTAACCGAATGTAACCAATCCGGCGATTTCCTTCTTGCTTAACGCTGGAATACACTGTTGGCACTTCGATAGTTGCCCGTGTTAACTTCACGTCAAAGGCATTGCGCCCACTGCGTCCTAAGCGGAGTGTAATGTTACTACCTGCTTTGCCGCGAATTAATTTGGAGGCATCGTCTATTTTCATCGACTGAGTAGCTTTGCCATCAATAGCCAAAATCTCATCGCCGGCTTTAATTCCAGCTTTCAGGGCGGGGGAATTTTCTATGGCTTCTACAATAGTCAGTCGCTTGGTTTTTTCATTCATTTCCATGCGAATACCAATACCAGAGACTTCCCCAGAAGTTTGACTGGTTAAGGCTTCAAACTGTTTAGGATCCATGAATCTTGTGTAAGGATCGTTGAGCAGTTGTAAAGCTTCACGAATTGCTACATAAGCTTCTTCTTTAGATGAGTAGTCTTTGCTTAATAGACTTTGCCTTATTGCCAGCCAGTTTTTTTGATTAAACTTGCCATCAACATATTCACTATTGACTATTTGCCATGCTTGATCAACTAATGCTTTGGGACTGTCTTGTAGAGCAGCGCGAACGCTCCGAGTCCAAGCGGGGCCAAATACGGATATAGTAGCAGTTGTGGCGATCGCTCCTCCAATCAGGGCTACTTGGAGCGGCGAGTAACGTTTCGCAGATTGGTTCATGTATATCAGCAGGAATTTACGGTGGTGTTGACAGTTTAGCAATCAGGCTTTTAGGAGTTTCTTAAGTTTTTATACGCAATTTTTAGCTACGCTTCCTTCATAATTTTCCCCTTTGAATTATGTTAGGATCTTGCCTTAATTTGTGAAAAATTGTTACCCAAATTTTGCACTTTCTTTGTTACTCTAATCTAGCACTGTGACAATAGTGTGACAGTTATGCAACTGTCTTATTTACACCCTATATTAATTCTCTAAGATAGCATTTCATTGCTAAAAATGTTGGGCTTTTGCAACTAAGTTAATCAGCTTTTTTGTCCTAACTCATGAGACACAACTTTACCAAAAATTCATCAATTCCTGGTGGGAAAAAATTTCGCAGATGGTTGCATTTGTTACAAAAGATTAGCTGGGGTTTATGCTTCTTGTTTGGGGGTTGGCTAATTCTCGTAACTATAAACCTATTTCTAGCTTTTTCCCAGCCAGTAGATGCCTTTTTTGTCCTTGGTGGTAGTATTCGCCGTGAAATTTATATTGCCCAAACAGCTAAACAATATCCACAAATTCCCATTTTAATTTCTCAGGGTTCTAAAGACCCCTGTATATGGCTAATTTTTCAACGAGAAACGGCAGATTTACAAAATGTTTGGTTAGAAAAGTGTGCTAAATCCACCTTTGAAAATTTCTACTATGGAATTCCGATTTTAAAGCGATGGGGGGTAAATAAGGTCAAACTAATTACTTCCCCTACTCACTTACCACGCGCTCAATGGATGTCACAGATTCTGTTTGGATCTCATGGTATGTGGGTGGAGGTTGAGGTTGTTCAGGAAACAGGTATTCCCGGTAATCAAGAGTCTTTGTTAAAAACTACACTAGATATCACACGTAGTCTCTTGTGGGCAGTTTTGAGCCAAATCATTCAGCCACAATGCTCAAATGTCACTAAACTCAGTGACGTGGATATGCAGGCGTGGCAAAGTCAAGGTTTTAAGTGTGAACGGCAGGGGAATTTAGGTGACAAGTGACAGGTGACAGGTGACAGGTAAAGCAGGGGAAGTAGGAGAAAACAATACCAACTGTATTTACGCCCCAATTTTCATTTAGCTTAAAATCTCATCCCACTCGGATAGACACAGGGATTGCACTTGAATCTCTATATCAAAGCAATCCCTAGCCGCATTAGTCAAAGCAGTCATAATCGTGTCTATACTCAAGCTTGGGGACAATTGCACAGGCTGAAAAGATTCTCCACCAAATACTTGAGTAAATAATTCTGCATCTGGTTGCAAACGCATAGAACCGTGTTGCAAAATTGCGCCACCTCGTCTTAATTGCGCGCTACCAATCAATTTTGCTCCATCTGGTAAAACTAAATCTGCACCTGTAGCCGTCCCAAAACAGTTGGGGTTATGAATGTACCCGCGTCCGGCTGTACCATAGTCTAATTGAATGCCGATCGCTCTCCATCCAGTAATCAAAAATTCGCAAATCTGCTGATAATTATCGAGACGATTCCCAACTAATCCAGAGGTGATAACAGTATAAGTTAAATCCCCTTGGTGTAACACTGCCCTACCACCTGTAGGACGGCGCACTAAATCTAATGTTTGACCTTTCCAAGTCAGATTTTGCCAGTGTTCAGGATATTGTCGTTGATGATAACCAAGGGAAATAGCGGGTGGCGACCATGTATAAAATCTGAGAGTTGAAGGATAATTTCCTGATAGGTGTTGCTGTAATAACCATCGGTCAATCGCCATCTGCACACTACCAGAAGCTGCTAAAAAAGGAATTAGTCGCCAAACCTGCTTGTTACCCATTGCAAATTCCGAACTATCTAAGCTGCACCAAATTCAGATTGTAAGGCTTCATCATTGTCATCTGCGATCGTCGCCACAACAGTAATTAGCCGCGAAACTTCCCCAGGCGATAACTCTGCTAAGGTGCGGGTAGAAATAACTACTACTTTGTTATCAATAATACCAAAGCGAGCTTCAAAGGTACTGGAGCAGTTCATTTCTAATAGTTGACGCATCAATTTAGGTTCATCTTTAGCAGGTAACGGGAGTACCGCCGACCAAACTGTGATCGTGTCTTCATCAGTTGTTCCAGTCAGTTGGACGAATACTTCCACACTGCCATATTTAAATTTCCACAGATAACCACCTTCTGGGGAGTGGCTGACCATTGCGCTATCATCTTGCTCTAAGGAGTCAATGACGTTCTCAATGACTTCGATATGGTTAATGCTGTTTGTTTCCACTAGTTCCTCTAAAGTCTCTTTGCTAGTTAAGGTTTCTTGGTAGCTTGTCATACAGATTTTTCTCTCAATATACTCATTGTTTTATCTACACATACTTTATAGCCTGTAAGTCAAATTAGGTTGAATTCTTGAAGGGCGAGTCTGAACGGTACGGCAAGAAGTATTAGGTTTCATTTTGGAAAAATTGCTTGTAATATGTCTTTGACTGCACCTGTCATCAGTGAAGGGTGTAGCAATTATTCATCTAACGCTGCCAAGGATGTATAAATCTATGTCCTCTCTGTCTGAAGTTGTGCAAAGTCGTGATGTCCGTCAGTTGGGAATTAACCCTAATCACTGGTATGTGGTTGCACGTACTAATGAAGTTACAAATAAATCATTGGGAATTATAATTTGGCATCAGGCGATCGCACTTTATAGAGACAGTCAAGGACAAATTCACGCTCTAGAAGACCGTTGTCCCCACCGACAAGTTAAACTCAGCCACGGACAAGTCATCAACGATGAATTAGAATGCGCCTATCATGGTTGGCGTTTCAATCATCAAGGTGAATGTGCAGCAGTTCCTTACTTAGCCGAAAATCAGAAACTCCCTAATTGCAAAATTCGGCGTTACCCAGTCAAAGAACAAGACGGTTTCATTTGGTTATTTCCCGGAGATCAAGAACCAATTGTCGAGCCTCTAGGCTTACCAGAGTGGGATCATTTAAACTATATCGCTACAGTGTCAGTGATTAATTGTCAGGCTCATTATTCTTATCTGATTGAAAACCTGATGGATATGTATCACGGACACTTGCATCAGGATTTACAAGCTTGGGCAGAAGCAACACTCCAAGACATTGATGAAGATGATCACCGTGTAGATGCTCATTATCAAGCCCAAAGTTATTACAAGATAGATAAAATTTGGTCTATTTCGCAGTTATTCTTCCCTGCACTCCGACGCTTACATCCTGAACCCCTAGATGTAAGTTACATTTATCCCCATTGGGTGTCTACACTAGGAAAGGATTTTAAAATTTATTGTTTGTTATGTCCGGTGAGTGAAACGCACACCAAAGCTTATTTAATTCATTTCACCTCATTAAACGCTTTTTGGCGATTACACAAATTGCCGGTATGGTTTCGGCGGTTTATTAAAGATAGCTTATTTGGTGCAGCCCAAAAGTTACTCGACGGTTTGGTTGTGCAAGATGTGCAAATGATTGAGGAAGAACAGCAAGGGTATTTACAAAATCCCCAAAAACGGAATTATGAGTTAAACCGCGCGTTAGTGAGTGTGCAACGGTTGATGAGGAATCAGTCATAGAATAGTGCGTGTCTCGTTTGTTCAGTTGTCGTAATATAACAATATTGATATATTTGAAGGTAGACTGTGCCGGAAACCCGTGTTGTTTTCTATCAGGAAGAGGACGGGGAAGTTCCTGTTCTTCAATGGCTAACGGAACTGTTGAAAGAAGACCGCAAAGGCTATGCAAACTGCGTTGCTCGCATCAAACAACTTGCGGCATCAGGATATGAACTCCGTCGCCCTACTGCCGATTACCTACATGATGGTATATATGAACTTCGGGCAAAGCATATGCGTGTGCAATACCGTATCCTGTACTTCTTTCATGGGCAAAATGTGGCAATTCTTGGACACGCTATTACGAAAGAAGAAGCAGCTGTACGACCAATTGAAATTGAACGGGCTATAGAGCGAAAGCGTTTATTTGAAGATAATCCAGACGTTCATACCTATGTAGAGGATCAAGAAGATGGCGAAGAATAGCGATGCTATAAAAATCATTGACAAAATGACTAGCCGTGACCCTGAGCTTGAGGCAATGGTGGAGGAAGCCTCTATCAATGCAGAAGTGGCACAGCTGATTTATGAAGCCAGAAGGAAAGCAGGGTTAACACAGAAACAGCTTGCTGAACTTGTTGGTACAAAACAACCTGTGATTGCACGTTTGGAAGATGCTGATTATGAGGGACACTCTCTTTCAATGCTACAGAAAATAGCTTACGCTCTCAATCAGCGCGTAGTTATTCATCTTGCCTCGATGCAAGATGAGCAAAGCGGCCTAATCTTATGAAGAAAAAAGTCAAAAGCAAAAGCACTTATTTCTGTTGCTCTAAGAGAGAGTTAACGATCGCGCACAATAGAAAGAAAAACCCAACATGAACCAGGTAGACTACCTCCGCATTAGTTTAATAGATCGCTGCAATTTTCGTTGCCAGTATTGTATGCCAGAGGGGTCAGAGCTAGACTATATCCTCAAGCAACAGCTACTTACTGATGAGGAATTGCTCACTTTAGTTCAAGAAGTTTTTATTCCTGTCGGTTTTACTCGTTTTCGGTTGACAGGGGGTGAACCGTTACTGCGTCCTCGTGTGGCGGATTTGGTCAGAGCGATCGCGTCTTTACCCCAAACTCAAGACCTCGCCATGACTACCAACGGCTTTTTACTAGCTCCGATAGCGCAGAATCTCTATGATTCTGGTTTGCGACGCATTAATATTAGCTTAGATTCCCTTGATACCGATATTTTTGACCAAATTATTGGCTCTCGTGGACGTTCTCGCTGGCAACAGGTTTGGGATGGGATTCAAGCGGCTTATCGTGTTGGTTTTGACCCTTTGAAGTTAAATGTAGTGGTAATTCCTGGGGTTAATGACCATGAAATTTTGGATTTAGCGGCTTTAACTATTGATAAACAGTGGCACGTCCGTTTTATTGAGTTTATGCCCATTGGTAACGGCGATTTATTTAGCGATCGCGGTTGGATATCTTCAGGCGAATTGCGGCAACAAATCCGCGATCGTTGGGGATTGACAGAATCTCAAGTTAGTGGCGCTGGCCCTGCGGATGTCTTTCAAATTCCCGGCGCGAAGGGGACATTGGGATTTATTAGTCAAATGTCAGAATGTTTTTGCGATCGGTGTAACCGGATGCGTTTGAGTGCAGATGGTTGGCTCAGACCGTGTTTATTAAATGAAACTGGTCAAATGGACTTAAAAACTGCTCTCCGTTCTGGTGTCAGTACCCATAAATTGCAAGAACAGGTAAGAAACTTATTGGCAATCAAGCCAGAAATTAACTTTAAAGGACGCGACTCTGGTACTACAGGTAATTACAGCCGTACCATGTCACAAATTGGAGGATAAGTCACTCTTGAGCAATGAGTTCTGAGTTGTGAGTGATAGGACTTTAAACAGTCAGCACTCAGCACTCAGCACTCAGCACTCAGCACTGTCCTAAGCTTGACGTGAGTAGTATTCCACGACTAGCAGTTCGTTAACTTGTAGTGCCACCCATTCCCGTTCAATGACACTGTTCACTTTACCAACTAATTTGTTTTTATCAAACTCTAAGTGGTTAGGAAGATTTGCCAAACCGGGATATTGCAAGTTAGCTTCCACCAGCTTGCGTGATTGCGCTCTGTCTCTGACAGCAACAACTTCTCCGGGACGAGTTTGGTAACTGGCGATATTCACCACACGACCATTAACGGTGACATGACCGTGGTTTACCAACTGGCGCGCGGCTGGGATGGTAGGGGCCATACCCAAGCGGAAAACTGTATTATCCAAGCGCATTTCTAGCAGTTGCAATAACACTTGTCCAGTAGAACCAGTTACTCGTCTAGCTTTACGGACATAACGTAATAGCTGCTTTTCAGTCACACCGTAGTTACAACGCAGCTTTTGCTTTTCTTCTAAACGGACAGCATATTCAGAACGCTTCTTGCGATTCTGACCATGCTGACCTGGCGGATAGGCGCGTCTTGCGCTCTTACGAGTTAATCCTGGCAATTCGCCTAAGCGACGTACAATTCTAAGGCGTGGCCCTCTGTATCGGGACATGAGTTTCCTTAATCTAATCCTGTTTAAATTTTACTCAGACATACTATTATAAATACCAGCTATTCAGAAATGCAAAAATGATTTCATTGAATCGCTAAAAATTTATCTTCTTTTAGGGATGGGGCATATAAATTCAAAATTCAAAATTGAATAACCTCTGCTACCCTACTCCTCTGCTCCACCCTGTGGGAACGCTATCAGCGACTGCTCCCCTGCACCTCTACATTTTTTGTCTTTTTCAAAGATTTTTCTTCCTGTTCTTTGGTTTTGCCTGATTTGCAAAAGATTTGTTGCACATTTGAGTTAGCATAACTTTGGGTGTTTGAAGAACGGTAATGTGCATAACAAAGGTTAGTGGGGAGAAAATCAAAAATGACCTTTAAAACTCGTCTAATTCGGCTGATAGCACCAGTTTTGGCTGTAGGTGGCTGTGTAGGGATGAGTGTCCCTAGCATAGCTGCTGACAATGATTATCGCGCCTGTGCAGGCAGACTTTTAAGTGTGGGTGTGAGTGAACAAGCAACCTCTGAGGCTTGCGCTACGGCTTTGCGTCCAACAGACTTATCTGCGTGTGTGGTTTTTATTGACAAGCGCACAGATATTAGTGCTACTGATGCCCTACCTGGTTGTAGACAAGCAAGACGGCCAAAGGAATTAGCCACCTGTGTAGTTTCAGTGAGCAAAAATACTCAGGAAACAATTAATCCAGATGCGTTAAATTACTGTGGGCGCAGTTTATTACCAGAACGCTTTGCTCAGTGTGTAATAGGTTTGCGTAGTCAGATTAAGATTGAGCCTAATCAAGCATTAAATACTTGTATTGATGGTAGCGATCGCATTAGTGGTTTTGTACCTACATCGACTTCACCACTCCAACCACCCACAATATTCAATCCTAACTTGGAGAGTGAACCAATTCCTGAAAGTCCTACCAACTAATAGATAAGCTCAGGACTTACACAAGTATCTGAGATTTCTAGTTGAGGCTGTCAATAGTCCAAAGAAGCTTGATTTTTCAGCATCTACTTTGGACTATTGGCATTGACTGAAGTTATATATTATTAGAAGCAACCCGATGAATTGCAGCTCTTCCTTAAACAAGGATTTAGTGGAGTTGGGCTAATATTTTTTTACGTCTAAACCATAGAACGCTAGTACGGCACAGCGAACGTAATTCACAAATTGTTTGATATGTCAAGGCTGTTTCTTTTGCCTTCTCGGACTAATTTGCTTAACCAATATGATAGTTAAAACCCAACATATACACAGACGATAGCCATCTGCTAGTTCAGCAAATATACCTTAATCAGATGTTGCTTTTTGGCTAATAGCTAGCACAATCTGCTTATAGCTGCTATGCAGATGCTCGTTTGTGACTTCTGGGACTGTTTGTTGTGTTACTGATTGTTAGGTTGGTTAAAAAAATCACTTGCTTTGGTTCGTGCTTAGTCCTCTTTTCTCCCAAACACCATCTGTAAAATCATGGGAATACCACCAGCTTGATGATATTTGTCTGCCCAAGCTCGGATGATTTCATCTAATTCTTCCATAGCTTGATCCCATTTTTCAGGCGGTACATCTAGCTCTTCTAAAGCACGCATGGCGTTTGGTCGTCTTTCTGCCCAATCTTTCATCATGCGGAAATACCGGGCCGTATCTTCTACCATGATGTAGGTACGCTCTTGGTCATCTGCTGGAGCGTAGAAGGGGCGAGTTAGAGCGTAAAAAGGCATTCCCCAAGGTGAATCAATCCGTGTCACCGTGCCTGAGTAGAGCAGACGACGCTTGATATGCTCTCCTAAGGCCTCGCTCAAAGGCATCTGGTGTTCTAATGGTAAGTCCTCTTGCGATCGCTTGTGGAGAAACTCAATTAGTTCCAGAAACTCAAATGATGTGACTAACTGAGCATCAGGAAGATTACTAGGTAATTTCTGCTCAATTTGTTTCTTTTCTTCACTTGTTAAACTTGTTCCAGGAATGCGGGATCTACCTGGTTGCCAAGGAAACTGTTCCATCCAAACATAAGGAAACTGAATCAAATAGCGAGGCTCTTGAGAACCCAACATCTTTAACAGTTTGCCTTCCATTAAGGCTTGTCTGACTTCCTCAACGATAATTTTGACTCGTTTTGGCTCTAGATGGTGCAAATGGCCAGTCATCCGCAGATTTTGACCTTGCTCTAGATATGTCATGTAAATCGCACACTTAGCGGCGGTGGCTGCTGCGTCTAAGAATGCGCCATGTCTATGCCCACTTGTCCTCATGGCACTAAAGGCCAGGTATAGCATGATCTGATCCATCGCACTGGGGCCAAGACGTTTGATCAGATCGATGTCGTTACTCATATTACAAATAGTTGAATAGCACGTATTAGTCTAAAAAAGTAATTGAAATACACCTAATGGCAGGTTTTATCGCCACGCCAGATGTATATTATGGGTTTTGTAAGTAATAATTTGTATTCAAATTACCCGTTCCTCCATACTGTAATTGGATATAAGTAGCAAAAGCACTGCTACTAGAGTTATTCCTGTATCTTACCGAAAAATCGCGGATTAACAGCCTGAATTTACCCATGATACCTTTGTAAGTCACTTAAGAACTATATATATGGCTCTAATAAGTAACCTACAGGGACTTTCTTCAGTATCCGGATTTTCTCTGCCCTTTATCTAGTAACACTCAGCAATGCTAATCACCAACAAATTTGGCTACCTACCAGATTTGGGAGATAGCATTACCTTAAATATAGTTACTGAAGTTTTCGATTCAGAACGTCTGTGGTGTCAGTGACTTTCAGACTCTAGAAAAACTTGCGGATAGGCAAATTCTCTGAGAACACAGGCAGTAATCGCTGTAACAAGGTCACTTGGCAACCCAATTAACGCTTAGGGCATCAGTAGGGTATTTTTAAGTACCACGCCCCTTGCAACTTTTCTGTATCTTTATTGCCAGATAGTTAGTTGCCGAGAGGAAAATCACAGATGTTAAATAAGGCAGATAGTTCAATTTTGACCATATGTTTTATTTGCTCACAACATAATATTCTATATTTAGCTGTTCTTGCATTAAATTTATCTGAATTAGTGTATTCTTAATCTTTTCCTTCTTAATCTTTAAACTAGGCGATTAACAGCCCATAACTTGTCAGAGTAAATTATCAAAGTTTAATGACATTTGCATCCACAAGCATTAGAAAAAACTAAAAATTTTGATCTCAAATGCTTAATTCGTAACGATATTCGCCCAACTACAATCTAAATACAGCTATGCTGCAAGCTTTTACGTAATTCGTGGTTTATCATACCATATAAGTAAAAGCTATATATTTCATAAACTCAGCTTTTATATAGGTTTTCAGGGTTTGATCTGTAGCCGGATGGTAGAAATTTTAGTATAAATTCTTTGGCTAAACTTATACGTCTTATACGTCAAAAATTTTGGCTTTAGGGCATGATGAGATTTATGCCACGAGGTTATCTTAATTTTTCCATGTTGATATTTCTCGCTAATTTTATTGATATAAGGTCAGGTTCAATTTTCACTACTGGATGATGGGTTGGGATTTCTAGTTTTGCCAAAGCTGAAAGCGGCTGCGCCAAAAGTAACGCATAACACTCCCAAAATCTGGACAATGTTTAAAGTTTCTTGCAGAACTAAGCCAGCAAAAATTACAGTTAAAATAGGTACACCTGCGCCAATAATTGCCGATCGCGGCGCGCCTAATTTGCTAACTCCCAAGTGATTGCATACATACCCTACAAGGGTCAAGACACCCAAAATCGCAGCACTTAAAACAATTTCTAGTACCTTAGATGGGTCAACGGTCAAACTCCAATTATTGGGTAAAGGCAACATCAAAAAGATAAAACTTAAAGCCAACATGGTGGCGAAGTTCACGAAGGTCAAAGAGACTGGATGTATTTTAGTAGCAGAGGCTCGCGTTAAGAGTAAGTAACAAGCAAAAGCTACTCCTGCGAGAATTGCGGTGATCCCACCCAATGAATTATTTCCAGTCACACCAGCAGTAATGAGAGTACCACCAAAAACTAGTAATTCACCGCAGAAAATTGCGGCGAGGGAGATGGAGCGAAATCCACTAGGGCGATCGCGCAACAAGAACCAAGATAAAATGCTAACAACAACGGGGTAAACAAAGAATAGAGCGATCGCTGTGCCAGTAGCAACTTGACCGATAGCAAAGTAAATCAAAACTTGCGATAAAAACAGAAAGCAGCCGCTAGCAATGATTAACTGCACACCACTTTGTCGTTTACCACGAGTAGCACCAGATTTTTTCCCTAGGGACTCCTTGAGACTTTGTAAGTCTTCCCATACTTGGGGGTGCATCATGGGAGCTAAAAGCATCATTAGTGGTACTACCACCATCAACCGCAAAGTGAGAATTAACATAATATTTCCCACAGTCGGCGAAATTAAACCTGCTATTTCCAACACAGCAGAGGTTTGAGAAGTTTTATAAAACATCCCCTTGATGGCTACGTTGTACAGCGATGACATGACAGCAGATGCAACTATTAACAAGAAGCCAATCTGGACTGGTGATAAGTTAGAGGAACTGCGGGATTTATTGGTGGGAGATAGTGATCCCCGCTTAGATGCTGACGCAGATTGTGAAGACGGATTGTCATTTTGGATTACAGAGATTGGCTCTTTGCCTTTCCCTTTGGTTGCGGAAGATTCAGGTTTGGGTGGAAAAATCGATTCAGTCAGTTTTTCTGGTGGTGGTGATGTAATCTTAGTCACCGATATCTCTGGACGCAAAACCGAAACTGGTTCAGGTGGTGGAGATTTGATTTCCCTTGAGGTGATCTCAGCCTCAGATATTTCCGGCTGTAAAACAGAAATCGGTTCAGGCGGTAAGGCTGTTGATTCAGCAGTTTTTGGTGCTGCTGGTGGGACTCTAATTGGTGTTGACTGTGGGGGTACAGAGGGTTTTTCTGTAACGGGAGAAACTGATTGAGCCTGAATCTGAGGAACTTGTTCTACGGATGGAGGTGTTTGGAAGGAAGCGGGAGATTGGACTTCCGGCGGTTGTAATACTGTCGGTGGAGATAAATTCACCACTTTGGCAGTATTGGAAGGTTGAATTTCGGGAGGCTGTAATACTGTAGATGGAGATGACTTAGCTACTAATTGTGAGGTTTCTTGAATCGTTTTTGTTAGATCCCCACGCAGTTGACTGATGAAATCCTCTAAAATGGCTTCCCCTTGCTGCTGTTGGCTGTACATCCGAGACAGCTGTTGGGACAGATTACTTTGATAGTTCTTGAGTTCTTGTTGAAGGGAATTAAAGGCGATCGTCAAGTTATCATCCAAACTACCAAGCATTTTTTCTGCTGGCTCTTGGTTTCCAGCGACAATGTTGCTACTTTGGGCTGACTTGAGTGCAGCAATTTGATTCTCTGTTTGGCTAGCTATTTTCGCTAGTGATGATTGCAGTTGTGAACAGATGTGCTTGGCTAAAGCTTCTGATAACTGACGGATTAATACTTGTTGTTCCGTAATCCGCCTAACTTCTTGTAAATGTTCTTTTTCTTCGACTAATTGATGAATTTCATCGGCTAAACGTTCTTTCTCGCCTTGTAGCCGTTTAACATCTTCTTGTAAGGATTTAAGTACAGTTTGTTGGAGGTTTTCTAAATCCTCAACAACAGCCAATAGAGCTGATTCTGCTGCTCTGGATATGTCGCCTCGGACTCGTGGGTTGTCTGGTCGCTTCTCAAATCGCCCCATTAGTTTCTAACCTCTATACACCTTGACGATAAAGCTGCTTCCTGTAAAATTTGTGGCACTCATACTCAGTTTCTTGTATTTTGTCAGATAAAATAGAAAATCTTCACAGGACTTACGGATATCAACGCCATTGTGTCATGCTTACCCCAGTATTGACAAAGCATATTATGTGACTTACAGATTGACTATACTGTGTTTTTTTCATATCACAGACCTTTCAGCACTTCATCCGTCTGATTTTCATGATTCTCTGACCCAGTAAGATATTTTCTCGTGAAAAAATCTCACCTAAATATAAATACTTGTTATTTTTGTAGCAATAGCAATTAATAGCTGGTTGCAATTATGTAGCTGATTTATAAAAAACTGCTAGAGGAGTTTAAAGTTACAAGTAATTTTTACAGAATGTAGCTTTTATAACAATCTATAGCTTCGATTCAGGGAGAAATTCAAATCAGCCCTTAAGAAGCATTTTAATTAATTAAATGCCATTCTGCCAAAATAAATTCTAGTTTTTGCGTTATTAGCAGAGAGTAATAACAATTAGACATTAAACAAAAACCATCCGAGCAATGCTAAAGATGGTCGCACTGAGAATTGCACTGATAGGAACAGTTACTAGCCAAGCGGCGGCTATACCCTTGAGGGTTTGAAATTTCACCGAATTTATATCTTGCACCAGACCAATACCGACTACACCACCAACGAGGGCGTGAGAGGTGGAGACAGGTAAACCTAGCCGAGAGGCGATGAGGATGGTGGTAGCTGTGGCGAGTTCAGCACAAAATCCACTACTGGGTTGTAAGGCAATGATATTTTCGCCAATAGTAGCGATCACTTTTTTACCCCAAACAGCTAGACCAGCAACAATTCCAGCACCACCAAGAATTAAGATCCATAGGGGAATATTAATGCCTGCTGTTGGTACTTGGCCAGTGCGATTGATATAAACGATCGCCGCTACAGGTGCGATCGCATTACCGACATCATTAGAACCATGTGCAAAGGCGACAAAGCAAGCACTTAGGACTTGGAAACGAGCGAATAGGGATTCTATGGGATTGGGGACTGGGTTGAAATTTTCCCTGCCCCCTACCTCCTCTAGCTGTCGCCAACTAAAAACAGTCAGTGTAACTGCGGCTACTGCACCTGTGATCAAGGGGATGTCGTGGGGTGGAACGTGAATACCGAATTGGGCAATTAAAAAATTGTTGAGCGGTTGAGTAAAAGAAGGTAGGACAATTACGCCAAAGGCCCCGATGAGAATTGCACTCAACCAGGGAATCCACTCTTGTAGTTGTTTGGTTTGATGAGGTTGATCCAAAATCCAGTGTTTGATTTGACTATAGAATAAGGCGGCGATCGCGCCACTGATAACGGGTGTTAAAATCCAACCGACAGTGATTGAGCCAATGGTTGACCAATCGATCGCCTCTACGCCTAAAGCTACCCAACTAAAACCAGCGATCGCACCGACGACTGCATGGGAGGAAGATACAGGTAAACCCTTCGCTGTGGCAATTTGCAACCATACACCAGAAGAAATAAGCACTGTGATCATCCCAGTAGCTAAAACTTGGGGTGTCGCCGCAAATAAGTTAGGGTTGGCTACTTTTGTTGCTAGGGTGGCTGTCACCTGATGACCGAATAAAACCGCACCAGTAAACTCTAATACCCCAGCAATAATTAGTGCCTGCTTCAGAGTAATAGCTTTAGAACCAACGGAAGTTCCCATTGCATTAGCAACGTCGTTAGCTCCCAGATTCCAAGCTACATAAAAGGCTAGTAGGACGACTATCAGTAATGTAATCGGTATTTCCATATTGGGGGATAGGGGGGAAGACCCAGAGATCAATTCAAAATTCAAAATTCAAAATTTTTGGAAGGGAAGGGAGACAAAGGAGACAAGGGAAAAATTATTTTCAATTCCCCAGTCCCCAGCGATGCACTGAGCTTGTTGTTCGCGGAGCGTCTCGCAGAGAAGTGTCCCCAACCCCCAACTTAGGGATAAATGAGGATTTTATAAGTTTCTGGTGTGGGTGCGATCGCTTGGTCTACGGCTGCTGATAAATCTTTTAGGGGGTAGCGATCGCTGATTAAGGCTTGCACATCAATGCGACGATTAAATACAATGTCCGCCGAGAGATTTTGCAGGCGATAGGAGGAACTGTAGCTACCCATGAGGTCTATTTCTCGACGGTAGAGGAGATTGGGATTAATGGGAATTTCTACTTGGTCGGGAAATTCGGCGAAAAATAGGATTTTGCCGCCTTTACGGGTACAATCTAGGGCTTGAAAGAAAGCTTTTTCGCTAGGGACAGCTAGCAACGTGACATCAACACCTAGTCCACCAGTAAGGGCATGAATTTTGGCTGGTAAATCGGGATCACGCGCGTCAAAAGCTGCCTCTGCACCTACATTTACAGCTTTTTCAATTCTAGAGGGTAATAAATCAGTGGCGATCGCTTCTGCCCCGAAATACTTCACCAGCATGATAAACATTAAGCCAATTGGCCCTGCACCAGTTACTAAAACAGTCTGTCCGGGGGCAATTTGCGCTTTTTTAACTGCCTTTAAACAGCAGTTGGTAGGCTCAACAAAACTAGCTTCTTCAAAACTAATATTCTCAGGAATCGGGATTAACCCGCCATTCTGCACAATATGACCTGGAACTTTGACATACTCAGCAAAGCCGCCGCCACTGGCGTTAAAACCTGCTGTGGTGGAGATGTTTTTGTAGACATCGCACATGGAGAAATTATCATTCATGCAGTAGGCACAACGCATACAAGGTATGTGGTGCATGACTGCTACCCGTTGTCCTACCTCCCAACCTAGCACTTGCGAACCTACTGCGGCGATCGTCCCGGCTGTTTCATGGCCAAAGATGCGCGGTGGTTCATAAAGTGGATAACGAATTTTTTTTATATCTGATTGACATAAGCCAACTACTTCCACCTGTACCAAAACTTCGTCTGCTTCCAGATTCGGTACGGGGATCTCTTCGTAAGAGAGTTGATTTACGCCTCTAAATACCTGTGCTTTCACGTTGATTTTCCACTGCTCAACGTTAATAGATGTAACATTAGTCGCCTATGTTAAGCTACAAAGCTCAACATTTTTGTTCAAAGGATGAAATCTTGCTGGTAATCTAACTAGCCCATTCCCCATGAATAAAATCTGCTGCTATGGAGGCTGAAATACTTGTGGCAGAAAGATTGCTGGGCTTTAGCAACAAAGTAAGTCTGTTGAGGCGTGTTTAGAATGAATATAGTTAGCAGCTGATTCTACACACAGAGCTACAGAGGAACGCAATGCTAATTTTTGAGGAACACTTTCAAGATAATCGTTGTAGTTGGGTGACACGAGATAGCTCAGAGTGCAGCCTTTACATGGAAGTGGGTCACTATGTATTTGACCACAAACGTGAAGGTGATGCTTATTGGCTATCGTGGAACTCGGCGGAGTTCTTTTATGACAGGACTGATTTTCATATTCATATGGTCTTAGAAAAAGCTGCTGGTGTAGATGATCATGGATATGGTTTCGTCTGGGGACTGTTAGACGATCGCAATTTTTTTGAGTTTGTGATTTCTGGTCATGCTTGTTATCGCATTGCTGAGGTCAGAAATGGTAGTTTTGTCAATTATACAGATTGGAAACGCTGCGATCGCATTCAGCGTGGTAATGCTGTGAACTTATTAGAGATTTGCCGTGTAGGTAAATTTGTCGAATTCTACATTAACAGTACCCTTGTAGACAAATTCCCCGCAGACAAGTTAATGGATGTCCCAGGGCGAAATTTTGGTTTTGTCATTCACGATAAAATCAAAATGAAAGTTCACAGCCTGATGGTGAGTGCGCCGGATACGGAAAAAGACTTCAGTGATGTGAGTCTAGAGGTTTATGAATCTAGATATGAAACCAAAGCTACCTTTATTGAGCATGAGCCACCGCATGACGATAGTCTAGAGGTAGTGTTTGCAGACTTAAAAGCACTAGTTGGGCATGAACGCACCAAGCAACAACTTTTCTCTCTAGCCAACTACTTGAAAGTGCAAACCGAACGGCAAAAACGCGGGCTGAAAACTGTAGACACTTCCCTACACCTGATGCTGTACGGGCCTCCAGGGACAGGTAAAACTACAATTGCCCGCTTAGTGGGGCGTTTGTATAAACAATTAGGATTCCTGGAACGGGGACACGTTGTAGAAACTGATCGCGCCGGGATTGTGAGTGGGTATATTGGCCAAACTGCGCTCAGGGTGGAAAATGCTGTCCAGCAAGCCTTAGATGGTGTACTATTCATCGATGAAGCCCACGCCCTTGCACCCGAAGATAGTCCTAATGATTATGGCAAGGAAGCATTGCAGATATTAATTAAACGCATGGAAGATCATCGCGATCGCTTGGCGGTAGTCATAGCTGGTTACACTGAGGAAATGGATCGTTTACTAGAATCCAACCCCGGTTTTAAATCCCGACTGCACCGTTTATTTTACCTTGATCATTACAATCCCCATGAATTGTTATTAATTTTCAAGAAATTCTGCCACGATAACGGCTACATCCTCGACCCCTCGGCAAATATTATCTTACAAGCTACCTTTGAGCTTGCTCATGTCAAACGAGATAAGAGTTTTGGCAATGGACGTTTTGCCCGTGCTTTATTTGAACGGAGTATTGAACAACAAGCTAATCGCATTGTCCATGATCTTCACAAGTTAGATAATTCTCAGCTAACTCTAATTACGGCTGAAGATTTATCCGGAAGTTAGAATTTCTAGAGCAAAAAATATTCAAAATCAAACTGTAGAGTGCGTCAGCGTGCGAATACCTCGCCATAGCAAGAAATTATTCGGACTGACACACCCTACTAGCTTTTGCCTCATGTTGTACTAGTCAAATTCTGGAAACCACAAATCAGAGATATTTACTAGGACTTACGCATTGATCAAAACATCATCTATGTCGTTTAGATAATGATGTCATGACGAAGGTTAGCAAAATATGCTCATGTACAACTAAAGTGAATAGATTCCCTTATACTTTATACCAATTACTAATTCTTATTTCAGCGCGTATCAACTACAATCTAACAGCCATAAGAGCATCTGGTTTGGCACGCAAAAATTTTTTCACTGTTATGTTGAGTTGATTTGTAAGGTAGTATTTAAAGATGATTGGTGAAGCTCGGAAGGCTAAAAATGGCTCATTATCCTGCAAGAAGTGGAATGAGCGATCATAGATTACTGGATTAATATCAGCCTTATCACCACATTATGACTGAACCTGAGATTTAAAATAGGCAAAGTCAGAAATAATACAAATCATAAAAAATGGTATAACATATAACGGTATAGCAAACAACAGCCTAGAGGCTGAACTCTCTTAGCAGCTTGGTAAGATAGAATGCATAACTAAAGGGTTATTACTTAACTTGTATTTTTTTAAGCTGCTTTAGTTACCTACTGACTCACTTCCTGTCTTCAATTGCATTTATCTTACATAATGCACCTATTTACAAGGTTGAAATAATGCAAACATGAATAGTTTTATAACTGATTGGATAGTGAAAATCCAAGTTTCCCATAAAAATTATGACTTGGATTATTTTATTTTTAAATAGAGATAATGATTAGGCGACTAGAAGGTTATCAGCACAAAGAAGTACTTCGACAAGATAATAGTACGGTTCTTTATCGTGGAATTAAAGAACTAGAAAAAACACCTGTACTAATAAAATATATTAAACCAGAGTACCCAACTCTCGAAGATATTGCTCGGTTCAAATATGAATATAAAATTCTTCAGTCGCTAGATATTGCAGGAGTTATTAAGTGCTATGTGTTAGAAGATAGCCATCAGTTCTGGGCAATGATTCTGGAAGATTTTGGAGGAGAACCACTTTCAAAATATCTGAGTCAAAGATCGCTCCATGTAAGTGATTTTCTACACATTGGAATTCAGCTTGCCGAAACACTAGTAAAACTTAATCAATATAACGTTACTCACAAGAATTTAAAAACTACTAATGTGCTGTTCAATCCGCAAACTGGACAGGTTAAAATTGACGACTTTAGCCTTGCTACTTATTTGTATGGAGAAAAGCAAACAATTAGTAATCAGAATATTTCTGAAGATGCGCTTGCTTATATATCGCCTGAGCAAACAGGGCGGATGAACCGCTTAGTTGATTACCGTACTGATTTCTATTCTTTGGGCATTGTGTTCTATGAAATGCTGACACAACAATTGCCCTTTCAAAGTACAGAACCCCTAGAACTCGTTCATTGCCATATTGCTAGAACTCCAATTTCTCCTTGTATAATTGCCAAAAATCTTGGCTTAAGAGAAATCCCCCAGGCAGTTTCTGATGTTGTGATGAAACTTTTAGCAAAGACAGCAGAAGAGCGTTATCAAAATGCGTTGGGACTGAAAGCAGATTTGGAAATGTGTTTAAAATCGCTAGAAGCTACTGGAGAAATTGCGCTCTTCCAAGTCGGGCAATTAGATTTATACAGCCAATTCTCGATTCCGCAAAAACTTTATGGTCGTGAATCTGAGGTCAAAATTTTGATGGCTGCCTTTGAGCGTATCAGTCAAGGCACAACAGAAATGATGTTGGTAAGTGGCTACTCTGGGGTTGGTAAGTCATCTCTAGTCTATGAAATTCATAAGCCAATCGTGCGTCAGCATGGGTATTTTATCTTTGGTAAGTTTGACCAGTTTAAGCGCAACATTCCTTATGCTGCTCTGATTCAGGCTTTTCAAGAATTAATGCGCCAGTTGCTTACTGAAAGTAGCGAACGGATTAGTATTTGGCGGGCAAAATTGTTAAAAGCATTGGGTGCGAATGGTCAGGTGATAATTGATGTGATTCCTGAAGTCGAACGAATTATCGAACCCCAACCCGCAGTACCAGAACTGGGAGCATCAGAATCTCAAAATCGATTTAACCGTGTCTTCAGACAGTTCATTCATGTGTTTTGTCAACTGGAACATCCTTTAGTACTGTTTTTGGACGATTTACAGTGGGCAGATTCAGCATCATTGAAATTAATTCAATTGTTAATAACTGACCCAAATAGTAAATATCTGTTGTCGATAGGTGCATATCGAGATAACGAAGTGAGCGTGACTCATTCATTAATGCTGACGCTCTCTGACCTTGAGCGAACTGGGGCAGTGATTAACAATATTGTGCTTCAGCCGTTACATCAGGTTGATGTTAGCAAGTTAATCGCTGATACATTTCAAAGCAATCAAGAGACATCGCTCTTGATGCGCCACTCCGTGTCTACAAACTCTCTAGCGAAATTAGTCTTTAATAAAACTCAAGGCAATCCTTTCTTTTTATCACAACTACTCAAATCCCTTTATCAAGATAAATTATTGTTTTTCAACTTTAATCAAGCCCGTTGGCAGTGGGACATCGAAAAGCTGTTAGATATCGAGATTACAGATAATGTTGTTGAATTAATGGTTAGCCGAATTCAAAAGCTATTGCCAGCAACTCAAAACGTTCTGAAGTTAGGTGCTTGTGTTGGTGACAAATTTACATTGGAAGTCCTTAGTATTGTTAATGAAAAGTCTTTATCAGAGACGGCATTGGATTTATGGGAAGCGTTGCAAGTTGGGCTGATTTTGCCATTAAATCAATACTATAAAATTCCCCTAGTTATTGATTTAGAAAAATTTAGTAAGAGACATGAGGAGGAAAATACTTCACTTTTAACTGTTTCTAGCCCTCCAAAAATCATTTATAAATTTTTGCACGATCGCGTACAACAAGCAGCATATTCACTTATTGCCAAAACTGAGCGCAGCCAAACACATTTGAGAATTGGAGAATTGTTACTTGAGCATACGCCAGAAGAGGAACTTGAAGAGAACATTTTTGAAATTGTTAATCAATTAAATATAGGTACTCACTTATTAACTCTACAGAAGCATAAAGATGAACTAGCAGCACTAAATTTGATGGCAGGTCAAAAAGCCAAGAGAGCTACAGCTTATGACCCGGCACTAAAGTATTTAAAGGGAGGATTGGGATTACTTTCAGGAACGAGTTGGCAGACAAATTATGATTTAACATTGGCACTGTATGTAGAAGCAACCTCAGCCGAGTTTCTCAATAATAATTTTGCACAAACGGCAATCTTAGCAGATATTGTTTTAAACAATGCCAAAAATATTTTAGATAAAGTTAAAGTATATGAAATTCAAATTCAATATAGCGTTTCGCAGAACAAATTGAAAGAAGCAATCGCTATTATCTTACAAGTAATAGAAATGCTGGGAATTACTCTCAGTCAAGATCCTCCTCATGCCTTAACCAAACAGTATGAAAATTCATTGACGGTTGAGAGTTTAAGTAGCCTGCCACCGATGACAGACGAATATAAACTGGCAGCAATGCGAATTCTCGTGGCAGCAGGCCCTCCCACTTATTTTGCAGATGCTCAGTTATTCACCTCAATTACTTTCACGATGGTGGATCTGTGCATTCAACATGGAAGTTCGGCGATGGCAGCTTATGGCTATGCTTGTTATGGTTTGATTTTGGCAGGTCAGTTAGGAGAAATTGACGCTGCGTATCAATCTTGTTTGTTAGCTTTACAACTTCTTGATCGCTACAATGCCAAAGAACTCAAAGCTGAAATTTGCGAAATTTTTAATGGTCATGTGCGACATTTTAAAGACCCTCTCACTGCCGTATTAGAACCAATGCTAGAGGGGATTCAAAGTGGTTTGGAAGTTGGCAAAGTTCAATATGCCTCATATATTGCTGCTTTTTATTCAGCTGCTTTGTTTTATACGGGCGAGAACTTAGAAAGCGTCGCTCAAAAGCTCGAACATCGTTTAGAATTACTCAATAGTTTGAGCAATCAAGTTTGTATTGATTATGCCAAAATCTGGCAGCAAAGGGTAGCAAATTTACTAGGTGACTCCACACATAAGTTTGAATTGGTTAGCGATCGCTTTAACGAAACAGAAATTTTAAAGACGTTAATCGCAGCTGATAATCAAACAGCTTTATCTGCCCTTTATCTTGCCAAAACTAATCTACTGTATCTATATAAAGAGTACGCTCAGGCAATAGAAAATGCCAGGATTGCAGAACGTTATATCGGTAGTGTTATGGGGACAATAAATGTCTCCGAACATAGTTTTTATTATATGCTGGCTTTGCTTGGGCAGTATCCCCATACAACTATTGAAGAACAACATCAGTACTTGCAAATAGTTCAGTTGCGCCAACAGCAGATGGAAAAATTAGCGAATGCTGCACCCATGAACTTTTTGCATAAGTATGAGTTAGTTGAAGCAGAAAAAGCAAAAGTTTTAGGGCAACACTATCGAGCAATGGAATATTACGATCGCGCAATTCAAAACGCAAGAGAGCATGGTTACTTTCAAGAAGAAGCTCTAGCTGCGGAATTAGCGGCAGAATTTTACTTTTTATGCAAAAGAGAACGCCTTGCCAGAGATTATTTCACAGATGCTTACTACGGTTATCTACGGTGGGGCGCAATCGCAAAAGTTCAAGATTTAAAAGAACGTTATCCGCGAGTCTTCCCTGGGGATCGAACGCTAACAAATATAGGGATTACAGCCAACGATACAATTGGACTCGATTTAGCAAGATTAGATTTAGCTACTGTCATCAAAGCTTCCCAAGCACTTTCTGATGAAATGATTCAGAGTAAATTGCTTGACAAATTAATGAACAGTATGATTGAAAATGCAGGAGCAAGAACCGGGATGCTTCTCTTACAACAATCAGACCAATGGGTTCTAGTAGCTGAGGGATTTGTAGACAAAGACAACGCTATTTTGTTGGCAGCTAAACCAATAGAAGCAAGTCCAATACCTGTAGCATTAATTAACTATGTTACTAGAACTCAATCTACTTTAGTATTGGATGACGCAACTGAGGAAAAACTTTTTATTGACGATCCTTACATTCGGAATAATCGGCCTAAATCTGTGCTTTGTTTGCCGATTATTTATCAAAGTAAACTCAAAGGTATTCTTTATTTAGAAAACAACCTCGCTAAAGGTGCGTTTACTCAAAACCATGTGAAAGTATTGAGATTATTAGCTTTCCAAGCAGCAATTTCTCTGGAAAACGCGGAACTATACCAAGAATTGCAAACATATTCGCAAAAGCTAGAAAGCAAAAATGCCGAGTTGAATCAAATCAATTTATCATTAGCGGCTGAAATTAGCGATCGCCAGCGCAAAGAAGTTGAGCGTCAGCAAGCCCAAGAAGCACTGTTTCAAGAAAAAGAGCTAGCCCAAGTGACATTGCAATCGATTGGAGATGCAGTTATCACTACGGATTCTCTGGGTCTAGTACGATATCTCAATCCCATCGCCCAAAACCTCACAGGCTGGAGTCAATTAGAAGCACAAGGATTGCCGCTCTCTGAAGTATTTCAGATTGTTAACGAAACTACTCGTGAACCAGTGGTAAACCCCCTAGAAATAGCTCTGCATGAAGGAAGAACCGTTGGTCTTGCTAACCATACAATCTTAATTGCCCGTAATAGTGATGAGTTTGCCATTGATGATTCTGCTGCCCCAATTCGTGCTAGCAACGGTGAGATAATTGGAGCAGTCATGGTATTTCATGATGTATCTCGTAACCGCAGCTTATCTCGGCAACTTTCTTGGCAGGCTAGCCATGATGCTTTAACTGGACTGGTAAATCGACGTGAGTTTGAAAATCACCTAGAGCAGGCTATTAACGATGCCAAGAGGCATAACGAGCAATACGCTCTCTGCTATCTAGATTTAGACCAATTCAAAATCGTTAATGATACTTGTGGTCATCTTGCAGGTGACGAACTCTTACGTCAGGTGACAGCATTATTTCAAAGTCAGGTGCGTAAGATGGATACTTTAGCCCGCATAGGTGGGGATGAATTTGGCTTACTTCTCAACCAATGCTCACTAGAACAGGCACAACGAGTTTGCAATTCTATCCGTCAGAAAGTTCAGGAGCTTCGATTTGTCTGGCAAGAAAAGCTTTTTACAATTGGCACTAGTATTGGATTAGTGATGATTAATACGCAGAGTGAAAGTGTTGCTCATGTATTAAGTCTTGCAGATGCCGCTTGCTATGCAGCTAAAAATCGCGGACGTAATCGGGTACACGTTTATCAAGTAGACGATATCGATCTACTACAACAGAAAGGTGAAATAGAATGGGTAACGCGTATTGCTCATGCTTTGGAAGATAATCGATTTTGTCTCTACTACCAAACGATTATTCCAGTTTTGCAAACTGAGATGAAACAACAACATTATGAAGTCCTTTTGCGTTTGCAAGATGAAAATGGGGCTTTGGTATTACCTATGGCATTTATTCCTGCCGCAGAACGTTATAATCTCATGCATTTAATTGATCGTTGGGTAATTCGTACCCTATTTGCTACTCAAGGGCAACAATATCGCGATACCTGGAACGATTGTCAATCAAAGAATCAGCAATGCAATTGTATTTATGCAATTAATCTTTCAGGTGCAAGTATCAATGATGATCAATTTATCGAATTCATACATGAGCAATTTGCTTTGCATCAAATTCCACCCCAAATGATCTGCTTTGAGATTACTGAAACTGTTGCTATTAGTAACTTAAGTAAAGCTTTTTTATTGATTAGTGAATTAAGAAGCCTCGGCTGTCGCTTTGCATTAGATGATTTCGGTAGTGGAATGTCATCTTTTACTTATCTGAAAAATCTGCCTGTAGATTTTCTCAAAATTGATGGCAGTTTTATTAGGCAGATTTTAGATAATTCTATTGATTTAGCAATGGTTGAAGCAATTAATCATGTTGGGCATATTATGGGGCTGAAAACTATTGCAGAGTTTGTTGAAAATGATGCCATTTTAGAAAAAATTAAAGCTCTTGGGGTAGATTATGCTCAAGGTTACGGCATCGCCAAGCCTTATCCTTTTTTATGACTTTGACTACAGCAAAAATTCGGATCATAAACAGGTGCGTAATTATAGCCCCACTCAGCAGGCACTACTGCTAACAGCATTCCACACACTCCCTCAACCCAAAAATAATTTATATGCCGGATTTTGGCTTTCATCCCAATAGCCGTAACCGAGGGTATCCAGAAATGCCTGCCATTCCTCCATTTCCTGGGGAGGTACTTGCATTCCCACCACAATCCGTCCGTAGTCTGAGCCATTATTGCGGTAGTGGAACATACTAATATTCCAGTTGGGACTCATGGAAACGACAAATTTCATCAATGCGCCGGGACGTTCGGGAAACTCAAATCGATAGAGTAGTTCATTGTGTGCTAAGGGAGAATGTCCCCCAACCATGTGCCTTAAATGCAGTTTCGTCAGTTCATCATCAGTTAAATCAATAATAGGGAAACCACAATCTTCAAAGGTTTCTAGCATCTTGACTCTATCGGCACGGTTTTGGATTTGCATCCCGACAAAAATATGGGCAATTTTCTCGTCAGCAATGCGATAGTTAAACTCTGTCAGGTTACGTCTACCAATACATTCACAAAACTTATGTAGACTTCCTGGTGCTTCGGGGATGGTGACTGCAAAGATGGCTTCGCGGCGTTCGCCAAATTCGGCACGTTCGGCAACAAAGCGCAGCCGGTCAAAGTTCATATTTGCACCGCAGGCGACGGCTATTAAGGTTTGTCCTTGAATTTGCTCCCGTTCGATATAAGCTTTTGCGCCGGCGATCGCCAATGCTCCCGCAGGTTCTAAAATAGAGCGGGTATCCTCAAACACATCTTTAATTGCTGCACAAGTGGCATCTGTATCCACCAAAATGATTTCGTCTACGTATTCTTGACACAGCCGGAATGTTTCTTCCCCTACTTCCCGCACTGCTACCCCATCGGCAAATAAACCCACCTGAGACAACCGCACCCGTTTACCAGCTTTCAAGGATTGGTGCATCGCATCAGCATCTATCGGTTCTACACCAATAATTTTGATTTCGGGACGGAGACGTTTCACATAGGCAGCAATCCCAGAAATCAAGCCACCGCCACCAATAGCTACGAATATGGCATGAATAGGCTGTTGGTATTGCCTGAGAATTTCCATGCCAATAGTTCCCTGTCCAGCTATGACATGAGGATCATCAAAAGGATGAATGAAGGTTAAACCCTTTTCAGCCTCCAATTGTCGAGCAAAGGCGTAAGCATCATCATAGGTATCCCCATACAGCACCACCTCTCCGCCCCGCGCCTTGACTGCATCAATCTTTACCTGGGGTGTAGTCACAGGCATAACGATAATGGCTTTTGTTCCTAACCGACTCGCACCCAATGCTACACCTTGGGCATGATTACCCGCAGAGGCAGCAATTACGCCCTGTGC
Organism: Anabaena minutissima FACHB-250; assembly: GCF_014697125.1. Taxonomy (GTDB): domain Bacteria; phylum Cyanobacteriota; class Cyanobacteriia; order Cyanobacteriales; family Nostocaceae; genus Trichormus; species Trichormus minutissimus. The sequence goes on along the minus strand of NZ_JACJRG010000008.1, from coordinate 180,389 downwards.
TAGTAAATCCGGTGTGAGGTTAGCCATTTTGTTGTAAGCACCGCGCAGCTTAAAAGAAAATACCGACTGCATATCTTCCCGTTTCAACAAGAGTTGATTATTCAGTCTGGCAGAAAGATTCGGGGCATACTCCAGAGGAGATTCTTGAGCAACATCGTATACACGAGCAGTCAGAATTTGTACTAGGTAGTCACAAAACATGGGGTAGATGGGATGAGCAAGAGGTAGATAAAGATTAATTCTACGGTAAGTTTGTCCCCATACTTTGGTAGTTATTGGCGATCGCTAACAATTCAATTATTTAGTCTGAAAAATATTTTGCACCATTTTTTTATCTGTGCTGGCTGCTGCTTGATCTAACTCCGCAATTTCACCAGTGTCTAATTGCCAACCCAATGCACCAATATTATTCTGCGCCTGGGTGACAGATTTTGCTCCAGGTATAGGCATAGTTCCCTTACAGATGCACCAGTTAATGGCAACTTGGGACATGGTTTTATTTCTAGATTCTGCCACAGCTCGTAAACAGGCTAAGAGCGATCGCGCTCCGGGGAGTAATTGTCTAAATAATAAACCTCTGATACCTTTAGGGTAAGGACTATTTTCTGAATATTTCCCTGTTAATATCCCCAAACCTAAAGGACTGTAGGCGATTAGTTGTATGCCTAATTCATCACACACTTGTTTTAGTCCCAATTCGGTGACAGGATATGTAGATAACAGTGAGTATTGCACTTGCAAAGTTTTAATCGGTATTCCCCGCGCTGCAAACTTTTGATGTACACGTTGCAGGCGTTTAGTGCCGTAGTTAGATAATCCCACACCCTTGACTAAACCTTGTTCGTACAAATCAGCTAAACCATCCAAAAGTCCCTCCTCTTGCCAAGGGGCATAATTTGCAGTTGACCAGTGCATCTGGACTAAATCAACATTTCTACCCAAACGTTGTGCTGAAGCTTTGCAAGCTTTAATCATTGACTGGCGTGTCCATCGCCAGGGGTATGCAGCCAACTTGGTAGCAATGCAGATATGGTCTTGGTTTGCGCCTTGATAAGAGCGAGAAAATTGTCCTAACAGTAATTCACTACGTCCCTGCAAGCGTCCAGTTCCGTAAGAATCTCCTGTATCAAATAGAGTTACACCATTACTTACACACAGGTTAAACACCGCTTGCAATTGGTCGTCCATACTTTCACTGTAGCCCCAAAGCAATTGGTTGCCCCATGCCCAAGTTCCGCAACCCATCTGTGGTAAAGATATTTCTTCTTGCATATATATTTATCCTAAAAATTCAGCGTTTATTTAATCACAATACTAGTAAGTTTGTAGTGAGGACTTTAGTCCTCAATTTAAGGACTAAAGTCCTTACTACGAACCTGAAAAATTTACTAAGCTAGGGTCATGTCATCTAAAAAAGTACAGCATTAGTATATGACTACTGATATCAACTTGCCGGGAAATATATTAAACAGCCTAAAAAACGAGCAACTGCAAGCAGAAGAAGAAATATTTCAATGGACAAAGCAGTGGTATCCAATAGCGGTTGTGGAATTTCTTGATCCTGCTCGTCCTCATGCGATGCAGTTATTGGGTAAGGATATTGTATTGTGGCGGGATAGTGCAGGAAAATGGCGTTGCTTTGAAGATTTTTGCCCCCATCGACTTGCTCCCCTTTCTCAAGGACGGGTAGAAGCTGATGGTACACTTTTATGTGCTTACCATGCTTGGCGGTTTGATGCTGAAGGTAAATGTGTCAATATTCCTCAGTCTGTAGATAAACAGACGGAAGAAAAAAACTGTGACAATCCCAAATCCTGTGCGGTTGTCTATCCTACCCAAGAGCATCAAGGCTTATTGTGGGTATGGGGGGAAACTGGAGAAGAAGCCCAACTAGAAAGCCAATTGCGGAAACCACGCCTTGTTCCCGAATTAGAAGAAAATTCAGAGCAAGTGGAGCAATTTTTTTGGAACTTCCGGGATTTGCCCTATGGATGGGATTATTTCATGGAAAACGTTGCCGATCCTGCCCATGTACCAGTTTCTCATCATGGAATTGTAGGCGATCGCTACAAAGATGCCAAGTATTATGACATGATTCCCACCCGCAAGATATCTACCCAAGATGGCTTTGCTTTTGAAATTCAACCCACAACGGGCAACATTGAGCAAGCAATTCACGATTTCCAGCCACCTTGTCATATGAGAATTGCCTCCACCCCAAAAGATGGTGGTAAGTTTATTTTGGCTTTATATGCTACTCCTACCCGTCCAGGATGGTGTCGCCACATTGGCTGTCAGGTGTTCGTCAAAAATCCCCAAGGCAAAAAACCCCAAGGATTATCAATTTTTGGTCTACCCTTACCAACTTGGTTAGGTCATGTGTTAGCGTCCTTGTTCCTACACCAAGATATGGTGTTTTTGCATTACCAAGAAAAAACTATTGCCCAGAGAAAACAGGGTAAATGGCTTGATGCTGTCTTTACACCCAATCCCCAAGACAAGATGGTGATTACATTTCGCCAATGGCTAGACAACCGCGCTGGTGGCGGTATCCCTTGGGCGGAAGGCTACAGCAATGATTTACCTTTGGGAGAAATAGAGCATCAAAAGTTATTCGATGTCTGGACAACACACACCCAACACTGCACCGTTTGCCAAAATGCCCTTGCTAACATCAATCGTTTAAAGGTGTCGGCTTATGTAGTAGCGGCTCTATGTTTTTTGTTGGCAGTTATATTAGACGCACGCATGGTAGCGACACAAGCAGTATTAGAGAAATCTGTGGCAGTTCTCCCACCGACAGGATTTTGGTTAGCACTAGGAGGCGGAATTGTGTTTGCAGTAGTTGGATACCTGTTGCAAAAATTCAGTCGGCTATTTTATGTCTATGAATTTCAACACTTTCGCAATTCGTAATACAAAGCACCCCACTTGTAGAAACGTAATTTATCGCATCTCTACATATTCCCCTTTCCCTAGTAGGGAAGGGGGTTAGGGGGTTAGGTTTCGCGTTAGCTTTTCCACATAACGTGAAAAATCAGAACTTGCTTCCGCGTATCGGTATTACAAATTACGTAAAGCCTGCGGCATAGCTACGCTTAGAGCGTAGGGGGGGGAGCATCGTTACGAATTAAACTAACTCTTTGATCACTTGCTCAACATTACGCCCATAAATTTGTTGACTATATTGCTGCCAATTATCATCTGAAGAATAGGGATGTCGATTTAACGTTACTTGTTGCACATACGCCATCCAAGGACGACGCAACTGCTCATATTTTTGGAAAGCTTCTGCTATGGCTTGTCTGTTATTCCAGTTATTTTCTGCGGCAATTTGAGCAATTAATACCACCACTGCTAAAGCATCTTCTAAACCTTGATTAGCACCTTGAGCCATGAATGGAGGCATTCCATGCGCCGCATCACCAACTAAAACAACTCTCCCGGCATTCCAAGTTGGTTGAATGGGTTTGGTTTCACTCTCAGAAATAATTGCCCGATGAATGTAATAAGGACGCTGTTCTATATTTTCTGGAGGTGATAACCGGACTAATTGCTTCAGGACATCGGGATATCCAGCTTGCTCAAAGGCTTGCACAGCTAACTCAATCAAAGAATTACCAGACTTACCTTGTAAAGCTACCAAAGGTATAGGTAAATGGATGAGATAGCCAAATTGATTAGTAATGCGACTGCGGAATAACATCATCCTTGTGTCTTCCATTTCACCGGCCGCATTTTTGGATATCTCATCATGACAGATAGTAGTAACTCGTGAGTTCTGTAAGAATTTTGCTGCAATTTCTGTTTCTACTTCTTGGGGAATATCAGTAATTTCCCGGCAATATATAGCAGCAAATCCAGAATATTCTGGCTGGGCATAATCTTGGTAAGGGCTACCTTTGTAAAGCACTCGACGAATTGTTGAATTAATTCCGTCGGCAGCTACAACCAGCCTAGCTCGAAATGATTTATTAGTGACTGATGCTGGGGAATTTGTATCTACATTTTCGGCTTTGTTATCATTCCAATGGGCATAGGGATTACCTTCTGCTGTAGTGTCAGAAACACAATCTATCCGCACACAATCATTTTCTGGTTCATCTACAATATTTATACAACGGTGATTAGCTTTGACAATTTCTTGGGGTAATTGTTGTCTTAAAGTTGTCTGCAAATCATACCAAGCTAGTGACACTCTTCCTTCGCCATATTCTTGAACCCAATCATCAAAACTTAGGGAAACTGAGCGAATTACCTGCCCTTGCAAATTTCTATAAAACCATTTGGGTACAGTTTTGGGAAGATTTTCCTCTTTATTTGATACTTGAGAATTAGATAACCCAAGGGCTGTGTTTTTTACAACTATGTAAGCATGAGCATCTAAATATTTCAGAGATTTTAAGCCATTGGGAAGCAAATCTAAAATTTGACCAACTGGAAGAAAAGCGCGGGTTTGGTCTAATACCAAAATTTTTTCAATTCCTCGCTTGCGTAAACCGATCGCAGTTGCTAGTCCAATCGGCCCAGCCCCGATTATGACAACATCGTAGATATCAGCTAACATAACTTTGCTTACAAAACTAACTATATTCTATTTGAGAACTCTATAGCTTAGGGATGGAGTCAGCAGTCCATCCCAGATGAAATTGATTAACTCCGTGCAATTCCTTCTTCACGAGCAGCTTGTTGTACCGCCGCCGCCACAGCAGTCACAACACGCCCATCAAATACAGAAGGAATAATATGTTCTCGATTTAACTCTGAGGGACTAACTAAAGCCGCGATCGCATGAGCTGCTTGTAAATACATGGTGGTAGTAATTGTCTGCGCCCGACAATCTAAAGCACCCCGGAACACTCCAGGGAAGGCTAAAACGTTGTTAATTTGATTGGGGTAGTCACTACGACCTGTAGCGATGACAGCCACATCGTTGCTAACTAATTCCGGCTGAATTTCCGGGATGGGGTTAGCCATAGCAAAGATAATGGCATCTTTAGCCATAGATTTGACCATTTCTGGTGTTAATACTCCTGGCGCACTAACACCGATAAATACATCTGCACCTTGGACTGCGCCTGCTAGCGTACCTTGGGCTTTAACGGCAAATTCCTGTTTCTCTTCATTTAAGTCAGTGCGACTGGTGGAGATAATCCCCTTAGAATCGCACATCCAGATTTTTTCTGCTCCCGCTTTCTTGAGTAGACGAGCGATCGCTACTCCAGCCGCACCAGCACCATTAATCACAATGCGGATCTCTGCAATGGGCTTTTGCACCAATTTCAGAGCGTTAAATAATGCTGCTAAGGTGACAATTGCCGTGCCATGTTGGTCATCATGAAACACCGGTATATCTAATTCCTGCCTTAATCGCTGTTCAATTTCAAAGCAACGGGGAGCAGCAATATCTTCCAAATTTACACCCCCAAACACGGGAGCAATATGTTTTACCGCCTGGATAATTTCTTCTGTATTTTGGGTATTTAAGCAAATAGGAAACGCATCTAGCCCGGCAAATTCTTTGAACAACATCGCCTTACCTTCCATCACTGGTAAAGCTGCATGGGGGCCGAGATTGCCCAAACCTAAAACCGCACTACCATCAGTGACAATGGCGACAGTATTCTGTTTGATCGTTAAATTATAAACCTCTGTGGGGTCTTGAGCGATCGCAGTACACACCCTTCCTACCCCTGGAGTGTAAGCCATTGCTAAATCAGACACACTCTTGAGGGGGATACGGCTAACAATGCTAATTTTGCCACCCCGATGTAAATTAAAAGTCCGATCGTGAACACTTAACAGCTTAATATCAGGAATAGCTTTAACTGCTTGCACAATAGTTTCCGCGTGTTCAGTGCTAGCAGCGTCAACATTGAGGTCACGAATAGAAACGTGGCGAGTTTGTTCAATTAAATCGATTGTACCGATATTTCCGCCACTTTCGGCAATAGCCTGAGCGATCGCTGCCAACATTCCCACCCGATTAGGAATTTGTAACCGCAGCGTGACACTAAAACTGGAATTAGGAGTTAGGTTTGTCATTTTGATGAGAGATTTTAAATTCTAGATTGTATATTGAATCGCTCAGTAAAAATCGAGACTAAACCTAAAATAAGACATTTCCATATTTTTCATCCCACCCAAAAAAAGCTCTCTAATTTAGAGAGCTTTTTAATTTACACCAATTCCTAACAAATTCTCCGCGTACCTCTGCGCTGCACTTTGCGCCCCTCTGCGTTGAAATTTCCCTTTCAACTCATGCAGATTCAACCATGAATAACCGGAGATTGCAAAGCCACAGGTACAGCCTCACCACTAGCCAAATCTAGCGGGAAATTGTGAGCATTACGTTCGTGCATCACCTCTATACCCAAGTTGGCACGGTTCAGCACATCAGCCCATGTATTAATCACACGACCATTAGAATCAAGTATCGAGTGATTAAAGTTAAACCCATTTAGGTTAAACGCCATCGTACTGATACCCAAAGCCGTAAACCAAATTCCCACTACAGGCCAAGCAGCCAAGAAAAAGTGCAAGGAACGGGAGTTGTTAAAGCTGGCATATTGCCAAATTAACCGGCCAAAATAACCGTGAGCAGCCACAATGCTATAGGTTTCTTGTTCTTGACCAAACTTGTAGCCGTAGTTGACAGACTCAACTTCTGTTGTCTCCCTCACCAACGAAGAAGACACCAAAGAGCCGTGCATAGCAGAGAACAAAGCCCCACCGAATACTCCCGCCACACCTAACATATGGAATGGGTGCATGAGAATATTATGCTCGGCTTGAAAGACAAACATGAAGTTAAAAGTGCCGCTAATTCCTAAAGGCATCCCGTCAGAAAAGCTACCTTGACCAATGGGGTAAATTAAGAAAACAGAGGTCGCAGCCGCTACAGGCGCAGAGTAAGCCACACAAATCCAAGGACGCATCCCTAGACGATAGCTCAACTCCCATTGCCGACCAAGCCAGCAAAAGATACCAATGAGAAAATGCAAAATTATCAGTTGATAAGGGCCGCCGTTGTAGAGCCATTCATCCATTGACGCAGCTTCCCAAAGTGGGTAGAAATGCAGTCCAATGGCGTTGGATGTGGGTACAACAGCACCAGTAATGATGTTATTGCCGTACAACAAAGAACCTGTTACTGGTTCTCGAATCCCGTCAATATCAACGGGTGGTGCAGCAATAAAGGCAATGATAAAACAGGTGGTAGCTGTTAACAGTGTGGGAATCATCAAAACCCCGAACCAGCCAATATAAAGCCGATTTTCGGTGCTTGTAATCCATTGACAGAAACGATCCCAAAAGCTACCTCTTTCGTTTCTTTCTAAAATTGAGGTCATGGCTATGGTATTGATAAAGTGCTAACAACAAGCTTTCTCAATTCTTAAAAATTGAGAACTCAGATGTTTTCAAAGACTTTCGTCAAATACCTTCTCCCCTATCACCGGGATTCTTTTAACTCGCCTCACACTACAAATACTCGAAATATCGTTAACTCATTTCCCCTGGGAGATGGTAGAATTACGGGGCAATTTTCCCGGCTCTATAATTTCGGTTTTACATTAATTTTTTATGTTTTCCCATAAATTTAAATTAAGTTTTTTAAATAAATTGCAATAGAAAAGAAGAGATTGTTAACTAGATAGGAAGGCGGGGGAAGCAGAATTAGAAAAATCCCATTCCCAATACCTAACTTTCTGGTGTAGGTTCTTCTACAGGACGAATAATAGCTGGTGCTGGTGTTACCTCTGGTTGGAAAATTGCCTGCAATGCTTGTTCTAGGGTTTGCGTCATGACAATTCGGTTTTCGTAAGCTACGACTACCCGCACTAAAGTTGGTAGGCTATTTTGAGTTGCTTCTAGATAAATTGGCTCAACATATAGCAAAGAGTCCTCAATGGGAATAATCAATAAATTCCCTTGAATAGCTCTAGAACCTTGACGATTCCATAGAGAAATTTGTTGAGAAATTACTGGGTCTTGATTAATGCGGGCTTCAATTTGTTCTGGCCCATAAACTAGGCGTTCTTTGGGGAAATTATATAACAGCAACTTACCGTAGTTTTCCCCATCCGATCGCGCTGCTAACCAGGCAATTAAGTTAGTCCTTTGCTTGGGTGTGTAGGGTAAGAGCAAAATAAATTCTTCAAAGGGGACACCGGGTAGGCTGGTAATCAAATAATAAGGGTCTACTAAACGGGACTCACTGCCATAAATTTCCTTGGGTATTTGCCACAGGTCTTCCCGGTTGTAAAATACTACGGGATCTGTCATGTGGTAGGTCATCAACCGTTCAGATTGAATTGAGAAGAAGTCTACCGGATAGCGGATATGTTTGCGGAGCATGGCCGGCATATCACTGAAGGGTTTGAACATATCAGGAAATATAGCCGACCAAGTGGCAATGATAGGATCTCTTGGGTCAGCAATATAAAATTTTACTGTGCCGTTGTAAGCATCAATGACGATCTTGACTGAGTTACGAATGTAATTAATGCCTTCGTTATCGGGATCGGAGTAGGGATAGCGATCGCTAGTAGTATAAGCATCCACAATCCAGTAAAGATAATTCTCAATTCCAGGAAACTCTGGATTAGCTTCAGCACTGACTAAATAGGGGTCACTATCAAATTTTAAAAAAGGTGCGATCGCGCGAATTCTTTGCTTGACATTCCGCCGGAACAATACTTTAGTATCCGGTAAAAAGTCTCGTGTAAACAACATTTGCCAATCTTTCAAATATGCGGCAAATAACAACCGTCGCCAGGTTGCACCAATCCGTACACCACCCAAACCATCATAGGTGTTATAAGCATTGTCACTACCACTGGGATAGTCCAATTCTCTAACTCTTGTGTCTGTCATTACATAATTATTAGTAATCTCACCGTAATAAATTCGGGGTTGCCCAATGGGAATGCTGTCACGAATGGCTTGATTGGCGGTATTTAAGGGACTTTCATCACCGCCAGCAATATCTTTGACAAAATATTCTGGTAATCCTCCCGGCCCGACTGTATTTACAGGACTCATCGTAAAGCCGTAACCGTGAGTATAAATTAAATGTCGGTTTACCCATGTTTGTGCCTGTTGGGGGACTGCACTATAGTCTAATTCCCGTGCGGCAATTAGTACCTGTCGCCGTTCTGTAGCCTCATTTATTTCCGAGTCTGGGATTGGTAAGGATCGGGGTGCTGCTGGTCGCCGTGCTTTAACTTCAGTTTCTATGGTGTAGCGATCAATATCTGCATCAGGGAAGCGATAGTAGGGTCGAAATTGTTGTAATTGGCGGTTGGTTTCTAATAGTGGTCGCTGATCCCAGAGCCGAATATTACGAATTGTCAGGTCGTTGTTTCTAATATCGGCTTCTGTGAGTTTGCCTTGGGGATTAAAATCTTTGGCGTTGATTGAGTCTAAATCAAATGCTTGCCTAGTTAAAGCAATAGTACGCTGAATGTATGGTTCTTCCCGTTGTAATTCGTTAGGTTGAACAATCAAATATTGCACCACCGTGGGCAAGATATTACCTGCTACGACCACGGAAAATAAATATAAGCCTAAGCCATAAAAGACAAATTGACGATACCGAGATGCTGGCCGCCAAAAGATAGTTCGCCAAAGTAAGTAAGTAGCGATCGCCAACGCCAAACCACACAAACCGTTATAAACTGGCAGTTGGACATTAACATCGGTGTAACTAGCCCCATAACTCACTCCACGGGGAGAATAAACCAGTTCATAGCGACTCAGCCAATAACTGAAAGCCACCAACAGCATCAATAAACTACCCAGTCCGTATAAATGACGCTGTTGCTGGGATGAAAAACCAGGGAATATGCCTTGGCTGAGACTGTCACCAGATAAAAGATAGGTCAGACTGACAGCCACAAAACCATATAAAAACATCCCCATCAGCCAGATTTCTAGCAGTTCCCAAAAGGGGAGAGCAAAGATATAAAAGCTGATATCCAAACCAAATAAAGGTTCAGTGCTGTTAAAGGGTGTAGGGTGGAAGTATTGCAGCACCTTAGCCCAGTTATAGTACAGGATCATGCCCAACAAGACGCTGAGAATTACAGCGATCGCATTGAGTAAAAACTGGGAATAAATTAAAATAGCGATCGCTGCACCAATCGCCAAACCTAAATATAAAACTTGACTAAAACTCTGTACGCCTAACTGCCAAAGTGTTTCTAGTCGAAAGGGAACGATGAGGTGAGTTTTGTTAGTAGCAGAAAAATATCCAATAGCAATTTGACCGTAGTGAGCCAGCATTAACCCCACTAATAAGCTCAATATTATAGCTAGGAGTAGTAGCCAGCGTAATTTTAACGGTTTTAAAAGTTTCTCATCGGGTTTGCGAGGCTGACGACGTTGAGCATATTGAGGACTCAGCAGTTTTTTTAATTCGCTACTCAGACTCACCGCCTCTAGCTGAACTTCTTCACTCTTAACAGAGTGGGGATACTTCAGCCGTTGCGCCAAAGCCAGATTTCCCAATATATAAGCAGCCGTCACCGCAGTTATGACCACCCATAAACCACCACGAGTCACCAGCCTGACTAAAAATGCTCGCAAATAGCCAACTTCCTGAAACCAAAAAATCTCTATTCCTAAGCGCGAACTGATATCTACGAACAGCCACAGCCCTAGGAATACTACTAATATTCTAAAAAACCAATTCCTAAACATATTTTGATCATTAGGCGTGGGGCATTGGGCGTGGGGTATTGGGCATTACATTAATTTTGTCCTCCCTAACTTCCCCAGCCTTCCTTCCTGTACAGTCAACAGTCCCTATTATTTCCTATTTTGAAACCCAACTGAATATGAGAAGATAAGAGTATATGGGGATAAATTCACTGTTGATGTTTGACTCGAAACAAAAAAGCTCAATCAAGACAGTCTCAACAGTTACTTTTTTGGCATCAATCCTGTGAACCAATTTTACTGTCGTTGGTGACTGGTATCTACATTGTAGTTAAAACCAACGCTCAACAACCCCGGAACAGGTAATTGATCAATTGCGTCTCTGCGACCTGTAGCATTGAGTAAATCGACACAATATAAGCACAAATATATAATGCTCAGGGTTTTAATTCCGGTTTATCAGGTGGCATCTACAAAGTAACGCAATCGGAAATTTCTTACTGAGGTTGGTATGAATAGGAGGATTTATATTGGCATGGTGGCATTACCTATTTATTTATATAATGCCGATGTCAATCTTATCAGTCATAGTGAAGCCTCTAGTTTCACAAATCAATTGTTCGCTATAAATGTTGTGATTGATCAAAAAGCAAATAATCAATCACAGGTGAGGTCATGGCAAATAGCAGATGGACGAGATCAAACAGAGGATTGCTTGCGGAGACGTGATTGCAAAATATAAATCCTCCATCTAGAAATTGTTGCAGCTAAGAGCAAACGGCAGATTGCTTGCTATTGCTTGTTTGCAAATCTTGATCCGGCTAAAGATTAAGTTTTTGTGTCAATGAACCCAAGTATATTTTAATATACAAGGATTTTTTTTAGTTGTAGAGGAATAATTTGGTTACAAAAAATATTCTATTGAATATTTGAATGTATTTTTTATATACAAAAAATACATTCAAAATGTACTTCATAGTACCTTTTGAACTGTGAAATATTCTTAATATTGATAACAGGGTATTTGATCAGATTCGATATTTTTGCGATCTGTGAGTTTAATTGTATTTGTACTTATTAAATTAAGTTTTAATATTTTCTGTTGTATACAAAAATACAACGAATCAGCAAAATATCCTGAATCCTGCTAAATTATTGAATAATTTGGGTAATAATTACTAAATTAAAGCATAAATTGCTAAAAAGTGACGTATTTAATTAGTAGGTTTTATATTGGCTAGATGCTAGAGAACCAAGTAGAGATGGTATTAATTGCTTCTCTATAAGATTCCTGTTAGCGTGGCGTGAGCAACGTGCTGACTATTTAGCAATGAGTTGCTAGTTACAAAATACTCACCTGTAACCTTTATACTTATGCCCCTAGATTTAGAAAAATTTTACCAGGCTTGCAATCCGAGTAGACCACTGATGATCGGCAATAAAAACGATCGCAGGTACTATATTGATTTTGCATCGGTGCGGGGTGGAAAAATTATTGAGGCCTTGCAGCGCACGATTAGCCGCATATCACCGAATGCACCCACCTGTCAATTATTTACAGGACATTTGGGCTGTGGGAAATCTACAGAGTTATTACGCCTCAAGGCTGAGTTAGAAGAACAGCAATTTCATGTAGTTTATTTTGAGTCTACCCATGTCTTAGAAATGGCGGATGTGGATGTGACTGATATTCTACTCGCGATCGCAGGTCAGGTGAGCGAAAGTCTCGAAGCGATGAAAATCCGCATCAAACCCAACTATTTCACTAAGTTGTTTAGTGAGGTGGTGGATTTTTTGCAAACCCCCATCGATTTGGGGGTAGAAGCAGAGTTATCTGTAGGGATTGCCAAAATTACCGCCAAAACCAAAGAAAGCCCCCAACTGCGCCGCCGCTTGCGTGACTATCTTGAACCGCGCACCCAAAATATTTTGCAATCTATTAATCAAGAACTATTAGAACGGGCTGACAAAGAACTCAAAGCCAAAGGGAAAAAAGGCTTAGTAGTAATTGTCGATAACTTAGATAGGGTAGCAATTCGCCCTTTACCATCGGGGCGATCGCTGCCAGAATACTTATTTATTGACAGGGGTGAACAATTACGTAAACTTAATTGTCATGTAGTTTACACTATTCCCCTGGCTTTAACTTTTTCTAACGATAGTGCGGAACTGCAACACCGTTTAGGCGGTGGGGTAGCACCGAAGGTTTTACCGATGATTCCGGTGCGGCTGCGTTCTGGGGAGATTTTTAACCAAGGGCTAAACTTGATCCGCCAAATGGTCTTAGCTAGAGCCTTTCCTGACATTGAGCCGAGCGATCGCTTAAGCTTAATTACAGAAGTGTTTGATAACTTAGAAACACTAGATCGATTGTGCCTGATCAGTGGTGGTCATGTGCGCGACTTGTTGGGGTTGCTGTTTGACTGTCTGCGAGAACAAGATCCACCCTTTGGCCGGGAATGTGTCGAATTGGTGATTCAAAGACAACGGGATTACCGCGTTAACCCGATTGACAGCCATGAGTGGGAGTTAATCTTCCAAGTGGTGCAGCAACAACGGGTTAGAGGTGATATAGAATACCACACTTTATTACGTAGTTTATTTGTATTTGAATACCGCGACCACCAAGGGGCTTGGTTTGCTGTCAACCCAGTTTTAGCCGAGACACAAAAATTTAAGTCATGGTTGAAGGACAATTACCAGCAGATATAAAAGCAGCCAACGAACGGGCTTTACAGAGTTTATGGCGAGCAATCACCCTTTCTTGCGGTCATTTTTCCGTAGTTGTAGTCTGCTGCAATTATCGAGTATTACAAGAGCGTGTTCTGGAATCACTAGATAAATTAGCGGTTGGGGTAGCCCGCATCCAAAAAGTTGTTTTACCCCACAACACGAGAAGTCTTTACACAGCCCTACATTTTCAGCTTGTGGCTGACAGTCAACCGCCATCAGCATTGATGGTTTTAGGTTTAGAAACTGTAGATGAAATAGACGATCTACTCAGGTCAATTAATCATATTCGTGATGAATTACCCAAACGCCATGACTTTCCTATGGTTTTTTGGGTAAATGAGCAGGTTTTGCAGAAATTAGTGCGTTTAGCTCCCGATTTTGCCAGTTGGGCGGCGACACCGATTCGGTTTGAAATGACTACTCCAGAGTTGCAGCAATTTTTGCAACAAGAAACTGACTCTTTGTTCGCCAAGGTATTAACCAACGAGCCAGGACAACCCAGACCAGCACAAGTTACAGAAAATTATTCTACCTTAGAACAAGTTTGGGAACATAGTGATGAACTCCACTGGGCTATCAATGAACTACATGAGCGTGGGATTACCCTAGAGCCAGAATTGCACGCCAGTTTAAGGTTTGTTTTTGGTCTGGATGATTACGTCAGCGATCGCATCCAATACGCCTTAAATCATTTTCGCCAAAGCTTGCTGGTTTGGCAACAACTAGTAGCCAGTGAAGATACAGGGAATAAAGCTGATGAGGGCGTATTTTCTTCCCCATCTCCCCCCAATCCCCCATCTCCCCCCTTACTGAGACAGGGAGTGTTGCTATTTTATATTGGGTTGTGTCATTGTCGTTTAGCCGAGCAGAACAAGTTAGAAAACCGTTCCCATTGGGAAGCAGCCAAATCTTGCTTAGAACAAAGCTTGCAGATTTTACAAGTGGCGCAAAGACCCGATATCGCGGCGGAATTTATCGGTCAATTGGCGGAAGTCTTGGAACATCTAGAAGAGTGGGACGAATTACAGATAGTCGCCCAAAATGCTCTAGAGTTACATCAAACCTATGGGAGTCAAATTCAGCTAGCTTGTGACTATGGTTTTTTAGCACAAGTCGCCGTCCAAGCATCACGCTGGTTACAAGCGAGTATCTTAGCCCATGTTTCCCTACTCAAGTTAGATGAGTCACAACAAAACGACACTCAACCCCATGATTGTCTATTTCCTCTGCTATTAACGCAGATTTATTACCTAGTCTTAGCCAAAGCCCAGCAAAAATTGGGTGAAAAAGTAGTGGCGCAAGCATATTTAGATAAAGCCGCCCAAGCATTACCCATAGCGTTAGAAAATAGCACTCATCAATATGATGCCCATCGTTATATTAGAATGCTGCGGCAATTGCGATCGCTCTATTTTGAAGCCGGTCGTTATGTAGAAGCCTATTGCATCCGCCAAAAACGCCGTTCTGTAGAACAACAATACGGCTTTCGGGCTTTTATCGGTGCAGGTCGTTTGCAACCCCAGCGACAAGCTACCAACCCAGCTTTAATGTCTCCTTCAGGAAGTAGTAGCATCGCTTTAGAAATTGCAGCCTCCGGTCGGGAACGAGATATTAATCACTTAATTGGCAGAATTAGCCGCGCTGACCAGAAATTGATCGTCATTCATGGCCCCTCTGGGGTGGGGAAGAGTTCCACCGTTACAGCTGGGTTAGTTCCAGCATTACAAAATCGCGCCATTGGTGATCAAATTGCTGTGCCTGTAGTCCTGCAAGTTTACACAGATTGGGTACGAGAATTGGGTAAATCTTTGAATGCGGCAATTTCTCACCTCCAAGGGGATGCAGCTATTCCAAAAGTAACGGAAACACCTATAACTATTGGCTATATCTTAGAGCAATTACATCAAAATGCTGATAATCATCTCATTACAGTTTTAATTTTTGATCAGTTTGAAGAATTTTTCTTTGGCTGCACTGACCGCCAACAAAAACAACAATTCGATCAATTTGTCAGCGACTGTTTAAATATATCTTTTGTCAAAGTCATTCTGTCTTTAAGAGAAGATTATTTACATCAGTTATTAGAATTTAAACATCTTTCTCATCTAGAAGCAATTAATAATAATATTCTGGATAAACAGATCCGCTATCAATTAAATAATTTGTCTCCAGAATACGCCAAAGCAATCATTCAAAAATTAACCATCCGTTCCCAGTCTAATTTAGAACCTGAATTAATTAATGCCTTGGTTGAAGACTTATCAACAGAAATGGGAGAAATTCGCCCCATTGAATTGCAATTAGTTGGCGCACAATTGCAAGATGAAGGCATCACAAATTTAGCGCAATATCAGCCATATCGCCCTAATAAACTGATAGAAAGATATATCAAAGACTTGATTAAAGATTGTGGAGAGGAAAATGAACGGGCAGCTTTACTAGTTTTATATTTATTAACAGATGAAAGCAACAACAGACCCTTTAAGACTCGTGCAGAACTAGGTACAGAACTAGCAGAGTTAGAAGATTCTGCCCAATTAGAATTAGTTTTAAATATTTTAGTTAGTTCTGGTTTAGTCGTTTTGTTCCCCGATATGCCAGAACGTTATCAACTAATTCACGATTACTTAGTAGATTTAATTCGTTACTTGCAACAACAAGAATCAAGCTTCCAAGCACAACTCAACCAACTGCGTCACAAAGTCGAACAAAGCCAAACAGAAATTGAACGACTCAAACGCGAACTCCGGCAAAAAAAGCAGCAAGGAAAACTTGCAGACCCTCAGCCCCAGCAAGGATTAGATTTACTCACAGAATTGCGAGATTTACGTAAGCGTGAAGAACTTAGCCTACTAGAAATAGAACAACTCCGCGCCGAACTCAAAGAAAAAGAATTAACCGCCCAACTGGTAGAAAGTCAAAAACAGCAAAGACTCAGTGAAGCGAAATTAAATCGTTCACTGACAATTGCTTTGGGGGCTTCTGTATTTGCCATATTGGGGTTAAGTATTTCGATTATCACCGCCGTAGACAGCGAAATTAAAACTCTGAGTGTTTCTAGTGAGGCGTTATTTGCATCCCAAAAGGGTATTGATGCTTTAAAAGAAGGGATAAAAGCGGGGCGCAAATTACAACGGGCTGTTTGGGTAGACCCTTACACCAGAGAAAAGGTACAAACAGCACTATATCAAGCAGTTGTAGGAGTGAAGGAATATAACCGTTTAGAAGGACATACTTCTGGTGTTAACAGTGCTTCATTTAGTCCTGATGGGTCGTTAATCGTCTCAGCTAGTGCTGACAACACCCTCAAACTCTGGCGTGCTGATGGTAGCCTAGTTCCGACGACATCCCAGCATACTCAAGTAGTTAATCATGTTAGCTTCAGTCCTGATAGTCAAACATTCGCCTCAGCTAGTCAAGATAATACAGTTCAACTGTGGAATCACAAAGGGGAACTGCTGACAACCCTATCAGGACATACAGCAGGGGTGAATAGTATTAATTTTAGCCCGGATGGCCAGGCGATCGCCTCCGCCAGTACCGATAAGACAATTAAACTCTGGAGTCGGGACGGTGAATTACTCCAAACCCTTACAGGACATCGGGATGTAGTTCAAGCTGTAGTGTGGTCGCCTGATGGTCAAACTCTGGTTTCAGTCAGTGCTGACAAAACTATCAAGCTGTGGAAGCGTGACGGACAAATCCTCAAAAGCTGGAACGGTCATGAGGAAGTAATTTTAAGTGTCGCTTGGTCGCCCAATGGTCAAATCATTGCTAGTGCGGGTTTAGACCAGAACATCAAACTTTGGAATCTCCAAGGGCGACTCTTGAAAAACATTACAGGACATACCGGGGGAGTCACCAGTGTCAGTTTTAACCCTGATGGTCAGACAATTGCTTCCGCAAGTACCGACGAAACCATAAAACTTTGGACTTTAGAAGGTTTGTTGTTGGGGACTTTGAGAGGACATAATAATTGGGTAAATAGTGTTAGTTTCAGTCCTGACGGTCACACCTTAGTTTCTACCAGTCGAGACAAAACAGTCAAACTTTGGCGGTGGGACGATGTATTGCAGCCTAACGTCCAAACTAATCATGATCATGTTGGGGTAACTAGCATTAGTTTTAAACCCAATACTCAAACAGTAGCTGCTGCTAGTCGCGACCATACAGTGAAAATCTTGACTCATGATGGCAAACTCTTGCAAACTCTCAAAGACCATAAAGACATAGTTTGGGGTGTAGCTTGGTCTGGAGATGGTCAAGTTATAGCTTCAGCAAGTAGAGATAAAATGGTGAAATTATGGAGTAGAGACGGTAAATTGCTCCATACACTCATAGGTCATACTGATACAGTCTGGGCTGTAGCCTGGTCGCCAGATTATCAAGTCATAGCTTCAGCGAGTGAAGATAAAACAGTGAAGTTATGGAGTCGAGACGGTAAATTACTCCGCACCCTGAAAAGTCACAAGGATGCAGTAAATTGGGTTAGCTTTAGCCCCGATGGTAAATTACTCGCCTCCGTCAGTGATGATTTAACTGTGAAACTCTGGAATCGGGATGGTCAACTTCTACACACCCTCAAAGACCACAACCGCCAAGTTAATGGTGTAGCTTGGTCGCCTGATAGTAAAATTGTGGCTTCCGCAAGTATTGACAGCACTGTCAAACTGTGGCGATGGGATGGTCAGTTGTTAAAAACTCTATCTGGAGATGGCAATAATTTTACTAGTGTCATTTTTAGCCCCGACGGTCAGACTTTAGCAGCTAGTAGCGAAGAGCAAATCAAGCTGTGGAATAGGGAAGGGACTTTAATCATTTCCTTAAAAGGCGACAAGGAAAAGATAACCAGCGTCAGTTTTAGCCCCGATGGTGAAATTTTGGCAGCAGGTAGCGGTAATGGTAGGGTAATTTTTCGCAACTTAGCTGATTTAAAATTAGCCAATCTCCTGGAGAGGGGTTGTGATTTTCTCCAGGATTATTTACAGACTAACTCTAAATTGACTGCAAGCGATCGCGCCTTATGTCCCAATAAATAGTCACCCCTACGCCCTCAACTATTTCCTTGCATAAATGCCTGGAGCATAAGCTTCAATTACTCTACCGGTCTTAGTGCAAGATATCATCAAGTAATCACAACTATGGCATTGTGTTCTAGTTAATTGGCTATCAGAAATATAGTGACGTTCAGCCCCACTACCACAGTTTGGGCAGTAAATTTTTTGTACTATCTGCATTGTGAACCCCGGTTGTAATGATGGTAAATGCGAAAAAAATGCTATTGTAGCTAAAAAATTTTATTAACAGAGAAAATTTTAAACAACTAAAATTCTAGCTGTCTATCTTAAACAAGGTTGTCAATTTGAAAATTGGGCAGAATTATTGGTTATTATCTTAACGTTCCGGTGATTTGACCATCCTACTAGAGATATAAGAATTAATATTTTATAAAACGTTCCTTAGAATTTGACTGATCCCGATGGGTAATATCTTGAGATAAAGGTATTAACAGTCATTTCCAAAAAACTAAAAAGCTATCTTTGTATTCAAATGTCAAAATTAGCTAATTACTGTAGCTTTAGTAACAAAATTACTTTCTTAAGGTTTAGTTAATCTTTCATTTAATCTAAAACTTACAAATTAGATATCTTTGGATCTGTGAAACTAGACAGAGCGAGCAAGAAACAAACATAATTATGGGGCAGTTGACTATCTCAAACAAAAACTGCTGCTTGAAGCTGACGATAAGGACAACTCAGAAAACACTCGTTGATTACCTGTGATACCTAATAACAGAGTCTTCTGAGCAATAATGATTATTTTTTTGAAATGGTACGACCTAATCATATTTCCCAGGAAATTCAAGGAATCTGGGTTGATTTTCGTAGAACATCGTCATCAGAATTTTTGGAAAACGTAGTTTTTCACTCTCCCTTCAGCACTCACCACCGACTAAACGCCGCGCTACCGCTAACAGAACTCAGCACTCTAAAGGAATAGGAGGATTATCAGGCGATATCAGCCAGCATCAAATTGAGAGTTACCTAAATAAAGAGAAAATCTGAGTCAGGAGATATCTTGGCTCAGATTTGTTGGTGCTGTTCTGTGTCCCTACTAACTACATCAAGCATTTTGAGGATTTCGTAAATTCTGACTAAATTTTTCCATAAATTCTCTATTTTGAATTTTTACAACCACCATCCAAAAATTTATTATTAATGAATTGACTTATTACTATTTAATAAAATACAATTTTAGATTGTCTGTCTTATTCCTGCTCGGATCAGGTAGACACCATGCAAATGCTGACACAATCATTTTCAGTCAGCTACCTGTACGGCAACCTCAAGGACGATTTAATGACTTACGCGATTATTGAAACTGGCGGCAAACAAATTAAAGTTGAGCCAGGTCGTTTTTACGATATTGAACTGCTCGCTGTCGAGCCAGATGAAAAAGTTACAATAGATGCAGTCTTACTAGTGCAGCATGACGGCGAAGTCAGCATTGGACAGCCGTTAGTCTCAGGTGCAACAGTGGAAGGTACTGTAATGCGCCATCTGAGAGGCCGCAAAGTCCTGGTTTACAAAATGAAGCCCAAAAAGAAAACCCGCAAAAAACGGGGGCATCGCCAGGAAATTACTAGACTGATGATTGATTCCATTACCATTAACGGTACAGTCTTCACTGCTCCAGCAGAAATGACTGCTGAAGTTGTGGCGGAAGTTGCTGCTGAAGTTGTGGCTGCTGAATAATAGTCAAAAATAAGCAATAAAAGAAGGAATTTATGGCTCATAAGAAAGGAACGGGTAGTACGCGCAACGGACGCGATTCTAATGCTCAACGTCTAGGTGTGAAGCGGTTTGGTGGACAAGTTGTAATTGCGGGAAATATCCTCGTGCGTCAACGTGGTACTAAGTTTCATCCTGGGAACAATGTTGGTATTGGCAAAGATGACACTCTATTCGCCTTAGTTGATGGTGTAGTTACCTTTGAAAGAAAGGGTAAATCCCGCAAAAAGGTCAGCGTTTATCCAGCAGTTGCAGCAGAAGCAGTAGCTAGCTAAAATTTAGCTTGGGCATAGTCGCCCAAGCTAAATTTTAACGGTTGTAGATTTTGAAGCAGAAAGGCTACCACCATAACTGCTGTACAACTACTGTATGTATTATTCCACCCAAACCAACACCTGCGATTGAAAAAACAGATGTAACCATAAAAGCTTGTCCTTCTTTAAAACCGGCTGATTGAAAATCAATTCTCGCTAGGATGGCAGAAGAAATAATCAGCAAAGTATCAAGAAATACTCTAAACCAGGCAAGCATCATAAAAAATAAAAATGCCCCCAATATAGTAGCGACGAAAGTTTTAGTATTTGAACCCAGCAAAATACTAGAGTATTTTGCCAAGGTTGAATAAGGTGCGGTTAGAGTACCAACCAAAAGCAGCAAACTCAGCACAACCACAAGCCAAACAAACAAGGGAGCTTGTATATCAGATAATGCCCAACCCAAGGTACTATAGCTAAGAAGTAATAGCCCTAGGGCTATCCAAGGAATTTTTGTGACGATTGACATGGGTTGGTGAGGATTGCAATTTATTTAGTCTAAATTAGTTCTTGCACCACTGAAGAGTTAGTGATTTGTATCATGGCTTGCTCACATTCACAGCATTTTTTGTAGTCATGATGAAAGCCGCCAATTCATTAGTGTCAGTGCAAGTCCTAATCTATTGGGTATAGCCAAACTCATCTCCAGAGAAAGCTGAACTGATCTAGATATATTGTGGCATTATATAGCTTAGACTATAAGCTTATCATCCCATTTATTGTAGATACAACCAATAAATTTTCGTTCTCTGGCAAAAAGTTCAACAAATTTTTGCAGAGAATTACGGTCAAAACTAGTTAAATATTTTCGTAAACATTTGTAAACTGGTAGCAGCAGAGTAGCTAAATCTCACATCTTGTTTAAGGAATGATCATGAAACAGCTTGTTATCGTTGAGCGCGTATGCCTGATTGGTCATATTGTGTCAATGGTGTTTGGATTGGTGGGGATACTACTGATTGTACCTAATGCCGAAGTCCTGTTTCATCTATCTGAGATGGGACAAACAGCCATGCAGTGGAGTATGGCTGGAGGTGGAGTAGTCTACATGATTTTAGGTGCAGCAGCTGTATTTCTGTATGCCTTGCGGACATTAGGGTTAGGTCGTACTTTGGGGTTTATGCTGCCTGCGGTATTGATTTCCTTAACCAGTGAACTTCTAGGAACTAGTACAGGTTTCCCTTTCGGTCACTACAGTTACTTAAGTGGCTTAGGGTATAAAATTGCTGGGTTAGTGCCATTTACTATTCCCTTGTCATGGTTTTATGTGGGCTGTGCTGCCTATCTGTTGGGACGTGCTGGTTTAGCCGTGGACAAAAAGCCTAGTTTGTTACGCCATGCCGGTGCGATCGTTTTGGGTGCGTTGCTACTAACTTCTTGGGATTTTGTACTTGACCCAGCGATGAGCCAAACTGCCTTACCGTTCTGGTATTGGCAACAACCAGGCGCATTTTTTGGAATGCCCTATCAAAACTTTGCTGGTTGGATGGGTACAGGTTCGGTATTTATGATTGTAGCTGCATTGTTGTGGAGAAATAACCCCATTCAATTTGAGCGATCGCAGTTAAATTTACCCCTAGCTATCTATTTAAGCAACTTTGGTTTTGCGACTGTAATGAGTTTAGCGGCTGGCTTTTCTATTCCCGTATTATTGGGTTTTGTCTTAGGTGTAGCACCAGCAGTAGTTTTATGGTGGAAAGCGACAGTTTCCCCATCTCAAATTGCTGTTGGAGCAGTCACAAATGAAATCTCCGTAGCTAGCGTTAAAGTTGCGTTGAAGTAAAGAAAGTGAATTAGGGACTGGGGAACTCGGGGCCCCCTCTGGGGATAAGGGGTAATGGGGACTGGGGACAAACCAATTCAAAACTCAAAATTATACTCCTCCGGAGTAGGCTTACGCCTGCGTAGCAAAGCAAGCTACGCGTTAGCTTCACGCAGTGAATAATTTTTGACTTTTGACCCTTCGCCTATCGGAGACGCTACGCGTTGGCGCAGCCTCTGTCTACGACACGCTCCGCGAACGTAGAGAACGACTACGCTCAGGGTCAACACCGAGCGTAGCCGAGGTGTTGACTCTTGACTTTTTTCTGCCCGATGCCTGATACCCAATGCCCAATTCAAGCGAAAATAAATCTTTGTTATTGTTACGATTTCAATTGCACAATATTTTTACTGTGGACAACGCTTTGATCATAGAAAGCTCCCTATCGCTATTGTTCTTACTTATTCAACTACCTGCAACAGCGATACTGCTTTCGCGTCTAGTTAAGGGGCCAAGACGCAATCCCCCCATTCAACCCCAACAACCAACACCGGAAATTTTGGGTAGTGTTAGCGTTGTCGTCCCTACACTGAATGAAGCTTTGCGAATTAGTCCCTTGTTAGCTGGTTTGAGTCAGCAGAGTTACGAAGTTCGAGAAATTATTGTCGTAGATAGTAAATCCCAAGATGGGACTCCTGACTTAGTAAAAACGGCACAGCAGAAAGACCCCCGCTTTCGTCTCATTAATGATGATCCTTTACCTGCTAATTGGGTGGGTCGTCCTTGGGCATTGCATAATGGATTTTTATATAGCTCAGAAGATAGTCAATGGTTTTTAGGGATGGATGCAGATACAGAACCGCATCCTAGCTTAGTAGCTGGCTTAGTAAAAACAGCAGTAGCACAGGGTTACGACTTAGTTTCCCTCTCACCTCAGTTTATCCTCAAGTATCCCGGAGAATGTTGGCTGCAACCTGCACTCTTAATGACTTTGCTTTATCGCTTCGACCCAGCCGGAATCACTACAGACCAGCCAGAGAGAGTTATGGCCAATGGACAGTGCTTTTTGTGCCGTCGGTCTGTATTGGCTGCTGTAGGTGGTTATAGCAGTGCTAGCAGTTCTTTTTGTGATGATGTGACCTTAGCACGTTATATTGCCGCTCAAGGCTTTAGGGTAGGTTTTTTAGATGGTGCGAAGGTATTAAAAGTCAGGATGTATGAGGGAGCATTAGAAACGTGGAAAGAATGGGGGCGCAGTCTCGACCTCAAAGATGCTTCACCTACTGCTCAAGTTTGGGGGGACTTATGGTTACTGTCGTCAGTTCAGGGTTTACCCCTAGTAATTTTACTGGGTTACTTCTTACTTGGGTTACTGCTTCCCCTACCTGGGACATTGCCTCTACTGTGCCTATTGGGATTGAATTTATTCTTGGTGGTGATTCGCTTTGCCATGTTACTAGCGATCGCACCTTCCTATGATTTTAAAAATGCTCAAGGTAGCTGGCTATTTTGGCTTTCTCCCTTCGCTGATCCTCTAGCAGTAGTAAGAATTTTCTTATCTGCGTTGCGTCAGCCGAAAGAGTGGCGAGGTAGGAAATACGGTGAGTGAGTGCTGAGTGCTGAGTGCTGAGTGCTGAGTGCTGAGTGCTGAGTTATGAGTAGTGAAGTATTACAAGAATATGTAAGTGTTGAGTTGTGATTATTGAACAGTTCTTACTCGCTGACTCCCTGACTCAACACTTTTCCCTCCTAACTCACTTACTCAGCACTCAGCACTCCCTCACTCTTCTTCACCTCCTAGGCGATCGCCTCTTTCTAGTTCCCAGAGAATTTGATTTCCTTCACGTCGTACTCTTGAGACTATCCAATTTCGCCATCGCCATTGGTCTCCTCGACTGGTGACAGCACTAGCATGGACATCCATCAAGTAAGCTAATTCAGAACTGGTAATTAGGTAGCCTTTAGCGGCAATTTCGTCAGCAATACGTAGAGTTTCAACTAAATTACGGAGTTGTTCAACCCTTTGTTCCGGTGGCTGTTCTTCGACTGTAGCCGCAGCGTGTGCGGTAGATGGTTCCATAGCAGTTGTATTTGATGCGGAAGTAGCGATTTCTTGTGTCTTTTTGTTAACTATTGTAGAGGTTTTAACATGATTAGGTACTTTTGATACAATATTTTCATTGTTATTAAGTAAAGATTTGTAAGCATTAGAACTAGATAGTTGTTGTAGAGATGGGATTTTGCCAGTTGCAAAGCTGCGAGCAATTACATCACAACGTTCGTTACCTACGTTACCAGAATGACCGCGCACATGATGCCAGTTAACCTGCTTGGTATTGAGTTCATCAAGAGTTTCTAGCAGGTCTTGATTTTGAACTGGGTTGCCATCTGCTTTTTTCCAGCCTTTTCGTTTCCAGCCTTTCACCCATTTAGTCACGCAATTAATCAAGTATTCGCTATCGGTATAAAGGGTAACAGGTTCAGTTTGTCGAGAGGACTGGAGAAATTGTAAAGCGGCGATCGCAGCCTGCATTTCCATCTTATTATTCGTAGTATGACTGGCTGCATCACCCATTTCATGAATTGAGCCATCACTGAAATAGACAACAACACCCCAACCCCCAGGGCCAGGATTACCGGTGCAAGCACCATCTGTGTATATGCTTTCGATTGTTTGGGTAGACATAGTAAAAATATCAAACCGCATTGTGAGATAAAGACTTTAGCGGCAAAAGATGGGAAGCAATATATACGTTAACGTAGGAAAAATCAATCTTCCAGTATGGTTTAGAAAATATACTTACATGACCTAAGCACTTTCAGGAAATCAGAGATTGCTTCTTAGTCAACCGTCATTTTTAATACATTCTAGAGATTATACCTTTTTAGAAAAAAGTGTAATCGGCAATTAAAATTGCTTCTACCTCTGCAATGAGACATTTGCAGAGGTAGGAATCTGCTCATGAATGCTTTCTACAAATCCATGAAGCTGCGCCAGCTTCAGCTACAGTTAGGTTGAGGGAAAGTATTCTCTTCCCCTCAACCTAACTGATACCCATATCTACCCCTACTAGCAATATCCAGTAAAAAAATATAACATAGGTACATTGCACCTATGTTATATTTTTTACCGAATATATCATTCAACTCCAAATTACACAGCATTCATTTTCTTTCTACGAAGTGCTGTCAACCCAATACTCATCAAAGATAAAGCTGCTAAACTAGAAGGCTCTGGAACACTTATAGGATTGCTGGAGACTGTTATTTGACCGTCTGCGACTTCACCATTGTCACCAACTTCTCCAATGTAAAGGTATAGCAGCCCAGTTGTAGAAACGAGACTGGTCAGGTTAAATCCAACTTTACCACCATCACCTAAACTAGCGAAGCCTGCTGCTGAAGCACCAGTTGTAGAATTACCGTCAAAATCACCTAATGTAGCAATAGTGTTGTCGATTGTACCTCCACTAGTACCAAATAGTGTGGGAGCAACTGGAGGTCTTTGAGTTCCAGGTGTAAAAATTGTTCCAGATGGACTAAAATTGAACACACTCAAACTGGGCAAAGTGTTGATGAGCGAGGCATCAGTAATTAAGGTGTTACTGAGCTTGATTCCATCTAAATCAAAACCACTAAATTCGCTACCTGACCCCCCACTAGCACTATTGCTATCAGCAATTGTTATAGAACTGATGTCGAAGCCTAGATCAGATAAATCAGCACGGAAAACAGCTGTTCCCTGTGGAGTGCCGCCAGTTAAACCTGATAGTTTCGTGAATGTAAGATTAATTGTTGCGGCTGTAGCACTATGGGCAGAAATTGCAGAAATTGCCACACTAGCTAAACCCAATGTAAAAACTTGAAAACCAAAAAAGCTTGTTTTCTTCATGTTTTATGGGTATGGGTCAATGACCATACAGTGATTATACTTAATTTATGATGTTACATGAGACTTTTATGCAAAGTCATTGATTCGAGACATTTTCCCAAAAATTTATATTAGGTTTATCCAAACTTGGTATTGAGCCGAGATGTGACCAATTCGTCCTACTGCATTTTTTGTTTAATTTGTCAATGCGTAAGTCCTGACTTATTGCTTCGTAGTTAGGACTTTAGTCCCGATTTCCTAATGACACACTTAAGTTTGGCAGGGAAATTAGTATACTATTCACAATAAACTTGCTGTAACTCTAAGTTATGCAAATCTGCCAAAATCTTAATTGCTCTAACCCCTTCAACCCAGACGGTAATAAATTTTGCCTGACTTGCGGACACAGCAACTTCAGCAACCTACTCGTCAACCGCTACCGTGTTTTAAACCTACTAGGAGAAGGCGGATTTGGCAAAACTTACGCAGCCCAAGACATAACTAGATTTGATGATCCTTGTGTCATCAAACAATTTTTTCCCCAAGTTCAAGGGACTGCTGCACTCGCCAAAGCAGCAGAATTATTCAAACAAGAAGCAAAACGCCTGTATGAACTGGGAGAAAATCACTCCCAAATTCCCAGACTCATGGCTTATTTTGAACAAGGTTCAAGCTTGTATTTAGTCCAAGAATTTATCCAAGGACAGACTTTATTAGCAGAACTGCGACAACAAACTTTTACAGAAGAAAATATTCGCCAAGTTCTTGCTGATTTATTACCAGTTATGCAATTTATCCACGATCGCAATGTCATCCACCGAGATATTAAACCAGAAAATATCATGCACCGCCAGAGTGATGGCAAACTGGTGTTAATTGACTTTGGTGGAGCAAAACAAGTCACCCAAACGAGTCTAGCCAGACAAGCCACAGGAATTTTTACCGTTGGTTATGCACCGAGTGAACAAATGTCAGGTTTTGCATCTCCGGCTAGTGATTTATATGCCTTGGGTGCAACTTGTGCGCGGCTGTTAACTCAATGTTTAGCTGGACAAGATGCCTCTGGTAATTTATTTGATCGTCTTTATGATGCCTATAATGCTCAGTGGTTGTGGCGAGATATTTCACAAGAAAAAGGCATTAGTGTTAGTGATAATTTAGGGCAAATTTTAGATAAATTACTCAAACATTTACCTAGAGAAAGATATCAATCAGCAGCAGAAGTTTTACAAGATTTGAATAATTATCCAACTCAAGTTGCACCCACTATTTTATCAGTTCCTCAACCACCATCGCCCTCTGTAAATCCTTTATCTCAACAGCAATTAATACCTGTCAAACCTGTACCTAAACCACTATCACCCCCTGTGAAACCTGTATCTCAACAGCCATCAACACCTGTTCAATCAAGTCGAACAAATAACGGGTTACCTCTAAAAATATTTAAATTTGATGTATTTACAGTGGATGAAAGAGGAAAAGAAATTAGCCGTCAATCTCAAAGTGCAAACTTTTTTTTAGAAGATTTAGGTAATGGCATCATTTTAGAAATGGTGTCGATTCCTGGCGGTAGTTTTCTGATGGGTTCGCCACACGATAAAGCAGATAATAACGAGCATCCACAGCACCAAGTTACTATCCAACCTTTTTTGATGGGTAAGTTTCCCATAACTCAAGCACAATGGCAAGCTGTAGCAGCTTTGCCTCAAGTAAAACAATCCTTGAATCCTCAACCATCAACATTTAAAGGTGCAGATAGACCGATAGAAACTGTATCTTGGCAAGATGCACAAGAATTTTGTGCCAGGTTATCACAAAAGATAGGACGCAAATATCGTTTACCTAGCGAAGCAGAATGGGAATATGCGTGTCGTGCAGGAACTACTACACCCTTTCACTTTGGTGAAACAATTACCACTGACTTAGCTAACTATAAAGGAATTGAGACGTATGCTTTTGCGCCCAAAGGTAGATTTCGCCAACAGACAACACCAGTCAATAGTTTTCCCCCCAATACTTTTGGTTTATATGATATGCACGGTAATGTTTATGAGTGGTGTCAAGATTACTTACATAAGAATTACCAAGGCGCACCTACGGATGGTAGTGCTTGGCTAACTGCTGGAAATCAAAGTTTTAGGTTATTGCGTGGTGGTTCTTGGCTATATGCACCAGCTTTATCTCGGAGTAGCTATCGTGGTAGTGGTGTACCAAATTACCGTAGTAATTGTATTGGGTTTCGCGTCGTAGTATAGAGATTTAGTATGATTTTTGACAAAAATAAAGAGTAAGTACAGTTTCTTAACTTTTAGCAAAACGTCTGACAGCAAATAAACTGCCAATTAATCCCACAACTGCACCAAAACCTAACAGAGTTAAGGGTAAGAGTAAAATTTGTGCAGGAGTAAGTTGTAACCCGTTGGTAATAAATTGAATAAATTCTGGTTGATTGGTGAGTAACTGACTGATGAACTGTTGGATAACAGAAATGAAACTCCAAGCGATCGCACCACCAACTAAACCAAAGGCAATTCCTTGTAAAATAAATGGTAGGTAAATCCACGCCGCAGTTGCACCCACTAGCTGCATAATTTCAATTTCCTGGCGACGCGCTAACACAATCAGACGGATGGTAGTAGTGGTGACAGCGATCGCAGTTAATGTCAAAATACTTGTAATTGTCAATGTCACCAAATTTAACCCCCGGTGTAACTGTGCAATGCGTTTCACCGCCTCATCGATATACTGCACCGTCTCCACTCCCTGTAACTTAGCCAGTTGCGTAGCTAAATTAGGGACAACTTGAGGGTTACGTGCTTTCACCTTCATCTCATCAACCAAAGGATTTTCTCCTAGTTGTTGCGTCGCACCATCAATATCAGAAATTCCCATTTCCTTAACTAACTTAGTCCAAGCTTGCTCTTTAGTAATAGTTTGCACATTTACCACATCTGGCATTTGCACCACCAGTGTTTCAATAGTTCGAGCGCGTGTACCAGAATCCAGATAAACTGATACCTCTAGCTGACTACCGAATTGGTTGAGGAGTTTTTCCACTTGCCAAGAAGTCTGCAAACTCAAACCAAACAAAAATAATAATACAGTCACCGTACTAACAGCCGCCCAATTCATCCAACCACCGCGCAGCAACCCCAGGAAAGTTTCTTTTAGTAGATAGTCAAGTTTTGTAAGAAATTTAAACATAGATCACCCCTTTGGTGAGTTCAAAATATCCTACGGGTTCTCCGCAGGTGTACAAAATTCAAAATGAAAGTGCTGATTGCTGAAGTCAACAACCAATCCCCAATTCCCAATCCCCAGCCTATTGATAGAATTAAATTAATAGGAATTTTCACAATCTAGCCATCGAGAGTCATGCCTTCTGAAATTGCTGTTGAGAAAAAAAAGTTAAAAAACCCACCTTTGCAACTTCACTATCTAGGCGATCGCGTCTTGCGTCAACCTGCAAAACGCATCACCAAAATAGATGATGAAATTCGTCAACTTATACGCGAAATGCTACAAACCATGTACAGCAGTGATGGGATAGGTTTGGCTGCACCCCAAGTAGGAGTTCATAAACAACTTATAGTTATCGACTGCGAACCCGATAAACCTGAGAATCCACCACTGATATTGATTAACCCCACCATCAAACAAGTCAGCCGCGACGTTTCTATGGCTCAGGAAGGGTGTTTAAGCATTCCTGGCGTATATCTGGATGTAAAACGTCCCGAAGTGGTGGAAGTGGCTTATAAAGATGAAAATGGCCGTCCCCAAACCCTGAAAGCAACTGACTTACTCGGACGCTGCATTCAGCATGAAATGGATCACCTCAATGGGGTAGTGTTTGTAGATCGTGTGGAAAACTCCTTGACTTTGGCGCAGGAGTTATCTAAAAATGGCTTCTCATATCAAGCAGTCAAACCAGTAGCGTAGGGTGGTCTAGTAGTGTATTTAACTCCAAAAAGCGGTTTTTTTCTAGGAAGCTCTTGTGTAACAGCGATCGCGGCTGTTGGTTCAGTGTTTGAATTAAGTTCGGGACAGCCAGATTTAGGTGTCCAAATCACTTCAATTATCTTAGCTTTGAGTATTCCTCTGACAGGATTATTTTTTGTTGCCGCAGTGAGGGATGCACGGGCTAACATTAAATAAGCATCAGGTACATAAAAAGGGGAAAGGATGAAGTGAACAAGTTAGACTCATTCTTTCCCCTTTTCTCATTGCAGGGGGCGCAGAGTTGGGCGATCGCTTCTAAAATAGGAGAATGCTGATCACTCCTACTCAACTATTAAGGCTGTCTCAAGGACATCTCAATTTACTGGAGACTTGTCCGCGTAAATTCCAGCACACTTATTTAGAACAACTCAACTCGCCTTTAGATCCTGAACAGGAAGAACGCCAGACTTTAGGTAGTCGCTTTCACTTGCTGATGCAGCAGCGAGAAATGGGTTTACCAATTCATCATCTTTTAGCAACAGATATAAAACTACAAAGTTGGATGTCTGCTTTTGCGGATGCAGCACCAGAGATTATTCAACCTACAAAGGATGAGCAAACTTTCCGTGAAAGTGAACATTACCGCACCCTGCAAGTGCAAGATTATTTACTGACAGTTATTTATGATTTACTCATAGGCGATTCCCAACAAGCCCAAATCTTAGATTGGAAAACTTATCCCAAACCTCCAGATAAACGCAAGTTAGCCCAAAATTGGCAAACGCGCTTATATATGTACGTCTTAGCGGAGACTAGTACCTACTTGCCAGAAAATATTTCTATGACCTATTGGTTTATCCAGTCTGAAGGTAAACCGCAAAATCTTAAATTTACTTACAGCACTAGCGAACACGAAAAAACAGCTAAAAAACTTCATCAGTTGTTAAATAAATTAACTAATTGGTTAGCACTTTATCAACAAAACCAGCCATTTCCCCAAGTGTTGGTAGGAAACAAAGCCTGTGATTATTGTCAGTTTGCCATGAAGTGCGATCGTATTCCCACTACTGAAGAAGCAAATACTCAAAACTCTTTACCAAATCTCGCTAATATTCAAGAAGTATCAATTTAATTGGGAATGGGGCATCATCATTTATCAGATAGAAGCTATAGACAAAAATAAGGACTAAAGTCCTTACTACGAACTTGATTTTAATTTTGAATGAATTTAATGCAGTGGATTTTAACAACGCCTGAACAACCCCCAGAGTGGTTTATCCAATTAGTAAAGCAGCATACGCCTGCATCAAAGGGATTATTTGCGGCTCAATTATTGTGGCAGCGTGGCATTAAAGATAAATTACAATTAGCTGCTTTTATTAACCATAAAACATATCAACCAGCTAGCCCCTTTGAGTTTGAGCAAGAAATGCAACTAGCAATGGCACGCTTGCAACAGGCACGCAATGCAGGTGAAAAAATAGCCATTTGGGGAGACTTTGACGCGGATGGTATCACTTCTACATCTGTACTGTGGGATGGTTTAGGACAATTTTTCATTCAACATCAACAGTTAACTTATTACATTCCCAATCGCTTAAAAGAATCCCACGGTTTAAATGAACGAGGAATAAATAATTTAGCAAAACAAGGTTGTAAATTAATAGTTACTTGCGATACTGGCAGTACAAATATTGATGAAATTATCTATGCCCAAAAATTAGGTATAGATGTGATAGTGACAGACCACCATACTTTACCTGCAGAACGTCCACCAGTTACAGCAATTATTAATCCTCGTTATTTACCGCAGGATCATCAATTGTTTCATTTGTCTGGGGTGGCGGTGGCTTATAAGTTAGTTGAAGCCCTTTATCAAAAATTACCTAGTATTCCCCAAGACCCCTTAGAGAATTTATTAGATTTAGTCGCAGTCGGGTTAATTGCCGATTTAGTCCAGTTAACTGGCGATTGTCGATATTTAGCACAATTGGGTATTCAACGACTGCAAGCTGATTTGCAACAACCGCCAGCCATGCGTCGTAGACCAGGAGTAGGGCGATTATTGGAATTATGCCAGAAAAATGGCGATCGCCCCACAGATATTTCCTTTGGTTTAGGCCCCCGCATCAACGCCGTCAGTCGCATCCAAGGCGATGCTAGTTTCTGCGTGGAATTACTCACCAGTCGGGATGTGAAACACTGCAACGAATTAGCAGAAGTTACAGAACTTGCCAACACTAGGCGCAAATCTCTACAAAAAGACGTACAAGCGCAAGTAGCCCAAAAACTCACACAGTTAGACCTCTCCACCACTAGCGTCATTGTCCTAGAAGACCCCCAATGGCCGGCGGGTGTTTTAGGCTTAGTCGCCGGACAAGTCGCCCAAGAAACCGGTCGCCCAACTATTTTGTTAAGTACAGAAGGGACTACTGAAAATTCTACCCCCACTCCCCTAGCAAGAGGTTCTGCCCGTTCGGTAAACTCCGTCGATTTATACCAGTTGGTGAAAGACCAAGCTTATTTGTTGCATCGCTTTGGCGGACATCCCTATGCGGCTGGGTTGAGTTTACCAGTAGAGAATATTCCTTTATTTAGGGATGCGATTAATCAACAATTGCGGCAATCTTTGGGTGGTATCAACCTCACTCCCACAGTCAAAGCAGATATAGTAGTCACGGTAGCCGATTTAGGTAAAGAGTTATTTTTAGAACTGAAACTGCTAGAACCTTGTGGGATGGGCAACCCTGTACCCAAATTATTCATTCAAAACTGCTGGTTTGAAAATGCTTGGCATCGTAATCAGCAAGATTGGCAAGGGAAAAAAGTACAGTACATTAAGACTGATTTTAATATTCGCGATGATTCTACCAAAAATCCCTTTCCTGGGATTTGGTGGGGACACTACAAAGAAGAATTACCCCTAGGTAAGTGTGATTGCATTGCAGAATTAGACTACAACACCTACAAAAAACGCTACGAAATCAGATTAATTGCCGTTCGTCCTAGTGAAAATTCAGAACTCAACACCCAAAACTCTGCACATATCCTAGATTGGCGCAACCTCCCCATTCCCCCCCAAGTCCCCAATCCCCAATCCCTCATCCTAGAAGAATGCCCTACTCATTGGGATGATTTACGCGCTTGGTGGCGGCGATGTCTATATAATAATCAACAATTAGCGATCGCTTGGTCTAAACCTCATCCTCAACCACCAACAGAAATTTGGCTAACTTTAGTTGGTATTGCTAAATACCTCAGCCGGACAAATCAACTATTTACCCGTGTCCAAATTTTAGAGAAACTAAAGATTAGCGATCGCGCCTTATTTTTGGGAATTAAAGCTTTAAAATATTGGGGATTCACTGTCACAAGACAAGACCGTGATTTGCAAGTTAGTTGGAATCCCAGCACTGTCTCCGAAACCAAGGGTGATGTAGCAGTTGCACAGTTTTTAGCCGCCATCAGCGAAGAACAATTTCAGCAGCAGTATTTTGCTGAAGTCCCCTTGTCTACTATTGTGGCGATGCTGAATAGACTGGATTAACCTGACGATAGGTATCGAGTAAACCCCTAAACTTATCAAAATCAAAACTTAAAGGGTCAACTCTTTCTCCAGAACGGTCTACGGCTTTATGGGTAGTGATGCGATCGCCTGGAACTTGACTTTGGGCAATTAACCAAGCTAAAGAATGATATTGTGCCTCCGTATAGCCACTATGAGATTTTAAGAAATTATTCCCGCGTCCGTCTGGTGGTGTTTCTAAGGAAACATGGTAAGCAAAATTATTCACAGATGGGGGTAAATTAGCTTTAGTCTCGACGGTTTCAGCCCCATCTAAGCCATCAAAAACAGAATTACCTGCACCAAAAGCTCGATATTGGGGAGGGACAAGATAAATCACAGTTCCATCTAATGCAATGATGGCGTGGTAACTCGCTTGCACATTTTCATCTTCATGGGGTGTTTGAAAAAAATTCACCGCGCTGGATGCACTATTACTAGTTTCGTGAATAACAATAATAGGTTGATTATTTAAAACTATACCATTTGCATCTGTACTATACCTTTCTCCATAGTTGCTAGGATGCACCGCCGCCACTACATATCGAGGGTTGTATTTGCTAAAAGCTTTTGTAGTTTCATATCTACCTCTACTCTGATCATTATTTGTAGAAGATTTGAGCAGATTTTGAGATTTTTCTGCTAGGATCTGATCAGATTGTAATTTTGCTTGGGGGTATGAACTCCAGGCGATCGCTGCCGACTCTGATGTTGTTGTATTAGTTTTTAGTTTAGTTAATTCCCCAATCAACAGTGCCATACTCAAAGCCAAGAACACTAGAGAAATTAATATTACCCTAGTTGCCCAATCTCTAAAACTCATTTTTTTATTTGGGTAAACAGCTAAAAATAATCTTAATATGTTAATTTTAGTCAAAAATAGACTTAAAAATTGACTTTAAGATTATAAAAACTTAGATATTTTTGGCAAAAACTTTCTCTCTCTATATTTATATAAATACTGATATTTTTGTTTTTATAATCTTGCTTGGGAGAGATTATAAATTACTAAATTGTAGCAATGTGTCCAATTAATCTGCTATGCCCTGTGAATACAAATGCTGCTGAAACCCGATAGAATGCTTGACTGAAATTAAACAGATGATATCTTAACTCTAACAGTTGAGGTAATTTAGCTGAAACTTTGCATAGAGTCCCTTGTACTGAGATTAGGGAACTCCAAAAAATAAATTATCCAAATTTTTGAAATCAAAACGATTATCCCTCCCCCTGCTTTCCTGCCATCAAAGCCACAGGATATTTTTTTACTTGGAAGTCCCTAAGGGGCTGTAAAATAGAGGTTATTTTCGTAGCTTCAAAAGAACAACTATGGCAATGCCTTCTACACTGTACAGTGCATTTACTAACCACCGTGTCCTGAAAGTT
This sequence comes from Anabaena minutissima FACHB-250, assembly GCF_014697125.1. Taxonomy (GTDB): domain Bacteria; phylum Cyanobacteriota; class Cyanobacteriia; order Cyanobacteriales; family Nostocaceae; genus Trichormus; species Trichormus minutissimus. Next base: position 145,366 of record NZ_JACJRG010000008.1, on the reverse strand, counting down.
ATTAGCGGTTTGAACAACTTTGATGCTGATCGTGTCGCAGCCGTTGTGAAAGCAGCTGAACTAGGTGGTGCAACTTTTGTAGATATTGCAGCTGATCCTGTTTTAGTGCAGCTAGCTAAAAAATTAATCAACCTACCCGTTTGTGTATCCGCAGTAGAACCAGAAAAATTTGTTTCAGCCGTAGCTGCTGGCGCAGATTTGATTGAAATCGGTAATTTCGATGCTTTTTACGCTCAAGGACGCAAATTTGAAGCCGAGGAAGTCTTGGCATTAACATATCAAACCCGCGCTCTCCTACCAAAAATTACCTTATCTGTGACTGTTCCCCATATTCTTGAACTAGATCAACAGGTACAACTAGCTGAAGAACTAGTCAAAGCTGGTGCAGACATCATTCAAACTGAAGGCGGTACTAGCAGCCAGCCATCTCACTCTGGAAGCTTGGGATTAATTGAAAAAGCTGCTCCTACCTTAGCCGCAGCCTATGAAATTTCTCGTGCTGTCTCAGTTCCAGTATTGTGTGCTTCTGGCATTTCTAACGTGACTGCACCATTGGCGATCGCAGCTGGTGCGGCTGGCGTGGGTGTCGGTTCTGCAATCAACCAACTCAATAGCGAAGTGGCGATGATTGCTGCTGTGCGTGGTTTAGTAGAAGCTTTGGCAAATACAAAAGTGCTGAGTGCTGAGTGCTGAGTGCTGAGTGCTGAGTGCTGAGTGCTGTTAGCGGTAGCGGTAGCGGTAGCGGTAGCGGTAGCGGTAGCGGTAGCGGTAGCGGTAGCGGTAGCGGTAGCGGTAGCGGGGCGTTTAGCCCGTGCTGAGTAGTAAGTGCTGAGTGCTGAGTGGGGTATTGGGAACGAAGTCTTTCCAGTCCCCAGTCCCCAGCTTTGCAATGAGTGGATTTGCAATGAGTGGATTTTAGATTATTCAATCCAAAATTTAAAATCCGTCTTGAAAAGTTTCCTATGGCGGGAAACCCGCCTACAGAACTTTCCGCAAAATCTAAAATCCCCAGTCCCCAGTCCCTCTACACCAGAATATCCTTTAAAGCATAAATTACTTGTTCTTGCTGCTGGGGTGTTAATTCTGGAAACATGGGTAAAGATAACACCTCATGACAAATTTGCTCTGCTACTGGTAATTGTCCTGGCTGATAGCCAAGATGTTGATAGGCTGGTTGTAAATGTAAAGGGTAAGGATAGTAAACCATTGAACCTATCCCCTTTGCTTGCAGTTGATTGCGTACCGAGTCGCGGTGTGTGGCGGTAGCACCATTTTGTCCCTCACTTAATACGCGGATAGTGTATTGATTCCATACACTCACACCACCAACTAATTCTTGCGGTGCAATGATACCGGGAATTTGAGTGAGGAATTGTTGATAATAAGCGGCGATCGCCTGACGTTGTTGATTCCATTGATCGAGATAACGCAGCTTAATCTGCAAAATTACGGCTTGTATGGCATCTAAACGACTATTTACCCCAATTTCTTCATATTGATAGCGGTTTTTTTGTCCATGCTCTTTAATGATCCGCACCTTAGCAGCTAGCATCGGATCATTAGTGGTGATCGCTCCACCATCACCGCAAGCACCCAGGTTTTTGGTAGGGTAGAAACTAAAGCAACCAAAATGTCCAATACTGCCAACTTTTTGATTATCCCAAATCGCGCCTGTAGACTGAGCGCAATCTTCAATCACGGCTACATTGTGAGATTGTGCGATCGCCATCAGTTCTGTCATATCCACAGGCTGTCCAAATAGATGCACTGGGATAATCGCTTTAGTTTGGGGTGTAATTGCTGCTGCGACTTGTTGCAAATCCAGATTAAACGTCTTTGCATCTATATCTACAAACACTGGCTTCGCACCCACAGAAATAATCACTTCGACTGTGGCGACAAATGTAAAAGGCGTAGTAATAACTTCATCACCTGCACCAATTTCTAAGGCGCGTAGTGCCAGATATAACGCATCAGTGCCTGAGTTGCAAGCTACACAATCACTTACACCGTGATAATTAGCAAATTGCTGCTCAAAACTTTCCACTAAAGGGCCGCCAATATAGCGGCCAGAAGCCAGAACCTCTACCACAGCCGCACTAACTTCTGCTTCTAGAGAGGCATATTGCTGCTTGATATCAAAAGCTGGAACAAAATTTATGCTTTGGATCATAAAGTTTTCATTTTATCTGAAGATACAAAAGATACACTACGACTGTCAATTTTTGCACAGGGAATTTTTCTCAAACAAGCTAGCAAAGACTGTCACCTTAGATACGTATTAATCAGGGGTTATTACCGGAATAATTTTATGGGTAAAACTTGGATCAGTGGTAAATTATGAGTGCCTGTTTGCAAACTGACTATTTTGGGGATTGGGGATTGGGGATTGGGGATTGGGGATTGGGGATTGGGGACTGGGGATTGGGGATTAGGGACTGGGGACTGGGGATTGGGCATAAAGGAAGACTTTCCTTCCATCTTCGCTGTCACCTGTCACCTATCACCTGTCACCTATCACCTGTCACCTATCACCTGTATTTCTGAGGAGATAAATAACCAATGCAGGATTTAATCAAGTTGGATTTGGTTGATTTAGTGATTGCTGTAGGATTAATGGCGATCGCTATTGGGATATCTGCTTGGGAAAGATTGGGACTAGAGTTAAATTTAGCGATCGCCACTGGTAGAACCATCCTACAGTTAGCTGTTTTGGGATACATATTAGACTTCATCTTTGCTTTAAACAATTCTTGGGCAGTTTTGGCGATTTTAGTAGTTATGCTGACGATTACGGCGATTGTCTCACGAAATCGCATCAGTCAAAAGATTCCTGGTGTATTGCCTTTGGTTTGGGGGGCAATTTTTGTCAGTACCCTGATGACATTGCTGTATACCAACTTCTTAATCATTCAACCAGATAAATGGTACGAACCGCGCTATCTCATTCCTCTGGGGGGGATTGTGTTAGGAAATGGGATGAATGCAGCTGCGATCGCTGGTGAACGTCTAGTTAACAGTATGAACACCTTTCCCAACGAAATCGAAACGCACTTAAGTTTAGGCGCAACCCCCCAACAAGCCACGAGTCAATACCGCAAGGAAGCCATCCGCGCCGCATTACTACCGACAATTAACCAAATGATTTTAGTGGGAATGGTAGCTATCCCTGGAATTACCACGGGACAGTTACTAGCTGGTATCACACCCCTAGAGGCTGTATCCTACGAAATTGTGATTATTTTTATGGTGGCTTTTGCTAACTTACTCACAACAGTTTTGATTACTAAAGGATTGTGTCGTCAGTTTTTTAACTCCGCCGCGCAGTTGGTGAGGTGACGGGTTCAATCAGTGAACAGTAAACAGGCGGATAGTGGGGGATTTAGACCCACCACTAACGCTTACCACCAATTGGTGTGGTATTTCACTGATAACTGATAACTGTTAATGTCAATACCCAGTAATGATCCTAAAATAAAGTCAGCAAAAGTAAAAGAACTATATATGCTATGGCAGCGAAGGATCTGTTTCATGAAGCAGTAAAAAAAGCTTTACAAAAAGAACAAATGGATAAACTAGAGAATTACCGCGATTGCATTCAAACACTCCTGAGAAATTATACTGCCATCCCCATCGCCAATGGAGAAATCGAATCACAAACCGTTTTCGATATTCAGCAAGACCATTATCAGGTAATGAACGTAGGTTGGGATGGTGATCGTAGAGTGCATGGCTGCGTCTTGCATCTAGACATCAAAGACGGCAAAATTTGGGTACAACATAACTCAACTGAACTGCAAATTGCCCATGAGTTAGCTAATATGGGGATTCCTAAACAAGATATTGTCTTAGGTTTCCAAGCTCCCTATGTGCGAGAGTATACAGGATTCGGTGTTGCATAAGCTTTGTTTTGCATGAATGCCTTTTGGCTTTTTGTACTAGTAGCTCTCCTCACACTAGAATGGGAATTGACGTGAAGTTCTCTATTAACTAAAGTGTCTGACTCATTGCCATTGCGCGATCGCTATCTCGGACTGATTGATGAAATTGTCCAACTCACCCTCCAGGGCAAAATTAGCTCTGTAGAGATGGTGTATCAAATGCTGCAAAAAACTATCTTAGCTGGCACGGGAGAAATCTTCGAGTTAGGTTTGAGCGATCGCCTCAACGCCATCCAAACTCAGGTAGATAGTGAAACAGATGAACTGAAAAAAGCTAAGGCTAACCGGAGTTTACGAGCCATTAAGACAATTCAAAGTCAATGGCAACGGTATAGAGAACAAAATAAAACTACAGAAGCGATCGCCTCCGCCTCTCAAGAAATTACGACAGCTGCGGCTGATGAACGTCTAGCTATATTTTTACGTCTGACTGACCCCAATCTGAAAAATCCCCTGAATATATCCCAACTACAGCAATTATCCAAATCTTTGCAACAATTTGCCCAGTTTAATGAAGATATAGCGCAGATATCCCAAGGCATTACCCGTGGTTTAGCTGCTTGGCAAAGGTTGCAAGACCACTTGGTTAGCTGGATGTATGAGTCAAATCAAGCCCTGGGATTTGGTGGTGTAGCTGGAGAAACTGGCCCTTGGGGAACTTGGGCGAAAAAAGTTAATAGTGAGTTACCCCAAAAATTATTACGTACCTTAGCAGTAGAGCAATCTGCCATTTCATTTGCAGAAACCCAAAGTAATCTCACCCTCAGCGATTGGGTGGAAATAGCGATAATTTTGCAGTATTTACAACGGGGGTTAGTTAGTTGGTTTGACCAACAAGCATACAATATTCAAGCCGGCTCAAAATTATCGATTTCTACCTTTTTAACCTTTGCCGTCATTTGGAGTCAGTTGGCAAGTGGTTTCCAAAGTCAAGCAGTGTACAGTAATGGCGCATCACAAATCATGCTGCAAATTTTACGCACCTTTGCCCAGCGTCCCTATTTTCCCCTTTATGGTGGGATTTTCGCGTCCTTTTCTGGTAGTTATTTAAGAGATGCTCTAGATTATTTAGATGAACCATTGAGCAAAGTGGCGAGAACTCAGGAAAAAGCACGGATTTTGACACTTTTAGGATATTCTCAACGCGCTTTAGGACAATATAAGCGTTCTATACATTTTCATGAGCAAGCATTGGAAATTGCCAGAAACTCAGGCGATCGCCCCTGTGAAATTGCCAATCTCAATCACTTAAGCCGTACTTACGTGCAAGAGAAAAATTATCCTGAAGCGATTAATAATAGTCAAAGAGCATTAATGTTAAGCCGACAAGTAGGCGATGCCTACGGCGGGCAAAGCCAACGCACAGGAGAAGCCAACGCCCTGGTAAACTTAGGTTACAGCGAAGTCATGCAAGCACAACAACTGGAACAAGTAGAACCAGAAACCTATGAAACAGCAATTAACTACTTAGAACAAGGATTAAAGTTATCAGAGAAACTAGGTGATATTCAAAGTAAAGCTTTATGTCTCAGCAGCTTGGGTATTGCTTATTTAGTAATTGCAGACTCACAAAATGCAATTAAATATCTTGAAGATGGTTTTAAAACAGCCCAAATTTCTGGTGATTTATATCTGCAAGGTAGAAATTTAGCTTATCTGGCTGAAGCTTATTATCAATTACATAATTTTGAAAAAGCTGTTTACACTGGTTGTTTAGGAATGTATCTTTTAGAACAAATAGCTTCGCGTGAATGGCGACAACCAGCAGGATTACTAATAATTTTACAAGGGCAGATTGGAGTAGAAGTTTTTCAAACTTTACTCCAACAACATCGCCCTAAAATTATTGCTATTATTGGTGTCGATGGGTATGATTATATTCCCAAGTTGTTAACACAATACCAAGAGTAGTGATGAGTAATAAGTAAACTTTAACTAATACTATGCAAATAAACTAAGTAGAACGGCGTAAATAATTAAAGGTTTGTAGTAAGGACTTTAGTCCTAAAATAAGGACTGAAGTCCTTACTACGAACTCGGTCACAATAACTTTATATTACTTAACATAGTTAGGTTTATTCCCACCGACTTACTTAACTGGAGTCCAAAATTAGAGCTAAATATGACTAATATTAGAGGCTTTTTTGTTGAAAATACTGAAAAATTTGGCATCCGTCTTTAATCACTTTAATTATCAATAGCTGCTTAATGTCGAACTGGAATTTCTATGATGAATTCTGTTCCCTTTCCTATAGTTGAGTAACATTCTAGTTTGCCGCCATGTTTCTCTGTAATGATTTGATAACTGATAGACATTCCCATACCTGTTCCCTTACCAATAGGCTTAGTAGTGAAAAAGGGATTGAAAATTTGTTGTTGAATTTTTTCGGACATCCCCATAGCATTGTCTTTGATGCGAATAGAGACACAATTTTTATCTATAATCTTGGTATGAATATGAATTTGTGGAGTAATCAAAATTTCAGGATTTTTTATCATTGATTCTTCTAAAGCATCAATAGCATTGGCGATAATGTTCATAAATACTTGATTAAGTTGTCCGGCGTAGCATTCTACTAAAGGTAATTTGTCATAATTTTTAATAACTTGAATAGCTGGATGTTCTGGTTGATCTTTGAGGCGATGTTGCAAAATCATTAAGGTACTATCAAGACCTTCGTGGATATTCACTTCTTTGAACTCGGCTTCATCTATACGAGAAAATATTCTTAAAGACAGCACAATTTGGCGGATACGTTGAGTACCAATTTTCATGGAATTTAGAATTTTTGGTAAATCATCCTGGATGTACTCAAAGTCAATTTCTGTATATAAATCCTGTAATTCAGAGTTATAAGCTAAATTTTGTTGTTGATATACCTGAATTATTCTTAATAAGTCGTGTGTATGTTCTTCTAGATAGTTAAGATTACCGTGAATAAAGTTCACAGGATTGTTAATTTCATGGGCAACTCCAGCGACTAATTGACCTAGACTCGACATTTTTTCCGCCTGAACTATTTGTGACTGAGTGTGTTTGAGTTCTTGTAGAGTTTGTTCTAAATCTTGAGCTTGTTGTCTAAGTCGAGCTTCCATTTGTTTGCGTTCACGAAGTGTAGCTTGCTGTTCGCTAATATCGCGTACTACTGAAAGAATGTGAGGTTTGTCGTTGTAGTTGAAGAGTTTCCCTGTCACCTCAATGTCGAAACAAGTACCATCTTTACGGATGTCTATAGCCTCACAGTGAAACTCACCTCCAGCCTTAACTGTTTTAACGAATTTCTCAAATAGATGAAAAGAATCGGGATGAATATAATCTGTGGGACTTAAGCCAAAAATCTCTTCTTCGGAATAGCCGTGCATCTGGCAAAAGGCAGGATTAATACCAACAACTTTGCCAGTATCTAAATCCATGACACTGATACCATCACTAACAGTCTCGAAAATGCTGCGATACTGGGCTTCTTTTTGGCGTAGGGCGTCTTCAGCAATTTTACTCTCAGTGATGTCTCGTGCTACAGCATAGATATAGTTATCATAAGCAACCGCAATCCATGATAGCCAGCGATAGGAATCGTTTTTGCAACGATAGCGATTTACAAACCGAAAAACCCGTACTCCTTCGCTCAATTTTGACATTTCTGCTAATGTAGCTGCTTGGTCATCTGGGTGTATTATGTCCAAAAAGGGTATTGACAGTAGTTCAGCTTGGGAATAGCCAAGAATTGTCTCACCTGCGGGATTCACGCGCTGGAAATAACCGTCAAAGCCAGCAATACAGAGTATATCCATTGAGATATTGAAGAAGCGATCGCGTTCATCTTCTACGATTTTGCGTTCGGTGATATCTTCATAAAAACCAAAAACACCAATCACCTCCCCATCAACATTATGCAAGGGAAATTTACTCATTTTGAGCCAAATTTGAGTTCCGTCTTCTCTTATTTGCGATTCTTCATAGCCAAGCTTAGGAATATTGCTTGAAATCACTGCTGCATCATCTTGCCGATGAACTTCGGCAAATTCTTGCCAAGGTAGTTCACAATCTTTCTTACCGATGATGTCTTGGGGTGAGGCCAACCCTGCGTCTTGCAATAGACGTTGATTACACCCTAAAAATCGCGAGTTTCTGTCTTTCCAAAAAATTCCCTGGGGTAATGTATTTAAGACTAATTGCAAAAAGTGTTGGGATGCTTTTAATTCCCCTTCAAGTCGGGTGATGGTTGTATGAGATTCTTGCGTGGATGTTGCTAATTGTTGCTTTAATTCGGCGTTTTGCTGTTGGAGAAGGGTTATTTCCTGTTCTAGTGCTTCAACATACATTTATGTATTACCTCCCGATAGCTAACATACTGGAATATTTATACAAAATTTAATTTAAATGCTCCCTGAAAATCAATTGCGGCTCATCCAGTATTATTCCCAAACTAAATGTTTCAATTACTGCTATCAGCAAGAAGATTGCTGGAAAAATTTACAAATAAATAATCGGCAGTGATGGATACCCTGCCGATGCTTATGTCTAAAAATAAATTACGCAACAGTCATAGTAAGTTATGAGTGCTGAGTCTGTTTTGAAATACCTCCTGATTATTCAGCACCGAATTAACGTTTTGCTGTATCAGTTTTATAGCTGTCTAGCTGATACTGGTTGTTCTAAGTAGCCATATACTAGACGAGAAACTTGATTGATAAAACTCTTTGCTCTTGCGTCACCAAAAGGCCTAGCCACCATAATACCTGCTAGGTAACGCTTACCTGAAGGTGTTTGCACAATTCCCACATCTCCTAGCACTCTTCCTAATGTGCCTGTTTTATGGGCAATCACCGCACCTTTACCCAAACCAACTGGTAATAAACTTCTATTTTTGCAGCGTACCATGATGTCCATAACTTTGGCGTTACTGCTGCTACTCAGTAACTTATTATTAGAAATTAAAGCTGCCACGCGGACTAAATCTTTGGCACTAGTTGTGTTAGTACCCTTAAAATCGCCTAGCAGATTGCGAATCACAGTATTTTGCAGTCCCCAACTACGAAACTTCTGATTCAATTTATTTTTGCCGCCCAATCTATCAATCACCATATTGGTAGCAGTGTTGTCACTGATAGTCATCATTCTAGTTACAGTATCTAAAAGACTAAACTTAGTCCCTGCTTTTCTATACTGCATATTTCCTGAACCACCAGTCATCAAGTCACGTCGCATTACCACTGTTTCATTGAGCTTTACTCTACCAGCATCGACTTCTTGGAATAATGCCACTAGAATGGGAAATTTAATTGTGCTAGCCGCAGGAAATATTTTTTCTCCGTTGATGTCTAAATATTCTCCTGTCTCTATATCCAAGAAAAACATTCCTGGTGAGAGGGAACTGTAGCGAGCCATCAATTTTTTAATTTCAGTATCAAGCTGGGAGATTTCTTTATTTAAAGGAACAACACCTGCAAAATTGGAATTATTACTGATAGGAATAAAAACTTTTTCTTCACTGGCAGTAGATATTAGAGTATCACTCTTCTCAATTGCCGACAGGTTGAGAATCCAGTTTGATCCGGCCTCCCCTTTAACCATTAACTTGTCTGGAGAAGCTGTATAACCTTGCGCTAACTCAACTACGATTCTGGTGGTGTTATCGTCAACTTTGCCAACCCGAATTTCTTTTACTTGTGACCCAAAGCTTTTACGGATTGTATCACTTTTGAGGTTTGTGTGAGGGAGGTCAATGACAATTCTTGTCGGGTTATTAATTAAAAAAGCCCTCGGTTTAACTTCAGAATCAGTGGTGATGCTCAGTTGATTTTTAGCTGGGTTGAAGTTCCATGATTGCAGTCTAGCTGCATTGACTGGAGACGATAAAAGGACTGCGCTGATTAAGCTGAGTAAGACAAAAGGTGATTTCATGTGTGTGAGTTGTGAGGAAGCAATAGAGCGTATGTGCCAGATTTTCTTAGGTTTGTTTAGGTTTTCCGGAAGAAGATCCAACAAGGGTGTACTTTTATGTATTTGCTGACATCAAGACGTTGGTCAAATAAAATAGTTCCAATGCGAAATCAACAAATCAGAGCGATATTTTTTAATAGCATGACAATACACCTGGAAACAGGTCTTGCCAAACTGAACAGATTTTATTAAGATTACAACAAATCGTGATCCCATAGTTGCCAAGTTGCTCTTTTTTTGGGGAATGAAGATAGAAAATAGAGTTTTTATTGGTTGATTCAGGTACAATAAACCCACCCCCAACCCCCTCCCCGCAAGCGAGGAGGGGGCTATGATATAATTCATGCGATTAGGAAAATTTGTATGTTTTTTATGATTTTGAAGGGTTTAAATTGACTCGATTTATTGATTGGAAAGATAAAATATTTTATATCGATATGTAAGGATTGATACGCAAGATAATAACAAAAAAAATATTTTTTAAAATAGGTGAAATTTATTAAACTTGGGTTAATTGACTTGATTTACGACTATCGTCATTAATCAGTAAAATGCTTATGTTTTTAATTAAAAAATAATTGCAGGACTCTTTAAGCTTTGAGAGCGAATTTCCAGAGCATAACTGCAATTATGGTGCATGGAAGGCGATCGCACTCAATACGGTTAGGTGAAATAGATGAGTAACAATATTTACAGTCATTGCAAACAAAGCGATCGCAATGACATTAACCAAAGCTTATTGGTACTTGAGTCTTCTGAAAAGGAGTAAGTATATCATGTAACTTTCTTGGACAAATTATACTTAACCTCAATCTCAAAATTACTCTCCGCCGAGCCTTCCGTCAAAAATGGAATGCCAGTTTTACCACCCAACTTGATGCCAAACTTAACTGTTACCTCTTCAGCTTCCGGTAAGTTCTTAAATGCACCAACAGCTAATTTGGCATAACCACGAATTTTGTCTTGAAAATCTTTAATATTCAGCGTGGGTAGACCATCACGGTATCCAGGCTCTTCCTCTTCTATTACTTCCGGTGCTGTCTTGGATTCTAGATAGATTGTGTATTCTTGATCATCATCTTTGATAATCAAACTTTGTATTTCTGACATTTAAGAGCCTCAGTTAGTTTTTTAGTTATTATTCTAGTAATATTACGTAAAAACATCTGCCAAATAAATATGGCTCGATATGCGCTGGTAATTGGCATTGCTAAGTATGAGAACTTCACTAACCTACCAAAAGCTGTCAACGATGCAGCACAAATCACACAGCTACTAAGTCAACATGGTCGGTTTGATGTTCAGCCATTACCAGGAAAGTTAATCGAGAGTGAGAATATTTGGCAAGTCACGCCTGATAAAAAGTTAACGGGTAAAGACCTCGGACAAGCATTGAGAGTATTTTTGCTAGAAAAAGCTAAAGGTGCAGAAGCATTAATTTATTTTGCTGGACATGGCTTTGAAGCAACGAGCCTCACAGGAGAACCGAAAGGATATTTGGCGACATCTGATTGTAGTAAAGATGGACAAAATGCGATCGCCTTTGATGATTTCAATACCCTGATTAGTAAATCCCAACTCAGCAGCCTTGTGGTACTGTTGGATTGCTGTTATGCCGGGTCTTTACTAGAGAGAAGCTTTATCAAGTCTAGTTTTCCGGTATTCAACAGTAAACAAGACTATTGTTTAATTACCGCCTCCCGTGCGTTTGAAAGAGCGCGGGAAGATGCTGAAGGTGGAATTTTTACCCAGGTGGTGTTAGCTGGGTTAGCTAACTCAGAAGCGGATGAAGCTACCGGAGAAATCAACGCCAATGATTTGATGAGCTTTGTAACACGCAAACTCAAGGGAAGCGGCCAAGAAGCAATTTATATGGGTGGCGGTAGATCAATTCCTTTGGTTTGGTATCCGCCGAGAAATCCGGTAGCGGTTGGGGTGGTGAGTGAAGAATGTCCCTACCGAGGTTTAGAAGCTTTTGATAAACAACACGCCAAATTCTTTTTCGGTCGTCAAAAAGTTGTTAACTATATTCAACAAAAACTAGCTCAAGCTAATTTTGTCCCTATTATTGGCGCGTCGGGAAGTGGTAAATCTTCCGTGGTGCGGGCGGGTTTGATTCCAGTGTTAGAAAAAAATGGTTGGCGAGTCTTAGAACCAATTATGCCCGGAGTTGAACCGTTAGCAGAGTTAAAACGAGCCTTTACCCAGTTGTTTGAACGCACGCAAATTAGGGAAATTTCGGCTCTGATTGACACAGCAGGTTTATCTCCTGTAATTTCTCGGCTGACTGGTTCTGAGCGTTGCTTGTTGGTGGTAGATCAATTTGAAGAAATTTTTACCCTTGGTACTAGGGAAGAAGAGAGACAGCGATTTATTGAGTTGTTGACTCAAGTTGCTGAAGGGCGGTTAGCAATTGTCACCACGATGCGAGCTGATTTTCTGGAATACTGTTTAAGCTATGAATCGCTCACACAACTAATTCAGGAACAGGCTGTGTATATGCCGCCATTATTGGGTGCAGAATTAGAAGAAGCGATCGCATCTCCAGCTATTTTACAAGGTTATCAACTGGAAAGGGGATTACTGGGAGCGATTCAGCAAGAAGTATTAGGACAAGAGAAAGGCTGCTTACCATTATTGCAGTTTGCCCTGACTGAACTTTGGGAACAGCGCGATCAAGAAACTCACCAGTTGACAGTCACTAAGTTTAACGAACTAGGTGGAGTCATTGGAGCGTTGAATCGTCATGCAGAAAATTTGTATGCAAGTTTCACAGAACAGCAGCAAGCTTGGGTCAAGCGAATTTTCTTAAAACTGGTGCGTACTGGTGCAGAAGATAAAGATACGCGACAGCGACAAACGAAAAATGAATTGTTGAGTGTTGCTGGTGATAACTCAGACCTTAGTGATGTTCTAGAGAAACTTATCCAAAGTCGCTTGCTAGTATCTGACACTGAATATACAGGAGAAGTTTGGATTGATTTGGCTCATGAGGCTTTGATAGAAGGTTGGGAGCAGTTTGCTGAATGGCGGAACGAAAATCGACCATTGCGACGACTGATTAACTTTGTTGAAGATGCTTTTCAAGAATGGCGGAAAAATGAGCAAGATGAAAATTTAATGACAGGAAGATTATTAACTCAAGTTCGGAAACAATGGACACAATTAGAGTTGAATATATCTCCCCCCATAGTAGCTTTTTGCCAGTTCAGCATGGATACAGAGCTAACACATAATGAGAAGCTACTACATATTCATTCTGAGGCTGAGGCAGTCAATCGTCTAAAAGATGAGTTTTTAGTGGGACTTTCCCATGAGTTACGAACTCCACTCAATCCCATCTTAGGTTGGGTAAGATTGCTGCAATCTAAAAAATTGAGTGAAGAAAAAACTAAGATCGCATTGGAGTCAATTGAACGTAATGCCAAGCTTGAATACCAATTAATAGACAATGCCATCGATATATCAAGGATCGTACAAGGCCGTATGCTTTTAAATATTACTACTTGTAATCTAGTTTCTGTTATTGAGGCAGCAATAGAAACTATACGCCTAGCTTGTGAAGCCAAAAATATTCAAGTTCAAGCTATGTTTAACCTTAATTCTATTAATGTGTTGGGAGATCCACTGCGTTTACAACAAGTAATGTGGAATTTACTATCTAATGCTGTTAAATTCACTCCTTCGGGGGGGTGCGTTCAAATCAACTTACAAAAAACTGATGCCCATATTGCAATTACTGTGAGTGACACAGGTCAAGGTATTAAACCTGAGTTTCTTCCCTACGTTTTTGATAAATTTCGTCAAGAGGACTTTTCCACTACTAGAAAATTTGGTGGACTGGGATTGGGGTTAGCAATAGTCCGCCACATAGTAGAATTACATGGTGGGACAGTTTCTGCGAATAGTTCAGGAGAAGGAAAAGGAGCAACTTTTATTGTTAATCTACCGATTAAAGCAGTTAGTTAATGTAAAAATTTTCAGTGGTAGTAGAAAAGTAGGTTGGGTGGAGCGACAGCGAAACCCACCAACAGTATTAGCTCAAAATCTTAACTGAAATGTATTGATATAAAAACAGGAAACTTTGAGCTTAAAACTTGAAACGTCAGCTTCAAAACTTAAAACTTCAAGCTTAAAATGAAAAATGTCGAGTTCAGAACTAGAACTTTCCAGCTTGAAACAAGAAACGTCGAGTTCAGAACTAGAACTTTCCAGCTTGAAACGAGAAACGTCGAGTTCAAAACTAAAACTTTCCAGTTTGAAACGAAAAACGTCGAGTTCAGAACACCAAACTTCATGCTTAGAACGCGAAACTTCAACCTCAGAACTCCAACATCCGAGATTTGAACTGCAATCATGGTGTGTGAAAAGCGATCGCCCAGTGTAGCGTTAGTCCGGGTTATCTTCTATTTGCATTTCTTGCTCATATTTAGCGATCGCTTCTTCAATGATGTCATTACTAACATCAGAAATATCAGATTTAGAATAAATTGTAGTGAGGATGATTCCTTGAGCAGTTTTCAGATAATAAATTACTCGATAGCCGCCACTTTTCCCTTTTTGAATATTACTATTTTTGAGACGGACTTTGAAAACTTGATATTTAACTCCAGCAATTCTATCTCCAGGAGTTTCACCCGCTTGAAGTTGCTCAATTAATGGTTGTAGATCACTACGAATTGAACGATAACGTTTAGCAAGTTCTCGTAAATCTTTTTTAAACCGAGGAGTAAGAGCGATTTGAATCGCTGGTGGTTCACTCTGCATCAATACCTTCCCACATTTCTGAGAGTGGTATAGTTTGTCCACTCAATGCCTCTTTGATGCCTTGGTGAATACCTTCAATTACTATTTCAGTGGGTGTTTCCTCAGCAGATAACTCTTCCTTTAAGCCTAGACAAAAATAGTGAATTACATCGTAAATTTCAGCTAACTTATCTTCTGGAATATCTTGCAGTTCTTGGATGATTTTATCAATCAACATACATCAATTTTTCTGTTTTTTGGTGGTTAATTATTAATATTCCGCTTTATTTATTATCCCTCATCTCCACCGTATTCAGATAAAAACAGGAATTTTTGAGGTAGAAACACGAAAATTTAACCTCAGAAGTCCAAAATCCGAGAGTTGATCTGCAATATGATGGTGAGTGAAAGGCGATCGCTGCCATAATTACTAATGTAGCGGTGAATATTTTAAACTGAACTACTTCTTAAGCAGTCGATGATGACACAAATCACATTTAAGGTGGACGCATTTTGGGATTCTGAAGCTGAAGTCTGGGTCGCCACTAGTGATGATGTGCCTGGATTGGTGACAGAAGCTTCTACGATAGAGATTCTGGCGCAAAAACTGCGGGTAATTATTCCAGAACTCTTGATTTTGAATCAAGTGTTGATCAGCAAATCATCTAGTCGTTTGCAGTTGAGTCCAATATAGACCTAACCCCCAACCCCTTCCCTACAAGGGAAGGGGAGTAAGTTTCAAAGCCTCTCTCCTTGTAGGAGAGAGGTTTGGAGAGAGGTCAGAGTATATTGCATATAAATAAGAATCGCTATAAATACGATCGCCTGCATTTCCCTGATTCGATATACCAAAACAGCTTTGAATGGTAGATTATTGATGCTGACCTATTGAATAAATCTATCAAAACTATAGAGCCAGAATTATTATGAAATTTCTACACCGTCCTGATCTATATGGCTGGTCTCATTTCAACCCGGCGAGAAATATTGATTTCAATGGGATTGCCTGGATTCGTCCCGGTGGTAACATCTTGATTGATCCTGTGGCTCTATCTAATCATGATTGGAATCACTTGGAATCCTTGGGTGGTGTGGATTGGATTATCATCACCAACTCTGACCATATTCGGTCAGCTAAGGAAATTGCTGATCAAACCTATGCGAAGATAGCCGCGCCTATGGGAGAAAAAGAGTCTTTTCCCTTAATGTGCGATCGCTGGTTAGCTGATGGTGATGAGTTTGTCCCCGGACTGAAGGTGCTGGAAATGCAAGGTTCTAAAACTCCGGGAGAGTTGGTATTGTTACTAGAAGAAACTACCTTGATTACCGGGGATTTGGTGCGAGCCTACAAAGCTGGTAGTTTAGGTATCCTACCCTATGACAAGCTGTTGAATAAAGCCGAGGCTGTGGCTTCAGTTCGTAGATTAGCAGCCTTGGAGAAAGTAGAAACTGTATTAGTCGGTGATGGTTGGTCAGTATTTCGAGATGGACGCGATCGCTTAAAGGAACTGGTGGCGACGTTGTCTGCTTGATATAATATCGCCCACATCCTAAATCTGATTTTGAGGTGTGGACGAAGTAAAATTACATAGAATGCTTCTTGGATTTGTGTTTAAATTTACTAGGAATAACTTTTTTTGACCCCCAAAGACCAACCGCAAGTATTCCTAACATCAATGAGGGTTCAGGAATGGGATAAACTCGGCGAAACTCAATAGGTGTATTAACTACTAAATCACCTTGAGCGTTGAAAATCTGGTCTAAAGAATCGATCCGATCTGCCCAGACAGTGACATTAGAAACCACTCTCAACCCAAAACCTGCTGGACAGCCATTAGGTTCGTTACTACCTTTGTAATAGTCAGTCTCTTGCCAAATAAGGTTCAAGTCACAACTGGTTATTGGCAAATTACTAGTTGGTATTTTTCGCGTAGACTGAGGTTCGTTACATAAACCTCGCACAAAAGTATTGTCTAAAAAGCTACGAATACTCAAGTTTACTCCAGTATTGCCTTGACTGAAGGAGTAAAGGCGTAAACGTTCAAAAGAGGAACTTTCTTGTTCAAAGTAAATATTTTTGACATCAGTTAGAGAATTTGAACTGTCTAATTGGACACTACAGCTAGTAATGCTAATAAGTGGTACAGTAGTCTGTCCCATCACCTGTTGAGAATTATCCAACATACCAGTAAACCAATTTGCTACTTGGTTTAACTGTTGAGCAAGTGATGGCGCAGCAGCAATAGCACGAGTTGTATGAGTGACTGTCAGCACTGATAGTAAAAATGACAGTGTATATACTTTGAGTTGATTCATCATTTACTACAATATCTTCAACTCAAAGTATGCTGGAAAATGATTACTTCTAATCGCTATTGCTTGATTTAGATTCATAAATCTCAAAAAGCAATTATTCAGATAAAACTTAATTTGTTGCTATCTGGGCTTCTTGATAAATTATCTCTTGGAATTGAATCACATCTTTTTGCGGGTCAGAGATGCTAACTTTCACACATACCTGTTCCCCCAGGTTGACTGAACGTTTGAAAACCATTGGTAACTGTAAACCCAAATCTTCTATCAGGATGAGTGCTAAATTGCTGTCTTCCCGCAGCCACATTAAGACTGTGACTGGCCAAACTTGCTCTGGATGACGGCGTAAATACTCTAATGCCCAGTATCTATTTGTTTGCCGTTCTACCATTGTCACCTCTTGGGTGGTGCTGGTGACGGTCATCATCACTTCTTTGAGTTGTTCGGCACTAAAGGGCAGAACTTCCCCCCGCAGGTGGGCTTTGAGTTGAAAGTGAGTCAGCAAATCACTATAACGACGAATGGGAGAAGTTGCTTGAGTGTAAGTATTCAAGCCTAAACCAGCGTGACGCACAGGAGTAATACTCATTTCACTCTTGGGCATACAACGCCGCATCGCACAAGACCGGACAAATCCTGCCGGTAGCAAGAGTAATTCTTCGTCTGGGGGTAATTCTGGCTGTGGTTGACCGCGAAAGGGTAAGGGAATGTTGTGTTCTTGACCGTAACGGGCTGCAACTTCTCCAGCCAGAATCATCATTTCTGCTACTAAATGACGCGATAGGGAATCATCTAAGATGTCGATACTAATATCGTCATCTTTAACTTTAATCATCGCCTCTGGCATATTAATGCTGATTGCACCTTGATTGTAACGCCAAACTTTCCGCTTCTTTGCCCAAGTGGCGATCGCTGCAATTTCTGGTTCTGCTTGTACTCCTAATTGCAACATCTCATCTACATCTTCGTAGGTGAGGCGGTAGGTAGGTTTAATCAAACTGGGATGAATGGTGTAATCTTCTACTCCACCATTAGCATCTAAAATAATCCCAAAGCTCAAAGCACAACAGACTTTTCCCTGTACCAAACTCATTGGCCCAGTTGCCAATACCTCTGGAAACATGGGAACCATACCAGTAGGTAAATATACGGTACTACCCCGCTTTCTCGCTTCTAGGTCTAAGTCATCTTCTGGTGCTAACCAACGGGTGGGGTCGGCAATATGCACCCACAGTCTTTCTCTGCCATCTGATACTTGTTCCCAACTCAGCCCATCGTCAATTTCAGTGGTGCTTTCGTCATCTATTGTGTAGACCTTCAGATGGGTCAAATCAAGGCGATTTGTATCTGAGTCTGTTGGCAGATCATCCAAACGCTGTTGCGCCACTTCTAATACCTTGCTAGGAAACTGAACGGGAATCGCCGAACGACGCAGGAATAAATTCTCAGTCGCACTCCACCACCCCAAATCTACCAATAATTGAAATGCTCCTTGGGGGGTTGCAGGTCGCCCCAGCATATTCATTGTTTCTAAAACTGGGGCTGGTGGGGGATAGGCACGCGCTAGAGAGTCATAGTTGACTCCCACCCTGACAATGTCCGCCAACAGTGCTGCGTACTTTTCTAAAGCTTCTAAACGTTGGCGGTCATGTCGTTGCCACTCGACGGCTTCACCTTGCAGTGCTTGTTCTACGCGGACTAAAAATTCCTGCTGTCCCCTAGCTTTGAGGGCTTCTACTTCTATTTGGTGTTTGCGTTCTGCTACTTGTGCCGTCGTTCTCGGCTCGTAAGCATCACCTTTTTGCTTGAAATAGAGTTTGTCATCTGACAATAGGCAATGGGCAGCGTAACAAGGGGCTGATTCTGATTCGGAAAACAGCAGATTAGCCATTTGGGATGGTGTGACTGTTTCCCCATCTTCTACCAACAATTCCCAAGCCACTTCCAAGCTAGAGGGGTCTAAATAAGGCTTGACCTCTTCTAAAAAGGCTGGAATTTCCGATGACTTGTAAGTTTTACCGTTAACTGTATATGTAATTTGTCTAGGCGCGAGGCTGTGGGATTGACCGCGTTCATCTACCACAAACCAACGGGTCTTTCCGTCTGGACGGTCTATCACGCCCAAACGGCGATCGCCTTGAACCCTAAATTCAACTAGCGTCCCCTTCTCCACAACTCTCGCTATTATTATTGGTTAACAAATAAGTTTTAGATTTTGGAGTTGAATAATTGCTACTTAACCCAAAATCTCATGATTTTAACTGTAGAACAAGATTTTATCACTGACTGAGATTTTAGATTGTGGACTCAGACAATCTAAAGCTACATATCACCATTTATGTAGCTTTTCCCGCTCATCCAAAATCTAAAATTCTCGCCACTGACTCAAAAAATTAGGCTTCCGCATTAATAAATGGCAACAATGCCACAATCCGCGCCCGTTTAATCGCTAATGTCAATTCTCTCTGCTGTTGACAAGTCAATCCTGTGATCCGACGTGGCAATATCTTACCGCGCTCAGTTACAAACTTCCGCAATAAGTCAACATCTTTGTAATCAATTGGTTCTCCAGGCTTAATTGGAGACAAACGCCGACGATAATAACTCATCTTTACTTGATTTCCTTGTGAACGGTATGTTTATTGCAGTGGGTGCAGAACTTAGCAAGTTCTAAGCGGTTGGTAGTGTTACGACGGTTCTTAGTTGTTGTATACCGTGAAACACCAGGGGATCTTTTGTCTGGATTTGTCCGACACTCAGTGCATTCTAGTGTCACTATGATGCGGACACCTTTACTTTTAGCCATAATCTTACAAACAATAAAGCCTGAAGAGAATTAACACAAATAACTATCTTCTCACATTTCGGCGCAAAGTTCCAACTAATCGTTTAATTTTTAAGTCTAACGAGTAGCCCCGACGCGACGAAACAATGAAAGTTCCAGCATAACGGTCGTGTAAAGCTTGGCGCATCTGGGTATCAGATAACGCTGCACTACAGTCAATTGCTAGGGGAATCACTAGCAGTATAGCAGTGGGATTGGCACTAATATTGCCCAAGGCAACAGATACCAAAATTGCCCCAAAGCAAATTATAGCTTCTCTTTTGAATAGTGCTAGCAATTGGGGAATTCTGCCGACAACTTGTCCGTCTTCTACTTCTAGCACTTTTAAGTCAAACGCCCACCGCCCTAAACTTTGCCCTTTGTTGTTGAATACCACTAGTACCCGCAAAATTAGCCAACCGAAGATAAACACTAAAATTTGGATGAATTGAATACTACCTTGATTACTTCCCAATAGAGAACTGACTAGCCAGACAACGAGAAAATCCAATCCCAAGGCCATACCGCGCCGATTAATCTCAGCTTTGGGATAGTGTTTTTGAGGAACTCGTTCGATAGTCATAGAGATTGGGGATTGGGTATTAGAGGGTAATTTTAAAGTTTGTAGTAAGAACTTTAGTTCTTATTCTGCGCTGTTTTAAAGCACCCTAGGATTTAATGTTTACTTGATAAATCATAAGCAAAAAAATTGTAGGTTGGGTTAAGCGCAGCGCAACCCAACATTGATCTCGGATAACCAATATGGATCTTGGTGTTGGGTTTCCTTCCGTCAAACGCCACTCGCCCCAAGCCGGGAGACCCGTCCAAGGCGGTGGCTTCCCAACCTACATATAATGCACAAAATTAGGTATGTTAGTCCATTTGGGATGGAATGTTGACTAAAATCAATAATTTGAGGCGATCGCTATGTTATCAGTCAGGGATGCAGCAGATATTATTTTTAATTTAGTTCAACCACTAGATAGCCAACAAGATACAGAGGTTGTAGATTTATTTGCCGCCAATGGACGAATTTTAGCAACGCCTGTCACCAGTCCCCTAGATTTTCCCCATTGGGATAATTCGGCGATGGATGGCTACGCGGTACGTTATGAAGATATCCAAAATGCTAACGCCGAACAACCAGTAAAGTTAGAAATTATTGCAGAAATTCCCGCAGGCTATCAACCAAAGTCTACCCTAAAACCAGGACAAGCCGCGCGAATTTTTACCGGGGCAGTGATGCCCAAGGGTGCGGATACTGTAGTTATGCAAGAGAAAACACGCCAGGAAAATGGCCATGTTTGGATTCTCACTGCACCAAAACTAGGGGAATATGTAAGATGCAAAGCCGCTTATTACCAATCAGGTACACAATTATTACCAGCCGGGATTAGGTTAAATGCGGCAGAAATAGCTGTGTTAGCAGCAGCCCAGTGTCCGCAAGTCAGGGTTTACCGTCGTCCTCGTGTAGCAATTTTTTCTACCGGGGATGAATTGGTAACAGTTAATCAACCCTTACAACCAGGACAAATTGTTGATTCCAATCAGTATGCTTTAGCTGCTTTAGTGCGACAAATGGGGGCAGAACCGATATTATTAGGCATTGTTAAAGATAATCCAGCAGCTTTAGAAGCAACAATTCGGCAAGCTATCGCTAACGCCGATATAGTGATTTCTTCTGGTGGTGTTTCTGTGGGAGATTATGACTACGTTGACAAAATTCTGGATTCATTGGGTGCGATAATTCATATCCGTTCTGTAGCCATGCGCCCAGGAAAACCCCTCACAGTCGCCACTTTCTCCCAGTCCCCTATATATTTCGGTTTACCAGGAAACCCGGCGGCGGTGTTGGTGACTTTCTGGCGATTTGTGCAACCAGTTATCAAGAAACTGGGGGGACTGACTGGGGGTTGGGACGTAGAATTAGTTAAAGTGCGATCGCATGATGAATTGCGATCGGACGGGAAGCGGGAAACTTATATTTGGGGACGGTTGCGTTTAATTGATGGAGTCTATGAATTTCATCAAGCTGTTGGTAGTCATAGTTCTGGGAATTTAATTAATTTAGCTCAAACCAATGCTTTGGCTGTGCTGCCGGTAGGTGAAAGATTAATTTCGCCGGGGGAAGAGGTGGGGGTTTTACAGATATTAGGATGATTGGCGTGTGTAACGATGTTTAACTCCAATGGGGAAGTATTCGCGATCGCCCATTGGTGCTAATGTGATTTGGGGTGTTTGGTATTCTTTGGGGACGTAGTTGGCAAATTCGCCGTTAAGTCGCAACAATTGGGTGAGAATTGAGGTTGCTATGGTTTGGCGTTTGTCTTCAGAACTTTTAACATCTGGTGCTAATTCTACAACTACAGATAAAAAGCGGTTTTTGTCGGTGTCTTCTTTTACCTGCAAGACGAATTTACCTGTCACCCATTCTTTAATAACTGGTTGTTCTAATCCTACTGTCACATTTTCGGGGTAGATATTTGCACCAAAATAGGAGACTGTAAAGTTAGACCGTCCAAAAACGTAGACGAATGGTAGTTGATGAATACCTCTAGGTGGTTGCTGTGTGTAAGGCGTAAGATTTTCTAGTGGGTTAAATCCCCAATCGGCTAAGAATTGGAGCATGGCATCATAGGTAATAATTCCGCCAGTGTCTAAGATGTTGTACCGTATGAGGGGAATGCCGTTATTTCCCGAAAATAATAATTGCCCGTTCTGCACTTCAAAAAAGCGACTAACTGGGTCATACTGCACTAGTGTAGGTAAACGGGATTCGCCAAATAAAGCTTTGGCTGCTGCTGGATTTTGCGCTAAAAAGCGGCGAATGCAAATACTCAATGGTGTCTCATTACCCAACACCCCTGCGTCGGCTGTACCGTAAAGTGATGCTGAATCGTAGCAGGGATTTTGAGAACCCACCCTTTCACCTACTAAACTCCGCCATTCTTCGCTGAATACTTCACCTGCCATGACAAATTTAATCTGGTAGCGTTGCCACTCTACATTACGGGCAATACCTGTATCAATTACATCTTTTAGAAATGGTGGATATCCCAATAAAACTACCTGTGCAAAATTTCCACCGAGTTCCTGCACTACGCGTAATATGTCTTCTTTATTGTTACCGGGGGTAATAACAGTGATGGGGTAGCCTTTGCTAGCAAGATAACGACAGCAATTTGTAGTGAACATCCCACCTACCCAAGTTCCTAGAGTAAAGCAAATGACTGCAAGGGTGGGTTTGGTATCGGCGGCGAAACTGTCGTGAAAAATTTGCTCAAAACGTGTAGCAATTTGGAGTTCATCGGTGAAGAACCTCGGCCAGAATGTGGGTTTCCCAGTAGAACCGGAGGAAGCCGCTATCATATCGCAACCCTCTAGCTGTCCATCGCGGCATAAATCAGCGAGAGGATAACGTGAGATATAATTTTCTTTAGCGATCGCTGGAATTTTCTGAAAATCACCCCAACTTTCAATCGTATCGGGCTGAATTTCCCTTTCTGCTAAAAAAGCCTGATAAGCCGGGACATTAGCCGCTACATCACGAAACAAATCCAAGACAGTCGATTCCCCAGAAGTTTTGATATGCTGCTGTAACAAATCCTCTAGAGGGGTAGACACAAAATCTTCCCATACCTTGATTACTTGTTGTCCTCGTGATTTGTGTTTCATAATTAGTCACCTGTCACTTGTCACCTATCACCTTCTTAAAAGAATATTCGTAAATTGAAGCATATTAGTTGTAGTAATTTAAAAAACCCCTCATCTATCCTTCAGCACCATGCAAGTCTATTGCAGTAAAAAACACGCTAATAATAGCAGTAATCATTTTTGCATTCATTGCGGTGAACCTTTGTCTATTACTGTTGGACAAGTTATAAACAATCGTTATCGGCTGGTTCGTCAAATAGGACAGGGTGGTTTTGGACGTACTTATCTAGCTGAGGATAAAAAGAAATCTAATCAAACCTGTGTTTTGAAGGAATTTGCACCCCAAGTCACAGAAAAACAGGATTTACAAAAGGCTAAGGAGTTGTTTGAGCGAGAAGCAAATGTACTCAAAAAACTTCATCATCCCCAGATTCCCATGTTTCACGCTTCACTACAAGTAAAAATGGGGAATCAGGATTTTTTCTTTTTAGTGCAAGACTATATAGAAGGCGATAATTTTGACCAAATATTAGAACAACGCCAAAGTCAAGGGAAAACTTTTACAGAAGCCGAAGTTATCACTTTATTACAACAACTTTTACCCGTTTTATCCTATATTCACTCTTTAGATGTAGTTCACCGCGATATTTCCCCTGATAATTTGATTTGGCGACGTTCTGATAATTTACCTGTACTGATTGATTTTGGTGGTGTCAAACAATTACCAGCTTCTCAAGGTTTTTGGTTTACTAAGTTGGCTGTCAATCATACTCTGTTGGGTAAAAAAGGCTACGCGCCAGAAGAACAATTACGACAAGGGAAGGTATATTTCAACAGTGATTTATATTCTTTGGCGGTGACAGCGTTAGTTTTATTGACAGGGAAAGAACCGCAAAAATTATATGACAGCTATCAAGGAATTTGGCGTTGGGGTAGGGAAATTAATGTCAGCTTTAAGCTAGAAGCTGTGTTAAAAAAGATGTTGGCGTATAAACCAAGCGATCGCTATCAAAATGCTGATCTAATTCTCAAAGATTTACCATCACCAAATGCGACTAAACCACCTGTGACTCATCTTACCAAGATTAAGACAATGATAGTTGCCCCTGGACGTAAAGCAGGGGTAATCGTTAGTAAATTCCATAACAAAACTCAAGCCGTAGCCCAAAAGTTACCTCTCCCTGGTTGGCTACGTCCTTTTGCAGTCAGTTTTGGGGGGACAGCGTTAGTTATATTGACTGGTGCAGGGACTTTTGCGGTAGTAAATGCCCTGATTCGCGGTGTGTCTTCAATTACTGCGCCACAAATATCTTTACCCCAAATACCATCGTTATCTAGTCCTACTAGTCAACCAGTTAGCGACAAAAATAAAATTACCCTGAGTCAAGTTTTAAGTCGTCGCCAACAGTTAGAAATTCCTGAACCCTTTTTTACCCAGACAGTAGACGGCTTATTCCATAGCCAAAAACCGGAGTTAAACGGACGTAACCTCACTTCTAACCCAGAAGATGCAGGTTTGCGGGATGAATGGTCTGCCGTCGCTGGTGATTTATTGAATAAAATAGAACAGGCTAACCTCAGTACAGCAACTCGCCGTCAACTGGGACGCTATACAGAGAGAGATTATCAAACTTGGAGACGACAAGCCCGTTCTGGACAACTAGGAAATTACACAGTCAATGATTTAAATAAGGATACTAATCAAAAATTTGATCAGTTGTTTCCAGGTCAAGACCGTGGGAAACTGAATCAACGGACTTTAGGTCAAGTTTGGTATGCGATCGCAGATGAACAAGTGAAAAATAGGGGACAGATGAGAGGTGACAGGTGACAGTGAAGGAGACAAGGGAGAATTTAATTTTGCCTCAATGACTAATGAGTAATGAATAACATTCAACCAGGGCTAACTTTAGGCGATCGCTATGTGATTGTACGTCAAATCGGTCAGGGAGGATTTGGACGGACTTATTTAGCTGAAGATATTAACCGTTTTCGCGAACTTTGTGTTTTAAAAGAATTTTGTCCTCAAGTTCAAACAGACTACGTTTTACAAAAAGCAGAAGAACTATTTCAGCGTGAAGCTAGTGTTCTCTATAAGTTACAACATCCCCAAATTCCTCGCTTTCGGGAACAGTTTCACATTAACTTAGAAGGTAAAGAATATTTATTTTTAGTCCAAGATTATATAGAAGGACAAAATTATAGTTATTTATTAAATAGCCGTAAACAACAGGGTTTACGATTTACAGAATTAGAAATTAAGCAACTTTTACAGCAAATTTTACCAGTGTTGGATTATATCCATTCCTTGGGTGTGATTCATCGTGATATTTCGCCAGATAACTTAATTCTTCGCACTTTTGACCAGCTACCAATATTAATTGACTTTGGTGGTGTCAAACAAGTGGTAGCTGCTGTTGCTTCCCAATATTATCAACCGGGGATAGCTGCACCGCCTCCCGCCGCTACCCTACTAGGTAAGGTAGGATTCGCACCACCAGAACAAATGCAAACCGGTACAGTGTCTCCCCATAGTGATTTGTATGCTTTGGCGGTGAGTGCAATAGTTTTGTTGACGGGTAAACAACCCCAAGAATTAGTCGATAATCATAATCTCTCTTGGCAATGGCGAAGGGAAATTACCCTCAGTCCGCTATTAGGACAAGTATTAGATCAAATGTTAGCTCCTCGACCGGGCGATCGCTATCAGTCAGCCCAACAAGTTCTCGAAGCACTCAATTCTCCACAAGTCTATTATCCCCCCACTCAAGCACCCATCCCCTCAGTTGCACCCACATCAGCAACTCTAGCTGTCTCGCCTACTCCCCCTATTGTTCCTAGTTCCCCTGCTTCTCTTCCTCCCGAACCTAACAAGCAATGGACACCAACTAAAACTTTTCTAGCAACTTTGGCGTTAGCTGTGACTGGAGGATTAATTTGGTGGGGAGTGAACGGGAGAACTGGTAATCAAGTGGTAGTCAATCCTACGCCTACACCAACTATTACTCAGCCTACCAATCCCCTAGATAAATACTCGCCCACAGAACGACGACGCAAACAAAGATTGAGCGATCGCCGTCAACAATTAGGGATAGACTTTAATTTCTACGTTAATTTAGTCAATCAAATCTTTTGGGAACAAAATCCCAGTTTAAAGGGACGTACCCTCAGCGATGAACTAATAGATGAAAGTTTGCGGGCAGAATGGGATAAAATTGCTGGTGGATTACTCGAAAAACTTGCACCATTGAGTACCAAATCACGACGGCAATTAGGTACTTATACTGCCGCAGAACGCGATCGTTGGAAGGTAGATATCAATCAAGTTAATGTTAGTAGTCGCGCTTTGTATGATTTGGGTGATGCAGCTTTCTTTAACGCCTTCCCAGAACGAAAAGGCCAAGACTTCATTAATCAGCCTATAGGACAAGTTTGGCACGCTTTTGTGAGTGACAAACTCAACGCCATCATTGCAGGTAGTGCTTTCCAAAAAATTGTTTTTGACAAAGATGCTATTAATAAAACTATCAGTGGTAATCTTAACCCTGGTGTGGGTAAAGTTTTTATTGCTGATTTAGCTCAAAATCAAACTTTAGATTTCCAGCTACAAGCAAATCCCCAAGTTTTGTTATCAATTTATTCGCCTTCTGGGAAAATTGTATTTTTAGAAGATTCTCCACAACGGACTTTAACAACAGAACTACCAGAATCGGGATTTTATGAATTTGTTGTGGTGTCCACTGCATCCACATCAGCAGATTATCAACTCAGCCTTACAGTCAAAAATCCCACCCTATCAGAACCAACACCAACTCCCACAGAAACACCAACACCCACACCCACAGAAACCCCGACAGAAACACCAACAACAACCCCTAATTAAATACTAAAGCTTGAAATTCATCAATTAGTTTTTGCAGGGTAGCTTAAGCGTAAAAATACTGCCTTGACCTAATTCACTCTGCACATCTATACTACCGTGGTGGGCTAGGACAATTGCTTGAGCGATCGCCAATCCTAATCCAGAACCGCCAGTGCTACGAGAGCGATCGCTATGCACTCGATAAAAGCGATCAAAAATGTGTGATAATTCTGACTGAGGAATACCAATACCTGTATCCTGAATTTGAATCACAGCATAATTATCACTACGGTTTAAAGCAACTATTACTTTACCACCTGATGGTGTATATTGAATAGCATTGATAGTTAAGTTAGAAATCAAACGATAAAGCTGGTCTTGATTAGCGATAATATTTACAGGTGTCGATACCAGAATCCGAGATGTGAGGGTGATATTTGTGGCGATCGCTAATGCTGCAAACTCTTCTATTAAGTCATTAATAATGTCATCTAAACAACAAATCTCACGCCGCATTGGCACAGGTTGACTATCTAACCGAGATAGTAATAATAAATCAGTTACAAGATTAGTCAAACGCTGATTTTGACGGTGTAGAGTTTGTAAAGTTTCCCGCGCCTCTAATTCATCCAATTGTGACATCAAAAGTGCTGATTCTACAGTTGCTTGAGTAGCGGCTAGAGGTGTGCGTAATTCGTGGGCTGCATCGGCTGTAAATTGTTGAGTTTGTCTGTAAGATTTATAAATTGGTTGCATTGCTAATCTAGCCAACCACCAACTAGCAAGACCAACTAAAGTAATCACAATTGGCGAACCCAATACTAATATGAGCTTAACCGCATCTAAATAACTATTAAAATCTTCAATACTTCGCCCGACTTGAATATAACCCCAATCGCGATTATTTTGGGTATGTAAAGTTAAAGAAATTTGATGATAGACCTTACCTTTATTATCTTTGAGTGTTTGCCATAATTCTCGATTAAATTCTGGTGATAGCCCTGCTGGATAAGCCCCAGCTATAGCAAATAAGCGTCCATAATTATCAAAAAAACGCACATAATAATGGTCTTGATGAATAGCACTGAGGGTATGACGCTGAGAATTTACTGGCTCGGAAATACACCCTTTCCCTACTATGCAGATATTGGGTAAAAGAGTTTGGATGACTGGTTCTAATTGACCAGGTTGTTGTAATTTCCATTCAATACTATCATGCAATGTTCCCGCTACTGATTCTATTTCTTGGTCTAATGTCATCCAATGGGCGTGAGACACAGCTTTGTAAACACCAATTCCACACAAACTTAAAATCACAGCCATCACCAGCGCGTACCACAACGCCAAACGTAAGCGGGTTTGCTGAAATAATTTATTTTGATTCATCGGTGAAATTAAATCTATATCCCAGACCATGTAATGTTTCAATCATATTTTCACAGCCACTATTAGCTAACTTGCGACGTAGTAACCTAACTTGTGCTGCAACTACATTACTCACAGGTTCTGCATTTACCTCCCAAAGTTGATAGCGAATTTGTTCAGAATTTAATATTTGATTGGGGTGCTTGATAAAATATTCTAGAAGTTGAAATTCTTTATTAGTTAAGATGATTTCCTGTTTATTTCCCGCAATATTTCTACTAATTACTTTACTATTACCATAATCTAGAGTGAGATTTCCCACAGTTAATTCTTGGGGTTGAAATTGAGGCGATCGCCTCTGCAAAGCCCGCAATCTTGCTAACAGTTCCGCCATGCCAAATGGTTTGACTAAATAATCATCAGCCCCTGCATCTAACCCCATAACTTTATCTTCCATTCTATCTTTAGCTGTCAGCATTAACACAGGTAGAGGATTATGCCGATAACGTAATTTCTGGCATAATTCCAAACCAGAAATACCAGGAATCATCCAATCAAAAATAGCTAACGTGTATTGTGTCCAACTACTTTCTAGATATGCCCAAGCCTCATTACCATCCATCACCCAATCAACCAAGTATTTCTGTTGGGTAAGAGTTCGCTTAATAGCAGTACCCAAATCTGGTTCATCCTCAACAAGTAGCACTCTCATAAATTAAGTTTCTTCATAACTCTGTGTCTCCGTATATCTGTGGTAAAAAAGCCTTTAACCACAGAGATACAAAAAATCGCTACTAAATTTCATCCTAATTTCATTTTGAGATGAAAGACTAGGGTGGGGTGCAGAATAACCCTTTTACCCCGTAACTCAGGATTTCTGATAGCGATGTTAAACTCTCTGTTTTTAATCATGCGTAGTGCCTCTGGTATACTAGCCAGCTTACTATTATTAGCAAGTCCCGCAGCAGTTCTAGCCCATGCTGGACACGGAAATGAATTTCAGGGAGGAAATGAAGCATCAGCTAATAGTTCAGTTCAGGTAGATACTGAAACGGCTCAAAGGTTAGGAATAAAAGTTGCACCAGTCAAATCACAGCAACTAGCTATCAGCATTAAAGCTACAGGTCAAATAGAAACCTTACCTAGTAAACAAGCGGAAGTTACTACACCCATTCCAGGGGCAAAAGTAGTTGAGTTATTGGTAGAACCAGGTACTATAGTTAAGCAAGGTCAACCCGTTGCTGTTGTCACCAGTCCAGATTTAGCATCACTGCGCGTAGAGTCACAAGAGAAACTGGCTCAAGGTGAAGCAGATTTGCAACAGGCTTTAGCAGATTTAAAATTAGCGCAACAAAATTATCATCGCTATCAACAAATTGCATCTGCTGAAATTACTGAAGCTGAAAGTCAAGTAGCATTTGCTCAAGAAAAATATAACAAAGACAAAGATTTAGCTGAGGCTGGTGCTTTACCCCAACGTAATGCTTTAGAATCTCAAACTCAGCTAGCTGAGGCGAAAGCGCAACTGACGAAAGCTAATAGTCACCGGGAAGTCATCGCCGCAGAAAATCAACTCAAACGCGCCCAGGCTAATGTTACAGTTGCCAAATCCCGAATTAGTCTCAGCAGTGCAAACTATGGAACTCGCTTGCAACAACTAGGCATCCGTAGTAATAACAAAGGACTTGTGACAATAACAGCACCAATTTCTGGGAAGGTTGTGGATAGAGAAGTTACTATCGGTCAAACCTTCAATGATGCAGGTGGCAAATTAATGACGATTGTTAATGATAATCGGGTGTTTGCTACAGCTAATATTTACGAAAAAGATTTAGATAAAGTTCGTCAAGGTCAACGGGTTAATGTCAAAGTGGCGGCTTTACCTGACCGCACATTTACAGGACGCATTACTATTATTGATTCGGCGGTGACAGGGGAGACGCGGGTTGTTCCAGTGAAAGCGGAAATTAATAATCCTGGTGGTGTACTTAAACCAGGAATGTTTGCTGAATTGGAAGTTCTCACAAATCAAACATCATCAGCAGTGTTAGTTATTCCCTCTACATCTGTTGTTGATGTCAATGGTAAGGAACAGGTTTACATCCAAAATGGTAACGCCTACCAAGTAGTTGATGTTACTTTGGGTCGAACCTCTGGGGATATGGTTGAGGTGAAGACGGGTTTATTTGCAGGGGATTTAGTAGTGATTCAGCGTGCGCCGCAACTGTACGCGCAGTCTTTGCTTGGGGGAAATAAATCTAATGCAGCCGAACATGAACATGGGGAAACAAAGACACCTGTAACATCGAATCTGCCTGTACCACTGTGGTTATTGGGGGTTGGTGGAGGAAGTTTGTTAACTATAGTCGCTTTTTTTGGGGGTGCTGTTTGGTCTCGGCGGCGGATATCGGCGGTGAATTTGAGTTTGAATTTGTCTCATGCAGAGGAGGACACTTGTGTGGGCGGGTCTCCCGACTTAAGCAAAGTGTCCGTCACGCAGAGGCGCGGAGAGTTGGAGTGAGTTTTTTGGTGTTGGGAGTTGGGAAATGTTAAATAGCATCCTTAAGTGGTCGATTGTTCAACGGTGGTTGGTGGTGTTGGGGGCGGTTTTAGTTACGTTTTTGGGTGTGTACAATCTGACTCAGATGCCGTTGGATGTTTTTCCTGATTTTGCACCGCCGCAAGTTGAGATTCAAACTGAAGCCCCAGGACTCGCTCCAGAAGAGGTAGAATCTCTGGTGACTTTGCCGATTGAAAGTTCTGTGAATGGTACGCCGGGGGTGGAAACGGTACGTTCTTCCTCGGCGGTGGGAATTTCGGTGGTGAAGGTGATTTTCAAGTGGGGGACGAATGTTTATCAGGCTCGTCAGCTGGTGACGGAACGATTGCAACAGGTGCAGGAGAAGTTACCTTCAGGTGTAGAAAATCCCCAAATTTCGCCGATTACTTCCCCGATTGGGACTGTGTTGCAGTATGCTTTCACTGCTGACACTACGCCACTGATGGAAGTGCGGCGTTTGGTTGACAGGGATGTGACGAATCGACTGTTGGCTGTCCCTGGAGTTTCTCAAGTAATCGCTTATGGTGGTGATGTTCGTCAATATCAGGTTTTAGTTGACCCGGCGAAGTTGAAAGCATTTAATGTCACTTTGGATGAGGTGACAGCAGCCACAAAAGCCGCTAATGTGAATGCGGCTGGTGGTTTTTTAATTAACCCCGACCAAGAAATTATCATTCGGGGACTGGGACGGGTTGAATCTATTGAACAGTTGGCTAATTCTGCTGTGACAGCCCGTAATGGTACGCCTGTGTTACTCCAAGATGTCGCATCTGTGCAGATTGGCGCGGCTTTAAAACGTGGTGATGGTAGTCTCAATGGTCAGCTTGCGATTGTGGTGATGGTGAATAAACAGCCGCAGTATGATACACCGACTGTAACTAAAGCAATTGAAAAGGCGATCGCAGAGGTAAAATTAGCATTACCCCCAGATGTGAAAGTTACAGAAACTTTTCGTCAAGAAAGTTTTATTGCTGCCGCCATTGAAAATGTTACCAGTTCTCTCCGTGATGGTACTATTATTGTCGCTGTTATCTTGCTGCTGTTTTTGATGAACTGGCGCACGGCTGTAATTACTCTGAGTGCCATTCCTCTATCAGTTTTAATTGGGATGTTGATTCTCAATTTATTTGGTCAGGCAATTAACACCATGACTTTGGGTGGTTTAGCTGTGGCTATTGGCTCGGTAGTGGATGACTCAATTGTTGATATGGAAAACTGCTACCGAGGCTTACGTAAAAATCAAGCTGCAAGCAATCCTGTGCATCCCTTTAAGGTGGTTTACGATACCTCAGTTGCAGTCAGAGTCAGCGTCATTTTTTCTACAGTCATTATTGCCGTAGTCTTTGCCCCTATTTTCATGCTTACGGGTGTAGAAGGGCGCATATTTGCCCCGATGGGTGTGGCTTATTTGGTATCAATTTTTGCGTCTACTTTTGTAGCTATGACGCTGTCGCCTGCATTGTGCGCGATTTTATTAGCCAATCGCCAGTTACCTTCAGATGATACTTGGGTAAATGCCTTATCGCAGCGACTTTATCAACCGTTGCTCAATTTTTCGCTGCGCTTCCCGACGATGATCTTGGCAATTGCGGGGGCTAGTTTAGTTGCATCTCTAATAATTTTACCAAGTTTGGGTAGGGTTTTTCTGCCGGAGTTCCAAGAACCATCTTTAGTCAATGCTGTGCTGCTGTATCCAGGGAGTTCTCTGTCAGCCACGAATCAAGTCGGGTTCGTTATGCAAGAGGCTTTGAAAGGTGACAAGCGATTTAGTACAGTGCAGTTACGAGCCGGACGCGCTCCTGGTGATGCTGATGCGGGGGGTGTGAATTTGGGACATTTAGATGTGGAATTGACTAAGGAGGGATTACAAGATAGGAAAGGAAGCATTGAGAAGTTAAGGGCAGAATTTGCCAAAATACCGGGAGTTGCGCCTAGTATCGGCGGCTTTATTTCTCACCGCATGGATGAGGTATTATCAGGAGTGAGAAGTGCGATCGCAATCAAAATTTTTGGCTCAGATTTAGCCGAACTGCGTCGTATTGGTTCTGAGGTGCAAGCGGCTGTCAAAGATATACCCGGACTGGTAGACTTACAACTTGAACCCCAAGTCCCCATTAAGCAGGTACAAATTAAATTTTCCAGAGCCGCCGCAGCTCGCTATGGTTTAACAGTTGGTCAACTAGCAGAAATGACCGAAACTGCTTTGAATGGGCGGGTTGTTTCACAAGTTTTGGAAGGACAACAATTATTTGATTTAGTTGTGTGGTTACAACCAGAAGCACGCAATAATTTAGAAATTATCCGCAACTTATTAGTAGATACCCCCACAGGGCAAAAAATCCCCCTAGCTCAAGTCGCCAGTGTTGGCTATGGAACAGGCCCCAACACTATTAACAGAGAAAATGTCTCACGTTTAATTGTAGTTTCTGCTAATGTTTCCGGTCGAGATTTAGGTTCTGTCGTTGATGAAATTCAAGCTAAAGTACAGCAATCAATTCAGTTACCTACAGGTTATTTTATTCAATACGGTGGTCAATTTGAATCAGAACAACGCGCCACTCAAAACTTACTAGTATTTGGAAGTTTAGCAATTGTAATTATTGCTGTCTTCATGTACTTTGCAGTTAAATCTGTTGCTGCGATGCTGATGATTATGATTAACCTACCTCTAGCATTGGTAGGGGGTATATTTTCCATTGCTTTAGGTGGCGGGATTATCTCTGTAGCTTCCTTAGTCGGGTTCATAACGCTATTTGGGGTAGCCACACGCAACGGACTTTTATTAGTAGACAACTACAACAATAAATTAGCCCAGGGTTTGCCTTTAAAAACAGTAATTTTTGCAGGTTCAATGGAACGGCTAGTTGCTATTTTAATGACAGCTTTAACTTCCGCTTTGGGCATGATACCTTTGATAGTTGGCATAGGTGCAGGTAAGGAAATTCTCCAGCCTTTAGCTATAGTTGTATTGGGGGGTTTGTTTACTTCCACAGCCTTAACATTAATGGTTTTACCTGCTTTGTATGCTCAGTTCGGTAAATTTTTGCTGCCTAAACAAACACTTTCAGATGTCCAGACAGGCAAGGAAATTGCAGCTATTTTTGAGTAATAATATAAAAATAATGAGGATTCATCAATGTACAAAATTATCGCTATTTTAATTAGTCCATTGCTGCGTAATTTGCTAGTTTTTATACTCGCTACTGTGATTGTTTTTGATAGTAATTCTACATCTGCGCTGGCTGCTAGTATCTGGGACAATAAAACCACATCAGATTTACAAACGCGGGAGGTTACTGTTTATCGCAGTCCGGCTTGTACCTGCTGCGGAAATTGGATAAAACACATCCAAAAGCACGGGTTTAAAATCCAAGCAGATATCAAAACTGACGATATGGAAGCTATCAAACAAAAGTATAATTTACCTCCAGATTTAGCATCTTGTCATACAGCAATTATTGACGGTTACGTGATGGAAGGACATATTCCCGCCGATGACATCAAGCTTTTTCTGCAACAACAGCCGCAACTTACAGGTTTAGCTGTACCCGGAATGGCTATAGGAACGCCAGGAATGGAATCGGGAAATACAAAGCAGCCATTTACAGTCATGGAGTTTAATCATCAGGGGGAAGTTCAAATATTTAAAAAATATCAATCTTATTAATTGCGGAATTTAATTATCGGACTCCTATTGGATTCTCGAAGCGACTCAGTTTGAGTCAGTTGTGGCTATCCAGCGACTGACTGTATGAGCTTTGTCAGTCGCTGTGCAAATTTTAACGCTTATTCAAAGCAGCCCGTAACTGCTTCAGAACTTTACCAATTTCTAAAAATTGTGGGTCTTTCGCCAATTTCTGAACAACTTCAGGACTGCTTTCCATCACAATATTATTGTAAGCAGTAATAGCAGCATTTAATTTATTCAGATCCACACTTGGTTTAGCTACATTTTGAGCAACTTCTGTTCTTAACCCCTTAACACCAGCTACTAAATGCGCTGGTTTTAAAGACCCCATATCAACACCAGATGTAGATGCTGATGACTGACTAATCATCCCCCGGAGAGCGTTAACCAGACGTCGTATTGCAGATGGTGAAACGCCTAAATTACCTAAAGAACTTTGTAACTGATTGACAGAATTTTCTGCATCAGCACCACCTTGTAAAATAACTACAATAATGGCAAATACGCTATTAGAACTACCCGCACTACTCAAGACAGTACCATCAACACCAACACTACTGACTGCTACTGAGCTATTAGCATCTTCAGCTTGTTGCAATATCTCATTAGCCGCTTCATTGACATTGTTCTGAATTTCTGGTGAGGTACTAATATTCACCTCAGAATCACCACTGTTTATTTCTACATTAGTACCAGGTACGGCTTCAAGCGGTGGCTCTGTTGCAGGGCTAAGATTATCACCAGATGAGGTAGTAGAATCATCACTAACACCGACTACATTAGCACCACCTGCATTTACTCTCAGGGGCGCACTGACTAAACAAGTCAATAAAATTAATACTAAACCTAAATTGAGAGGTAAGTTTTGTTTTTTCATGACTATTGCTGCTAAAAATTGTGTCTGGTTGATTACTTATTAAACTCGAAAAAAACACCTCATCAAAGCTATGTTTTATTTCCCCTACCTGCAAGCAGGATGGGTTTTAATGACCAAGGAAAACATAACTACTTACCTGCACCTGATATCCTTTATTTCCAAAATAACTCAACATCTAAAACCGAAAAGTATACCCTGCACTTAAAGTAAATCCAAGACCAGTTTCAAAATTGCTGGTTACATCTGTGAAAATAGTATTGACAACTATGGGAATATTTTTTAATGGTGCAAAAGATGCTCCCATATTCAGGCGATTTCCTGTCCAGCTAGTAACTAAAGATATTTCTGGAATAATTCTTAAACCCAGACTTCCAAAAAGATTCATAGCATTATCACCTGCTTCTATCGCACCTTTAGAACGAAAACTACCACTACCAAGACCCGCAGAAAGCGTGAGAGGTAATTTATGATTTGGGTTATTTGGTTGTAGTGGAAATGACTTAGTAACTACCCCATAGATAGTATCTTGAGCATCGGTAACATCTCCCCATTTCACAGCATTTGACCAACCAACAGCTACAGCCGTACCATCGGTAAAATATTTGTGTAGCTTAAAACCGACACCGCCACTATCGCCAAAATCAAAATTATCACCACCACCGACACTAGTAATATTGACGTTAACTTCCAACCCTACAGATTTAACTGCATCACCTAAACCAAAACCCACCGATAACGAACCGTCTACATTATCCTTATCTTTATCAAGCGGGAAGCTTAACCCACCCCCAATATAGGCTTGACCGAAACTTGCACCATAAGCAGAGGGAGTACCCGCAGCTGAACCAGGAGCAGCTTTAGGAGTCTTACGAACTCTGACTATTGGTTCAATTAACAGTTCTTGGCGCAATTGATTAGTATCGCCTAGGGTGTCACCTACTACCCCAGAAGAGTCAGTTTGTGCAATGATTTGAGGTTGATTTTGGGGCTTTAATTGCTCATCAGACTCTAATACATTTTCTGCTAAAATTTCCCCCATCCCTGCATTTGAGTGAGTGGAAAACATTTCAGCAGTATCAACACCAATAAATTCTGGGGTCTGAATATTTTGACTTTTTACAGCCTCTATGGTTTTAGATGAGAGGTACAGTTGCTTTGCGTCTGATAAAGAGGGGTTTTCTATATCCTGGGAAGAGTCAGTTTGAATGCTAGTCTGAGAACTATTAGTTTCAGATAAAGTGTGAGTAAAACTTAATTGTATTTGTGAATCAGCAACTACATGATCTGAAGCTTCTGCTGATGGGACGGAAACAACCGTTAAACCTAGCAGAGAAGTTGCTAAGGTTGTGCCTAAGTTTAGATGACTACACCTTGTATGATTAGCTTTAAAAATAGCAGGGTGGCTAATAATGTTATATTTTTGTTTATGTTTTGGAGTCACTGCAATATTCCTTCATATTTTTTGTTAAAAAAAAGCCACAAGCGCAAGATGCATTTATACTCACAACATAGTCAGAACAAACAGTATTTTTACTGTTTTAATTCATAATCAACATTTAGTCCTCAGAGGATATGGGGAACTGTTGGGCAAAGATGGCAATCCTAGTAAATTCGTAATATATCTAACATTAAATAATCTAAGTATCACGGTGATATCGGGGTTATGCGACCCTAAACTATGTTTCATCAGTAACGGAACATTCTCAGGATTATTATTGATTCACATTCTGCATATAGCTCAACGTTCATACTTTTCCAGGTCAGTCAAATGTTCCAAGCTACTCGTCGCCGTTTGGCTATTTGGTACACTGCTGTAACTGCGGTATTACTCTTACTATTCGCCAGTGGTGTATATTTATATGTCCGCAACACTTTAATTGAGCGCGTTGATGATACGTTGAATCATGTAGTAGAGATAGTGGAGCGATCGCTAGTCATTGAACCAATTAACGATGAGCCTGATCAATTCCGTATTAATGTAGAAGCCAGTTTTCGCACCAATGCGGAGACAGTAGAAGATGACCACATTGATTTAGAGTGGTTTAGTTCCACTGGTGAGTTAATTTGGTCTACTTTTTCTGAACCTCTCAATATTCCCATTCATAGCGATCGCACTGGTGAAACTGTACGTATAGTTAAACAAGAGAGATGGGAAAACGCAGAAACTCCCAACTCAGCACGCGCTACCACTAACCCAACTCAGCACTTAGGACCGGCTAAACGCCGCGCTACCGCTAACAGCGAGAAGTTGCAAGGAGGGTCTCCCTCCAGGCAAACTTCGGTGACTCAGGACTCAGCACTACTCTTGCGCCAAGTCACCCAACGCGTAGAAGCAGGACGACAGGTTTTAGGATATCTGCGGGTGAGTCATCCTTGGTTTGAAGTGACTAAACCGAGTCGCCAATTAATTTTTGATTTGGCGTTGGGTACGGGGTTAATGGTGCTGTCTGTAGCTGCTAGCGGCTGGTTTCTTTCGGGTAAGGCGATGCAACCTGTCGGCGAGTCTTACCAACGTCTGAAACAATTTACGGCTGATGCTTCCCATGAATTAAGAAGTCCCATCACGCTAATTCAAACTAATGTGCAAGTAGCCTTGACTGACTTGGAATTAACTCAAATCGAGACGACTGTTACTAAAAATTATCGCCAACAGTTAAAGGCGGTGGAACGGCTAACACAGCGTTTGGGTAGGTTAGTTAATGACCTACTATTCTTAGCACGTCAAGATAGTGGCATGAGTAAAGATGGCTTTGCAGCCTGTCCTGTCGATGCTTTGCTAATGGAGGTAGTGGAAGAACAACAACTGCTAGCGACAGAAAAAGCCATTAGCTTAAACTTGCACCTAGTTGACTCTTCCCCTTTTGAAACTAGTCCGGAATTATTGGAAAATTGGTTCACACTGTGGGGTAACTGGGATCAATTGGTGCGTTTATTTACGAATTTGATTGGTAATGCTTTGCAATACACCCCAGCAGGTGGTGAGGTAAATGTAGAACTAGCACGGATAGATAGAATTCGCTACAACAGTGCTGCTTATTTGCAAATTAAGGTGAGTGATAGCGGTGTGGGGATTCCGGCTGAGGCTCTGCCAAAGTTATTTGACCGTTTTTATCGAGTCGATCCAGCACGCACCCATAAGACGGGTAATCTAGCTACAGAAAATGCTACAGGTTCAGGATTAGGACTGGCGATCGCTCAAGCTATTGTCGAACATCACCACGGTCAAATTCAAGTAGAAAGCACTTTAGGTAAGGGTACTACTTTTATTATTACTTTACCAGTCACTCTTGAGTCTTAATTTCTTAACTAATATTTGTTTCCTGTGGTAGATGAATTGTCTTCACTTTATTTATTAACTTATTTACTAATGGTTGCATTATCACTGGTGAGATAACTAATTTTTTGTTGTCAAAAAAATGTAACAATGAAGTAATTTTTGGAGTATTAAATGTCAACTGCTATCCAAGAAAGAGATATTCCATTTTTAGAAAAAGTTAAAGTAGAAAGTGGTTTACCAGATGTCTATGATGCCAGAGATATCACAGAAGTAGTTTTTCGAGTCATGCGTGATTTAATGACTACAGAAGCGGCTGATCGCGTTGAAGAAGAATTACATGAACCAGCAGAAATCACTGATGATAAATCTCTGCAATTAGAAATTGCTGATTTGTGGCATGATACAAATCCGCTTGTGGGATTTCTGAGCCGGGTACGTCCACCCTGGCAAGGCCCTGGTATTTTTAAAATTGATAGCGATCGCTTTTTATTTCGAGTAGCTAATGAAGGCGGAATGCCTCCAAATGTAGATCGTGAACAAGCTGTTAAGGCTGTTTTTTCTGCCACTAAAGAGGAGTTATCGCCAGAAAGAATACAGGAAATTGCAAGTTGGCTACCCGGTAAAATTCGCCAACTTTGGGAAGCAGCTTAGTTAGAATATCCACGAATAATTAAGCGCAAATAGGGGGCGCAATTCTTGCCCCCTAAAAGTAATTGCTTTCCTATATTACATACAAAATTAATTTAAAAACTTAATTTTTAATAAGCCGTATTTTTTTGAAAAATCAGATTTCTAATAAGCTATTAAACACTATTTGTAAGTGCTGTCCGCATCATCCCCAAGATATAAAAACTAAATGTTTTAGTCTTTACTTTCAAGTCTAAGGTTAGAGATAGACAAAACAACTAGTTGCTAAATTTAAATTGCTTAAAACTCATATTTATACATCAGATTCCTCTGGATTTTTAGCAATGTAATTAACCACATCATCAATATATTGAGCAAAATTAAACCTAATCAGGAGTAACTTATGAAGACATATTCTCAAAAAGTATTTGGTGCTATCTGCGGAGGATTACTAATCGGTATACCTGTAATTCCTCAAGTAGCATCAGCACAGCAATCCATTCCTAAAGTAAATCCTTGTCCTAGCGTTTTTTACGAAGAACCTCATAACAATCGCGTTCTAGTACCTCAAGGTTGTCCTCCCAATGCGTTAACTCGGAGATTGGAGGCTCAAGGACTTCTACCACCGATGACTCCCCCTGTTACCCAGACACCATACTCACAAGGTATGGGTGGGGAAGCACCACTATCACGTACTTCTGGAATCAATCCCTGTCCTCGCATTTATTATGAAGAACCTTTCAACTCTAGAAATGTAGTCCCCCAAGGATGTCCCCCCAACGCTCTCACCCAGCAAATGCAAGCACGGGGGATAAATCCAGAACAAATGATTCCCCCTCGCCCACCGGTTTCTGTAATTCAACCTCCCCTTCCCAGAGAACGCCAAGAACCCAGTGCTAGGCTCGCCCTGGTGAATAATCAGGTTAACGTCCGGTTAGTAAATGATACTGGTGCGGAAGTAACTTATGAAGTCATTGGCGATACAGCACCGCGATCGCTACAGGGTAAATCAAATGTGATGCTGCGAGGTTTAAACGCACCTGTAACACTCACACTCTACCGTAAGGATGGCGGACTGGTTCAAGTGATTCCACAGCCGACATCAACCCAAGGAATGTTGGAAGTAAGATTGGACGAAACTACTAACTTTGGTCAAGATAAAGGTACAGTCAGAATCCAAGAGGATGGTACAGTATTTTTGAACTAGTCACCTGTCACCTGTTTCCCGCCGCTTTAACATTTGGGTTAAGCGATCGCGCAACAGCACTTCCTGTTGACGATCTTCGAGAGTTTGTGAAAGGATGATGGCTCTTTCATAAAAATTACGAGCAGTTGGGTAATTACCTAGCTGCTCGTAAAGTTGAGCGTAGGATTGAAAAGATTTTAATTGTTCTGGCAAATTTTGTAATTCTTGCGCCAGAATTAAACGTTGTTGGAGTAACTCAAAAGCACGCTCGTAGCGTCCTACAGCAGTGTGAGCGGTGACTAAACCATCTATCGCTCGGATTTGGTTAGCGCGATCGCGGTTTATCCTCGCCATCCCCATCGCCGCGCCATAGGTAGCAATGGTATCTTGATAGTTGCCAGCCGCTAGATAAGTATCACCTAAATTATTTAAAGTATTGAGTTCAGCACGCAGATTGCCAGTGCGGCGGCGGTATATTAAAGCAGTTTCATACAGCTTAATCGCTTTGTTGTAATCGCCCTGTCTAGCTGATACCAAACCCAAATTACTTAAAGATAATCCTTCACCTTCTATATTTTTAACATTGCGAGCAATTATTAGTGCTTCCTCTAGGGTTTTAGCAGCGGGAATGGGTTCACCTACTTG
This sequence comes from Anabaena minutissima FACHB-250, assembly GCF_014697125.1. Lineage (GTDB taxonomy): Bacteria > Cyanobacteriota > Cyanobacteriia > Cyanobacteriales > Nostocaceae > Trichormus > Trichormus minutissimus. The sequence continues at coordinate 103,857 of NZ_JACJRG010000008.1, read as the reverse complement.
TAAGAACAAAGTCCCAATATTATTTAAGGCAAAAATCTGAGATTGAAAGTCTTGAGTATCTCGTGCGATCGCTAAATGTCGGCGTAATGCGTCTTCACCTTCTTTATAACGTCCTAGTTGAATATAAGCCTTTGCTAGTAAATCATAGGTTAAACCTTTAGCTCTGAGGTCACCAATCAAATGATAAATTTCCAGTGCTTGCAAACTAGAGCCAATAGACTTTTCCGGGTAGCCACTAGCGTATTGCTGTTGACTAACACGTAATAACGCGTCTGCATCATCTCTCGATTGTCGTCCAAAAGAACTATTCAATGGACGATGCAACTGCTGAGTAATATCAACTGCGTTCGCTACCAGAGGATTTAGTAGCAAAGCCACAAGTAAAAAGTAAGAACTAAAAAATTTATACTTGTTCACCAACCCATAACGTGAAGTTTTAGGGGTGGAGAATAAATTAAAAACAGTATGCCTTTGTCTCATAAAACTTACCCCTAGGATTTCGGGTTTAAGTAGAAGTTCGCAGAAATTAATTTTGTTAGTATGAAGACTCATTGATTACGCGTATATACTTAGGTTACGATTCAACTAAATCTTCTCCCAAGTAGATGTCGCGGATATCTGCGGGTAATTTGTCCTCTAGCATACGATAGCCTTCCTGGAGAAAATTGGCTACATCAGGAGGCGTAATTTTTTCCCCTTCAGCTTGCAGATAAGCCGCAATGCGAGTTTCACTCCAATGGAAAGTTTGAGCCATCAAGACCATTAATCTTAAAATTGGGGGTAGTTGGTCTAATGCCTGTTCGATATAGCACCATAACGGCGGTGAAGTGGCTTGCAGGGAATAATGTATGGATTCTGTTGGTGGTAGTTGAATTTCGTTAATGCAGACAGCCGTGATATTAATCAGCCAATTTTGCAAAGTTAAACCTTCCTGGCCAGGTGAGGGGTTGTTTAAATCCAGTCCGCCGAGTTCATAATAAATGTGCCGCCAAGTCAGAGCAAATAGGTAGTCAGCTTGTACAGGCGATCGCGCCGAATGTTGAATCAAAGTGTAAACTATCGGGCTATAGCGGCAAAAAATAACTGTAAAGTATTTGCCAACATCGGGATTTTGCTGAAACAATTCCAGCAGTTCTTGATCACTATGATGAAAGAGGGACTTAACGAGCGGGTGGTTGGTTTCAGAAAAATGAGGAATTTGCATAAATCTTCCGGTGGATAGTAGTTAAGATAGTATTGGCAATAAAATTTTTAGAGTCAGCCGTATAATATCTTGATGTTGGTCTATTTGGATTAAGACTCAGACAAGTTTAGTCTTGGTACACTAGAATAAAGACCTCTTGTAAGTCTTGATCGACAATAATAAAAGCGACTCCTTTATATAATTTCTAATTTGTTCATGGTTATAGCAGCTAGTGTGATATCGTTCCTGCTCCCGCCTTTGACTTTAGGCTCATTTTTGCCCTCTCTACCCCTAGATAGCCTGTTTTCCACCCAAGGTATTATGGTGATGCTACTAGCAGCCTATGCAGGTGCTATGTGGCTATTCCTCACCAGTGCGCCCAAAGTGCATACTGTGATGGTGTCTGATTTAGAAGTTGCCCGACAATTATATGAAGGGTTACTAGATTTGCCAGCCGCAGAAGTACCATTGCACTACTACTACAACTACGAACAAACCATAGGCGCGACGGGGATCGATCCGTTATATATGTCCACCAGTCCCAGTTGGTCAGGTAAAACCATGAACAACGGCAATGATGGACTATGGTATCAATTAAAGAAAAACACCCAACTCCACGTTATTACTGGTGCGAGTTTAGGTGTTAAGAACCAGCAACGTCACGTTTGTTTTGACCGTGATTGCTTAGAGTTGATTTTATTGCGGGTAGAAACACGCGGGTTAAAGTTTAAGATTCGTAATCAAAAACCCCTAAATTTTCTAGTCAAGGACTATGAAGGGCGGGTAATTGAAATAGCCGAAGTAGCGAATTAGTTATTAGTATTTGGTAGGGTGCGTCAGTATAAAGAATATCTTGGTATAGCAAGGTTCTTATGCGCTGACGCACCTTACCTGTTTGAATGTTGTTTAGGAAGGAAGTCCCGTTGTTGAAGGTTGACTGTAGACAGCACAAGGAAAAATGAATAGATGGTAACATTCAAAACAAGAATGTTTAAAATCGCCCAAAACCATCAATGCTGGTCTCAGAAGTGTTATTTATCCGATTGTTGAGAACGCTTCTTGAAATTTCTAGCAGACGAAAATTTAGATAGTCAAACATCATTAGATACTGTTTGGGATAATACTGAGGATGATGTATATGCCCAAATACTCGAAAAATGACACCATTTTGGTTCAGTATCCCTACTTGGACTCCTTGCGGTATCTAAGCCAAAGATGCTTCTCTCCCCTTCGCGGTAGCGTCTCGTTGGCGCAGCCTCTGTCTACGACACGCTCCGCGAACGTAGAGAAGAGAAATGATAAAGGGGATAGAATAGTTTCTAGGCTAGGGATGTTGACTGACTTAATTTTTCAAGCTGCCATATCACCATGAATGCTTTAATCGTCAATCTGCAATCAGTCTTGGATCTGACAGATGAGCAGTTTTTCAAGCTATGTCAAGCAAACCGCGACTTGAGGTTTGAACGCACCGCCACGGGAGAGCTAATTATTATGCCACCTACGGGGGGAGAAACGGGGAATCGTAATGGTAGACTAAATCAACAATTAATGAATTGGACTGATGCTGATGGTACTGGCATCGCTTTTGATTCTTCGACTTGTTTTAAATTGCCTAATGGTGCAGATCGTTCCCCTGATGCGGCTTGGATAAAGTTGTCAAGATGGAATACTTTAACTGAAGAAGAAAAAGAAAAGTTTCCCCCCATTTGTCCTGATTTTGTAATTGAGTTACTTTCTCCAAGTGATAGTTTGAAAGTTGCTCAAGAAAAGATGAAAGAATATATAGATAACGGTGTAAGTTTAGGTTTTTTAATTAATCGTAAATCTCGACAACTGGAGATTTATAGACAAGGACAAGAAGTTGAGGTATTAGATTCTCCTGCTACGGTTTCAGGGGAAGATATTTTAAATGGTTTTGTGATGAATTTGGGGATGATTTGGTAATAACTCAAGTTGCTGGGTCTTGAATTACCCATTGCCTTATCCCGTGAAAATTTGCTCAAGCCTCAGCTACTCAGTAAGAATTTCCGATAAAAAAACTGATCTGCTTGGGGAAGAAACTAGGATAATGAAGCATAATTAACCTTTATAGCTTTGAGCGATCGCCATCAGCTGAGATGGTAAAGTCTTAAGGCTTGTGATTCAACTTAAGTAATTGACTATGAATACAGCAAATATTGCGCCAGCTATACGTATCGGAGTATTGGGTTTCGGTGGACTCGGACAAGCAGCCGCCAAGGTACTGGCTGGTAAACGGGAAATGACATTGGTAACAGTGGCAGATCAAAAAGGTTATGCTTACGCTGGTGAAGGTTTGAACTTTCAAGATTGCATTGCAACCTACCAGTCTCAAGGTTCAGTAGGTTATTTAGAACCCATCGGCAATTTAAGCAACAACAGTATTCAAGATTTAATCGACAGCGCACAACCTGTAGATGGGTATTTTTTGGCTTTGCCTAACCTACCCAATGATTTTATTCCTTCTGTAGCACGCCAGTTTATTAAATCTGGTTGGCGCGGTGTGTTGGTAGATGCCATTAAGCGCACCAGTGCTGTAGAACAGCTAATTGCCATGAAAGACGAACTGCAAGCAGCCGGTATCACCTATATGACAGGCTGCGGTGCAACACCTGGACTGTTAACCGCCGTCGCCGCCTTAGCAGCCCAAAGCTACGCGGAAGTTCATCAAGTAGAGATTACCTTTGGTGTAGGTATTGCCAACTGGGAAGCTTACCGTGCCACTGTTCGGGAAGATATTGGACATATGCCTGGTTATACTGTGGAAGTTGCCAGGGCGATGACTGATGCAGAGGTAGAAGCACTACTAGACAAAACTAATGGTGTGCTTACCTTAACTAATATGGAACACGCCGATGATGTGATGCTAGAGTTAGCAGGGATAGTAGATCGCGATCGCGTGACTGTTGGTGGTGTAGTCGATACCCGCAACCCCAAAAAGCCCCTCAGCACTAACGTTAAGGTGACAGGACGCACCTTTGAGGGTAAGATTTCTACTCATACTTTTACTTTAGGTGATGAAACCAGCATGGCAGCTAATGTCTGCGGTCCTGCTTTTGGTTATCTGAAAGCTGGTAGACAATTACATCAACGCGGGATGCACGGCATATTTACAGCAGCTGAAATTATGCCTATGTTTGTAAAATAAAGGATGAGAGTTTAGTTGACACTCCTCAATTTCAAGATAGGGGGAGTGTCAATTTGGCTATTCTGTTGACCCTTCATTGTTAAAATCTTCCCTGTTGATACTGTAAAGTAAAGCCTCAGTACCAAAGATGGCAATCGCACTCTGCAATTTTTCCCCTAACTTCTCAGCCACACGCCTAGAAGCCTGATTTTCTGGGCGGATTAAGCTGATTAAACGAGATTGTCCTAAATTTTCAAAGCCATATACCATCGATGCCTTTGCACCTTCGGTAGCATAACCATATCCCCAGTATTGTCGCCGTAAAGCCCAGCCGATTTCTAGTCCAGGCCATCCTTCTGGTTGCCAGCAGCCAATCCTACCAATCATTTCACCACTGGATTTTTCTTCAACTGCCCACAGCCCATAGCCACGTAAATGCCAATGTCCTAGCATCATCGCCATACTGCGCCATGATTCCTCACGGGATAAAGGTTTTCCATTACCGATGTAACGCATCACTTCTGGATCGCCGCACATATTAGCATAGGCATCAAGGTCTTGCTCACCAAAAGCGCGTAAAATTAGGCGAGATGTGGAAACTTGGGGAATTGACATCGCCGTTGGAAATTTAAGGAGTCTGTTCATAATCTAACGATTCTTCATTTTTGAAGAACAGCAGACGTACAGCAAGAATGGCAAAACCCGCAGCCGCGATCGCTTTTAATAACCGGGTGGGTAATACCTCTGCGACTGCACCCCCAGCTAATGCACCGAGAAAACTGGCTAAGAGTAACGCCGCCGCACTACCAAAGAAGACTGCACGCACAGACTGACCACGACCAGAAAGTGCGATCGCGGCTAGCTGACTTTTGTCGCCTAATTCGGAGATGAAAACCGTAATAAAACTCAGTCCTAAAAGATGCCAATCCATAATTTTGGGAAGTAGGAGTAAGGAGTAGGAAAGGGGGAAGATTAACCGTGTAATACATCCCAGAACAGCATGACGGAGATGAAAAACAACATGACTCCGGCGGATTTGTCTAAAGCTTTGGGACTGAGTTGTTTAGAAATCCAACTACCTAACAGTACCCCTAATAAGCTGGTGGTGATTAGTGCAGCCCCAGAACCCAAAAATACTACCCACGGGGAATGAGATTCTGCACTCATTAATAAAGTTGATAGCTGTGTCTTATCGCCAATTTCTGCAAGAAAAATAGTAATAAAAGTAGTACCGAAAATAACAAATGGTGATTCCTGCTTTTTATGACTATCAGCACTAGCTACAGGCTGAACTGGCTCAATGATGGCGGTAGCAAGATGAGATTCGTTGCTTGCTATTAGTTCTGGCTGGTTTTCAGACTGAGATAAGCCAGTAAGGGTCACAGGTGCAGAGTCAAGTTTCACGGGCAGTAGTTTTTTAACTAGGTTGTTTTCATATTCTTCTCATTTTCTCAGATTTTTGTAATAAATTGCAACTCTACTGCAAAAAATGCAACTTTTTTGTGAGATAAACTAGTTACAGTAAGTGATACCATGAACTGGTTGCAATGAATTTTATGGAACGTGAAGCTTTAACAATTCGCTTTCCCTCGGAACTACTTGCCAAAGCCAAGAAACTTAAGGGAAGCAACGAATCCTTTAATGATTTAGTGGTGGAGGCTTTGGAATCTGAAGTCAGACGTAGGAGAGGATGGGCTGCACATCAACGAATTACTGCCCGTAGCGAAATCATCAAAGCTAAAACTGGCATACAACAAAGTTCTATAGAGATGATTCGCAGTCTCAGAGAAGGTGAAGGAAGACGTGACTAGAGTTTTGTGTCTAGATACCAGTGTTTGGATTCCCTACCTTGTCCCAGAAGTTTATCAATTGCGAAGTTGGTGGGAAGCAGCTTTAAAATGATGTTTTAGATTAAAGCCAGCTTAACATAACTTTAAATACCTACAGCTTTATCGAAACGCAGCATTTCTAGACTTCTGTCGCCATAAACCCCCTCAATTTGCTGCTGACAGCATTCTATGGCAAAATCATTGATTTCTTCTGGCTCAATCCCATACATATCCTGAAATACCTCAGTTTCTACACGACAGAACCGGGGACGCTGGGAGTAGATGCGACATTCTCGTGTGATATGGTCAAAATTAATGCACCAGCCACCTTCACCTACCATACTCAAGTAAAGTTCTAATTCTTCAGGTGTCAGATAATCTTCTATTTCGGGACGTTCGGCTGGGTCAAGATTACAGCACGCTCCACATTGTTTTACACATTGCCATGTTGCCATTTTATGTTTTTTCCTATACTTTTATTAAGTAAATTAAATATCACTGGCGATCGCCAGATATGATTAATTGCGGGTATTGCAACTGAGTAATTAAATTTTTCAGCCAATTGGGAGGAATAGAGAAAAATGTTTGACGCTATAGCTAACATTAATTGGGAAGTAATTTTCCAGCTAGTCTCTGTTGCATTAATCATCATTGCTGGGCCAGCTGTAATTTTTGTGTTGGCATTCCGCAACGGCAACCTTTAAGAGTGCTGGGTGCTGAGTGCTGAGTGCTGGGTTTTGGCAAATAGTGAAAATCAAAACTCGGAACTCATAGCTCGGTACTCATAACTGATAAAGCTTGGAGAGCTGCTTGAATAATATGGTCATATGGGGGTAAGGAGAGGTCAATTTCTAGGGCATCTTCACGACTAGCACCTAGTAAACCGATTCTACTCCCTGGCTGCATCATTAACACTTTACCCTCAGAGTTTTTGATTCTTAACTCTGGAGGAGAAATATTTTGATAAATAGCACAAGTATATTGACGTTGCTGGTAATTGAAGCTGGTTCTTAAAGGTTTAGGGGTAGGCGTATAGAATAACCGAAATTGGGGAACTGGTGATTGCTTTGATTCCTCTTGTAATTCGCCTTTGGGGAGTCTGACACCTATCAATTCCATTTCCAGAGTAGTTTTGCCATTAAAATTATTTTCTCGCAATTTGTAAGCAATGTCTAATTGCCGTGGTAGAGGGTAATAATCGCGCCACCGCCAGGCGATCGCCTTAATTACGTATTCCTGCTGACTAATATTTTGGCTAAAGGTAATTTTTATGTGACCCTTACCGACAATTTTTTGCTCGATAACTTTCACATTAGATGTCCAAAATACTGGGTCGGGGTTATCAATACCGCAGGGGTGGAGAGCATCTAACTGTTGGTAAAGTTCTTGGTTGATTTGATGAAAATTAGCCTCAGCATCGATTTGCAGTAACGGTTTGAGGTGCTGCGGTTCTAGACATTGGTTAGCGAACTCACATAAGCGCGATCGCAATTCTTGTAAGTTGTCTGCTGGGAAAGAAAATCCGCCGGCTGCTTTATGACCGCCGAATTTACCTAACAAATCGTGACAATATTCTAAGGCTTCAAACACATTAAACTCAGGAATTCCTCTGGCTGAACCGCGAATTTGTGCGTCGTTTTCGTAAGTACCGATGAACACGGGTACGCCGTAACGTTCTACCAAACGGGAAGCGACAATACCAATTACACCATGATGCCAATCAGGTTGAACAACTACTAAAACCCGGTCTTGTTGTAAAGAGGTGATAAATTGAGCCTCTACAAAGGCGATCGCTTCTTGTTCAATTTGTTCGCACAATTGTTGACGGGTGGTGTTTACCTGTTCGCACTGGATTGCTCGCGCCAGTGCTATCCCCATATCATCCGTAGTCAGTAATTCAATCACCGTCTGCGGATCACCAATGCGACCAATGGCGTTAATTCGGGGGCCAAGACGGAAACCAATATCTTCTGGTTTAAGAGTTTTAGGATTGGGGACTGGGGAAGACAATTTCTCCCCTGCTCCCCTGCTCCCCTGCTCCCCTGCTCCTTGAGCTTGCACCCCCGCCACTTGAATCAAAGCCTGTACCCCTGGTAATTGGGACTTAGGTAACAGCTTTAAGCCGCGTTTTACCCAGCGACGATTAACACCAGTTAAGGGTGCTAAATCTGCGATTGTTCCGAGGGTGAACAGTGCTAGCATCGGCTGAATTAAGCCTTTAGTGTTTCCCATCTGCTGTGCTAAAGACACCGCCAAAATATAAGCCACACCCACACCAGCCACACCTCGATATGGTGAAGATTCTGCGATCAGTTTGGGGTTGAGGATGGCGTTAGCTGGGGGTAATTTTTGGGGAATGTCGTGGTGGTCGGTGATAATGACCTTTAAACCCAGTTCTCTGGCTCTGGCTATGGGTTCAAAAGCAGAAATCCCATTATCTACAGTCAGAATTAACTCTACACCTTCACTCTTGAACTCTTCGACAATTCTTTGATTAATCCCATAGCCTTCGTGCATCCGGCTGGGAATGGCATAATCTACCTGTGCGCCTAAACTGCGGAGACTGCGCCACAGTAGAGCCGTGCTAGTCATCCCATCAGCATCATAATCACCACAGATAGCAATTTTAGTTTGGTTGGCGATCGCATCTTGCAATAATTCCACACTCAACGCCAAATCTGGAAATTCTACTAGCGGTGACGGTAAGTTGAGCGATTCGGGGTTTAAAAAGGCTTGTGCTTGCTCTGGAGTTTCAATTTCGCGATTAATCAGCAACTGGCTGATAATAGGTGATAAATTCGTCGCCAATGCCAACTTTTCAGCCAATTCTGGTTTTTGTAGGTAAATGTGCCAACGTTGATCGGGTAAACGTCTGAGAGGTGGGGATAATTCTGGTGAAGGTCGATTTAGCATTTAGCTATTGGCTGTCAGCTATGAGGTGTCAGCACACAATTAGAGGGATGAAGCCTATAGTAGCTTTACCCCTCTGGTTACTCAAAAAAATCTTACCAAACCTTTACCGAAAAATTAAGATGGGTTCAAAGTGTTCTACCGTAGGAAATGGATCATAAAAATGGTGTAGGAGTTGTTTCCATTCCTGATATTCAGGAGAATTTCTAAATCCGATGGTATGTGCTTCTAAATTTTTCCATTTCACTAGTAATAAATACTTACCTTCTACTTCCAAACATTTATGCAGTTCATGGGAGATATAACCATTCATCGATGAAATGATGTTTGAGGCTTGTGGGAAAGCACCTTCAAAATCTTGCTCCATGCCATGTTTAACATTAAGCATTACTGCTTCCAAAATCATAATGCAGGTTCAAAACACATTTACGCGACCATCATTCAGTATATAGAGAGCGCGATCGCCTGGATAACGCCAAGTGGGACGAATTTCTACTCGTAATCTGCCAAAATTTAAGTAAAGAAAGCAGCATTTTATGAGATGATAAAGACTGGCAAATTTTCAACCATACCAAGGCAACAACAAGAGAAAATTCGCATTAAATCCCGGTATTTTCCTTAGAGACTGCTTTTATCGGTAATTCATAATCAAACGTGGGTGATTACCCATCACCCGTTACCGACCTCAACAGATAATCTAAGTATTAAGATGCACACGCAAAATAAATATTTCTAATCAATTTGTTGAGATTAGAGATTGTGAGGAATTGTGAATTGAGAGTTAATCATACTCTCAAAATTTACCTTGCCTGTAGATAAGGTCAAATTCCATAATTCTTAACTTTAAATTAGGTCTCATAGTCGATACAAAAACTGGTTTAACGTCGATAAAATCTATAGGCAGGAAGAGCCGAGGAGAACGCAGTGGTCTTATTAAAAGGCTTTGAAATTGAAATGTACACTGGTACACCGCAAGGGGAAATAGTCGGTCTCTCGGATAAAATTGTTGCAGACTTGGACGGGTTTATGCGAGAACCAGATAGTCGCAATGTAGAATACGTAACCAGTCCCTTGCACAATTATGAAAGCCTGTTGTGTGCCTTGCTGCGTCCTCGGCACGAATTGCGAAAATACCTGCAAACATTGGGAGACTATACCCTAATTCCGGGAAGTACCTTATCTTTGGGTGGAAGCGATCGCTTCATGCGTTCCGATCCGGCTAACCCCTATCACGACTACATCGAAAATACCTACAATACCAAGGTAGTCACCGCTAGCGTGCATATCAATATAGGTATAGATGATCCAGAAGTGTTAATGCGAGCTTGTCGGTTGGTTCGCCTGGAAGCACCACTATATTTAGCCTTAAGTGCTTCATCTCCCTTCATAGATGGTAAAGCCACCGGTTATCACTCCACCCGTTGGGCTGTTTTTCCCCAAACACCAACCCATGTACCACTGTTTGCAAGTCACGCCCATCATATTGAATGGGTAGAACAGCAACTACTTGCAGGGAAAATGCAAAATGTCCGTCACTTGTGGGTATCAGTCAGGCCAAATGGCGATCGCCGTCCTTATGATCTCAATCGCCTGGAATTAAGAATCTGCGACTTAGTGACAGATCCCATCGCCTTACTCTCAATCACCGCCCTTTTAGAAGCACGGTTGTTGCAACTAATAGAAAATCCTGATTTAGATCCTCTAACCCAAAGTATTTTTTCTCCTGAAGAACTCATCACTATCACTACTAATAACGAAATAGCAGCCGCTAGTGGTAGCCTGGATGCTCAACTAACACATTGGCAAGATGGTCGCACGATTATAGCCAGAGATTGGATAACTGAACTTTATACAGAAGTTTGGGCGATCGCCAAAGAACAAGGTTTTAGCTGTTTCCTTTCCCCCTTACAGAAAATCCTCCGCGCCGGGAATGAAGCCCAACACTGGCTGCAACTACATAAAGTTGGTTTAGACAGCCAGCAAGTGATCACCCAAGCCATTACCGCAACTTACGAACGCGAAATCGAACTGCAAGACAAATTGTGTTCGTCTCTCGCCGCTTAATCATATATTGATATAGCAATCGTAGATTATTGGTGAGAGCCAATAACCCTGGGTTTTTCCAGAACCCAGGGTGTTCACCAGCTAAAACCATTTTGACACTCAAAGAGACAGGATCATTCGCCGTCTTTAGCAAAAATCTCATGACTATTTACGCCTCAAAGGTATCAATTTTTGCTTTTAAAAATTTAATCTATATTACTCGCTTGACATTTATTAACAAAACCTATGATTAGCCTCTGTCTATTGGTAGATTTTTCATGGTAAATATATCTTTTTATACAAATAGAAGTTTTACGGACAATGCCCCAGGTAGTTTTAGTGAATCCGCAAATTCCCCCCAATACAGGTAATATCGCCCGTACTTGTGCGGCTACAGGTACAGAGTTACATCTAGTCGGTCCGTTGGGATTTGAAATTAGCGATCGCTACCTCAAACGAGCCGGTTTAGATTACTGGCCTTACGTTAAGCTGCACTATCACAAATCTCTAGAGGCGTTTACAAAAGCGCATCAAGAGCGTGGAGGACGATTGTTGGGTTTTTCTGTTCACGGTAGTTCTAATTATATTTACCACCAATTTCAAGATGATGATTGGTTATTGTTCGGTAGTGAAACTACTGGCTTACCAGCAGAAGTTTTGTCGATTTGTGATGCCATCTTACACATTCCAATGGCTCAACCAGGTGTTCGCAGCTTGAATCTATCCGTCAGTGTAGCTGTAGGTTTATTTGAAGCTCGTCGCCAGTTAGGTTATTTACTATAATTTTGAACTAGATTTTGCGTAAGTAATTTTGCCTACGCAAAATATTCATGTTCATTGCGAAATGAGACTTATAGACTCATGAATCTTTCGTATATATATTTAAAAACGTATTATTTGTTACGTTAATTTTTACTGTCAACTGTAATTATATTGAAAAGACAGAAAAAATAGATGTTTTTATGATAAGAAATTTGTATATCAAATCTCATCACTTCTGAAGTTTGAATGATAGATTTTGATGAATTAAAACGGTTGAGCTATGGGGAACAAAAAATTGCAACCTCTCTCTTATAAAGAGTTTGAACCATTTTTTCTGAATAAATATTTTTGAGGAAGAAAAAAGCGGTTATAAGTTTGTACGGTTGTTTTTTAGGGAATAATCAACGTAAAGTCTCGTGTTGGGTAGACGGATCTGCTAAAAAACCCTTGAAGATATTTACATCAAGGGGCATCGCTATTCCAGAAGTCTTAGTGAGAATTGCTCACAGCGACTGTTTCCTTGGAAGGTATCATGTATTTTCTAGTCAGACCGCCAAAAGCAAGAGTAAGCTAAGACAACTCTGAGAACAGCAAACTGCGTGAGGGGGTGAGGAGTCGAACGGACAAGTCAGCATAGCAACTTTTTAAGTTTTGCTAACAGGTGTGAACTTGTCTAAATCAGAGAACCAGGTTAATCTTGCCTATGTATCTCTGGTAAAAGTGATCTTGATCTATCGTGTGATGTGATCTAGATCGTTGACTAGTTCCAACTGAAAAATCTAGGTCAGTTAAGCACTATTGATCATAGGAGGTCGTCTTTGAAACGAGCATTGAAAAAAAGAGTAAAGGCTGTGTTGAAAAATACCCCAAGCAACGATGATGCCCCAATGGATCAACTAAACGTGGCGAACAATAAGGCGAATCGTCGAGCGCGGACACAAGTAGCCATGATTGGTTTAGCAATCTCGATGGGAGCAACCAGCCTTTTGGTGACTCGGCAAAGCGATCAAGCCCAAGCCGCAGCACCGGTAGGTAGCCAAAAAGCCGCCTCAACTGCTCCTGCTACCTCTGATAATCAAGTGAAATTTGCTCCCACCAAGCTGGGGACTCCTGTAGTCTTATCAGCAAGCGTGCCAGAGAATCCTGTCATATTTGAACCGACAGCAGTTTCACAATTGCCTGGGCTTGAAGCTAAATGGCAAGTTTTGGCAAGTGGAATGTCTGTGCCAACTTCTACCTCAGAAACTCTTTCTCAAAATTTATTAACTTACAAAACTTCCATAGACCAGCAAGACCAACAGTCACAGCAACAGCAAGCTAAAGAGTCTGTAGAGCAGCTTGCTAAAACTAACAATGTTAATGGTGAACAAACTGCATTTATAAAAACCCAGCCACAAACAGAGGCCGCAGATAGTGCAGCTGCTAGTGGTGAAATGAATCTTCAATTGAAGGCGCAGCAAGAATTTGCTCTTAATCGCCTCCAAGAAAAATCGAACCGTTTAAGAAAAAGTCTGGCGGAGTTGCGGTCTGAGGAGTCAAAAGATTTATCAAAAAATACCTCTGATTTGAAGCAGCCAACGGCTATAGCCAATCAGCTGCCCCCTCTCAGCACTAACAGCACAGTTATCGAACAATTGCCAATTCCCACCAATGGTAATCAAGATAATCTGGCAACGAGTGTAAAACAGCCACAAGCGGTTACTATCCCTGTGCAGCCACCAGCAATAACTGCACCAATAGTTACACCAAAAATTACTGCGCCATCCCAACGAGCAAGATACGAGGTCAAACCAGGAGATACCCTAGCTGCGATCGCTAGCAGATACAATACTTCTGTTTCAGAACTAGTTAAAGCCAATGGAATCAGTGATCCCAATCAGTTGCAAATTAGCCAACAATTGGTGATTCCTGCTGCTCAGAACCCAATAAACAGACAGTACGGGATTAATTCTGAAATAGCTAGTATTCCTGTAAAACCCACTAGCATTAATTCCCAACCGATTACTTCACAAGAATCTGTTTTAGCTGATAACACTAGTCTCGCTGTGCCAACAACAGCAACTGAAGAGAGCCAAAACCAAGCAACTACCCCAGTTGAACTAGAAACAACTGCTAATAATCGCGTTACTCAAAGTATAGGTGGAGACACCCCAATACCCAGAGCTTTTGTAGAAATCCAGAAGCCCAAAAAGACTAATGACAGAGTAGCCAGCGCAAAAAACGAGCGACTCCGTAGCCTACAAGCAGAAATTCAGAGATTACAAGCAAAATACCGCGCTCAGAATTCTGGAAATAACGCATCTTCAGAAACAACAGATGCGGCTGTACCAATTCCCGTAGCCACCCCCAATAGCTTGGCAGTTTCTAGACCTGTTTCTAATCAAACAGAATTTTCTATCCCGATTGCTGTTCCTACTCCCATAACACCTGGCTACGCTAACCAACCAGTTAAGCCGGAATTCCGTGCTACTCGTCCTCTAAATAACGAGCCAGTTAATCCAGAGTTCTTGCCTAACAATGGAGCTAACCAGTTGTCACCATCCCGTAATTCATCGGGTATACGAGTAGCAACACCTCCATCTGGTGTTAATGCTTCCGACTCTTTAGGAAGAATGAGAGGAACTACTGTTTCTCCAGCCAAGCTACCTCCTTTAGCTGCGGTAGACCAATATTTACCCAGAACAATTGATGAAAGCACACCTCTTCCATCAGATTCTTCTGCAACCTATACTTGGCCAGCAAAAGGTGTACTCACCTCTGGCTATGGTTGGCGTTGGGGAAGAATGCACAGAGGTATTGATATTGCCAACGGTGTTGGTACACCAATTGTTACAGCATCTGATGGCATTGTTGAGAAAGCTGGTTGGAATAAGGGTGGCTATGGCAATCTTGTAGATATCCGTCATGCCGATGGTACGTTAACTCGTTATGCTCACAACAGCAAAATTTTTGTACGAGCAGGTCAAGAAGTACGCAAAGGACAGCATATTGCCAACATGGGTAGCACTGGTTTTAGCACTGGACCTCACCTGCATTTTGAAATTCACGCAGCAGGTAAGGGAGCAATTAATCCCATAGCAATGCTACCGAAAGAGCGCATATAACTAAGGTCTGTTTCCAATTTAATTATTATCTTGCCTTTGAAGAGGGAGCTTAATTACTCCCTCTTTTGCTTTTGGGTGTAGTAACTAATGACTCAACACTCAGCACTCAGCACTCAACACTCAGCACTCAACACTCAACACTCAGCACTCAGCACTCAGCACTCAACACTCAGCACTCAGCACTCAACACTCAGCACTCAGCACTCAGCACTCTCTCTGCTATCCTGAGTTTGGCAGAACGCGATCGCGGATTATCACTAATTTCTGCGTCAGTCGCAATAATTGGCTTTTTAGTCAACACTTTTAACAAAGGTGAATTACGTAACCCATGCTTCACTAAGCGGTCTTCTAGACTATGGAAACTGATAATAACGATTCTGCCACCTGTAACTAAAGCTTTGGGTGCAGTCTCCAAAAAAGTTTCTAGGGACTTTAACTCATCGTTAACCACTATTCGTAAAGCTTGAAACACACGGGTAGCCGGGTGAATTCTACCATAGCGGTACTTAGGTGGTACACAACTTGCGATCGCCTCAGCTAATTCTGTAGTTGTGTGCAATGGTCGTTTTTCCACAATGCGCTTGGCAATACGCCGTGATAGTCGTTCTTCTCCGTATTTAAAGAAAATATCCGCTAATTCTTTCTCATCCCACTCATTAATCACATCAGCCGCAGTCAAAGATTGCCTTTGATCCATTCGCATATCTAAACTAGCCGTGTGACGAAAGCTAAAACCTCGTTCTGGTGTATCTAAGTGATAAGAACTCACACCCAAATCCGCGAGAATGCCATCAAAACTGGCAACAGGAAACTTATAAGTCGCAAAATTGCTGCGAATAAACTTTACCCTATCACCAAACTCGGCTAACTCTTTTTTAGCTGCGGCTAAAGCATCCTCATCTTGGTCAATAGCCGTTAGCTGTATATCCGGTATAGCCCCTAAAATCAAACAACTATGACCACCACCACCTACCGTTGCATCCAGATAGTGTCCGCCTGGGCGTAGTGCTAAACCTGTGATTACTTCCTGCGGTAAAACTGGTAAATGGGAAAATGTCGGTTCTTCGATAGCTGGCAAGTTAGCAGAATGAGAATTCATGAGATTTAGCACAAAAAGATAGAGGATTATAGGATAATTTAAAAATCAGAATCAATTATTCTTAGTTAATAATTAGCTATTTAGTTTAGTTTTAATTGTGGTAATAATAAACATCTAAAATCATCTAAATTAACGGATGGGTGAATAAACTGAAAATCGGGCGATCGCATGAATAAGCAGCATCTAGCATTGAAATACTGAATGTAGAACATCTACAATACTCTATTTGCCAGTGCATATAAAGTTACAATTAAAAGCAAAAATATATAGCACTATTTTTTCTGGTAAATTCAAATTTAATAGCAAAATTACTGGTTTAACATCAACAGTCTTCGGTTACTGGGCAGAAAAAAGTCAAAAAATCATTTCTTGTCTCCTCCGCACCTCTGCTTCTTTCCTGTCACCTGTCACCTGTCACCTGTCACCTGTCACCTCTCCTCCCATGAGAGATGAAAAAATCCAGTGCCTTAATTTATTGGTTATCGAGCTTCCATATAATAGTTGAAGAAGTGAAACAAAATGCAACATCAAGAAAAAGCCCTCAGCTGCCCCCATCTCTCCAACATACTCCCGTATGGGCAATAAATGCCGGGCTTGCCCCAAGATATTGCCTCTACGAACATGACGACATTGGCAGACACGAAAAATCCTGTCTGGATGGCATATACGCGGTTCAATTCACAATTTTCTAATGGGAGAACACGGAATTTATGGCAAGAATAGAAACCCGCACTGAACCTATGGTGCTGAACATGGGGCCACACCATCCCTCCATGCACGGGGTTTTGCGGCTAATTGTCACTTTGGATGGTGAAGACGTTGTTGACTGTGAACCGGTGATTGGCTACCTACACCGAGGCATGGAAAAAATCGCCGAGAACCGCACCACTGTAATGTATGTCCCCTACGTTAGTCGCTGGGACTATGCAGCAGGGATGTTTAATGAAGCTGTCACCGTCAACGCGCCGGAAAAATTGGCAGGTGTGGCTGTACCAAAACGCGCCAGCTACATCCGCGTCATTATGCTGGAATTGAATCGTATCGCTAACCATCTGCTGTGGTTCGGTCCATTCCTAGCTGACGTAGGCGCACAAACTCCCTTCTTCTACCAATTCCGCGAACGGGAGATGATCTATGATTTATGGGAAGCTGCCACAGGCTACCGCATGGTCAACAACAACTACTTCCGCGTTGGTGGTGTAGCTGCTGATTTGCCCTATGGCTGGGTAGATAAGTGCATGGAATTCTGTGATTATTTCTTGCCCGTCGTCGATGAATACGAAAAGTTAGTTACCAATAACCCCATTTTCCGCCGTCGTATTGAAGGTATTGGCACTATTGGCCGTGAAGAAGCTATTAACTGGGGGCTGTCTGGCCCGATGTTACGCGCTTCTGGCGTGAAATGGGATTTGCGGAAAGTTGACCACTACGAATGCTACGACGATTTTGATTGGGACGTGCAGTGGGAAACTACCGGTGATTGCATGGCGCGTTACATGGTGCGGATGCGGGAAATGCGCGAATCTGTGAAGATTCTCAAGCAAGCCCTCAAAGGACTACCCGGAGGCCCCTACGAAAATCTAGAAGCCAAGCGTTTAATGGCTGGGAAAAAATCAGAATGGGATGCCTTTGATTATCAATACATTGGTAAGAAAGTTTCTCCCACCTTCAAAATGCCCAAAGGTGAAATTTACGCCCGTGTAGAAAGCGGCAAAGGCGAACTAGGTATTTATCTGATTGGTGATGATAACGTCTTTCCTTGGCGGTGGAAGATTCGTCCAGCAGATTTCAATAACCTCCAGATTTTGCCTCATTTGTTACGTGGCATGAAAGTTGCAGACGTTGTAGTGATTCTCGGTAGTATCGACGTAATCATGGGGTCTGTTGACAGATAGTGTTCATAGGGTAGGCAATGCCCCATCCTAAATCATT
Organism: Anabaena minutissima FACHB-250; assembly: GCF_014697125.1. Lineage (GTDB taxonomy): Bacteria > Cyanobacteriota > Cyanobacteriia > Cyanobacteriales > Nostocaceae > Trichormus > Trichormus minutissimus. The sequence goes on along the minus strand of NZ_JACJRG010000008.1, from coordinate 85,850 downwards.
GATCTTTTGGACATGTTACGCGTAGCTTGCTTTGCTACGCAACGCGATCGCGAACCCAGTAGAGGTAAGTAAGCGTGGAGAACTCTGGTTTTGAAAGCCAGGGTTCTACTTTCTTCAATTACCACAAATTAGATAAGATTGCCTAGATCAGCATTAAAAATTTTCAAATATTAATTCTTAATTAATTATTATTAGTTTTCTGAAAAAGTTATATAAATTAAGATTGCGAATAATAACTTACCTAAAGTTTTATTTAGTATTTGTTCTATTTCTATGAAATTTAATTTGCTTGTTTGAGTAAATATAATTTATTAATAGAATCTGATAAATTTCTATATAAAACTGACACTTCTATCTGTATTTATAAATTTTAAACCTGTGCAAATCCATTCTCACGCAGAATTTGATCCTAGTTCAAATACTCCTACGGAAGATGGCTTAAAAAGAATCCTGAATCGTCTTGTCCAAAAAATGCAAAGGGACGCATTAATCCGACAAACGACGAACGAACTGAGAGAATCACTTCAGGTCGACCGCTTAGTTTTATATTACTTTTATTGGCAATGGCATGGACAGGTGACTTTTGAGGCGTTAAGTTCTCCAGAGTTTTCTATATTAGGTTCAACTGGGGCTGATGAGTGTTTTAATGATGAGTATGCAGGATTGTATTTAGCAGGCAGAGTCAAAGCGATCGCTAATATTGAAACAGAACCAATCGCAACTTGTCACCGAGATTTTCTTCGCAGTTTACAAGTCCGGGCTAACCTAGTAGTACCCGTTTTGATCCCCAGAGGCTTGTGGGGATTACTGGTAGCCCATCAATGTCAAGGAAATCGTGATTGGTCACAGTCAGATATAGAACTGATGCAAGTAGGGGCGCGAACTTTAGCCACATCCCCTGAAATTTTGGAAAGTTAAATATGAGTCATGGGTGATAGGTGCGCCAGTGCGGTCGTCTCTTCGTTCCCTGTCACCTGTCACCTGTTCCCTATCCCCTGTTATCTATGGATTCTAATTTGGCACTGCATACAGCCATCGCCCATCGCATTAGTACCAGTCCTCAACAACGAATTACCTTTGCTGAGTATATGGATATGGTGCTATATCACCCTGAACTTGGCTACTATTCCAGCAATGCAGTCAAAATTGGGTTTAAGGGCGGTGATTTTTTCACCTCAGTCAATCTCGAATCTGACTTTGGGGAGTTATTAGCAGAACAATTTCTGCAAATGTGGGAGATTTTAGGGCAACCTGTACCCTTTTATCTAGTAGAAATGGGCGCAGGTCAAGGATTGTTAGCGTTACATATTCTTCAATACACTCAGCAGCAGCATCCAGATTTTTTCTCGGTGTTGAAGTATCTAATTATTGAAAAATCCCCAGGCTTACAAAAAGAACAGCAGCAACGCTTACAAGAGTTTCCCGTGCGCTGGTGTAGCTGGGAGGATATATCATCTAACTCAATTGTTGGCTGTTTTTTTTCCAATGAGTTAGTAGATGCTTTACCAGTGCATCAGTTTATCTTAGAGTCTGGTGAACTGCGAGAAATTTACGTCACCATTCGAGAAGAACAGGTAGATGAAGGCGTAACTCCAAACTTTACAGAAATCACAGCCACACCCTCTACCCCCCGCCTAGGAGAATATTTTGATTTAGTAGGGATTAATTTTCCGCAAGGTGGTTATGAGGATGGCTATCGCAGTGAAATTAATTTAGCTGCTTTAGATTGGTTGAGTATAGTAGCCGACCGCTTGCAACGGGGGTATGTGTTAACAATTGATTATGGCTACCCTACCAGCCGTTATTATAATCCCAGGCGATCGCAAGGAACGCTCCAATGCTATTATCACCATCGTCATCACAACAACCCTTATATCAATATTGGGCGGCAAGATATCACAGCCCATGTTGACTTTACCGCTTTAGAACGATGGGGTGAGTCCTGTGGTTTAGAGAAAGTTGGTTTTACACAGCAGGGTTTATTTTTGATGTCCTTGGGCTTAGGAAATCGCATTGCAGCCCTTTCCTATCAAGAAATATCCCTTTCTCAACTGCTACAACGACGAGAATCACTACACCAACTAATTGACCCCACAGGACTAGGGAATTTTGGAGTTTTAATTCAAAGCAAGGGATTACCCAAACACAACACTTCTCAATCCCTAAAAGGCTTAACTGTGCCAGAGTAAAAGTAAGAGTGAAAAATTAAAACTCTCTTTAAGAATGCTGTATTAGCCAGATATGGACTAGCATAACAGTGATTGCTATGAAGCCGAGTCAACAATCGGAGTAATAATTATGTCTGCCCATGACCTGTTAATGTTAGTAACACTACTTAGTCCCGGTATCTTGTTATCAGTAATCATTATGGTGAGTTTTGCCGCAGGTGGCTAATACCACCGTGAAGTCAAAAGTCAAAAGTTTCGTATATCAAGGCTTTTGCTCGTTTGAAATGGTAGCTTTATTTACGCCGTGCTGTACTAGTTACTTAATGAAAAGTGCTGAGTTTCGTTAGCGATAGCGGGGCGTTAGCTCGTGCTGTTAGCGGTAGCGCGGCGTTTAGTCGGTACTGAGTACTTCTTAAATTTACTCAGCACTCAGCACTCAGCACTCAGCACTCAGTACTGAGTTGGTAAATTGAGGATGGTATCAAGAGTACCTACTTCCTAACTGCTCATCATCCAACAATAAAAATGCGATGTCTAACTATGGCCTCGCCTATGGTCTACTAAAGGAAAGTGAAAAATGAAGGTGGCATTTCTGGGAACTGGACTAATGGGACTACCAATGGCCCAAAGATTGTTAGCAGCAAATGTAGAGGTAATTGCTTACAACCGTACCCCAGAAAAACTAGCACCCCTGCAAGCAGCAGGGGCAGAAGTCGTTACACATCCCCGCTATGCGATTCGGGAAGCTGAGTGTGTCATTCTCATGTTGACGAACGCCGCAGCAATTTATCATGTCCTGCTGTCGGACACTTCTTGGCGGACTTTGGCAGGGCGTACTATCATCCAGATGGGAACAATTACCCCAACACAAAGCCAGGAAATTCGAGATTCTATAGTTGGGGGTGGGGGTGAATATATAGAAGCACCCGTATTGGGTAGCATCCCCGAAGCAAAAGCAGGGACGCTAACGGTGATGGTAGGTGCGCAACCACAACAATATGAACGACACTTAAACTTACTCAAAAATTTTGGGACAGAACCTATACTCATAGGGTCTGTGGGAACTGCATCTGGGTTGAAATTAGCCTTAAATCAACTAATTGGTTCTCTAACTACTAGCTTTGCTCTCAGTTTAGCCTTTGTACAGCGTCAGGGAATTGACGTGGACAAGTTTATGGAAGTCTTGCGCGATAGTGCGTTGTATGCGCCTACCTTCGATAAAAAACTACCGCGTATGTTAGATGGAAATTATCGCAACCCGAATTTTCCCACCAAACACTTGCTCAAAGATACAGATTTATTTATTTCTGAAGCTCAATCTCTAGGTTTGGATCTCAGCAGTGTTGAAAATGTGCAGAAAATTCTCCAAACAGCCATGAAAATGTCGTTTGCTAATGATGATTATTCTGCCCTATTTTCTGTAATTAGAGATTGGGGAGAGGTGAGCGGTGGTTAGGGGTATTAGTGAGTGTCATTGTTGGGCAACATTAGTAAAACAACACCATAATAAATCTTTAAGTCTAGACTTGAAGATAATGACTAATAACTACAATAAAGGCAATAAAATTTCAAATTCTGTACCTATATCTGGTTGGGAACGGAAATTTAGATTACCCCCGTGCCTAGCAGTGATAATGCGATAACTGACGGCTAAACTTGTTTCTTTATCAGCTCTTTTTTCGACAGAAAAACTTTCGAGGATTTGTTTCTGTAACTCATCAGATATTCCTACCCCATTATCAGCAATGCAAATAGAAACCCAGCGAGAATCAGGTGAATCTGGGGCTTTTGCTGCTTGAGAAATAACTTCTGTAGTAATAATAATTTCTGCTTGTTTAATATTTTGGCTACAATCTGGTTGCAGTTGATGCCGTACTGCTTCATCTAGTAAGCTATCAACAGCTTGACTTAAAATATTCATTAACACTTGATTTAATTGGCCAATAAAGCAAGGAACTGGTGGTAGTTTACCGTAATTCTTAATAATTTTGATTTCTCCTTTTAAACGGCTTTTTATTAAAATTACAATGCTATCTATACAGGTATGCAAATCTACTGGTTTAGGATAAACTGCATCAATATGACAAAAATTTTGTAAACTAGTGACAAGTTTTTTTAATCTTTCTGCGCCACTGCGTGCGCTAGTTAAGGCTTTAGATAAATCTTGTGCTAAATAATCAAATTCTATTTCTTCTTTCAGAAAATTTATTACCTCGCAAGTTTGAGGTAAATTGTTTTCGTAAGCAGCTATCAGTTTCAGTAAATCTTGGCTGTAGTTGGAGATATGAGTTAAGTTACCCCAGATAAAACCTACAGGGTCTAAAATTTCGTGGGCTACACCATCTACTAACCTTCCGAGGCTTGCCATTTTATCATTTTGAATCATTTGGGCTTGACTACGTTCGTAGCGCACCTGAGTTTCGATACCGCGAATTTGCCAAGCGGCAATATTGAGTTCATGGGAATCTAATAACTTGTAGGTACTTTCTGCTGTCTGCACTACTAATGGTTCTGCCAGAAATTCAGGCGATCGCTTCAGTGTATGGTGCATGGCTGTTAAAATTGGCGTTGTCTCAGGTAGTTGCAATATCGCTGTTCGAGCATAACTGTAGAGAACATCTAAGGATTCTTTGGCAAATAAATCTTGTCCGTGGGGACGAATCAAAAACTCCACCAGTCGCCGCCGAGAAATCATTCCCCGGAATTTGCCCTGTTCTACTAAAATTACCCCTGGGAGTGATGGATATTTATCAAAATACTTCACTACTTCTGCACCAGTACAGCTGACTTCCACGTCAAAGGTGTACATTGGTAGTTCTTGCAGGCTTGACTCTAAACCGAGATCGCGATCGCTACCAACAAATAAAACTGGTGGTGATATTTGGGAACAAAACTTTTTTGACACTTTATTAAACTCTCATTTTGACCAAAATTGGCCAATAATCAGCTAATATTTTATGCCTTACATTGGCTATTGACACTAATACCAGAAAGCAAAAGAAAACACCCTGATCTATCGGCTTTTTAGTTATTTTAGCTAGTCCCTGGATGTACGCCGATCCGTAAGAGTCTCTAAACTCTATCCTTGAGACTGGATGATTATCGTGAAAATACTTACATATAATTAACGATTTTCCAAATTGGTCTTGCCGATTGAGAGTTTTTATAGTAGAAATTCAACCAACACTAAAATTTTATTTTCACAGGAATCGCAAAAATCATGACTATTAATAACTTAGAGCGATCCCCAAATGTTAAAAGACGATGAATTCTTTATGAACCAGTCCAGAAGATAACCTAATCAAGCGTTATTGTACGGTAAGTATAAATATTAGGTAGTTAAATGACAGCCTAGTTAAGCACCTCATACACAAAATTAGGAACTATTGTGGAGGTGAAACAATCATCAAGATAGTCATTACTAGTACATCCACCCAAATCAACACCCCTGTCTATTACAAGTCAATGACATTAGTATTGACATAAAACTCCCAAGCAAATCTCTACTTACTGTTTTCAATATGTTGTATTGTACCTAAATGTGTTTGATCCCCATTCAGATAGAATGACTAGGCATAACCTCAAAAATTCAAACCGCTTTTGACTGCGACACCCATGAATCAACTGAACAATGGTTTCACTATATTTCTGAGTCTGCTAGTCGAGGCGATGCCTTTTTTGCTTCTAGGGGTTTTATTCTCTAGTGTGCTGCTGTTTTTTGTTGATGAGCGCAAACTAGTAGAAAGAATGCCCAAAAACCCCCTATTTGGTGCTTTAGTTGGCAGTCTGGTAGGCTTTTTGTTTCCGGTGTGTGAATGTGGCAATGTGCCCGTAGCAAGGCGGTTGCTGATGCAAGGAGTACCCACACCTGTAGCAGTTGGTTTTTTACTAGCAGCACCAACAATCAACCCGATTGTAATTTGGGCAACGTGGACAGCATTTCGTGATCAGCCAGAAATTGTAGTTCTCAGAGTAGTATTTTCTTTATTAATTGCCACCATTATCGGCTATGTGTTTAGTTTTCAAACAGACTTGCAACCCATAGTGCAACCGGCGATCGCCCGTTATTTGAAATTTAATCCCCCCCATAAACCAGAACCAACACGCCGGGGCAAATACCAGCCAGGACAACAAGCTACCAACAAACCAAATATATTACGTTCTGGGACTTACATTTTAGGGGGAAGAGCAGGTATGACTACGCGTCTGGATGCTAACCTAGTCCCAGCTGGTGAACCTACCCTCACGACTAGTAAACCCCCAGCAGATAAACTCCGCCTAGTCCTAGATAACAGCATCCAAGAGTTGCGAGAATTGGGAGGCGTAATGGTTTTAGGTAGTGCGATCGCGGCAGCAATTCAAGTGCTAGCCCCCCGTGAGTTAATTCTCAGCCTCGGTGCTGGCCCCATCACCTCAATTTTGGTCATGCTGGTGTTAGCCGCCGTCGTATCCATTTGTTCTACAGTCGATTCTTTTTTCGCCCTATCCTTCGCCTCTACCTTTAGCACTGGGTCTTTATTAGCATTTTTGGTATTCGGCCCCATGATTGACATCAAAAGCGTCGGCTTGATGTTATCCATGTTCAAACCCAAAACTATCTTTTACCTATTTGCTTTAGCAGGACAACTTACATTCTTGTTCACCCTGTTTATTAACTTGCACGTTATTTAAGTAGGAGTGAGTAATGAGTATGGAAATAATTTTGAATTTTGAATTTTGAATTTTTAATTGGAGCGAAGCAACTTGACTAAATCTCCAACTCCAAATAAATTACTTCCCTGGCTGGATGTCTCAGCAATTACAGCTTGGGGCGTGTTGATGTTGAGATATTGGCTAAATGGCAAGCTGAACCTGCTAATTCACCCCAATTTCTTTGGTTTAGTGGTATTAGGTGGTGTTGCTTTGATTGCCCTTGGTTTATTGAAAGCACAAGAACTATGGCGATCGCGTCGGCGACAGCGTGATGTGACACCAAACCCTCAGCACATTAATTTTTTTGCTCCTGGTTGGGGTAGTAGCTTGCTGTTAATCACAGCGATATTAGGTTTAATGATCACACCCCAAGTCTTTGCTAGTGATAAAGCACTCCAGAGAGGAGTGACAGATTTATTGTCAACCTCTCGCGTTCAGCCCCAATCCTTTCGTGCTTCCATTCGTCCAGAAGAGCGATCGCTTGTAGACTGGGTACGCACACTCAGCGTTTACCCTGAACCAGACTCATATACAGGTCAAAAAGTCAAGGTTCAAGGATTTGTTATCCACCCACCAGAGATAGGTAAAGAATACATATTTGTAGCCAGATTTGTACTGACTTGCTGTGCTGCTGATGCTTATCCTGTAGGCTTACCCGTCAAACTCTCAACAGGTCAAGAGAGATACTCCCCTGATACCTGGCTAGAGATAGAAGGAAAAATGGTGACAGAAACCATAAGTGGTAACCGCCAACTTACTATAGCGGCGACTTCCTTGAAAAAGATTCCCCAGCCAGAAAATCCCTATAGCTATTAGTAGGTGACAGGTGATAGGTGATGGGTGATGGGTGACAGGGGAGCAGGAGGTAGAGGTTATTCACTGCGTGACGCTAACGCGAACAATTTTGAATTTTGTAGACGCAAGACTTTCCTGCGGAGGCGTAAGCCTAGCCCCAGGCTATGAGTGAATTTTGAATTCCCCTAAGGGGTTGACTAATGACTAAAAAAGCTTTTCTCCAACCATTAGATCGGGTTGCAATTGCCTTGATGTTGCTGCTGAGTTTGCTGATTGGACTACTCATCTTGCAAGGAGATGTCGTAGCAGCACGCGTGCGAGATTTTACTTGGCAAAATCAGCAGATTGGGGCAGAAGATGTCTCTTTTACCCTCGCTTTTAGCCGTCCCATGAACTTAAAAAGTGTAGAGGATAACTTAAAGATTGAACCACCCCTAGCAGGTAAAATCAGTTGGGCGGGGCGACGGATGGTTTATACGCTGTTGACACCTGCACCCTACGGCACGAATTATAAAGTTCAGTTGCAAGGAGCTAAAGATAAATTTGCTGATCAAGAAGATACGGAGCGAGTCATACAGCCTTTTTTAGGGCAGTTTAGCACCCGCGATCGCGTCATTCTTTACATAGGAGCTGACCAAGAAGATAAAGGACGCTTGGTTCTTTACAACTTAACGAAAGATCAAAAAACAGTCCTGACTCCTAAAGAATTAGTCGTGATGGACTTTAAAGCATTCCCAGATGGAGAAAAAATTCTGTTCTCGGCTCGCACTAGTAATAATCAAGACTTACTATCAGCCAAAATATATACTGTTACAACCGGAATTTCTGCCAAATCTGACACTAGAGCCGCAGCAGCAGGTCTGATTGAGCTAGTTTTAGACAATAAAGACTATCAAAATCTCAAATTCGACTTGTCGGCAGATGGGCAAACAATAGTTGTACAACGGGGAAATAGAAATAACCCCAGCGACTTTGGACTGTGGTTTATGCCAGCTAACAGCAAACCTGGGGAAAAACCTCAGCCCCAACGCCTACAAAGTCAACCAGGAGGGGACTTTATTATTACTCCTGACAGTAAAGCTGTAGCTGTTGCCCAAGGACAGGGAGCAGCTATTTTAGCTCTTCAAAAAGATGCCAGCAAACCCTTAGATTTTTTGCCGCAGTTTGGTCTAGTGCAGGCATTTTCTAAAGATGGTTCTCAGGCAGCAATGGTCAAGTTTAATACAGATTTCACAAGAGATTTGTTTTTAGTCACCAACCAAGGTACTCAGAAATCCTTATTAAAAACTACTGGTTCTATTCTCAGTTGTCAGTTTGACCCTGCTTCACCCACTCTTTACTGCTTGTTGACACAACTTGTCTCTCAAGATCAATACATAGAACAACCTTATTTAGTGGCGATTGATCTCAAAAATAAACAGCAGAAACCATTGTTAGTGTTGCCTGTAGAACAAAGAAACGTCCAAATGAGTTTATCTCCGGATGGTTTGGCGTTGCTGTTTGACCAAGTAGTTCCCGAAGCCAATGCTACTACAGCATCTGCCAACAACTTGAAAACCGATGATGGCGAGGCGATCGCTACTAGTAGTCTCTGGTTAATGCCCCTACTACCGATTTCTGATACAGCCATCAGCACTATTAAGCCAGAAAAGCTTCCACTCATTGGATTTCACCCCCGTTGGCTACCTTAACAATTCAAAATTCACTCATAGCCTACGGCTAGGCTTGCGCCTACAAAATTCAAAAATAATCCAGGGAAGCAAGTGATCAAAATGGGGCAGAGAAGTATTATTTTCCTTCACGCCCCACTTTAAATTTGATTTTCCCCATGTGTTAATCAATCCCGAATTTTAAATTTTTACCTTTTTTGTTGACTTGATAGAATATGTATTTGATAAATTATATACAGAGACAGTGTTTCTCCAGCGTGTGAATTCCTACCAGGGGGTTGCTACCACATCACTCTTAACCAAAGTCAAGCCAGCTTTAACCCAAATATTTAATATTTAAGTATCTGTACAGCAAATCATATATTTGTAGCATTTCATCTCAAAACCCCCTCGTTATCTAAGGTTGACGAGGGGTGAGTTGATAATGTTATAACGACATTAGTTATAGATGCAAAATGGGGAACACTGATCAATGATTAACTACTGACGCTAGGGGAAAATGACTTCGCTGTGAGATTAACCCCTAAGCAGTTAATCAGCAATGCTGAATATTGATAAGTGGGTGGTTCAAGAGTGATGAATGAAGCCGACACCTCAAATAATAGGACTGTGATGGAATCTCCTAATTCTTCTGCTAATTCTCTACAAACAGAACAAACGATCTGTCCTTTTTACTCAGTTGTGCCTGCTGACAATACAGTCGTTGCTAAATTTCCACTCCTCAAACCCGCAGCAGATGAACAGCATCATCCCCAAACTCCCGATTTTCCCCAAGATACCACCAACCATAAAGATTGGGTTGTAGAGCCTGATAGTGACAAGCAAACACAGGTTGCAGATGAATTTCACCAGCTGCTGGCATTAAATGAAGAACTGCGTGCAGCTAACAATGACTTGTACCAGCAAGTAGAAAATCTTAAAGATGACTTGGCTGAGTCAGAAAAAGCTTTGCAGTGGCAGAAAAGACGCTCTAGTGTCACAGAATCTATGCTTAATCAACAAGCACAGGAACTGTCTGCGGCTCAAGAACAGATTCAATCGCTATTCCAACAGCTAGAAACTACATCTCAAACTGCACAGCGTCAAGAAATTCTGATCGATAGTTATAAAGCACAATTACAAATTAGTCAACAACGCATTGCTCAGTTAGAACGAGAATGCGCCTTATTACAAACTAACTATAGCGAACAATCTCAGCAGGTCTTGCAATCAGAAAATGCTTGTCGGGAGCTACGTACTAGGTTAATGCGACAGCAGCGTCAGACCTTGCAATTTAAAGCAGCACTGGAAAAATCACTAGAGACATCTATTCCTAGTTATGACTCTCCTGATATAGCTAATGATAAGCCTGAAAATCCAGTCACCCATAAATCGCGTTTTGCGAGGAAAGCTCGTTCTCTATTTCCTAACGCGCAGCCGATTCAACCTTGGTCAGCAGAATCTGAATCTTTAGAAGAAAATGCTGCTCAGGTGAAGAGTGAGCCTTCATTACCACCTCCATTTAGCGGCGATTACGCTGTTCCTAATCCTTCCCCTGTTTGGAATTGGCCAGTCAAGCCAGAGACCCCCCCAGCCTCACAGCCAACTTTATCAAGGGATGCTGTAGAAAATGAGTCTTTGATTAAACCTGAAGATGTTTCCTCTGTAACTCCATCATCCGAGCTAGATGAGCAAATAGATAGTCTCATCCAAATGTTTTTTGCATCCCAGTCTGGAACTAAATCCGCAACACCACCAGCATCAGATCCTCTTCCAGACAGCCAACCCGTAGAGACTCAGGTATGGGAAACTTGGGCTACAGATGTTGAAGATGATGAAATACCAGAAACCACACCAGAACTGAACCCAGAATCGCCAGTGGAGACATTTACAAGCATTACCCTCCCCACAAATAATTCTGCAACATTATCCTTCACTTTATCCCCCACGGACACAGAGAACCTTGCTGAAGCACCAGAGTATTTTCATCCAGAACGATCTCTAGTAGAAGAGGGGGAATTACCGTTAAGAGATTTACCCCCCGAATTATTGGGTGACTTTGCTGGTGACGATCTTCCTCAATCACCTTCACCAGTGGTATATCCCCAGCATCCACCGAAGAAACGCAAGTCTTTAGCATCCGTGGAACTACCAAATTTTAAGCAAAATGGTCAATAAATAGGGGACCAATCAAGTCAAAATTCAAAATTCAAAATTAACATCCTCTTATTTTTAAATTTTGCGGAAAGTTCTGTAGGCGGGTTTCCCAACCTAGGAACGCCACTTGCTACAAGCAGGGAAACCCGTCCAACGCAGTGGCTCAACTTTTCAAGACGAATTTTGAATTGGTATTACGCCCCCCCACAGCGCAGAGTCTTGTTGTGTAATTCCTGATTTGCAACCTGCTGAGGCGATCGCGGTCTACCTGTGGTGATAGCGTAGTTAATAGTTAATAACCACAGCCATGCTCCCGGATAACGCAGTTCTAGCCGAGGTTTCACCCAGATGAGAAAACTAGGCAACCAAGCACTCAGTAAAGCACTAACTAGGGCATAACGACCAAAATTAACATAAGTTCCTAGCCACCTGAGCAAATCTTTAGGGCCAGCTAGTTCCCAAATCCACCACAGTAAGGCAGGATTTTTGCTAGCTGCTTTCAGTGCTAGGCGGTTGAAGGTCAACCAAGTACACCTATCTTTGATGAAATTATCAGCTACCTCTGGAGGTTCATCTGCTAATAACCCAAAGAAGGTATTCAGCATGGCATTGATGCGCTGGGGTGGTAAAAATTGCCCAGTAGGAACCATCATCCCTTTAGAAAATAGCCAAGTTACAGAAACGTTGCTTTGATAGGCGCGAATTAAGTTTAAATGACGACGAGTCAATAGATCATGCTGTAAAGCGACATTTAACAGGGTGGTGAGACGCTCTAAGTTACGTACTAGAGAACCAAAGCCAGTGAATACCAAGGGTGATTGTAAAGATGCTGCATCACCGATCGCAATTAATCTATCAAAGGCAACTTGGCGATCGCTACTACCGACACTAAAATGTCCCGGTATGTAGCCAAATGTCGGCTTTTTCCAGACCAGTTGTTCTATATCACATCGGCGGTACTCTGGTAAAATTGTGAAGAAATCTTCATACATCTCCAACAAAGAACCAGGGTTTTCTGGGTTGACTTCGTGGTAGTGAAATAGATAGATTGTCAGTTCTTCACCCGCACCAGGAAACAATTCCCAAATTAATTGTCTACCCCGCGAAATATCGCCGTGGCTGTAAAGCACGTCTCCATACTGAGAATCCCAAACACCAGGCTCAAAGCCCTTGTCAATAACTGCTCCCACTGTCGGACAGACACTATCAAAGGCACGTCCACCGTTTAATTGCCAAGCGATGGGGGAAGCAGTTCCCATGGCATCGACTAAAAGCCGACCGCTTACCTGCTTTTCTTCTTGCGTCGGTAAATGCTTCAGATGGACTAGAACTTGTGAGTCATGAATATCAGCCCGGAGAAATTCCGTTTCATCCCAGATTTCGCCACCTGCGGCCTTTAACTTCTGCCCACACAAACGCAGTAACTTATCTGAGTCTAGAGATACATTTAACACCGTAGGCGTGTGTAAGATAGGCGATCGCAGTTTAACTGGATTATTGCCATCAAAAAACTTATTAAATCCGTCCTTATATTCCCGGACAATAATCGTTTCTAATTCAGCTGGCGTGAATAAACCCAAGTTAACTAAACTTTGAATTTCATCACGAGAAATATTCCATTCCCGATTCATCCGTCCAAAAGGCAGACGTTCCACCAGTAGCACTTTGTACCCCAGTTGCGCCATTACTGCCGCATGAATTACCCCTAATGCGCCCCCGATATAGATCAAGTCGTAGTGATGATTGGGTATTTCTCTGTCCCCTGTCCCCTGTCCCCTGTCACCTATACAAGAGAACACCACCTGACGCGGCTGCTTGGGATTTCGCACCCCTTCACGCCATCTTTGTTCCCACCAGTAAGCACGGTTGAGGTCATATTCCCCATTGGGCATTTTTTGAAAAAATTTGACCGTCAAAGGATAGTAAGGGGCTAGTGCTGCAAAAATCGACTGTTGGGATAAATCGATTGCTGGCGGTTCTGGATATTGATGGGGAAAACGTTTTCTGATTTCTGTCGTTAAGCTTTGCAGAAGAGCTTTTTCTTGAGGAAGTGGTGTATCTGCCCAACGAAAAACCTTGAGGTAAGTAGTTCTCTGGACAGACCAAACAAATACAGAAATTTCTTTCGGTAAATTTTCGGAAAAATTAGCACTACTTGTTGTATATTTACTAGATATTTTCAGGCAAAATCCATTGGGAGTCAGTATTTTCTCCCAATTTCCTGGGTCAAACTCTGATTGCAGCCAACTGCATACAGTTGCTGTATCTGAAATCGGCACTTCGAGATAAAGAATTTCTTTCATGTTTTTCTGACATCTCCGGTCAATCTACTTACCCAGGCAGATATGCGAAAGGCATACAGTACGCTAAACTCCGCCCTATCGGTTTCCATAAAGATTCAGTAAAGAATTTTTAATAATTTGTCAAAAATTTTTTCCATTTTGTAATTTTGATCAACCTACGTCATGAATTATCCCATTCCAGACAGTCCCCAAGAAATTTTTGCTTTAAAACAAAAGCCTGTAGATGAAGAATTAGTTGCTTCTGCGATCGCTGGAGTGATTAAAATCGTCCGTTCCCAAGGTCAGTCTTTAGAAGAATTAACAGCACAGTTACTAGCTGATGACCCTCTTTTAGACCAACAACAACGGCGTTGGCTGAGTAAATTGGTCAGCCAGGCTTGGGAGAGTTTTACTTGAGGCCGCAGGAGACAGTCCTATTGAAACAAGTTTTATAGCCAAAGATAAAAGATGTTTTTTCCCCTATAGCCTTACACCTCCTTCTGAGAAACACAAAGAGTGAGGAATAGGGAGTGGGGGAAGAAGGTGTTTGTTTGATTAGTAAAGGGTAATATGCTGCCCATGCGCTGCTTTCAAGTCAAAACATAAGTTAAACTCTACAGTCTTTGTTGATCAAAAGTTAGGTGAATTTAGATTCAGTTTATGTAGCTGGAAAATCTAATTGTAGGTGTAAAGTGCTGCCATCCGAATCAGATGATTGTACTAATATTCAAACTTACTTGATTTGTGAAATGAAAACGCGATCGCTGAAGTTATTCAAAAATATACTTCTTCCCTTGACAGCTTAAAGGCTCAGGTAGGAATTTTAGTAGGTAGGGATGATCAAATATAATTGATAGAACCTGGACACATAAAACTTAGGCATGAAGCTGTGACAGAACCTGGAAGTTACAAAGATACAGTAAATTTACCCAAGACTAAATTTGATATGCGGGCGAACGCCATCAAGCGTGAACCTGAAATACAGAAGTTCTGGGAAGATAATAAAATTTTTGAGAGCCTGTCGCAAAATAACCCAGGCGAATTATTTATACTGCACGATGGGCCTCCCTACGCTAACGGCTCACTTCATATTGGTCATGCCTTAAATAAAATTCTCAAAGATATTATTAATCGCTACCAACTCCTACAAGGGCGTAAGGTGCGTTATGTCCCTGGTTGGGATTGTCACGGCTTACCAATTGAATTGAAGGTTTTGCAAAATCTCAAGTCGGCAGAACGACAAAATTTAACACCTCTGCAATTACGGCAAAAAGCTCAAGAGTTTGCCTTGGCTACGGTTGATGACCAACGCCAGAATTTTAAACGCTACGGTGTTTGGGGTGACTGGGATCATCCATATTTGACGCTGAAGCCGGAATATGAAGCGGCACAAATTGGCGTGTTTGGGCAGATGTATTTAAAAGGCTACATCTATCGGGGTTTGAAGCCTGTTCACTGGAGTCCTAGTTCTAAGACGGCGTTGGCTGAGGCAGAGTTGGAATATCCGGAAGGGCATACTTCGCGGAGTATTTATGCTGCTTTTCCTGTGACGGGTTTGGCTGAGGCTGTTAAACCTTTTTTGGGTGAGTATTTGCCTGATTTGGGTGTGGCTATCTGGACTACTACTCCTTGGACAATTCCAGGGAATTTGGGGGTGGCTGTTAATGGCGACCTCAATTATTCTTTGGTGGAGGTTTCACGCAGAGACGCAGAGGCGCAGAGAGGGTTCAAATATCTTATTGTGGCGGCGGATTTGGTGGAGCGTTTGGCTGCTACTATCTCGGCTGAGTTGACGGTGAAGGCTACTTTTAAGGGTAAGGAGTTAGAACATACTACTTACCGTCATCCGCTATTTGACCGGGAAAGTCCGGTGGTTGTGGGTGGTGATTATATCACGACGGAATCGGGTACTGGGTTGGTACATACTGCTCCCGGTCATGGTCAAGAAGACTACATTGTGGGTCTGCGTTATGGTTTGCCGATTCTTGCGCCGGTGGATGACAATGGCAACTTTACCGAGGAAGCGGGACAGTTTGCTGGGTTGAATGTGTTGGGTGATGGGAATCAGGCGGTAATTGATGCGCTGGCGGCTGCGGGTTCGCTGTTGAAGGAGGAGGCTTACGCGCATAAGTATCCTTACGACTGGCGGACGAAAAAGCCGACGATTTTCCGCGCGACTGAACAATGGTTTGCTTCAGTGGCTGGATTTCGGGATGAGGCATTAAAGGCGATCGCTGCTGTAAAATGGATTCCAGCCCAAGGTGAAAATCGCATCACGCCCATGATAGCGGAACGTTCTGATTGGTGTATCTCCCGTCAGCGTTCTTGGGGTGTACCTATTCCGGTATTCTACGATGAGGAAACTGGCGAACCTTTACTGAATGAGGAAACCATCAACCACGTCCAAGCAATAATTGCAGAGAAGGGTTCTGATGCTTGGTGGGAACTGTCGGTAGAGGAATTATTACCAGAGTCCTACAGAAATAATGGTCGGTCTTACCGCAGAGGTACAGACACTATGGATGTATGGTTTGATTCTGGCTCATCTTGGGCAGCTGTAGTTAAGCAACGTCCAGAGTTACGCTATCCGGCTGATATGTATTTGGAAGGTTCAGACCAACATCGCGGTTGGTTTCAGTCGAGTTTGCTGACTAGCGTAGCGGTAAATGACATTGCACCTTATAAAACTGTGTTAACTCACGGCTTTGTTTTAGATGAACAAGGACGGAAGATGAGTAAATCGGTGGGGAATGTTGTTGACCCCCAGGTGATGATGCTGGGTGGAAAAAACCAGAAACAAGAACCCCCCTATGGTGCAGATGTGTTGCGGTTGTGGGTGTCGTCGGTAGATTACACTGCTGATGTGCGTTTGGGTGGCAATATCATTAAGCAACTCAACGATGTCAGAGGTAAAATTCGCAATACGGCGCGGTTCTTGTTGGGTAGTTTGCATGATTTTGACCCAGAAAAAGATGCTGTACCTTTTGAGGAATTACCGCAGCTAGATAAGTATATGCTGCACCGCATCGGTGAGGTGTTCCAAGAAGTAACGGACGCTTTTGAAAGTTTCCAATTCTTCCGCTTCTTCCAAACTGTGCAGAATTTCTGCGTGGTGGATTTATCCAACTTCTATTTAGATGTGGCTAAGGATAGGTTGTATATCAGTGCAACCGATGCTTTCCGCCGTCGCAGTTGTCAGACAGTCATACATATCGCTTTAGAGAATTTAGCACGAGCGATCGCACCAGTTCTATGTCACACTGCTGAAGATATCTGGCAATTTCTCCCCTACAAAACACCCTACAAATCAGTGTTTCAAGCTGGCTGGGTGCAGGTAGATGAGAAATGGCATAATCCAGAATTGGGCGAATTTTGGGAAGCACTGCGACAACTCCGCACCGATGTTAACAAAGTTTTAGAACAAGCCAGGGTAGAAAAAATGATTGGTTCTTCCCTGGAAGCTAAAGCGTTGATTCATATCCCGCACAAACAGTTAGGTGATGCAATCAAAGCTTTTAACCCAGTCAAGGGTAACGGTATTGATGAACTGCGGTATTTATTGCTAACTTCTCAGGTGGAAGTATTAGACTCTAGGGAAGGATTGCAAGGATTAAAATATACCGCACAATCAGAAGACTGGGGAATTGGGATAGTGAATGCAGAGGGGGAAAAATGCGATCGCTGTTGGAACTATTCCACCCATGTGGGAGAATCAGCAGAGCATCCCCTGTTATGTGAAAGATGCGTTCCTGCTTTAGCTGGTAAATTCTAAAAATCTATATAGATATACCTAAATATGGATAATGTTCCGTATTTAGGTATATTTTTGCCAAAACACCTGATTTTTCACCACAAAAACGAAAAATAATACTTCTTGCTCCCCTCTCCGCGTCGGAGAGGGGTTGGGGGTGAGGTCAAAAAAGACTTGTCAAACTCAAGTTATAATACATCATCAGGAGGATGCCAACCACTAATTGCCCAACGTCGTCGGGCAACAACTATAACTGGATTATTCATTCTTAAACAAACAATAGTAGCCCTACCAATAGTAGTTAAACCTTCAACTTTCGTAGCATCATAATTCCAACTAAAATGTTCAGACCATCTTTGTTGACGCGGATTAAATAGAGGCGTTGTTTCTCCACTTAAAGGGTCTATTGCTGCTGTTGCATCAGCTTTAAATTCATTGCAAGAACGACAAGCCAAACAAAGATTGTTAAAAGTAGTTTCACCACCTTTTGAACGGGGTTGAATATGATCATAACTCATAGGAATACCGCTATTAGCTTCAGAAGTTAAGCAATAACAGCAACGCCCTTTATCAATAGCAGCTATTTGAGTTTTTAAGCTTTCAGGAATGTATTTAGACACAATATTTTAAAAACTTGGCAGATGATGTCCTCGCCAACGGAGTAAAACAGCAGCTTGGGCTTTACAAAGCATAAAACGGTCAGTTTCGTGACGCAGTTTTATGAGTTCTAATTTTTCTGCATCTGTTATATTACCACTAGAATTACGCTCCAGCAGCCAGTCATATCGCTCCATTTGCTCTGCTGTTTTGCAACTGCGGAGAATTTGCCACAAGCTATTGTCGTCTAGTTTATCTAAAGCTGCGATTTCAGCTTGAAATTCCTCTGGTACATCATCCCATGCTGGTGGACTTCCTACCTGTAAAGCATGAACTATTACCTCTTCAATGGGACGATTTTGAGCGTGGGCAGTATTGACTAAACGTTGATAGAGTATTTGTGGAATTTGCAGCGTAATTGTTTCTGTGGCCATTGCTCAATTTCCTACCCATGCCTTGATTAAAACATCTTGATTTTAGTTTAATCGCGATCGCCCTGGGACTACTCTACTACTATATAAGAATCAGCAGAGCATCTATTATAGTGCGATCGCTGTGTTTCCGCTTTAGCTGGTGATTTTTAATTGTTTCACCACCAATGTTGCTTGCTAATTCTACTGAAATGAGAAAGCATTTACAGCAAATGAGTTAACAAACTGCGGTTTGCTTGCTGAATCTACTGAAATGAGCAAGCATTTGCAACAAATGAGTTAACAAACTGCGGTTTGCTTGCTGAATCTACTGAAATGAGCAAGCATTTACAACAAATGAGTTAACAAACTGCGGTTTGCTTACTAAATCTACTGAAATGAGAAAGCATTTGCAACAAATGAGTTAACAAACTCTATGTCTAGGTATTTTGATATTAAAAAACCGATTTTTTCATCACAGAGACACAGAGAAGAAAATATTTAGCTGTCCCCTATCACCTGTCCCCTGTCACCTATTATCCCCTGTCCCCAGAAATTCTAAATATCCTTGGCTGAGTTCTTTGACGGCTAAATCATAAAACTGTTTACCATGTTCTGGTGTGGCTAAAGCAGGGTTAGAACCCATGCGTCCATCTGGGTAACGCAATCTAAAATCCGTGGCACTATAAATTTTATGTCCAGATGCAACTTCTGGTGATAAGTATGCTTGTTTAATCGCTTCTGGATATACGTATTGAGTGACAGCTACTTCACTAGGGGTAGCGTGAGAACCCTCTTTATCTCCATATAATTCTTTTGCTAGTTTGTAGACAGAACTGCACATAAACCAATTCGCAACCTGACATTGCACCTCTTGTGCATTCTTCATCTGCAAATCTTCCAGATGGGCGTAAGTTTCAGAAAATGCAGCTTTGAGGGTGGCGATGTTACCACCATGTCCGTTAATGAAGTAGAACTTAGTAAAACCTGCTTTAGCTAGACTAGTTACATAGTCGCGCACTACTTGAATTAAGGTGCTGGGACGCAAACTAATAGAACCAGGAAAAGCTGTGTGATGTAGTGCCATCCCTACATTGATTGTAGGGGCAACGATCGCCTGTGTCACTTCACCCACACCACGGGCGATCGCTTCTGCACAAATTGCATCAGTCCCAATTAAACCCGTAGGGCCATGTTGTTCTGTTGAACCAATGGGAAAAATAATCCCTTTGGATGTTTGCAAATAGGTTTCAACTTCTTGCCAAGTGCTTAAGTGTAGTAACATTTTTGCTAAATATCCTCATAAAAATGTTGTTAATCAGCCAATACGTCTCAGTTAAAGGTAATTAAGGGATACAAAACCCCTCTTTTTTATCTTTAACCTAAGTTATATTTCTCTATTTTTCTATGACTTAAATAGTCACGGGTGACTCTACATAAATATTTGGTTCTTGCATGGTGAACTCAATTCCATGATTGATTAACTTTTTAGAGATTTTTTCATTAGCTAATTCTAAAAGACGCTTACGCAATTGCAATGAGTTATCACTAGAACCCAAAATAAAAAATGTCACTCTGGTACGAGTAATTTCTTTGGCTGAATGGTGATTTAAAAAAGTAATACTGGTACTCCCTGGGTCAATCCCAAACAATGAATTGGTACTCTCAACAATTACTTGCTGAACTAAGGCTTGTTCTTTCTCTGCAAGGAAATGTAAAAAATCAAGGTAAAGTAAAACCATGACTTTCTTTCCGCGAGTAATATTTTCTATTTCTAAATTCGCCAAGATAGAATTTGGAATAATAAATAAGGTACTTTTGGCGGCTGTACGAATTTTAGTGGAACGTATACCAATTGATTCCACTCTACCAAACAAACCTTCAGGAATTTGTGGCGATTTTTGCAACCGGATATACTCCCCAGGAACGAAGGGTCTATCTAAATACAACACTATTGTTCCTAGCAATTGCTCAAGGGTTTTCTGAGCCGCAAAAGCCACGGCTAAACCACCAATTCCTAAGCCAGTTAATAACCCAATTAAATTAAACTGTTGGCTTTGGGCAAATGCCAATACAGCAATAAATCCAATAATGACGTTTGCTAAAGTTTCAAATACCAAAAGTAATTCATCTACTTCTCTCCCAAACTTCCGTACTAATTCAATGCCATACACACGAATAAATTGACGGAATAAGCTCGATGCTAGCCACGCCAGACTAACAATAACAGCTAAATCTACAATTGGTGACAAAAATCTATAAACTGATGTATATTCTTCAATCCATGATAAGGATAAGGAAATAAGAATTAATGTACCTGCAATTTTAAATGAGTTCCTAATTGGTTCAATTAAGTTGTTGTAAATACTAGCAACTTGCTGCGGAGCAAAACGCTGAATAATAATTCGCACGAAGCTAGGCGTATAGCGTCCTACTAACCAGGATAAGAGAATAAAAAAGAGAAATATACCAAACTTAGTCAGAGCATATATTGTAGTGTCCCGTTGCAGAAACTTGAGAATCAGGTTAGAAAGTGCTGTCATCATTTCTAAATAGTAATTGGTGAATCCACATAAATCGTTGGTTCTTCTATTTCAAAAGCAATACCATATTCTTTTAAATATTGAGTGATGCTTTGAGTAGCTAAATCTAGAAGTTGACGACGCAATTCCATTGAGACATCACCAGAACCTAAAATGAAGAAAGCCACTTGTGCTTGTGTGATCTCTGCATCTGTCAAATGATTAATATTTTTAAAAGTGATGTCTGTATTGCGAGAGTCTATCCCGAAAATATCACTGGTACTTTCAAGGATTACCTGACGAATTAAAGCTCTTTCTTGACTACTAACCACGCGAAAGAATTTTAAATAAAGAATAGACATCACTTTCTTAGCACCAGTGAAGTTTTCAATATTCACTTGTGTCAGCGAACTGTTGGGAACTATAACTAATGTGCCTTTACCAGAGGTTCTAATGCGGGTAGACCTTAAGCCAATCGACTCAACTCTACCAAAAGTTCCATCAGGTAAACCAATATAATCATCAATCACAAAAGGTCTATCAAGATATAGAACAATTCCACCTAAAACTTGTTCTAATGTTTTTTGAGCGGCGAAGGCTACTGCTAAACCACCAATACCTAAACTAGCTAGTAACCCTAAAATATTAATTTGATGTGTTTGCGCGTAGACGAAAATGGCTACAAATACAATTACCAGATTAGCTAACCACTTGAAAAGAATTAGTGACTCGCTACTGACTTTTTGTCCACTCTTAAAGGCAGCATTTAATAAGTAGAAATCAAAGAAATTTTTAAATAATTGTGCTGCTAACCAACTGGCAGCGATCGCGAAGATTAAGCTATTGATAATTTCAAAGGAACTAGTACCCTGATTTTTGGGGAATATAGCTGTAAGAGTCTCAATAAAGCCAATTATAAGCACAACAGTTATTAAACCCTCATTTGGCTTAATTAACTTTTGATAAGGATCTCTAAGTTGTAGGTTAGATAAATTCTCCCAAAATGCTTTGATCTGTCCTATAAATAAACGGCCAATTAAGAATATACAACATCCTAATACTAGACCGAATAAACCAATTTTTAGCTCTTGATTTGTCAGAGTTTCTGGTAGATAAGTCAGCATTTATCTCAATTGTGACACAAATTAATACTAGGCAAATCTCTCAAATATTTGCCATAAATAATATAATTAGGTTTCTAATTATTAGAGACCTAATCATATTCACAGTGCATTGTACAACAGTCAGTTCACTCATTTAGGTGTTGAGAAACTGAAAGCCACAAGTAAACGCTGGAAAGGTACGCTACAGCTATGATGCAGATAGTAGAGATAAATTCAAAATCATTCATGATATTTAGGAAACTTAGAGTGTGTGAGAAGTGAACTATTTAAATTAGAAAACTTAAAACTTTACATTTTCTTCTGAAAATGCAGCAAAAACAAATTTTCAGCCAAATGTTGGCTTAACAAAGGATAATTAGGTCAGAACACTGATGAAGCTTGTCGTGTGGGGTCAGCTTAGATACAACTAACCTCAGACAATCTGCATCACTGATTGACCGGAACAATAAATGCAACTTCTGAACAAAAGGCAAAATTTTTGCCGAAAAGAAAACAAATATAACCCTATTTGGCTATTAATTCTCGTTAGGTATCGTCAAATCTTTGATTTAATGGAAACATATACCTATAAGAGACTTTCAGTAGCACAGACTTCAAAATGATTTCTGGCTGCTGTTAGCAAAATCTCGGTATAGCCCATTCTTCTATTTTTGGTAGAATTTCCTCAACTCTGTTGAGGTAGATGGCTAAATAGTAGTGATGAATTACACTGGTTTTATTTTTGGCTAGCTTTTCACCAAGACTGTAACTGTGCTACTAACCCTTAACTACTGTATATATCAGCAGCATTAACAAGGTAGCTAGCATCTCTTAGCCAATGACTATGATGACGATTTTTTGAGCTACATTTACTCCATTTTAAAGCAAATTGGCAAAACTTGGCAAAAAAATATAGTTGAAAATTTAGACATGGAAATAAATTAATCTATGTTAACTAATGTAAAACTATCGAAATCGATTTCGTAGTAAGGACTTTAGCTATTCACTAACAAATAAATTTCTTGCTAAAACGATTTTCAGCATATTCTTTTCCACTCACACATATTTACTTTTGAGTCTAAAAAATATTTCTGCTCATTTAAACATTACTCAAGATGAGTTACCTAAATAGTTTTTATACTTTTAACATCTACAAGTAAAGGTAAAGTGATCATGTATTCTAAGATTCAATTTGTTGTAAATGCTGTCACTCTAACTGCTGTAGCTTCAGTTTCTCTGGGAATTGGGCATTCATCATCTGCACAGTCTCCAAGACCTTTATTCACTGCTGAGAGTACAATTAGCCAATTAAATTCCTCAACAACTTTTACTGATATTGCTGGAGTTTCTGGTGAAACAGAAATTAAACAACTAGCAGCACTAGGAGTATTAGAAACTACATCAGGTCAGTTTGAACCACAAGCACCAATTACTCGTGGTCAGTTTGTAGCTTGGCTAGTCAAGACTTACAATCAGCTACACAAAGAGCCAATTCGTCCACCTCAGAACACCAGTTCAGCTTTTTCTGATGTTTCTTCCTCTGATACCCACTTCACTTTTATTCAAGCAGCTTACAATGCAGGTTTTTTGGCTGGTTTTGATGATGGTAACTTTAGACCTGATGACATTCTGACACGAGAGCAGATGATTGCGCTCAAAACAACTCTAGATTCTACTGGTAGAGATAATCGTTCACCCGCTACGCTGCGTAACTTCATCGGTAAAACCAAAGGGTTTACTGATGTTGAGGAAATTAGCGAAAGGTATCTTTCTCACATTGCTTTAGATTTAGGTAATGCGGCTAGTGGCAGAAACTTTACGCGTGTTTATGGTACAACAACTCGCATATATGCACCCCAAAAAGCCGTGACGCGAGCTGAAGCAGTCCTACTTTTATCTCGGTTTCGGAAGGGTGGAACAGTAGAACAGGCTTTAAAACGCAGAAACAGATAGAACTATTTAATTTGATGAATATTTTTGTGGGTATGGAGTCGCTACGAGTTTTCAAATATAGGGATACAACAATTTATCGATTCTGCGACTTTAGCAACACTCGCTGCGAAACTCCATACAGTTTCTCACTACTTGATGAGATGGTTACTTTTTTTGCCAAGTTGAGAAGTTTAGATTACAAGGGAAATAACCCTGATGGTTCACTTTTAGCTAATCAAATAAATAATGCTTTTTTACGTCGCTTTTAATTTCCCATGTACAAGACATTCCCGCCGGGAAGGTTACTAAATCCCCTTTACCCATCTGCACTGGTTCACCGCCATCAGGCGTAACGATTACATCACCTTCTAAAAAATAACAAGTTTCTTGAGTATCATAAGTCCAAGGAAATTGGGATATTTCTTTTTGCCAAACTCCCCATTTAAATACACCTAATTGGTGTAGTTTTTCTTGACTTGGTTGATGCTCAATTTTGATTTCCATATCACGCTTTCTCGATTCTTAGATTAGCAGTAGGACTGTATGTCCTCGCCACATTTATCTACTAAATAACACAAAGCGCGAAAACGCAAACCAACTAATTGATCGTATAGGGGGTTAAGCTTACACATTGGAGGAATGTGGGCTATCTTACGACCAAATAACATCACGTCACGCTCAAAAGGACACTGAGCAGGAATATATTTGGCGAGAAAGTAAGCTAGTTTACGATTGTGGATTTCTAGTGCGTCAAGCCTTTGACGCAAGGGTTCTAACAAATCAAATTTTGGAGAAATATCTGCTTTTGGGGAGATACCTTCATGTTTAATGAAAGCAGATAGAACAATATGTTGATTTTTGGTCTTGATTACACTCATAAACTCAGCCTTTTGGTGAGAATAAATTACTTATCAATTGTGCAGCTTACCATACAATTTGTTCTCACGAATTATGTTTCGTGCAGATAAATTAAGATAAGCACAAATGTAGGTTAATTTTTAGGAAGTTGGTCGGTAAACGGGTAACTAATTGATATTTAAACTTACTGAATGGGTGAGAACTGTCCCGTTAAATACAAAATAACAAAGAAAATATAAAAGTGGTATTTCTTTAACTTATCGACTTCTGATATTGCTAATAGCAATTTCATATGTCTAGGGAAAATCTCCGGTTGGGAAACTATACAGTGTATGGAAATGTACTTTTATAAGTAGAAATGCTACTTTGCTGAAGTTTTAGTAATGTTTAGTGGGGTTTAAGCTTTACGGACAATTGATTGTAGGCTATTGAGTATCAAATAAATTGTCATCTACGCTACATAAGCTGACCTGAATATTATTTAATAAGTTCCCCCTTAACCTTTGATAAGCATAAACTAACTTAGGAAGAAAAGTGATTGATTAATATCTGAGGTAAGTTGCTTTTCTCTCAAAAGTAAATTACCCTCTTTTATCGGAAAAATAACAGGCGAACAGAAAAAAGGCGATAAAGTGAAAAATCTGAATTTTTGATGATTTCAGAACTTACGCGCGGTAGTTTTAAATGCAGAGGGGTGGGGAGGTTCACTCGGAGGGGCGCGGAGATTTTCTTAGTCCTCCGAATCCTAATAGCCAAACTGCTACTACAATCCAGTGGATGAGGAAGATTACCCAAAAACAGCCGGTGAGTGCATAGGCGACTGTGCAGCATAGTCCTAAGAGTCCGGCTAAGGTGAGAAAAATGGGGTGAAAGAATGTGGAAAGTCCAGCCGGGAAGAAAGTTTTGGCGTTGAGGGGATGGTAAACAAGAAACAGCAAGAGTATGAATGTTGCCCACAATGCCCATTTATACCAGTTGATGACCTCTATGGGATGGGGAAGGGGTAAAACCCGAAATACCAATTCTTCGGTGATGGCTGGTGTCATGGCTGCTTGTAATGCGATCGCCATTTTCTCTTTTTTCTGAGTCGGCGTGAAACTCCAACGCAAGAAGCCTGACTTTAAACCCAAAGGTAAGGCGATCGCCGCATAAATTAAGAGGGTTACTCCCATGACTAGCCAATCTTGGGTTCGAGGTATAACGACAGATGCTAGTAGTCGATTGAGAAAAATGGTGATGGGTGCAATGTTTGTTCCCGGAATTTTCAGATACCCTAATCCCATTGTAGGTGCTAAGGGGGCTATATCGGGGTTCACTCCACCAATTTGATTGGTTCGGAGAAACCACAGTTTCGCACCATGTCTTAAGAATAGGTTGGCGAGTTCGTCGTGTGCTTGTCTGGGTAGCATAGTCCGCCAACTTGTGAACGCCGCCCAAATACTGTGATCGCGTTCTGCTTGTTTCCCATCACTAGTCCCCATTAAATACTCTGCACTACTGCGCCAGTCGGCACGAACGATCCCCAATGGTGTTAATTGCCGTTCCAAAGCTTTACCCAGACTAACTAACTGCTGAAAGCGTAATGTCTGGGGATCATCAGGATGATTGTCTAGCCATTGCTGAATTGCTGAGTTGGATTTAACTTGCCCAGTGATGACTTGAATAGCAATATATAGGGCTTGGCTGGCATCTTGGACGCAAGAAGTCGCCGGGGAAACTGTCGCGTTACCTGTACCATCACCTGTGCGATAACGCGCCATCATGATTTGCAACTGTTGGAGAAATTCTGTGGCGGGGGAGAGTTTGATCCCCGCGAAATCATAGTCTTGGGTGACAGGTGCAAACTTAATTAGTACGTCAGAAATGGGGCGTGTTGCGGCCCATCCCCATTGTAAGTTCCCCATATAATCAGCCCAGGAATGTTTACCTGCAATGATCCCATCGGCATTGTTAGCGTAAATCTGGGCATATTCAATGGCAAACTGTAATTCTTGGGTGATGGGTTCACTCACTACCTGCGCCATTCCAAAGGCAAAGTGTCCCGTGACTGTAAAAACTGGGAATCCTTCGGCTTTTTTACCACCAATCCCGCCGAAGTTGTGTAAGACGATGGCTTTGTCTCCTTCTCGCCAGTCTAATAAGGCTTTGGGTGATGAGTTGGCGTGGGGATCAAGCAAAACCTTGGTGATTTTACCTTGTTCTGGGGGTGTAATCTGCCAATTTTGCTCCTTGGTGTAGATTAGTCCTGCTTCTTGCCCTAATACTATTTTACTGGGCTGGAGTCTGAGGAGCGATCGCGGTACTAATCCCTGAACAGTAAATGTTCCTTGGGGGTTTTTCGCACCATATAGATACCAACCGGCTATTCCTACTGGCGAGGTTTCGATTTGTCTAGGGGTGGATGGTGGTAGATTACGTGTATCAAATACCTGTTGGGGAATCCGAATAGTTTCTTCCACACCATCGAATTGGCGAGAAACTCGATTGTAATGGCGCACACGGAAGAAATCACTAGCACAAGGCGAACTCCCCGGACAAACTGAGGACGCAGGATATTGTGGGCTAGTTGGTTCTGGATTTAATATTTTGACTAAGCCATAGAACCTACCCGTTACTAGTACAGGTTCATCGGCAATTTGCAGACGGGGTTGACCATTTGCTGTCACTACCTCAGCATCATCTAAAGAGACAATTACATCGTCATTAGGTCTTGCACCAGCCAGTGATTGCAAAGCCCCCACCTGAAGACGACCATCCAGACGCGCCGGATGGATATTACCCATAGTTTCGCTGTTTTTAGTGCTTTCAGTAAAATTCACATCTCGTTGTACAGCCTGGAAGTAAGACTTTAACTGGGGTTTGTCTTGCCATTCTAAGCGGATGATTTTACCCATTAAGGACTGCGCTTCGGGGGGTGCGTGTTGTACTTCCATCCATACCCAATCCTCTCCCGGTTGGATTTGTTGTGATGCGGGTAAGATTAACCTGCCTACCCACTTAGCTACAGGTTGATATAAATCAGGGTTGACAGTTTGATTGAGAGGATAAAACTGAGTTTGATTAAAGCTTTGGCGTTTGTGGATGGCGTAATTGCTTTCTTGTCTGACTATTGGTTGTGGACGTGGATAAAAAAGCCAGATAGCGATCGCACTTATGATCACCAGTAGCCCAAATATCCCCAAGCGAAATTTTGTCCTTTGGTGCGATTGTTGTCTGCTAGACGGTTTTTCATTTGGCATTGCCCTGATTTAATACCCTTATTAGTAGTGATTGTCTATGTTAAAGCCTGCTGATCCCCCTTGGGATTAGTCTGCTGGGTTGCGCCCCAACGTAGCTGATCGCTTATGGTGAGGCATAAATTACCTATAAAAATATGATATTTGTCTATTTACCATAAGACAAATATCATATTTTTATGTCGGTTTTATTTTAAAAATTTAACAGCAAAATCTTTTTTTTTAAGAATATATGTTGTAACTTATTAAATGAGAATACAAAAGCAAAATCACAACATTAAAAACTGTGATAGTGTCATTAATAAATATGATCAAATTGAGTATTTTTGAAATACAGCTAGGAGGAAATTTTGTGTGGGCTTTATCTCCCGACTTAAGCAAACTCTGACTTTTCACTTTATGTGGAAAAATTAATGCGAAACCTAACTCCATAACCCCTTCCCTACTAGGAATAATTGTCCCTAATCTTTACTACAAAGAGTTTTTATATTAAGGTATAAATTCAGTTTATATAAGCTATATAGACAACATCTCAGCAACAATCTTAATTCATCAACACAAAGGATTTCTGAATATGAATTTACCTTCCTTTTCTGCTGGTAACTGGTTACAAATTGGTCTATCTCTGACAGGTTTAATTGGCTGCTTAACTTTAGGATCTGCTCCAGCATCAGCACAAGCCTTAATAGAAGATCCAATCTCTGACTTTAGTTCTGGAGAACCTTCTAGCTTGGCTGGTGCAGCAGTATATATTACCCCTGGTGCTTATTTGTCCAGTATCGCGGCTGAAGCCGTTGCGCCTAGAGGAACTTATTTTGCAGGAATTAATGGTATGTACACAGTTACAGCAACTTCATATATAGATCCCATTACTCATGTAGCATATCCGAGCTTAACACTGCATACAGGTGGACTTACAGCACTTCCATATAATGTAGCGGGATCTATTAGGGGTGCGATCGTTGATAGACTAAGAAACGGCAATCTTACACTAGATGAATATACATCAATTATTAGGGCTGCAATTGGGAGCGATGGTTTAGATTAGAATAATCCTCACTCGTGCCTATGCAAGACATAACAAATTATTAGTTATTAGACATCTTGCATAACTTAGATTATGAGCTACTAAAATAAAACTAAATTACATCTCTTCCTTAATAAGGAAGAGATGTAATTTAGTTTTTATTTATAAAATATACCCAATAAAAATTTTAAAAGCTAAAACCTCCTTGAAAACTAGCATCGAAGATATCTCCATTCATCCCAAGACGAGACTCCCAAAATCTACTACTACCAGGAATATTATGCTGAATTATCAGACCATAAGAAAAATCATTAACTCTATTTCGTATACCTCGCTCCAAACTTATATAATTCTGTAGATAAACTCCCAAAGACCACTGAAGATTTATGCGTTTAATGCCCTCTAATGTATAGAAAACTTGGTCTCTTATTTCTACAGATGTGCTAAATTCTAACCCTGTATTTAATCCCAATTTTCCCTGGAAAAATCCCGAAGGTATCAGGGTATATTCATCATTCAGCAATATGATTCCTGTAGTTAAAGAATAATTCAAATTTCTATCTTGACGAGAAAAAAAGTAGCTTAAATTCAGGTAATTAGGATTTTGGAAATTAGCCGCACTATTCCAATAAAATTGCAGGGATGGAATATGATTAGTAATAGCTTGAGTTTTACCCTCTGCATCAACCTCTACAGAGGTATGAATATAATTCAATGCGCCATTAGCATAAATACCCATTGTTGGCTCTAAGAACCCAAAGTTATTGGTTACATTAAAGGTAGTATCTGCATTTAGGTTAAACCACATACCTGAATTAACACTATAATTCCATTTATTAGAAGAACCAGCCAATAAAATTTCTATAGTAGGTAAATATAAATATCCATTAAAAGCTTGTAAATACGTCATAAGTTGACCATCTTGACTTAACTCAATGCGGTCAAAAGCAATATCAAACAACCGGATATCAATCGGCAATGATGTCAGATTAGATGAACTTAAGTTTTCAGAAAACTGCTGACCATTAGGATCAGTTAAAGTTACCTGTAGAGCTGATGAACGATTGCTTGTTCCTTGAGAGGGAATAGGTACATTCACAGACGTTAAACTACCAAAACTGTTATTAGAAACTTCAGCTTTAGAAATGAAAGTCTCTCCTTCTCTCCAAGTACGCTTTGCATCTAGAAACTGAACTAATCGCCGATGATTACCAGTACGAATTTGTAAAATATTGGAGCTATTTGGTGTAATTGTACTGGGAAATGTCAATTTTCCAGAGACTTGTTCTAAGCCACTTGTGCGATTACCTAGAAATAAGCTTCTATTTAGTCTTTGGTTAATTTCTCTTCTTTGCGCTGGTGTTGCTTTTGAGTCTATATTTGTAAAACTCTCTTGTCTAGCAAAACGTTCTTTAGCTTCCTGCAAACTTTGCGTTAAATGAGGAAAATCGATTAACCCAAAAATTCCTCCCATGAGCATTCCTAATGTAGAGTTAGCAGTTTGTAATTCATCTATTTCTCTTTCACCAAATGACAAAGATAAAGAAATTCCCGGATTTGTAGAAATATTAGTATAAGTTGCTTTAGCCTCTAAAGGATCATACTCCAATAGAGTCCGATTCTGAGAATAGCTAAAATAAAATCTATGCCAATCATTGTTTTCAGTTTTCTCCCTAATTCCTCTATTATTTTGTCTTTCACTTAAAGAAACCCAATATAAAGAATTCAAGTAATACAAATTGCGTTGATTATCAGTAATAGATGGATTAAGCAAAATATTATATAAATCGGAATTATCAAATTGTTCTCTATTACCAAATTTTATCCCTGGAGCAGATGTGATTGGCGGCTGAAATTGAGTTCTTTCTCTAGTTAAAGGATTACCCCAAATAAAACCTGCATTTCCTAAAGTATCTTGAGGAATTACAGAACCACGAGAAAGACTTACCTCTCCTAATAATGGTTGTAAATTGCTTGTGGGAAATGTTTGTAAAATTAATGGGTCTTTATCTGCATTAAAGCTAGAGATATTTGGGACAAGAGAACTTATAGAATTATTTTGATTACTTCCACTATTGATCATAAGAGGAGTAGCCGGAACACCTACAGGATTATTCACCTCCGCCGCAATTACTTCAATAGAAAATTGATTAATACCAATTTCCTCTGTTAATTCTTGTAGTGATTCGGGAAGAGAGAAAACTGTTTGCATACCCCAAAGTCTTTGCGTCAATCTAATCGTCTGTCTAATTTCAGTATTACTTGATTCTCCTTGGTACAAAACTCCACTCTGCCAACCTTTAGTTTCTATTACAACCCGATTACCAGGTAAGACCCAATAGAATTGATCTTTTTGGGGAAAATCAGCAAATGTAAATCGGTTAAATATGGCATCTTCTGATGAAAATTTAATTGAAAAATCAATATATTTGCTATTTTCAAGAGGATTGAATGTAGAAGAATAAAATGTAAAATCATCTCTAGGATCAATAATCCCAGGATATTTGAATACACTATTGCTAAGGGCGTTTAATATTAATAACTCTAAATCGTTTTTTGGCAATTTCGTATTAATATCTTGATCTTCAAGAGTATTTGGTTCTATCTTGTCATTTTCATCATAATCAGAATCTGGATTCTGAAATGGATTGATTCGATCTAAAATATTTATATCATTAGGATTAGGAATAACTCTAATCGGATCTTGAGATGAATTCTGTGTAATTAAATTAGAGTTTAAAGCTGCTGGATTTTTTTTAAATAAACTATTATTAGATATTTTTTCTGTTGTATTGTCAACTGATTTACTAGATACTAACAAATTTATGTCTAATTTTCTTTTTGCATTCACTTTACTTACCATAAAATTAGTTGTTAATAAAAGTGTGAATAGAGCTATATTAATAACTCTATTCAGATGATTTGATGTAGTAAACATTATATCCCGAATAAATAATCTAAGCTATATATGATCAGTGTCTAGATAGTTACATCAACAATTTGAGGCTTTATGCAGAATTACATTTGCTACATTTGAAATGGTATAAAATTAATGCTTGGATAAAAAATATCAGCTATTTACATTTGTAGTTAGGGCTGAATTCTTATGGAACTATGATTACTATTTCACCTTCAAGCATATTTTGCGTTTGAAGAAGTTTACATATAGCAAACATATTGCTGAAAATAGTAACTTAGTAAATTAATTAATCCTATTTAACTAAAGGCTGAATTAACTTGAATACAGAAAAGGTATATTAGATAGTTTAATATTTTGCGACGAGATAATATTACTTAATGTCTTTTTGAAAATGTCTTTTAGCTAAGAGGATGTTTGAAAAGTTTTAGGTGAAACAGGCTAAGTCCGGATGGTGCGCGGACTAACCAAAAATGAGGTTTTTCACACCCATGTAGGTGGGTTTTGTCTGTGTAGCCAAGCGACTGCTTTGGGCGGATTTCTCGACTGGTAGCAAGTGGTGCGCGATTTATAATCGCCAGGGTTAGTTGTAGAAATTCATGCTTTTTTATATTGTAATTTTGTCTTTTTTCTAGCAATAATTACTATCGTATTAGGAGACTTTTATTGAATACTGGTTATTTTGATACATGGATATACAAAGAGAGTGCGATGGGCTACACCCATAATCACATCAAGTATCAAAAGGCTGAATTTAGGTTCTCTCTGGGGATTTATGAATTGATAACAAACAATGCCTATATTCAGATTATTAAGATATTTTTTACCAAATCATGTAAGTGCAACAAATAATTATGTCACATCCAATTACATCTAATGAGCAATTATTGACTGAATTAACTCCAGCAGCAGAGGCTAATATAATTGGTGGCGTTAAAATTGCAACTACCAATAAGAGTAAAAATAATTCCACTAACATTACAATTGATAATGCTAGTGCTAAAATTCGTGTTGAATTAGGAAAAGTGTCACCAAATCAAAGTTTTAAGAATAAATTTGGTCAATGTAGCTCACATTTTGATGAATTTACGGGACAATTCACTTTTTCTTGTATGTTGAAAAACTCTAAGTGATTTAGAGCCTACCAAGGTAATCTACTTCCATCCCAAGAGAAAAATTGTCCGCTATCGTTTTTTTGTAAGTGTTCTATGACAGCAAATAGTTGGGTAACAGTGCGTTCCACTGAGAATAATTTCTCCGCAGATACATTTTTTTGGAAGGGGCGAGAAAGCTGTGTATCAGTTGTACCGGGATGTAAAGTGACAACTATAGTTTGAGGACAACTTCTACTATACTCAATCGCCACATTTTTCATAAACATATTGAGTGCTGTTTTAGAGGCTCGATAGCCATACCATCCACCAAGTTGGTTATCGCCTATGCTGGCTAATTTAGCTGATATAGTCGCAAATACAGCCAATTGATTATGGCGAAACAATGGTAAAAGATGTTTAGCCAAAAGTACAGCACCAACACTGTTAACTTGGAAGTAACGTAATAAATTATCGGCATTAATTTGTCTTAAACTTTTTTCGGGTTGCAAATTACCTTCATGTAGCAATCCCACACAGTTAATTACTAAATGTAATTTATCTATTTGAGTGCGTATCTGTTTTATAGTTTCAGCAATTTGTAACTCATCAGTAATATCTAATACTAAACAAGTTAGACGACTCGAATATTTATTGGCTAAATCTATTAACTCAGAAGCTGATTCTGCTTGACGATAGGTTACATAAATTTTGGTAACTCTGTCATCTTGGAGTAGTTTTTTCACAAAACCTAAACCAATCCCTTGGCTTGCTCCTACAATTAAGGCGTTGGTATGATTAATTTCATCAATAAAAGACATATAGTAATCCGGTTTGATTTTTTAAGTTATTTGTTTAGGAAGGGGACAGGGGATAGGTGACAGGAAAGGATTTAAATGCAAGCGCAGGCTATGCTTTACGTTAGGCTAGTACCAACGCTCATAAAAATCAAATAAGAGTGATTTTAGTGATATTATTTACCAATACAAAACCTACTAAAAATCCTATTAAGTACAGATTCAGTTACATCTTCTCCTGTTATTTCTCCTAGTGCTTGAATTGCACCTCTTAAATCAATTGTCCAAAAGTCTAAAGGTAACTGTTGAGCTATTGTCATCTGTACTTGTGCTAAAGCAATTTTAGCTTGAGTCAATGCAGCAGCTTGTCTTTGATTAATGGCTAAATCCATATCAGCAGCTTGTACTTTCCCTGTATGAACTATCTCTAGAATTGCTCTCTCTAGGGAATCAATGCCTTGATTTTGGGATGCTGTTGTGTGGACTATGTGATTAATATGCTGGGGATATGCTAGAGCATTAATCAGTTGCTTTTCTATTAAGTCAATTTTATTAATTACGAGAATCAACGGCCGGTGTTGTACTTGTTCGTAGATTTGTCGATCGCCATCTGTCCAACCTGTGGCCGCATCGATGGTCAACAAAACTAAATCTGCTGTGTTGGCAGCACGACGCGATCGCTCTACCCCTATCTTTTCTACTTGGTCTACTGTGTCCCGAATGCCTGCTGTATCTAGCACCTGCACGGGAATTCCCCCCACTACTAGCTGCGATTCCACCACGTCGCGGGTTGTACCGGGTAAGTCTGTGACAATGGCGCGATCGCTCTGACTCCAAGCATTCAACAAGCTGGATTTACCCACATTCGGACGACCGACAATTGCTACTTTTAACCCTGTACGCAGCAGTTCACCTTTTTCTTTACTTGCCAGCAATTTGGTTATTTCTGCGGCAATACTGTCAATATCTGATATTATCTGTTTATCATCCAACGGTGGTAGGTCTTCTTCAAAATCAATCCGAGCTTCAATTTCTGCCAAAATATCCAAACAGTTAGCGCGTAACTGACGGATGGGATGGGCTAATTTTCCCTGTAACCCAGCTAAAGCAGTTTGAGCAGCTTGGGGTGATTTAGCTCCCACCAAATCGGCAATACTTTCGGCTTGAGTTAAATCTAATCGTCCATTCAAAAAGGCGCGGAGGGTAAATTCTCCAGGTTGTGCGAGTCTTGCACCATTTTCTAAACACAGCTGCAATACCTGCTGTACTGCCATAATCCCGCCATGACAGTGAAATTCCACCACATCTTCACGGGTATAAGAACGGGGTGCTTTCATCATTAGTAGCAAGGCTTCATCTACTATCTGTCGCGTCTGGGGATGGCGGATATAACCGTAAAGAATCCGGTGACTTTCCCAAACCTGCTTTCCAGGAGCATAAAACAGAGTGTGAGCAATGGCTATGGCGTGGAAACCAGACACCCGCACAATACCCACACTACCCTGTTGGGGGACAACAGCAGTAGCGATCGCGGCGATAGTTCCGGTGATAGCCAACAGTTCCGACATGAGCGACCTTTTGAGCAAGAGATTGCATATATATGGTTAGCGTAGCAGGGATTGGGCATTAGGCATTGGGCATTGACTTTTGTGCTTCCTGCCTTTTTTTTAAATCGTAAATATTTAGACTAATTTGAGATCAAATAGCAGGGTAAAATTTACCTGGAAAGTAGAAATAACAAACAAAGGAAATAAAAATCCCTTTTAACTACTCCCCAGTCCCCACAAGTTGTTGAATTTTGAATTGATTCGTCCCCGATCCCTATTTTCAAATCAGAGAGGAATTGACAGTGGAGCAGAAAATTAACTGCGCTCAAGCCTGCGTTAACGGTTGTGTTTTAGGGGAGAAATGCCCAAACATTGAGTATAAAGAGGCTGCATCAAAATTTATCGCTGAGACTTCTTTAGACAGAATGCTAGAAATTGCGGAAGAACGTCTCAGGCGAAAAATGACAGAACCTCCAAAATGGGTGTTTCCCGAAGAACAGTAAGCATCCCTTGAGCATTAAATAGTATTTGGATCTATACCTAATTCTCGCAGCTTCGCCTCTAAGCGATCGCTGCGTTGTTTTTCTTGTTCAGCGCGTTGTTTTTCTTGTTCAGCGCGTTGCATCTCCAACCTTGCAACTTCTTCCGGTGTGAGTACGATTTCCCCTTCAGCAGTGTAAAAACGTAAATTCTGCTGTTCAACCCCTAAATATAACTCTAATTGCTGACTCCATAGCCTACCTTGGGGGTTTGGTGCGATTGGTTCATATTTACCACCCATTAAAATAAACCCAGCAAATTCTAAATTATTGGGGTCGAACCAAAAGTATTCCGGTGTACGGAATATATCTTGATAGATTTGTTTTTTTAAGCCTCTGTCAGTAGAAGAAGTAGAATCTGATAGTAGCTCTACAATCACGTTGGGATACTTACCTTCTTCTTCCCAGACAACCCAACTTTTACGTGGTTTGCGTTCTGTTCCTAACACCACGAAGAAATCCGGCCCGCGAAAGTGTTCGGATTTCAATTGTCTCGGACTATAAAAAATAGTCAGATTACCCGCAGCAAAAAAATCATTGCGGTCTTGCCACCACCATTCTAAGGTGTTTAATAACAGGATTAGTTGCTGTAAATGTAGATAACTTTCCAAAGGTGGCTCATCACTGTATAAATCCCCTGGAGGAAAGATAACATATTCTGGGTTTGTTAAATCCTTGGCTACAGACATGGCAGCAAATCTCTTACTCCTATAAGTTTAGCCTAGCAATATTTGTAGATAGCTGTTGGTATTACTCAGGATTGAGATCAATCGCCAGAGCAATTTGATAAACTTGACGACGGTTAAGGGCAGTATATTTATTTAATTGTCGGCTAGCTTGCGATCGCGATATACCTTGACGCATTAATTGTTCTAGTTCGGCTTTGAGTTGTGCTTCTGTGAGTAAGGGTTGGCTGGGGGGATTCCCTGCTAATACTAGAGTATATTCACCTTGGGGTTCTTTTTTTTGATAGTGGGCGATCGCATCTCCAATACTTCCCCGCCAAAATTCCTCATACAATTTAGTTAACTCCCGCGCCATCACAATTTGGCGATCGCTTCCCCAAATGTCTGCTAAGTCTTGTAAAGTATCTCGTAAACGGTGGGGCGATTCATAGAAAATGAGAGTGCGAGATTCTGTCTGTAAAGTCTCTAAATGTTCTCGCCGTTGCTGACTTTTCGCTGGTAAAAACCCCTCAAACACAAACTTATCTGTGGGTAGACCCGCCGCACTCAACGCTGTAATCGCTGCACTCGCACCAGGAATGGGAACTACGGGAATCGTTGCTTCAATACAAGCCTTCACCAATTCATACCCCGGATCAGAAATTCCTGGCATACCCGCATCACTAACTAAAGCGATCGCTTTTCCACTCTGCAAATGCTCTATTAATTCTGGGATGCGACTACTACTATTATGCTCATGGTAACTTGTCTGGGGTGTTTTCACCTGTAAATGTTGTAGTAATTTCCCCGTGTGGCGCGTATCCTCTGCGGCAATCAAATCCACATTCTGCAAAATCCGCACCGCCCGCAAGGTAATATCTTCTAAGTTACCAATGGGTGTGCCTACTATATATAGTGTTCCTGGTTTGGGATCGGTTTGCATTAATGGGGATTGGGGACTGGGGACTGGGGATTGGGGATTGGGGAGAATAACTAATGACTAATCACGCTTTATTTGTGGGTTTAATCACTTTAGATTTAATTTACTTAGCTGAATCTGCCCCGCAAAATAATCAAAAGTTAGTTGCATCTGACTACACTGTAGCAGCAGGCGGCCCAGCTACCAACGCGGCTGTCACTTTTAGTTATCTAGGGAATGAAGCTACAGTTTTGGGTGTGTTGGGTTCGCATCCCATGACAGAGTTAATTAGGGGAGATTTAACTATATATAATGTAGCGATCGCTGATCTTGACCCTACGATCAATACAGCACCGCCTGTATCTTCAATTATTGTCACCCAATCCACCGGGGAACGGGCGGTAATTTCCATCAATGCTGTCAAAACTCCAGCCAGTAGTAGCTCGATTCCAGCAGATGTCTTACATAATATAGATATAGTCCTGATTGACGGACATCAGATGCAGGTAGGATATGCGATCGCCAAAATGGCTAAGGCTCATCATATCCCTGTAGTGATGGATGGTGGTAGTTGGAAAAGCGGATTTGAACAAGTCTTACCCTTCGTAGATTATGCCGTTTGTTCAGCTAACTTTCACCCTCCCAACTGTCACTCCGAAACAGAAATTTTTGCCTATCTCCGCTCCTGCGGTATTCCCCACATCGCCATTACCCACGGAGAAAAACCAATTACCTACTCAAGTCATGGTAAACTTGGTAGCATAGCTGTACCTTCTATCCAGCCAGTTGATACACTAGGGGCTGGAGACATTTTTCACGGGGCTTTTTGCAACTTTATTTTACAAGCAAGTTTTACTGATGCCCTTGATCAAGCAGCTAAAGTTGCAGGTGAAGCTTGTAAATTTTTTGGTACGCGTCGCTGGATGGATTTAAGGAGAGAATGAAAGATTTACAAGAAATACTAGCGATCGCTCGTGCCGTCGGTTGGGGTGCAGCAGACATATTACAATCTTATTATCACGGCACTGCTACAGACCCTAATCTGGATGTGCAGTATAAACAAAATGAACCTGTCACCGTCGCTGATGTTGCAGTCAGTCAATACATTCTCCAAAAGCTACAAGCGGCCTTGGGTAACGAAGATTTTGCTTACATCAGCGAGGAAACCTATAAATCCAAAATAGATACAGATACAAACTCTGCACCTGATTGGGTATGGATTATTGACCCTTTAGATGGTACGCGTGATTTTATCGAAAAAACTGGGGATTATGCAGTTCACATTGCTTTAGTCAAAGCACATAGACCAGTATTAGCAGTGGTTGCAGTGCCAGAAAAAGAGAAATTGTACTATGCTACCAAAGGCGGTGGGACATTTGTGGAAACCCGCAACGGTACTGTTCCCCTACAATTACTATCTAGTAACAACACTAAGTCGATTGAAGATTTAACTTTAGTTGTCAGTCGTTCTCATCGCAATCAACGCTTAGATTATTTACTGCAAAACTTGCCCTTACGCCATCAAAAAGCCGTCGGTAGCGTCGGTTGTAAAATAGCCACCATTCTTGAACAACAAGCAGACATTTACATTTCCCTTTCTGGCAAGTCTGCCCCCAAAGATTGGGATATGGCAGCACCAGAACTGATTTTGACAGAAGCTGGCGGACAGTTTACTCATTTCAATGGTAATCCGCTACAGTACAATACTGGCGATATCAATCAGTGGGGTGGATTGCTCGCTAGTAATAGTCAGCATCATCATATTTTGTGTCAAGAAGCAGCAAAAATATTAGAGCAGTTAGCAAATGCTGCAAATTAGAATAAATTCCAGGTCATGCACTGCTCAAAACTTTTGGTTTCTATCGGCTACTTCGTCAGAGCCAATATTTAATCGCTGTGCTATCCTTGTCAATATAAGAATTATTTTCGGTTGAGTAACTACTTTTGATGTCTAAAAAGCGTCTCTCCGAATTTAAGTCTCTACACTTGTTTAATTCGGAGACATTGTATGTCAATTTACGTAGGTAACTTGTCCTATCAAGTTACAGAAGATGACCTGAAGCGTGCCTTCGCAGAATATGGGAAGGTTAACCGCGTTCAGCTACCAACTGATCGTGAAACTGGTCGTCCTCGTGGTTTTGCCTTTGTAGAAATGGAAACAGAGACTGAAGAAAATGCTGCCATTGAAGCCCTTGATGGTGCTGAATGGATGGGGCGCGATCTAAAAGTTAATAAAGCTAAACCGCGTGAAGAAAGAAGTTCTCCTCGTGGTGGTGGTGGTAATTGGGGTAATAACAACCGTAGCGATCGCCGCTACTAAAACTTTTTCTAAACAATTAACTTCAGAGTCTCCAGCAGATAAAGCCAAAGGCTCAACTCTGCTGGATTATTTTTTGTCTCCAGTCTTCAACTATAAGAATATAGACTGCTTATTTAGGTTTTGAAGAAAATGTTGCGTGTTTATCATTTGCTTATAGGTGCTTTTTTATTAATTTCTCTTCCCGTGGGAGCTAAATTTATTTTACCCCAATTTTCGGACAACAAAATAGCAACAACAACCC
This sequence comes from Anabaena minutissima FACHB-250, assembly GCF_014697125.1. Classification (GTDB taxonomy): domain Bacteria; phylum Cyanobacteriota; class Cyanobacteriia; order Cyanobacteriales; family Nostocaceae; genus Trichormus; species Trichormus minutissimus. The sequence goes on along the minus strand of NZ_JACJRG010000008.1, from coordinate 45,635 downwards.
CAAGTGTTACACCTCCAAGCACTACATCAACAAAAACCAGCGTTAAAGCAGAAAATATTTGGCAAAAAGTTTTAAGTAAAACTACTGCTCCCAATGGTTGGGAAGTTAAACCTTGTCAGGACAATGTTACTTTGCTGTGTGTATCTGAGCAAGGTGAACGTTTGGGTACAGTAGAAATTGTGGTTTATCCAGTCAACAATAATCCAGAATTTCAAAAGCATTTAACAGCATCTGGTATTCCTTTAGGTTCTCAAGCAGACTACCAAAATCAGGAATATCAAGCAAAAGTAATCAAAGTTCTCCAAGCTTGGGTTGCAGACTTCAACACTAGCTTTGTCAAAAACCGTCAGGGCGTTTACGGTAATAAAGTTGTTTTCTCCACCTATCCACCGCAACAAGTCAAAATAGGTAAACTCCCTGGTATCCGCTATGGTTTAGTGGGAATTAAGTCAGAGGGTGGAGTAGAAGAGCAGCATATTGGCCATGTTACCTACGATGGTGCAAAGTTGTATGTCGTAACTACATCTTTTGCTCCAGGTACAGGTAAGTTTGCCAAGCTGGAGAATTTGGCAATCTTTCAACCATATCTATATGCGATCGCAGAAAATTTAAACTTACCGATGAAGGGTTCAGGCACAAAACCCTAATAATAGGTAATAGCCCAGAAAAACTGGATTTGAGCTATTACCTATGATTTAAATCTCTGCTACAGCTCGTTCAATTAAACGACGTGCGAGAGTCTGCGTACCTGTGTGTTCGTAGTAATTGGTGGCTACATCTAAAAATGCCGCTAGATAATCTAACTTGTCATCAGCAAGTTGCATAAAACCTTGCAAATTACCAACAACTTTTTGAGGGGTTAAATTATTGGCAGAGACAATACCATTCATCCAACCTTTAACTGATTCAAAGCTTTCGCCAATAAAATTGAGCTTACTACCGACATTGTTACCAGGAATCATATCCTTCATGCTTTGGAAAGTGGAATTTTGATCCAACTCCTGGGGACTGGTTTGGTTCAATCCAGATAAAGCTTTATCGATAAAGTCTGGCCCTAAGGGTATCAAACCATCAATACAAACTAAAGCCACCATGCGAATTAGGGACTCACCACTGTACTCTCCTAAAGAAGCGACAAAATCGCCAATGCTATCACCGGGGATGCCATTAATTTGGCAGAAGGCAACTAATTCAGCTACTAATTTCAGGGATAAATCGATAGTTTGGGCTTTGTCTGGTTTGGGAGTAATTGAGTTTAAGAAACCCAAAAGTGGGATTTTTTCACCAACTTTGTTAGCTAAAGCGGCTGCACCTAAAGCTTTATCTGTACCATCAACAGTTTGATAAAGCCATAAAGCTTTTTGATATCCTTGGGAGCGATCATTGTAAAGATAAATCGCCCGTTCGCCAATTTGCTGAATTAAATCTTCGTCGGTTTCACCAGTGACGGTTTTAATAGTATTGACAAAGCCAACTGTATTTTGCCACTCACCAGGAGCAACAAAATCTAAAGCATTTAACATCGAAATAGTCAAGCCACTAGTTGGTAGTTCATCAACCAACTCAAAAATTGGTTTGCTCACAAAAATCTCCTGATTTAGTTTTTTTTATGTCTAATTGCATGGGTGCAGACTATTTGAGTTTGGCGAGTCCGTCAAGATTAAATTTTTCTACCCAATCAGCGCGATCGCTGGCGGTAAATGATGGTGAACGAGACAATACTTTTACCTGATATTTACCTACTAAAACCGCAGTTTGCGTATTACCTACCAATACCGACGGATAACCACCAATTTCTTTGCTGCTGTTCGAGAATTTAGCGGCTGCACCTGGTGTGCTTGTGGTGTCAGAAATAGATAACATCGCTAAGTCTTTGCCGTCTTTTTTCAATTTGGCTTCAGCAAAGCCTTTTTTCTCTTGGGTAAATACACGCTGATAACCAGCTGCTTCGGCGGGGAAGAATTTGTTAAATTCACTTCCCTGAGTCGCCTTTTTAGCAACAGCTTGCCCGCTTTTTTGTTTACTACTTTCTTGTTGTACCTGATCAAAGCGGCTTGGTGCTTGGGCTGTACAAGCTGTAGTCAATAAGACAACTGACAGCAACACAGCAGCTAAAACCCTACGTCCACGGGGAAAAATCATCTCTAGGTTCTCCATATACTTGAGCTTTGAGGCAATTATCTGCGCTGCTTTGAGTTTCCACTCAGAAACTTTACTTTTTGATAACTATTGTAGAGATGCGATTCATCGCGTCTTAATCTAAGAATGGATTATTTCTCTCGGTAAGCGATCGCCGCATAAAATGGATCTCCCCCAGTCACCCCTAACCACTGCAAGAAATTGGGTGCTGTAGATTGACGCACAATGATTTCCGGCGTGGTGAATCCGGGTACGGAAGCAAAGTAGCCTTTGACTAGTTCTACTCGCCCTAGTTCGGAAGTATCCCGCCAAGCTTGAATCGCCTTTTGAAAGAACATCCGATTAGAAAAGCTAAAAATTGCCACACCACCAGGTTTCAGGATGCGGTGAATTTCGGCAAAGATAGCTTCTGGATATTGTAAGTATTGTACGGAAACGCAATTAATCACAGCATCAAAATCTTGATCTGGTAGGGGTATAGCTGGATTGTCGTTGAGATTCTGGACAAAGTAGTGATTTAACCGAGGATTCCGTCCTAATTCTTCGGCGTTGAGTCCGTGTCCCTCAACATGGGTAAATTGCATCTCATCTGGTAGATGGGACACCCAACTGCTCATCATATCTAGGATGCGGGTGTTGGGTTTGAGTTTTTCTCTATATAAATCAGTTAGCTGTTGAATAAAGCCTTCGTCAACATGGGTGACAAAGCGGGGATAGGCATAAAACAGCTTATCGTTTGTATCGTCTAATTTGAGGCGTTGATCTGGTTTTAACAACATAGAAGTCTATTTGGGCAAATTTTTTCGGGAAATTGGTGCAACTTCAGGTATTCTTTTGAACAAGCACTATTGAATTTATTTTAATAAAATCCAGCTAAATCCTCACATCTACGCAGCATCCAATGTTGTATAAACTACCTTTTTTAAAGCCTATTTGGCGGCAAATCAGCCTATCCGCGACATTCCCTTACGTTAGCTTGCTGGTTTGGACAATCCCCTTATTACTCTTCAGTTCTGGGGAAAATAGCGTCATGGCGCATGATGAGGGGCTTTATGCTTGGCGCGCCCGTCAGATGTTTGATGCTGATGACTGGATCGCACCCTGGGGTAATGCTCATCATAAAACTCCTGGGCCATATTGGTTAATTGGCATATTTTACAAGTTATTAGGAATCAGCGAATTTAGCACCAGATTACCTAACATGATATTGGGGATTTTTTGCCTATTATTAACATACGAAATTGGCAAAATTATGCTAGGCAAAAAACTAGCTTGGCTAGCTGCTGCTATTTTAAGTGTGACATTTCTCTGGTTACAATACTGTCGCTTAGGCACTCCTGATATCCCAACGGTTTTTTTGGTGCTTTTAGCTATTTATGCTTTTATCCAAGCCGAAATATATCCTAAATATAGATATATTTGGGGTTTTATTGCTGGGTTAAGTTTAAGCTTAGGCTTCTTGATGAGAAGCTTCATGATTTTTCTCCCAACAGTAGCTTTATTACCCTATTTAATTATTGAACATCGCCGTCATCGTCATTTACTCAACCCATTTTTGTATGTAGGTTTAATTGTAGGTTTAATCCCGACATTAGTTTGGTTCTGGTTTAATTGGCAACGTTACGGTAATAATAGTTTTGCGGCTCTATTTGGTTTTGTTTTAGAGTTGGGTTCTCAAGAACGTGCTGGGAATGGAATCATATTCTACTTTTGGAATATCCCTATAAACACCTTTCCTTGGGCATTTTTTAGTATTTTGGGCTTATTATTAGTTATCCGTCGCCCTGTTCGTAACTATCAACTTATACTCGTTGGGTTTCCTGCTGTTTTATTTACTGAATTGAGTATTTTCTCCACTCGTTTATCTCACTACAGTCTCACTCTTTATCCTTTTATTGCCTTATTAGCAGCGATAGGTTTAGATTGGTTGGGGAGAATTTATCAGTTAGGATATGTCAATCGAAAACCTCTATTGCAAAAGGGCAATATTCCCCGGACTCTCAGTTATGCTTGTGGCTTACTCGGTCTTTTATTGGTACTCGCATCCATAGTTGCATTTGCTTGGGGCGATCGCAAATATTCAACTCTCGGTTTGATTCTGGGTTTAAGTTGGTTAATTGTGCCAGTAGTCTGGATCAGTCGTTACCACTTGGGCTGCAAATTTCTCACGGCTGGTTATTGGATAGCTGGTTGGTTAATTCCCTGTTGGTTAGGTTTAGCGGTTGCTGGTGGCTTTGGTTTATTGGGTGATTATAACCCTGCTTACAGGACTTTTTTCCATAAACCTGCGATCGCTTCTATTTTACAAACCCATCCCATATATTTTGTGCAATTAGGCGGTAAGAATGCTGTGCTACTCAGGTTTTATACTCCTCTTCACGGTCAAAAAGTAGAAACAATTGCCCAAGTACCACCCTCTAGCTATGCTTGGGTTTACAAACAACCATCTTCTCAAATATCCCCACCACACCGGGTAATTGGATCAGTACAAGATTACAAGTTAATCCAAATCTTACCCTAATGAGGAAAGCAGAACCCACAGGTTAGGAGCAAAGGAGAACGCAAGACACAAAAATCTGTCAATATCAGGATAGTATAGTTCTCTGTCCTCAGATTATGGTTCAAACAATCCAGGCAAAAGACATTACCCTACTGGAATTAGAGACAAAATTTGGACTCCAATTTATTGAGAATGAGCAATTTTTCCTAGAATGGCAAGATAAACTACCAGAAATTACCAGTGTTGAAAAACAACAACTTGACCGAGTTAAAGCCAGTTATTCTAATTTGCTCAAGTACCCTCCCTTACTAGAAAACACCGTCAAAATGGTTGTGTTATCTCCTCTGTTAGATTTAGCCGACTTTTATCTTTCTCCATTTCACGTCAAATCGGAAAAATCTGTAGAAATTTCTGCTAAAAATGAAGACGTTACTGTTAAAGGACAGATTGATGTTTTAGTTTTGTTTGAACAGCTAGTGGTAATAGTTATAGAATCCAAACAAGCAGCTTTTTCTGTGGAAGTCGGAAAACCTCAACTTTTAGCTTATATGCTGGCGTTATCTAACTCTGATCAACCAATATATGGGCTAATATGCAATGGTAGTAGTTTCCTTTTCGTTAAATTGATTAAGCAAGAAACGCCAAAATATGCCTTGTCTCGCTTGTTTTATATCTTTAATCCAGGAAATGAATTGTATTCAGTTTTAAGTGTGTTAAAACGATTGGGTCAATTAGTTAGAAATGGCAGTTGAGTAGATGTGAAGATACAATGATAACGATTATCGTTATATCCCACAAACTCGGCAATGGAAACTAATCCACCACAGTTACCCAGCAAAATTGACTTGGCAATTATTGGTGCTGGCCCTCATTCGTTAACATTTATTACCCATTTGCTACAAAAACGGCCAAAAATGAAGGGTAGGTTTTTGGTATTTGATCCTAGTGGCAGATGGCTGAGTCAATGGCAGCAGCAGTTTGCAGCGTTAGATATACCACATTTGCGATCGCCTGCGGTACATCATCCCGACCCCAACCCCTTCGCTTTACGAAAATTTGCCGAATCCCGTTCCCAAGAATTATTTCCCCCCTACGACTTACCAGGGACTCGGCTGTTTGAAGACGTATGTAATGATGTGATTCATCGTTGGGATGTACAAGATTTAGTTGTACCTGCCAAAGTAACACGTCTTGAACCCTTACATCAGGGTTTTCGTTTGTGGTTGCAAGATGGTGACTCAATTCTTGCCAAGCGGGTTATATTAGCTACCAACAATAGTCAACTTCAGATTCCCGACTGGGTAAATCACATAGCATCAGAATATCCCCAAGATAAACTCTGTCACTCCCAACAAGTAGATTTACGACAATTACATTTAGCGGGTGAAAGCATCTTAATTGTCGGTGGTGGTTTAACCAGTGGACATTTAGCCGTTGGTGCGATGACTCGCGGTGCGAAAGTCCAATTGATGATTCGGCGACAGTTGCAAGCCAAATTATTTGACGCTGAACCTGGTTGGTTAGGGCCAAAATACTTAAAGGCATTTTTCGCTGAGTCAGATTATCAGATTATCAACAGCGATCGCAAATGATTCAGCAAGCGCGGAATGGAGGTTCTGTTACACCAGCAATGGCTATGCAATTACGGCGATCTGTGCGTGCTGGTCATGGGAGAATAGATGAACATTGCCACATTGTTGCTGCTCAATGGTTAGATAATCATTGGCAGGTAAAATGCAATGATGATAGTGAATATGAGTGCGATCGTATTTGGCTTTCCACTGGTAGTAAATTTGATGTTCAGGCTGAACCATTATTACAAGAAGTTTTAAATGTGTACCCGATTCCTGTAGTCAATGGCTTACCTATTTTAGATACTTGTCTGCGTTGGCCTGGTTGTGAATTATTTCTGATGGGAGGGTTAGCAGCTTTACAGGTAGGGCCGACAGCACGAAATTTATCAGGGGCGAGAATGGCTAGTGAAAAAATTGTCCCAGCAATTATCAAGCCCAGTGTTGTTCTTCCTCATTCTAAAATTGCTTAACTCTTTTATGGAAAAATGAAGTACATGATAAAGTTGTAAAAATTTCCATGAAAGTAGAAGTTTTACCCCACAATCTTATTTGGCGTAGCAAATTTGAGGATGAAACAAAGCTGATTGCACCAGTTTTCGCTAACAATTTAGTGACTATTCACCATATTGGCAGCACTGCGATTCCTCATATCTATGCCAAGCCCATTATTGATATTTTGGTTGAGGTAAATAATATTAGCAAGGTAGACGAACTTTGTTCGGCCATGACAGCATTAAGTTACGAAGTCATGGGTGAATTTGGCATACCAGGCCGTCGTTACTTCCGTAAAGATGATGTGACTGGTACAAGAACCCATCATGTTCATACTTTTGAGGTTGCTTCACTCGAAGTAAAACGACACTTAGCATTTCGGGATTATATGATTGCTCACCCTGAAACGGCACAGAGATATAGTGAATTAAAACGTAAGTTAGCTAAACAATATCCGAACGATATTAATGGATACATGGATGGAAAAGATGGGTTTATCAAGGAGATAGAAAAAAAAGCATTGATATGGAAAACACTCTCGAAATCTTAGCAAGCATAAAAATCTAAGGTTGTGACTGTTGAATTCTGGGTGGAAAAATTAAGTATGTTCCACCTAAACCTTCTACAATGGTGCGTGTATTGGCAAACATCATCTTTTGATAGGTATCTGCATCACTTCCCGGTTCTCCCAGACTTTTAGTATATAGTTGTCTTTCTGATAATTTAACATTTGCTTCTGCTGCTACAGACTCCATTAACTCAGGATTAACTGTCGTCTCTAGAAAAATTGTTGGTACTTTCGACTTTTGGATGTATTGCACCAAATTTTTGACACGTTGATTTGTAGCTTGTTCTTCAGTGCCAAAACTGGCTGAAGGAATACCATAAGCTTTGGTGTAATAATCTATGGCATTATTGGTTGTGACAACTTTCAGTTTATCTTTAGGAATACTCGCAATTCTTGATTTGATCCAACTATCTATCTGTGTGAGTTCAATTATGATTCGTTTGGTATTTTCTTGATAAATATCTGCATCTCTGGGGGATAATTTCTTTAAGTTGTTATTAATAACTTCCACCATTTTGATAGCATTTTGGGGATGATGCCAAATATAAGGATTAATGACTGGGCGACCATTTACCTGAAATTGTCGTGCTTTAGGAAGTGCAACTTGATTAACAGCTATTTTAGTAGTTGGAGTTTTTGTCGCTGTAATTATTTTAGTTAATGCTGGCTCTAGATTATAACCATTATAAAAAATTAATTTTGCTTCTTCAATCGCTGTCAGGTCTTCTGGTTTTGGTTGATAATCTTGGGCATTTGTGTTAGGAGGAATTATACAGGTAAGATTAATTGTATTTTCTGCAATTTGTTTGGCTAAGTCACAAAGTACACTGGTAGTAACTACAACTTTAGGAAGATTTTCATCGACTGTGGTAGAAGTCTGAGTGAAGGATGTATTTATAGATTGATTTCCACAGCCGAAAAATCCAACTGTTAAAAAGAAAAATCCAAGTCGTAAGCAAATATTGTTTAGTAGTTTTTTTGACATATTTTAACCATGCTGAATGTGTAAAACAGCTAATTTTCATGAGTAGCAATTATTTATTTACTACTAGTTTTTTGATCAAAAAATTAAATAAACATACACAGTAAAGGCACAGAAATGCTGTGCCTAAGATGATATTTATAATTTTTAACGGGATTAAAAATCTATAGATGGCAATTTACCTTGTAAAAGTTGAAATTTAGACTGAAGGCAATTAGCACAATTACAACCTAGTTGTTCGGTGATAGGATTAGATGTTTGAGTCAAATGTGGGATTGCTATTTCTGAAAATGGTTGAATATGTTCTAGTGTCAGTATTGGGGTGGTATATATGGATTTGATACTAGCATTAGCTGGGTTGGCTGCCACTAGTATAGATGACAGAATCACAGGAAAGGCAAGCAAAAACAGTTTGACTTGGTTCATACTGCAAATATTAAAGACTGCTGTTGATACAGCATAGCCAATTTTATTGATGAGCTTCAACATTAGTTACTGTGTAGAACTTAACCACGTCCGAAGCCTTGACCGCGTAATACTTTTGACCAAATGAAGATTTCTCCTTTGTCACCACCTGCGGCTAATAATTTACCTTGAGGATGCCAAGCTAAGGTAGAAAAGCCATCAGCTACGCCTGTGAGAATTTGGGATACTTGCTGGGCTTTGTTCCACAAACACAACCAGCCATCTGTAGCCGCCGAAGCTAACAGAGAACTTTGAGGCGCAAAAGCGATCGCATTAATCACACCCACGTGATTAGTCAAAACCCGCGCTTCCCAACCCAAGTTCTCATCCTCTAGCTTTTCCCAGACCACAATCCCTTCCACACTGGAAGTAGCTAACAATGGCGCACCGATTTTGGTATTAATTTCTGACCAAGCCAATTGACGAATCTTACCAGGGAAGCCACGCATCACCCAAGGGTCGGGATTGTTCCATTCCAAAACAGTGACGCTGCGATCCATGTTACCGGAAGCCAGGAATTTGCCATCGGTTGACCAACCCATAGCGACGCTGACAGTAGGCATACTGAGAAGATATGGTTCTTCCTCCCAGTTTTGAGAGTGCCAAATTTTAACTCCTTGGTTTCCACCAATGGCGAGATATTCCCCATCAATCCGCCAATCAATACTCAATGCGGAGGAGTCAGAAAAATTCAACGTGACAATCACCTCACGATTATCCGCATCCCAAACTTGGACGTAACGCCCTAAACTAAAAGCCAACTGGTTATTAACATGATTCCAAGCTAGCTTATCCACCCAAGCAGGGGCATTTTCTAAGCTGGTAATTAATTCCTGTCCCTGCCAAATTCTCACCCGTCCATCCTGTCCACCAACGGCTAAAAATTGACCATCCCTGGAGAAAGCCACACAATCTACTGATTGACCTTCACCACTTTGCAAAGTTGTTAATTCGCCATCTTGCCAAAGTACCACTTCCCCAGCCGCCGAGGTTGCAGCTAGAGTATCACCTAATGGCGACCAGGCGATCGCAGTTACATAATCTGCGAGTGTTCCGGAATAGTGTTCTTCAAATTCTTTTGATTTGCTAGTTGTGAGGTTCATAGTGATCTAGGGATTGGGGCCAAATCAATTCAAAATTCAAAATTAAATAACTGGGGATTGGGGACTGGGGATTAGGAAGTAGAAGAAAGAGTAAGGGAAGCAAGGGAGCAGAGGGTAATGCTAATAATTTCACGCTCTTTACTCCCTACTCAGCACGGGCTAAACGCCCCGCTACCGCTAACAGCACTCAGCACTCCCTACTCAGCTGCCATACAAGCAAGAAAATCTTGTTTCAATTGAGCTTCATCAAGATTGCGACCGATAAAAACCAGTTCATTTTTCCGGTTCTCGCTATCTTTCCAGGGTCTATCCGGTCTGCCATCCAATATCATATGCACACCTTGGAAGACAAATCTATTATCTTCTCCAGCAATATTTAATATGCCTTTCATCCGAAAGATATCTGGGCCTTGGGTACGCAATAATTCTGAAAGCCAAGCATTTAATTTCTGCCCATCCAGTTCCCCTGAATCTACCAAGGCTACAGAAAAAATACTATCATCATGTTCGTGGGTATCTTCACCCAAAAAATTCGGATCTATTTCTAATGCGCGATCTAAATCAAACGCATTCACACCTAATAAAGCATCCATTGCTAATTCTGAATTTTGGGTGCGGTGGATTTTCGCCATCGCATTCATCGACCGAATCCGCTTTTCTAATTCATCTAATTCTGCTGGGGTTACTAAATCTGTTTTATTAAGTAAAATTACATCGGCAAAAGCAATCTGTTCTTGAGCTTCATCGGCATCCCAGTGCTGCCAAATATGCTTGGCATCAACCACTGTCACCACTGCATCTAAAGCCAGTTGGCTTTGCATATCTTCATCTACAAAGAATGTCTGAATTACTGGTGCAGGGTCGGCTAATCCAGTTGTTTCTATAACTAAATGGTCAAACTTATCGCGTCGCTTCATCAAATTATTAATGATGCGAATTAAATCCCCTCTGACGGTACAACAAATACAGCCATTGTTCATCTCAAATATTTCTTCATCGGCATCAATTACTAATTGATTATCAATGCCGACTTCCCCAAATTCATTAACAATCACAGCCACTTTTTTGCCGTGTTCGTAGGTGAGGATGTGATTAAGTAGAGTTGTTTTACCTGCTCCTAAATAGCCAGTCAAAACAGTCACGGGAACTGAATTTATCATTACGTCAGCAACCATACTTTTAAAACCTCTTATCTCACCTTATGGATAATCATTATCACCCATCATAAATCCTTTTATATTTTTGTGTGAATTTGCCATTAATGCAAGCTGCAATCTACACTATTTGCTGTTTTTGGCATCTGTACTTAGTCATAAATATTCACAATTCACCAGGATTGAGGACTTCTATTTTTAACAAATTCTTCATTGACAAACCCATAAAGAGCATGATAATCATTATCGTTGGTAAAAATTATACTTTCAGGGAGAACCCTAGTGGTTTCAAAATACACTAGCTTTTGGCACAAGCAAGCTTATGTTGCTGTGGGCTTTTTGGCTGCTGCGCCATTAGTTGTATCTACAGCTATTGCACCTGCACAAGCTCATGATGACACTGAATATTACATTGGCTTAGATGGGTTACAAGTTCTTTCAAGCGGGACATATGCAGGATTAGATAACCCGAACTACAATCGTTTGACCTTCTTATCTGCACACCGGGAAGCAAACCCTGCGAGTAATCATTTTCATGGTATTGGGACTTATAGCTACTTAGGTGCTGTAGATAGCCCCAGTATTAATTCAACCAGTGCAAATAATAGAATACCTGAGACTTATACAGGAATTCCACCACTAAAATTATTACCGGGTACAGGGATTTATTCTGGTCGCTTGATTAGCTCTGACACCCATGAAGAATATAGCAATCTAAACATCCAATCCATAACATCTTTAGCTGGTGCTTTAGAAGAAGACGACCAGTATTTATTTAATAGTTCTGGTGGTCGTTGGCAGTCGTCTCTGACGGGTGCAACAATTGGTCTACAGTTGCTGGAAATTAGTAGTGGATTGAATATTGCGAATGAGGCAGGTGAAAATATCCTCAATTCTCTTGGTGATATTTATACCCTCGGTGGTGGTGACGATTTTTCCTTCACCCCTACTTTTTGGACTCAGAAAACAGCAACTCCAGGTACTTACTCCGCAACATTTAAGCTGGTGGATTTAGGTACTAATAACAATCTAGAGTCTGGTACATTTAGCTTTGATTTCAGAGTTGAGAAAGTACCAGAACCTTCTACTACTATTGCTTTAGGATTCGCTGGTTTATTAGCTTTGTCTATTTCTCATCTGAAAAAACGGACTGTAAAAAGTTTGAATTCTTAAGTTGGCGGTAATAAATCAAACCATGTATTTTGCAATGTGAAAGACTTGTGATTGAGTTCGTAGTCAGGACTTTAGTCCTTAAAAAAGGGCTAAAGCCCTTACTACAAAGCTTTAATGATTTAATCGTAAAAAATCCTCAATGGCTGTAAAAATCTCTGCTGGGTATTCCTCGTGCATTCCCAAAGAACCGGGAAGTACAACGCTTCTAACCCCTGGGAGTCCAGCGACAGCCTCCATTTCGGCGCGTGATTTGGGGGGACTCGATTCTGCAATCACTACTATGAGGGGAACAGATAAGGACTGTACAAGTGCTAAAAAGTCAGATTGATTGTGTACTGCATCAATATTACCAGTCACAAAAGCCGCAGAAGCAAACCTAGCTCCTGGTTTTTGGGTGGATTGCCATTTCTTTTCCATGAAACTGGGTGTGAGTTTCGCTGTATCAACAAAGACATGGCGACGATACATAAACCGTAAGAAAGAAGGTGTGGTGTTGAGTTTGTAGAGGATTTGACCGACAATAGGCGATCGCACTAATCCCCTAACTACACCAGCTAAAAGTGGATTTGCCCCCATTGTCGGTAAAGGGCCGCGCCAAGTCGGTGCAATCAAGACAATCTTTAAAAAAGTATCTGGCTGTTTGTGGGCTAATTGCAACACATAACTCGTAGCGTGACCAGCTGCCATGACAGTAATGGGAGTAGAAAACACAGCGTGAACGAAATCCCCCAGAAATTGCTGATAAATCTCTGGTCGGTAATCTATACTAGGGCGTGAAGATTGCCCAAAACCCGGCCAGTCTATAGCTACTACTTGAAAATGAGGAGCTAGTAGCCTAGCCAATCCAGCCATTTCTTGACGGGTGGATACGCTACTAAAAGCTGGCAATAGTAATAGAGGTGAACCATCGCCCAGAGTTTCATAAACAACGCGCAATGGTTGATTTTCCCATTGCCAGACATATTCTTGAACTACTCCACCAAATCCAGTAGGGTCATAGGTTGATAATAAACTGGTAGACATCGCACTAAATATTGGGTAGTTGTCACAATACTTTTAGTTTGGCAGGTCTAACTTACATTCCAACGCTTTTTTTTGCATAGTTTTAAAAATGTTATAAAACCCATTGGCGCGGGAAGGGGTAAGGCTGACATTTAAACCAGTCGCTTGGATAAAATCTGGTGTGAGTTCCACAATTGCGGTAGGTGCTAGTTCGTTTAAGCCTTCAATTAATAGGGCGAGTAATCCTTTCGTCAATTGTGAATCAGAATCTCCCTGATATGTAACCTTACCATCATGCAAAGTTGCGGTAACATATACTTGCGAAACACAACCAGGGACTTTATTTTCTGGGACTTTATCAGCTTCTGGAAACGCTGGCATCTTTTGAGCATACCAGATGAGTTGTTCATAGCGTCGTTTTGGGTCTGTCGCCCGTTGAAAACGCTGGACAATTTTAGCTAGAGCAGGCGGTAAGGAGTCTAAAGTTGAAGACATAACAGCAGTTGCGAATAATCGGTCTTTCTTTGAGTGTAGATTATCTTCCATCTAGGCGATCGCAGAATTGCCCAGCTACTCCAAAAAAAGATGGTGAACAGAAATAACCCCGATTTTCTCAAAATTCGGGGTTATGGAATCTATTAAAACTGAATCACATTACTTACTTAGCAGTGGGCTCAGAAGTTGCAGCAAGCATTTTTGCAGCATTTTCTTCGCTTTCGAGAATACCGAATTCAATCAACAACTCTTCTAGTTCTTCCATTTCAATTGGGGTAGGAATCTTGAGATTGTCGTTGTTGATGATTTTGGTAGCCAATGTCCGGTATTCGTTACCTTGCTTACTATCGGGTGCGTACTCGTTAACGGTCATCCGGCGCAACTCAGCGTGTTGAACAATGTTGTCACGAGGTACATAGTGAATCATTTGGGTGTTCAACCGTTTTGCCAGAGTTTCGATCAATTCGATTTCTCTGTCAACGTTCCGGCTGTTACAAATCAAACCACCTAAACGTACACCACCTGTATGGGCATATTTCAAAATACCGCGAGCAATGTTGTTTGCAGCGTACATCGCCATCATTTCACCTGATGTCACGATGTAGATTTCTTGTGCTTTGTTTTCGCGGATAGGCATCGCGAAACCACCACATACAACGTCGCCTAGTACGTCATAAGATACAAAGTCAACGTCTTGGTAAGCACCATTTTCTTCTAAGAAGTTGATGGCGGTAATAATACCACGACCAGCACAACCTACACCGGGTTCTGGCCCACCAGACTCCACGCACTTCACACCACGGAAGCCGGTTAACATTACTTCTTCGAGTTCTAGGTCTTCAACTGCGCCACGTTCAGCAGCCAAGTGCAGAACTGTGGTTTGAGCTTTAGAGTGCAGCATCAAACGGGTGGAGTCAGCTTTAGGGTCACAACCTACAATTAGGATGCGTTGACCCATTTCTGCCATTGCTGCCAAGGTGTTTTGAGAAGTAGTAGACTTACCAATACCGCCCTTACCATAGAAAGCTATTTGTCTGATTTTTTTGTCAATACTCATGGTTTGTGTTTTCCTACAATAACTGTGAATGCAAAGTTCTAGAGTAAATATTGGTAAGAGGTTGCACAGATGAGGGTTTCTCTCTCAGGAATATTGCAAGTATTACTGTACTCACTACTGAGTCCAGAAAAGCTTGACATAGACATTGCAGTTAATTGTCATAAATCACCATCGGTTGCTCAAGCCTTAAGAGTGATTACAGCAGGAATATTTATCCAGGTTTTTTCCCTGAACCCAACTAACCAACATTGCAATCCACTCTGAATGGTGCTGACAACCTTCCTGATTTCGTATATGTCAATACCTTACATTAGCAACCTCAAACACTAGGATTTGGGCAATGTATTGGTGACTGTTGACAATATGCTTAAATTCCTAAATCTTGGGGGAACTATATCTACTCTGCTTCAAGTTTTTACGCCCAAAGTGAGCAACTACTAGAACATAGTTTGCTAATAGGAATAGTTAATTCCCATTGCACGATATTCAGTAACCGTTCTGATTTTTTTAGATTGCCAGGATGTACTAAGAGTCTTTCTTCCCAGTCTCTTAGAGTAATTATTTCTGGCAGGTAATACTAGCTTGTCTAGCCAACTCTCACTAGTTATTACCTAAGCAAGTTATCACTGACTTCAAGTTTGTACTAATGCGACAATCCTGTTTATCTGGCTGATTTATACCGTTACCAAAAGATGTAACGATATTGAAGTGGATTTACCAGAGCAAAAGGACTTGATTAAGTCGCAATATTACTTGCGAAGTCTTTTTGCGTGCTTGCTTTTTTGATTCCTGTTGTCATCCTAACATAGTTTTACTAATTTATTCATTCGATATTAAATTATTTTTTCTGGACATATTATTGTTTTGATTATTTCGCTGAAACATAAGTCTGGACTTTAGATTTAAACAAAATGGCAGGTATTCATTAGGTACAAAGGAATAGTAAAAAGCGTAATTCATTTTACATAAAACAGAAGATAGACCTGCTTATTTTGAACTTTTTTGTGCTGCAAAAATGTTTTTGATAAATTCGTATTTTTATTGGTTTTGTGATTATTAATTGCCAGTCTTGTTTTATGTTTTAGCTAAAACTGAATAGTTTTTTAAGTTATTTGATGATTTTAAATACAGAAATCATAATTGATTAAATATTAAGGATAAAAGAATTTGAATTAAGTAGGGTGTAACACCAGGTCAAAGCTGAACTTTGCATCATGATGCGAGTTGTTTAACTTCAAGCTGATTTGAGAAATATTCATTTGTTGTGCATACAGATATTAGAGGCAAAAAGAAGCTTCATTTCATCAGCTAGTTGCAAATATGAGAAAAATGTAAAAACTGTTGATATTGGGTTTAAATAATAATTGCGTTGGCGTAGCGTCTCGTAGAGAAGGCAGAGATGGCGTAGTCACCTAGCAAATTCATACATTATGATAATATTCATTAAGATGTAATGGCAAGCACAAAATAAATATCTTTTATGTGTATATAAATAGGTTTCTCCAGCATCATCTTAATCTACCTACCAAATTGATCCCCAGATTTATGAAGTATTGAAAATGAATGTTAAATATTAATGCAAAATAGCAATTTCTCTTGAATTTATTGCGAGATTTTTCAGATGATATTTTCAATTATTCGATTAAATTTCAGGAGCATAAATTCAGGTGTTAACTTCAACCTTACTCGCTGCTGCCACCGCACCCCTGGAATGGAGTCCCACAGTTGGGATTTTCATGATTATTGCCAATATCATTGCCATCACCTTTGGCAAATTCAGCATCAAGTATCCCAGTTCAGAACCAGCTTTACCTTCTTCTAATCTCTTCGGTGGCTTTGGTTTACCCGCTTTATTAGCAACTACAGCCTTTGGCCACATCTTAGGAGTAGGTATGATTTTAGGACTACATTACCTGGGTAGATTTTAGGATAAAAACTTAGGAAGTAAACAGTAGAAATCAGCAAAATATTTTTGCTGATTTGAGGTTATTTTCTACTTACCTAAATAATGTAGTTATTGATTGTTGTGTCTGTATCTATGAGCCAGGGAATATATTCTCTGGCTCTTTTTTATTTGTTAGTTGGCTGCTACTAAAGGCTTAAGTGTGTTAACTTTCCGCCGTACTGATTCCCCTGTCAGCAGTTCTACAACATCCATCCCATTGCCAATTACACTCGGTATACTGGGATACCCAGCACTTGCACCCACTAAAAACAGGTTTGGTAATTCCGTCGTGTATCCTATGCGATTTAATCCTACTTGTTGGGGTACTAATTTCGCCCCATAAATATTCCCTTCTGGTTGTCCTAGATAATATTCGCTGGTTGTAGGTGTACCGTAAACCTTCATGCGCGTGTAATTGTCTATGTCAGGAATCAAATCCCTAACACTGTGCATGATTTGTTGGTAAACTTCACGTTTTTTGGCCTTGTAAGCTTGTAAGTCAGTTTTGTGCAGATGTTCAAAAGGTGCGTAAGGGCAAACGGTGGCAATTTCTAGAATATGATGTCCTTCTGGGGCTATTCCCGGTTCATGTGATTTCATAGTTGGACAAGACAGGAAAATCCACGGTTGGCTAAAGTCACCTTGCAATTGTTGTTGATATTCTCTGTTTAAGTTGCCTGTAGGATAGTACCAAGTATTCCAATTACCGATGCCATAACGTTCTGGTTGAAAGCGGCTATCTAAACCCAGGTAAATATTAAAAGCACTAGCTGAATATTCATAGCCAGTCAACCGCCGACGTTCTCTATGGGTGATGGCTTCATTCTCGTGCATCAACTCTACTGTTAATTTGGGGTCAAGGTCGCTAATATAAGCCTTCGTAGCACGATAGATTTTGCCATCAGCTAATACACTATGAACACTACCGTTACTAACTTGGATATGATTAACGGTGGTAGCATAGGCAATTACACCCCCACTGGCGGTAATGGCATCAACAATGGTGTCTACAAAGTGCTTAAAGTGATGTTTGGGATAATAAGCACCTTCGGAATAGTCCCAAACTAGGGAAGTATGGGTAAGCAGGGCTATTTCTTGGGGTGGTAGTGCATAGTCGCCACTTTGTCCGGCTAGGATGGCTTGTAATTTAGGTGATAACCCGACATGATTATATAAATCTTGCAGAGTCCAACTGCGCTTGCGAAAAAGATTGAAATATTTTGGCAACTTTAACCAGTCAGACCATTTTTGATCATACCAACGCACTTCTTGCCCTAAACTGCGAATTTCGTGATGGAGTTGCTGAATTTCATCACAGTAGCGGTTGATAGCATTAGCTTCTTCCGGGAAAGTAGAAAGCAATCGGTAACGCAGACTTTCCCACCCTAGGGGAATCCGAAAATCTGCCTCTGGTGTGATGATGCGATCTATGCAATCTGGATTTAGGCTATTAAAGGGTACATCTCGGTTAATATAGCTGAGAAATTGCGCGATCGCTTGACCACTACCACATTGAGAAATATAATGCACATCAGCACAAAAACTATATTCCCCATAATCAAAGGTGTGACAGCAACCGCCAGGTAAATAGTGTTTTTCTAAAACTGCGACATTATATCCCTGACGTGTTAAGCAAGCGGCTGTTGCTAATCCACCTAATCCAGCTCCTAAAATTACATAATCAAAGATTTCCATGTTACCCTCCTCTGGTAATCTTGATTGCTTTCGATTTAAGTGGTCTGATTTTTCTAAAGGGTAGGTTTCTCAACCCACCCCCAACTACCTCACCCCAAGCGAGGCTAAGGTGTATACACAAGTTTTAATGAAAGAACTCATGTGATGAAGAAATGCTATATTAGCTCCGGTTTCTGATTGATGGGTATTCGGTTAAGACTGTTCGGATAAGAGAGTATAGGGGATTGGATTGAGGAACGTAGCAAGACACCGCAGAGGAACTTAACATTTGCACGTATTTGTTGGGTTACTCTAAGATTAGGCTTACGTGCGCCAACGCAAAGCCTTAATTGAACCGTATTGTGGATTGGCTAGGAAACAATAGCTAGTATGTAGTTACCCTGAAATTCTCAAATTCAGGAAAGATTTAGCCTGTGATTTTTATTAAGTGGCAGATACTGATTGGCTAAGTAGTGCTGATCAATCTTGGTAGGGTGAATTTGGGATTGATGTACTTTAGTTTATCTAGAATCTCAAGCTTTGTTCAAGAACTTTTGTCTTTCTTAATAATTTTTTAAAATATCATAAAAACTACTTAATCTGGGGGAAACCTGAAAGTAAGTGTTTTAGTTTTTGTCAGCTTTTTGGATACAATAGCCGATCGCCTGGGTAATTCTACTAACTTTAGTTAACCGCAGCTAAAGGCTGTGTGGGAATTTCTATACAAAACTCACAACCCTTACCAGGTTCAGAAATACAGTTAATTTTACCGCCGTGTTCTTCCACTATAATTTTATAGCTAATAGATAAACCTAACCCAGTACCTTGCCCTGGTTGTTTGGTGGTAAAGAATGGTTCAAAAATCCGCGATCGCACATTTTCTGGAATGCCACAACCATTGTCAGCAATACTAATGAAGATAGTATAATTTTCTATAACTTTTGTAGATATTGTAATTTGGGGCGTGACAGTAATTTTATCCAAAGACATGGCAGATTCTAGAGCATCAATAGCATTGTTAATAATATTCATAAATACCTGATTCATCTGCGCTGCGTAACACACTACTTCAGATAATTCACCATATTCTTTTATGACTTCTATCGCTGGAAAATCATTTTTAGCTTCCAGTCGATGTTGTAAAATTAACAGGGTGCTGTCGATACCTTCATGCAGGTCAACAGGTTTCATTTTCGCTTCGTCAAGTCTGGCAAAACTACGTAATGATAAAACCATCTGAGAAATGCGTTCTGCACCTATCATCATTGATTTGAGAATTTTTGGTAAATCATCAGCAATAAAATCTAAATCTAATTCTGCTATCTGCTCTTGAAATTCTTTCTTAGGCTGGGGATAATTTTTTTTGTAGCCATCCACTAATTTAAATAAATTTTCTGTGTGTTCATTCACGTATGTGATATTACCGTAAATGAAACTAATTGGATTGTTAATTTCATGGGCTATTCCAGCTACTAGTTGCCCTAAACTCGCCATTTTTTCACTTTGAATTAACTGGCTTTGTGTTTCCTGTAATTCTTTTAGTGCGTGAGCAATTGCTTCCTTTTGACGCTTGGTTTGTTCTAGTAACTCTGCTTGTTGAATCCCCACACCTAATTGAGTGCTAATCTGCACTAATAAATCTATTTCATCCTCTTGCCATTCACGAGGTTGAGTATTTTGATAAGCACCTAATAATCCCCATAGTTGCTCACCTTGAAAAATTGGCACAACTATGTATGCTCTAGCTTTCATTGTTTTAATCAAAGCCAGATGATGTTGAGAATAATTTCGGCTGTGAATATCATTAATAGCAATAATTTTGCCGTTAGCGAAATCGCCTCCTTGGGTTTTTTGTAAGTAATCATCTGCGATCGCATCTACAATTTTGCTGACTGGTGTCCAACCATCAGCTAATGACTCCGCAACAAATTCACCACTCCAATCAGACTGAAAACGATAGATGATGACGCGATCTACTTCCAATAACCGCCGGACTTCTTGAGTGCTGGTAATAAAAATAGTATTCAAGTCCAGGGAACGGCGGATTTTTTCTACTGTTGCCGCTAAAGCTTTTTCCCTGGCTGCGGCTTTGCGTTCTCGTTCGGCGGCTTTTGCTAGTTGTTCAGCTTGCACTTGCACCTGTTGCAAAGTTTCGGCTTGTTGTAGTGCTATGCCTAGCTGTACACCAACTTGAGCTAATAAGTTGGTTTCTTCTTCTTGCCAATAACGCAGTCGCGAGTTTTGATAGGCTACTAACAAACCCCAAAGTTTTTCACCTTGGCAAATCGGCACAAAAATTTCATTACGAGCATAGTTCCCTGGTTGTGTTTCTGGTGACAGCAAGCGTTCTGTAGGAGGTTGTGGTTTGATTATTGGTTGCCAACCATTAATCAGAGAATCAGCCACAAATTCACCACTCCAATCAGGATGAAAGCGATAAATTGCGACTCTTTCGACTCCTAGTAAACCTCGTACCTCTTGGGTAGTGGTTGTAAAAATGGTTTCAATATCTAGAGAGTGGCGGATTTTTTCTACAGTGTTTGCTAATGCTCGTTGGCGTTCCGCAGCTTTGCTGAGTTCTGCGGCTTGGATTTGCATTTGTTGTAAGTATTCCGCTTGCTGTAAAGCTACACCTAATTGGGTGCTAACTTGAGTAAGTAAGTAAACTTCATCTTCTTGCCAATCACGAATCCCAGTGTTTTGGTAAACTGCTAACAAACCCCACAGCTTTTGTCCGTGGTATATGGCAATGATTACATAGGCTCTGGCCTGATAAATTTCTAATACATTGAGGTAACAGTCACTAAACCCTGCATTGTAAATATCAGGACAAACGCGATACACTTCACCTCTGGTGAAACGACCACCTTCTGTATCTTGTAAGTAGGTATCTGCTACTGGAGTTTTGGCTAACTCTTTAGCACTACATTCACTGACATTTTCTTTTAATTCTGGTCTTTGTAACTGTTCATCGATCAGGGAAATCCAACCCTCTCTCACAGATTCAAAGACAAACTCCCCAGTCCAATCGGGATTGAAGCGATAGATGGCTACACGGTCAGTATTGATGAGTTTTCTGATTTCTGCGGTACTGGTGCGAAAAATGGTTTCTAAATCTAGGGATTGACGGATTTTTTCAATGGCGATCGCAATTGTTTTTTGCCACTCTGCTGCTTTTTCTCTGGCTTGAGCTTGTGCTAGTCGTGCTGATTGTGCTTTGGCTTGTTCTATATAATCTGCTTGCTGTAAAGCCACTCTCAAATGTTCAGCAATTAACTGCACAAACTCAATTTCGGCAGTTTCCCATTGTCGAGTGCTACTACACTGATGAATGCACAATAACCCCCACAAGTCTTGACCTTTGATTAAGGGAACAACAATATTGGCACGTACTTGGAATTTCTCCAGCATCTGAACGTAACAATCACTGATTCCAGCTTCATGGATATCAGCCATTGCTGTAATTTTACCCTGCTGATGCAGCCTAGCAAATTCCTCTGTAAGACAGCGATCGCCCAATTTCGTTGTTAATAAGGAATTCCATTCATCTCCCACATCTTCATAGATAAATTCTCCTTCCCATCCCAAATTAGGAGTAAAACGAAACACCCCAACTCTGTCTGTGTTTAGAGATTGACGGACTTCAGTAACCGTAACTTTGAAGATAGTATTTATATCCAGAGACTCACGAATTTGGGCTATTACTCTAGATAAGGCTGTTTTCATAATCTGTCTTAAAAATGGGAAGAGGGAATTGGAAATTAGAAATGAAGTTCTATATCATAATTCCCTAGGCAGAAGTAAATTTAACAGTAAAAATTTAAAGACACGATAAATAAATACCGTGTCCCTAGGAAAATATTCTTGAAAAAACTGTGCTTTGTTCACTAGTGAATCATCGCCGCTTAGTAGTGGTGCGTCGGAGTTCACGTTTTTCGTTCTCTTGAAGACGGCGATCGCGCCATTCTGCCAAGGTTAAATAGCCAACGCCACCAGTAACTAATACTAGCAGCACCAAGGCGACTAAAGCCAAAATACTCAGAAATGGACTTTCCACAATGCCTCTATAGTCCGTTACGACCCCATACTACCATTGCAATTGACCAAGTAAACACAACTAGTAGTGATACCCAACCCAATGTCAAAATCGCCATAGTTTTACTTCTGAAATTTTTTACAAAACGTCTCTAATATTTATCATACTGGTTACTGGGGACTGGGTACTGGGCAATTTTCCCATCTTTCTCTCAACTAAAGATGAATCATGAATTCATACCTAATCTCTCATCCCAATTTTCAATCTTGATTATGAACCGAATTTTAGATCATCAATACATGGCAGAACGGCTAGAATCCCTTAAAGCCGGAATTATTGGGGGTTTGGCTTTGGGTTTGGCTTTCTTAATTACTAGTTTTGTCAATACCCTGGTGCTGGCCAAGTATTTTCCCATACTCGTAAGTCTGCAAAGAGATTTTAATTGGTATTGGTTAATGAGTGGCGCGATCGCTGGTTTTTCTGGTTTACTATTCGGTGTGACTTACCGCTATATCATCCGCACCGATCAAAATCCGCACTTGAACTCTGGCGGTGTGTTGGCTTTTGG
This sequence comes from Anabaena minutissima FACHB-250, assembly GCF_014697125.1. GTDB lineage: Bacteria > Cyanobacteriota > Cyanobacteriia > Cyanobacteriales > Nostocaceae > Trichormus > Trichormus minutissimus. Next base: position 22,708 of record NZ_JACJRG010000008.1, on the reverse strand, counting down.
TTTGGTGCGTGGCTTAACTCAAATCGAAGGGTTAAATGCTAGTAGTACAGTTTTACCCTTTGTAGTCTTAGTAGGTGAAAGTATATTGTGGTTTGCAATGGCAGCGATCGCACTTGATATTGCTCTCCAACGCTCCTGGGTAAAACCTTTCAGGTAAAACCCTGAAATAGGCTTGAAGTGGTAGATAAAAGTTAATTTTGAATTTTGAATTGTTTTAGCGATCGCTAACAGTGTTTTATGGTTTTAAATAATCTTTGGGGTTTTCAGCCACCCAACCCAGAGAAGAACTCGAACGAATTTCAAAATGCAGATGGGATTGTTTACCCGTTGGTTGTCCAGTTGTGCCTACAGTTCCCAGTACCTGGCCTTTATTGAGTTGTTGACCAACTTTAACTTGAAGACTATCAAGATGGGCATAACGGCTTTGCAGTCCGCCATTATGGTTAATGATGACTAAATTACCGTAAGTACCCTGTTCTTGAGCAAATACTACCTTACCTGCGGCGATCGCTTCAACAGGAGTTCCCACATCTGCTAACAAATCTATGCCGCTATGGAAGAATACCTCACCTGTATTCGGGTTAATTTGCCAGCCATAGGGTAACGTCACCTCTCTCGCCTGCTGTAAAGGATAGCCAGATAGCTGAACTGAGGTAGTGAACACAGCATTTTTGGGAGTTGCAGTAAAACCATTAGGCGACCAATTTACCCCAGGTACAAAAACAATTCTAGGGTCTTGCTGACAACCATTCACCTCAAATAGAGCATCAGGACGAACTTTAAATCTTGTCGCTATTTGTCGCCAAGTTTGACCGCGAGGTACTTCCACCACCACCCCATTGAAAGGAGGAATTTGTAATTCACTACCTACAGCCGGAAGCGAACCATCCTGAAGAGATGGATTCATCCCCACAATCGTTTCAGGAACAAGATTGTAACGCTGTGCAATGCTCACCAAAGTATCACCACGAACCACCTTATGCCGCCGAAAACGAGACAAAGCCGAAATTGGGCAACCCTCAACAGTCGCACTAGCACTGTTTGAGTTTGGCAATATAGCTGTTGTCAGTCCAAAAGCACTAACTAAGCTACAAAGGAGAACAAAACGATCGGGAAAAGTCATGGATACAAGATAAGACAGCCTTAACTTTAAATTTTAGTTCGGGAATTGGGAATTGGGCATTGTATTTTTCTCCCCCGGCTTCCCCTGCTTTCTTGTCCCCAATCACCTGTCACCTGTCACCTGTCACCTTCCTCAAAAAGCTACTGAATGTTAAATTTATCTATCCACTTGCTGGTTGCTTGACTAAACTTATAAATTAGCAACTGCATTGCTGTCCTTAAGTGTAGTCATTATGAATTTATCTTTAAAGCAAATAGCCGCTTACTTGTCTTTATTGGCGATTGGCAGTGGCGTAGGTTTGTTAGGCAGTCGCTATCTCCTCCCACAAAATCGCTCATTTCAACAAATCAAGAATGTCACAGTGGCTCTACCTTCAGAATCTATGACATCTAACCCTGTGAATGTCTCTCCAGGGGCTATTGGTGGTGATAATGTCAATTTTATTGCTAATGCAGTACAAAGAGTTGGGCCAGCAGTTGTGCGGATTAATGCTACTCGCAAAGTGGCCAATCCCATCTCAGATGCTTTAAAAAATCCTTTATTGCGCCGATTCTTTGGCGAGGATGAACAACCAATTCCCTCAGAACGTATTGAACGTGGTACAGGTTCGGGGTTTATTTTAAGTGAAAAAGGAGAATTGCTGACTAATGCTCATGTGGTAGCTGACACAGATACAGTACAAGTAACTCTCAAAGATGGCCGGACTTTTGAAGGGAAGGTGGTGGGAGTTGATAATGTCACAGATGTAGCTGTAGTCAAGATTCCCGGAGATAACCTACCGACAGTGAAGTTGGGAAATTCACAAAATTTAATTCCCGGACAGTGGGCGATCGCGATCGGTAACCCTTTAGGTTTAGATAATACGGTCACTATCGGCATTATTAGTGCCACAGACCGCACCAGCGCACAGGTTGGTGTCCCTGATAAACGAGTCAGCTTTATCCAAACCGATGCCGCCATTAACCCTGGTAACTCCGGCGGGCCTTTATTGAATGCACAAGGCGAAGTCATTGGAGTTAATACCGCTATCCGCGCCGATGCTCAAGGATTAGGTTTTGCTATCCCCATAGAAACTGCTGCCCGTATTGCTAACGAACTTTTTACCAAAGGGCGCGTAGAACATCCCTTTTTAGGGATTGAAATGACAGACTTATCTCCCACCAAAAAGCAACAGATTAATCGAGAAAATAAGCTCAATATTCAACAGGACACTGGGGTTGTGATTAAAGATGTACGACCTGATTCACCAGCTAAACAGGCAGGACTACTCCCTGGCGATGTGATTCAAAAAATTAACGATAAATCAGTAAAAACATCAGCACAAGTACAGAAACAGGTTGAGTCCAGCACGGTGGGAGATATTCTCGTCATAGAAGTTAACCGCAATGGGAAAATCGTCACTGTACCAGTGCAGTCAGGAGTTTACCCCAAAAAGTAGTCATGTATCTTGAGACCGGGGAGTGTCAACTCGTACCCATTTTGGATTTTGGATTTTGGATGCTACGCTGCGTCTGCTACGCGAACGTAGAGAAGACAGCAAATCTAAAATGCAAACCTGTTGACTATTGACCATTAGACAAATGATCTAACTGCATTCTTTGTTCCATTTGGCGCAGAAAATAACCGGTCATCATAGCTGATGCTAGTATTCCGGCGAGGTTTTCTTTGTCGGTGGTAATTTGGACGTTGAAACTTTCTGCGGGGAGCATTCCCACTAGCCCTTGCACGTTCTGGGAAATAATTTGTTTAATTTCCGGGCTGACGGACTGGGCAACACGGGCTAGAACTTCTGGAGACTGATGTTGGAGATATTTGAGTAACTGATTGGGGTTTTCCCCAAAGTTGTCAGAAAGCAGTTGGTTGGGGTGTTCCTCGGAGTTGTCGTTCAAAAAATCAGGATCAAACACCATTGGCAATTTTTTTGAGCTTAGTTGCTAATTCTACTCTAAACCATAGTACAAGGGTAGTGGGTAATTGGGGACAGGGGACAGGGGACAGGGGACAGGGGACAGGGGACAGGGGACAGGGGACAGGGGAAAAGAAAGCAGGGGGAGCAGGGGGAGAAAAATATAATGCCCACTCACTACCCACTTACTACTCATTACTCAGCACTCCCTAATCTCCTGTTTCTAGAACTAGTTCTAGTTGTTGTTCTTTCTCGTTTTGGGCAAGAATTTGAGGGAGTTGTTCAATTTGAAAATATTGATGAAATTTTGGGGTTACTTGTAGCGAATAGGAACGGGATTCATTATCTCGGCGTTTGCGAACAAAACCTAATTCGACTAGTTCAGGAACGTGTTGATATACTCCTGAGCCTCGTAGGTTAATTAAATCGCTTTGGAGGATGGGACTATTAAGAGCGATCGCAGCTAGTGTTCGCAATGCACCTAGTCCTAATTCTACGGGAATCAGCGTTTGTACTAAGTCATGGAAGTCAGGCCGTAGTTGCAAGCTGTAACCAGCTGGGGTTTCTACGACTTCCAAAGCACCCTCTCGGTGGGCGTAGTTGTCCATTAGTTCAATCATGCCTTCCTCGACCGTTGCGCGATCGCAGGCGGCATACTCGGCGATTTCACCGAGCGATAAAGGCTTACCCTTCAAATAGAGAATCGCTTCTATCTTAGTCGCTGTGGCTGTATTCATTTAATCCAGATTCCATAGTCAATAGTCAATAGTCAATAGTTCTTAGTAATTGAAAATTGACTTTAAGCTGCTTTATTTTCTCTTTAAGGCTTAAAGATTTATGTTTGATAAATGTGTGGAATTATACCTCTTTTCTGATTTTAAGTCAATATGAAAACCCCACAACTGATGGGAAGTCACGCCTCAAAAAGATGCTTTTCCTCTAATCAGTACCTACTGCTGAGGATAAATTCTGCGATCGCTAAATCTTGGGGGGTGGTGATTTTGAGATTTGTCTCTTCTCCTTCCACAATTTGCACTTCGATGCCGCATTTTTCAAACAAAGCTGCATCGTCGGTAACTTCCCAACCTTGACTAACACCTTCAGCATGGCACTGTTTTAACAGCTTGACGTTAAATCCTTGGGGCGTCTGTGCTGCCCAAAGATGACTACGGTCGGGTGTACTTTGAATTATGCCATTTCCATCCACGACTTTGATCGTGTCTTTCACTGGTACAGCCGCAATTAAGCCCGAACATTGACGAATAGCTTGGGCGCAGGAGTTCAGTAAATCTGGTGTTGCCAAACATCTAGCCCCATCGTGAATTAAAACTTGTTCTGCTGCCTTTGGTAGTGCCTGTAAGCCGTTATAAACTGATTCTTGACGGGTAGAACCGCCGATAATTAACTCTACTGGTTTAGTTAGCTCTAAGTTGGCGAGAATTTCTTTAAATTCTCGCCAGTCAGTGGGTTGAGAAATAATCCCAATCCAAGTTATTTCGCTGGCTGCTTGTGCAGCTAAGAGAGTCCAAGCCAGAATAGATTGCGATCGCACCTCCAAAAGCAGTTTATTCCGTTGGCTACCCATCCTTTTGCCGACACCTGCGGCTGGAATTAGTAAATACACAGCATTCCTCAAACTTTAAAGCGATTTATTTTGAATTTTGTAGCTTGCTGCTCCGGAGGAGTATTTTGAATTTCCCGCAGGGGCATACCTATATTCACCTAAAATAAGGAGCGAGTAAGCGTCAATAATTATTATGCGAGTAGTAGCCCTTGTACCTGGTGGAATTGGCGATCAAATTCTCTTCTTTCCGACTCTAGACGATTTGAAGAGATGTTATCCAAACGCACAATTAGATGTCGTTACCGAACCCCGGTCAAAGGCTGCCTACCGGGTGAGCAAGTCAGTCAATGATGTACTGATTTTCGATTACAAAGACCGTAACAGCCTGGCAGATTGGGGCAACCTTGTAGGCACAATTCGCGATCGCGAGTATGATGCAGCCATTACCGTTAGTCAAAGTTGGTTAGTGGGTCTTTTCCTCTGGTTAACCGGAATTCCCACACGCATTGGCTACCAAGGTAAAGGCTCTGGATTTCTCACCAAAACTGTACCTTTTAAAGCATCCCAGTATGTAGCAACAACTTACCATGACTTGCTGCAACCATTCGGTATTACCACCCCTAACCCAGAGCTAGCGGTGAATGTGCCTAAACCCGATATTGAGTGGGCGCAAACAGAACAAAAACGCCTAGGAGTAAATGGAACAAGTTATGTGTTAATTTATGGCGGTACTAGCTGGATATCCAAACCCCAGGCGTTGGATCTTTACCCGCTAGATAAATGGCAAGAAATCATTCAAGACTTTCAAACTAAACAGCCAGATTTACCTGTAGTAGTCATTCAAGGAGCGAATGATGAAGCATTAGTGCGATCGCTCCGAGATTTATGTCCCAATATTAAGGTGACAGCCCCTGAAGATATCGGCAAGTTAGCGGCTATGATCGCTGGAGCTAGCTTGATGTTAACTACTGATAGTGTGCCATTACAACTCAGTGTAGCAGTACAGACTTACACCATTGGTCTGTTTGGTTCTACAGAGCCAAGCAAATTGTTACCAAACAGCGACAAGTTTCTGGGTATCAAATCTCCTACCGCAACAGTGGCAGATATTTCTCCCGAAACGATTTTACAAAAAGTCTGGGGAGGGTAAAAAGTGAGTAGTGAGTGCTGAGTAGTGAGTGCTGAGTGCTGAGTGCTGAGTGCTGAGTGCTGAGTGCTGTTAGCGGTAGCGGTAGCGGGGCGTTTAGCCCGTGCTGAGTAGTGAGTAGTGAGTAGTGAGTAGTGAGTGGGCATTGTATTTTTCTCCCCCTGCTCCCCCTGCTCCCCCTGCTTTCTTTTCCCCTGTCACCTGTCACCTGTCACCTGTCACCTATTCGCAGTCCCTCAAAATAGTGCAAAAAAGGCATCATCTAATTCGTAACCTAGCATTTGCGCCATAGATTTAATCCTCGCTTGCCAGGGAATATCTTGCTGTTTTAACCAGTCACTCAAAAGAAAAACTTTGTGCATCAAAAAGATTTCTAAAGCTTCGGGATTATACTGAATACCTTCTTTTGCACTAAATTGATGCGGTACAAGCATAGCGGTATAACGAGCCATTTCTCCGGCTTTCCAATCTAATAAAAATGGCAACCAGGGATATTTTGCATCTAAGCGTACAAACCACAGGCGTAATTCTGGAATTTCTGACAGTTCACGAGGATCGTCAGGTTCTAAGGGATAGTCAATATCAAACTGCAACTGCTGTTCATAGTTAGCGTAGACACTTTGTGTTTTATCTTGGGTTGCTCCTTCTTGTAGCAGTTGATTCATTACCGTATCGACAGGTGACAAATCCAGGTTATTAACAGAATCGGTATTGAGTGCGATCGTGATTGTCATAGACTCAACAGCTACTTTTTGTACACAGTGGTAAACTCGACAATTCACAGTACCAGCTTTCTGCAATTGACGCTACATTTACCGCATACTTCATATCCTGCCGGAAATTATGAATTACATCAAGCCTGCGGCATAGCTGCGCTTAGAGCGTATCGGGGGGGGGAGCGTCGTTACGAATTAATTTTCCTGGTACAGTCGCCAATATCTGTTGGCTTTGCCATAATTGATGATCTAATCAGTAATTATCTATGGCTGCTTGCTAATGACAGACAACCAAGTCAAAATTCACCTGCTTGTTGGTATCCAGGGTTTGACGTTGTTGGTTTTCTATACAGAAGACTGTTGGCAGTTTCGAGTTTTAACTGTGGATGGTGCTGTTTTTGGACAAGGAAAAGTCTATTACAGTACCCACGCAGCAGAAAAAGCCGGATGGGAATGGATTAATGAAAATTTTCAATGAGTGCTTTTTGTAATTAAATGAAAACCTACGACTGGATTGTAGTTGGCGGTGGAATTACGGGTGCGACACTCGCCTACGAATTAGTCAAAACAGGCTTGAGTGTACTGCTATTAGAAAAAGATGAAATATCGCAAAATGCCACCCGTTATAGTTATGGTGGACTGGCTTATTGGTCAGGAAGCACACCACTCACTCGCCAATTATGCCAAGAAGCGATCGCTATTTATCAAAATTTAGCTCAAGAGTTAGACGCTGATATTGAGTTACGGGAATTAGACTTATTACTGACTATTGCTGCTGATAGTGACCCCCAAGCAACGGCTGCATTATATGCTAATTGTGCCACTCCACCGCGTTTAATCAGTGTTCAAGCAGCTTGTGAATTAGAACCATTGCTAAATCGGGAAGCGGTTTCCGGTGCTTTGACTGTCAAACATGGACATATCCACCCCCAAAAAACAGCACAAGCTTACATTCAGGCTTTTTTACGTGGTGGTGGTGAAATGCAAATCACCGAAGTATTGCAATTAAGTTCAGGTAGTGTCACAACTACTTCTGAAAATTACTTCTGTGGGAATATGGTTGTGTGCGCTGGCGGACTTAGCCGTAATTTATTAAAAGCAGCAGGAATTCCGATTAAACTGTATTTTACCCATGCAGAAATTATAGAAACACCACCTGTAGATTTACAGCTAAAAACTTTAGTCATGCCAGCTAATTTACAAAGATTTAAATTAGAAGCTGCATCTACAAAAGATGATAAATTGTGGGAAGAGACGGGTAATCAACCAGTCCCACCAATATTAGATATAGGTGCAATTCAGTTTCAAGATTGTAGTTTGCGCCTAGGTCAAATTAGTCGTGTGCTGACAGACCCTTATGCTAATGTAAATTCAGATGAAAGCGAAAATTGGTTAAGACAAAGTATTACTAAAATTTTACCTGTATTGGGTAATTTACCAGGAAATTGGCATCATTGTTTAGTAGCATTTAGTAGTAATAATCTACCGTTAATTGGTGCTATTCCAGGATATGAAGGTATTCATATTTTTTCTGGATTTAGTAATCCTTTAGTTTTCATACCTCCTTTAGCACAGCGATTTGCTCAATTTATTACTAGCAATGAAGATGAGATTATCGTTCAATTAAATATAACAGCGTAAATAATAGTGATACAGAACCCCGACTGCTAACTTTATGCTTATATGAAATTATCTGATTTTTCATGTTATGTAGTAAAATCTGCGCCTAATCTAAACCCGTTCTCTACTAAAACCCTGACTTTGCACGGGTTTTACAGATTCCATGCAAAGTCAAGTTAATTATGAATTATGAGTTAATTCTGGCATTTTTATATCAATATCATTCGTAGCGATTAAAGTTGCAGCTTCTTGTAAAAGCTCTTGTTGCTCTTGTTGAATAGCTTCTAATCTCAGTGATATTTCTGCTAACCTTTGCGGTTTATCTTTGTGAACTGTGTCACTTAAAACTGATTGTGTTTCTGCTGGTTGATGATTTATTGATTTTTGTAGGACTGAATTAAAAATTTGAAGTAAAAAGAAAAAGCTAAAGTTAATTACAGCCTGAATTAATTTTAAAGGAACTTGCAGAATTGACCAACTAGCTCTTTCAATCAAGCTCATCACGGCTTTAATGATACTCCAGATGAGAGTTAGACCAAATAGTAATACTACTAAACTAATGATGGGATGATTTGCTGCCCAATCTAATATTTGTACTAGCCGCCACAATGTTGGGTGCTGTACCAACCAATTATTAAAAGCAGAATTAATCCCTGATGTGGGATTTGTTAAGACTGTTTGAATAGCTGTTGATGTCATACTCTTAACTTGTTCAGCATTTTGCCAACTTTGATTCAATGTTTGTGTCACTGCATCAATAGTTTTATCAGTCGTTGTTGTAGCAGTTTCTTGTAAAGATTGCCCAAATGTTTGTGCTGAATTAGTCAAATAATCAACCTTTTGATTGGCAAAATCCTTTGCTGTTTGCCAGTCTTGCCAAACTCGATCAGATAATTTGATATATATTGCAAGTATCATAATCAATTGAAGTCTCAAACTGCAAAATTACCTAATCCCTAATCTCCAATCTCCAATCCCGATTACACAGGATTTGCTGAGGCTGGATAATATCTCTGTAGGCTACTATGTGGCATAAGTATTTATCCGATAGCTTATGTTTAAAAAATTGCCAATTGTGTTAGCCGCAGCTACTCTGTTATTAACATCAATAGATCATACTCAAACCAGTTTAGCCGGAACTTGCGCTTCTAATTGTGGTTCTCGTCCCCTTCAGTTTACACCCGGTCAACGTATCCGCTTAGAAGTAGTTAATAATACTTCTAAGTTAGTAGAATTAGAAAAAATCCAAGGTTCTAAGGCGATTCCTCTGCAACCTGGAGAGAAATTACAATTTGCGCAGGAAGACGGTAAACAACCTAATCTTTCCCTTGTGTTTTGGGATAAGACAGGATCACCCTTACAAGCCGTTGTTTCTCAACCAAATTTTGGCACATTACGCGTAGAGATTCGTCCCACTTGGCGTTATCCAGGCGATCGCTCTCTCTATATACTGAATGATGGCCGCGTAAATGTGTTTTGAACCGGGCATTATGCTTTTGGAAGCAGTAATATTAGAGTTGATATTGACGATACACCTGACTGGCGGCACGATGCACTAGGGAGTGTCGCCAAACTAAAGATTTCATATCATCAGCGTAACCACCACCAATTACGCAGGCGATAGGATAACCAGCACTGACGCAGGTGTTTAACACCTGCATTTCTCGACGGAAAAGCCCCGTATCAGTTAAGGCTAATTTACCTAAGCGATCGCCTATATGCGGATCAACACCAGCATCATAAAATACCAAGTCTGGTTTGATATCTGAGAGCAAATCTGGTAAGTATTTCGCCAAGGTTTGTAGGTAAGCGTCGTCTTCCATACCCACGGGTAGGGGAACATCTAAATCGCTTCGTTGCTTAGTTCCTGGAAAGTTAACTTCGCAGTGCATGGAGAAAGTAAATACACTGTCATCATCTTGGAAGATAAACGCTGTACCGTCTCCTTGATGGACATCCAAGTCAACAATCAGGATTTTTTGAACGAGTCCCTGTTTTTGGAGAACGCGAGTGGCGATCGCTAAATCGTTGAAAATACAAAAACCAGATCCATAGCTGGGAAAAGCGTGATGCGTTCCACCCGCAGTATTACAAGCTAAACCTTGACTTAATGCTAACTGTGCGGTGAGTATTGTCCCACCTGCTGCTACACAGGTACGATTGGCTAACGCTGGACTCCAAGGTAAACCAATCCGACGCTGTGCTTTGGCATCTAATGTACCTTCACAGTAACCTTGGACATAATCGGGAGTGTGAACTAATTCAATTAACTCTGAGTGCGGACGGGTTGGTGTATGAAATTGTTCTATGTATGCCACGCCTTCAGTTAACAGCAACTCATAGAGTTTTTGGAACTTTGGCATCGGGAAGCGATGACCTTCAGGTAATGGTGCAACGTAATCAGGGTGATAAATAATTGGTAGATCCATATTATTTATTTTCACCGGAATTGTAGTATTCGATCCGTCTGGAGGTTTTTGATTGTGTAGCGATGAGGTAAAATCTTGCAGTAATCATCCCCTTGCTGGAAATTCCAAATTAATAATGATGGACTGGATTTTACCTTTAGCATTAATCTTAGTTGGCTTGTTGACGGGAATAATTGGTGAAAAAGTTATTTTCAAGAAACTGAAAAAATTTGCCACCGATAAACAAATTCCCGGCAGCAATATAATATTTACGTCTCTGCAACGTATGCCTTTTATTTGGTTTGTACTTGCAGGTTTTTCCGGTGCTGTTGTGAGTGCGCCGATCAAGACAGATATTGTTATTCTATTGCAAAAAGTTACTACAATAGTTTTCCTATCTTCAGTTATATTAGTCTTAGCTAGACTCTCTGCGGGTTTTGTGAATCTATATACTAAAACAGCAGAGAGGGCAACTGCATCACTTATATCTAACCTCGCTAAAGCTGCTGTTTTAGGGTTAGGAGGATTAATTTTATTACAAACAATGGGAATTGCCATTACTCCGATTATTACAACTTTAGGGGTAGGGGGTTTAGCCGTTGGTTTAGCATTACAAGATACCCTAGCTAATTTATTTTCTGGCTTTTATCTCATTCTTTCTAAGCAGGTGAGAAATGGCGATTATGTCAAATTAGATGATGGTAATGAAGGATATGTGATTGATATTTCTTGGCGCAACACAACCATTAGAGAACTTTCTAATAATGTTGTGATAGTTCCTAATTCTAAGCTTGGTTCGACAATTTTTACTAATTATCATCTACCTGCCAAAGAAATCACTTTAACTATGAATGTAGGTGTTAGTTATAATAGTGATTTAGAACAAGTGGAACAGATAACAGTAGAAGTTGCCAAAGAAGTGATGCAAGAGATTGCTATTGAATTAATTAAAAATGAGCCATATATCAGATTTCACACATTTGGTGATTTTAGTATAGATTTTACATTATATATGCGTGTTAGTGAATATTTTGATCAACGCATGGGTAAACATTTAATGATTAAAAAGCTGCACAAGCGTTATCAAGAAACAGGTATTTCTATTCCTTTCCCCATTCAAGATGTTTATATCAAAGAAAATGTTAATTCTGATGAAACATTAAATTAGAAGAAAAGGTAAAAGGTAAACAATGAAGCAAAATTTTACCTTTTACCCTTGATTTTATCCTACTGTGAACATTTCAAGAGGCAATTGATTGCCTCTCTAAAAATTTAAAATTCTATCTTTTCCTACCTGGAGTCCGTCCATCTTCATCGTTACTACCACCGTGGGGACGAGAATTACCAGGATCGCAATTTTCAGAACCATTACCAATACCTTGGTTACAATTGCGACGAACTTTTTTATCATCGTCGTCGTCATCGTCATCGTCGTCATCAAGTTGGCGACGGACTTTTTTGTCATCGTCATCATCGTCATCGTCATCGTCATCGTCGTTATCAATTCTATTGAATTTATCAACCTCAGCTCGCTGCTGTAGACTTTCTACGGCGTACTGAGAAGATATATCCGCTACTTCTCCAGTGCTGGCTAAAGTTTTGTAAATTAAAGCACTAACTTCTGCTCTAGTAGCTACCTTATCAGGATTGAGGTTCTGCACATTAGGATAGTTGACTATGATACCTCGTTCTGTGAGGGCAGCGATCGCATTACGAACATCACTACGAATACTGGTAGCATCTTTGTAAACTGCCAGCATCGTCTGTGTCGAACCGCTAAAAGTATAGTTAAGTCCTTGGGCTAAAGCTAATAAAACTTCCAAGCGAGACAGGCTTTGAGTCGGCTTGAATGTATTACCAGATCCTCCGAAAAATCCCATTGCATAAGTTTCACGGATGGCGTTATAAGCCCAATATCTACTAGAAACATCTCTGAAGCTAATAGCATTCCTGACTTTGGCTGTGGCAAAGGCTTGAGTTAGCATCGCCGCAAATTGGGCGCGAGTCAACTGTTCATCAGGACGAAAGTTACCATCGGGGAAACCTTGGATAATTTGCAATGCGGCTAATTCAGAGATAAAGTCTTTAGCCCAGTGATTAGTAGAAACATCAGCAAATTTAACTTGGATACCGTTAGCTACCCCAATCTCACGATAGCTCATCATCATCTGGCCGACATCATAGATAGAACTATCATCATCACTGACTTGATTAAGTTCTACTAATCTACCTGGTTCAACTTTCAAAGCTTCCGCTAAGTTGTAACTAAAGGCGTTCATCGTCTGACGCACGATAGCAAACTCACCCGTGCTGAAGGAGGTAGGATAAACGCTAGTTGTCGCTACAGTTGAAAACCCTTCCGATTGGAACTGGCTCACATTAACGGTTTGGGAACTGCTGAGGAAAGTCACCCGTTCGCCGCTAACTTGGGTGAAGTAGTCGTAAGAGGTACTACCAGCATCAATTGTGCCGTCTTCGTTAGCATCATTACCGCAAACCGTGCGAACAACTTGATATTGTGAAGGATTTTCTGACAATATCAGGTTGACGGCTGTGTTTGCTGACAATAATTCAAATTCACTGTAGCCCAGAAAGCGGTTTTGAAGATCATACAGGCGCACAACCACGCGATCGCCTGCTTTTAATCCTTTAACAAATTTCGCCTTCTGACTAACTTTATATTTGTAATCACCCAAGAATCTTTCTTTTAAAAAACCCTTGTGACGTTTGGATTTCAAAGAAACACGGGCAATTACATTAGAAATGTTACCAGCCGGTTGCAAAATCGCCAAGCTAAAACCGGTCTTTTTCCCTTTGACAGAAGTGTTAGTAGCCGTTAGTTGGGTACTGCGTTGGGTGGCGATCGTTTGTTGTTGAACAGTGCGGCTAGTAGTCGTTCGAGAGGCAGTTTCCTGATTCTCGATCATTGTAGTCAGGAACTGAGTTGCACCTTCATCAAGTTTGGCTAGTTTCCCAGATGTATCAGTGCGATATACCCACACCCGTGTTTGATTAGTAGCTACTACTTGCCAGCCAGGGACTTGAGCTTGTGTACAACTTCCCGCTACTGTTAAACCCAAGCAGCCATTTGACCACATTTGCTGTTGAGCCTGAATAATGCTTAAGGCTGAAACTTTTGTACCTGTACGCCGAGAAATATCTTGAAGAACAGCTATTTTAATTGGTTCTGGCAGCTTATCAGCTTTATTGCTGAGGGATTCTTCTACTATTATCTGTTTTTGGGTAACGGTGCTAGAGATTCCTGGATCTGCATAGGCAGAAACTATGGGAGAAAAGATGGCCAAGGATGTGGCTGCTAGCAATACTTTGCTGAAATGAGCTAGGGAACGTGGATGCTTATATTTCATCTCACACCGTATTAATTGGCTAAAAGTGAAAGGAACTTCATCGTTCCTTCACCTATTAATCCCTGTGTGAAGATAAAACTAACATTTCGAGCAACTTTAGTACAATATTTCGTCAATTTGTAGCTTTTTAAGCGCAGAACTCTTATGTCCTCTTGGCTGTCACCTGTGTTTTTTAAAGTGTTTGCGCTAGAAATATATCGAACTCGGTCAAAGTCTGGCTCACACCAACTTCTTTAGCTCGCTGCATAAACAGTGGAATAGTCTCTATCACTGTGATACCAGGAAAAGTTTGACTTGTCTGAGATTCAACATACTTATCTTGTTGCAGTAGGTAGATTTTTAAGTGGCTATTTTTGTATATCCACAGTTCTGGTACTTTCAACGCTTCATAAGCATCAAGTTCTGTTTTAGAGGTCAAGTCAGTTTCTAATGCTAAATCTGGTGGGGGATCTACAGTCAAATCCAGTCGAGTTTTACCGATAACAGCTCTGTAGTTTTCGATATAGAAGCATTCGTCAGGCTCAATACCTGCCGTCATACTCTGACTTTTAAAAGTAGTAGAGCCAAGGGTTTCCCATGAGCGTTTTTGAAATTTGAGCAAGGTTTTTACTAAGTCTGCAAGTAAAACTTTTGACCTTTCATGCTCAGGTAGAGGGGCCATGATTTCTAAAATCTGATTAGCATAAGCGATTCGAGATGAGCGCGATTCTCCTAACTTAGCAAGAATCTGTTCAAACTCTCCCCAAGCAACAGGCTCTAAAGTAACTTTTTGACCTGGTTCTAACCGCAGACTAATAGCAGTTGCTGGCATAGGGATTTCCAAATAAAAAAGTATCTCAGTCTAAAAATAACATTTTGATGAGAATGCTAGGAGGTGAGAGGATTTACTATATATAACAATAGTATAGGAATCTTCATAATGACTTTAACGACCCAGCAGCTAGTAACCACGGCGAATTTTGAAAAACTGGTTTGGACTTGGCGCAATCACAAAATTCAATATACGGTCATGGGTACTGGACAACCGTTGGTACTTGTGCATGGCTTTGGTGCTTCCATTGGACATTGGCGTAAGAATATCCCAGTTTTAGCGAGTGCTGGCTACCAAGTTTTTGCTGTGGATCTTTTGGGGTTTGGTGGTTCGGATAAAGCTCTAATTGATTACAGTACAGCAGTTTGGGTAGAACTCTTAAAAGATTTTTGGACAGATCATATTCAACAACCGGCCGTATTTATTGGTAATTCTATCGGCGCACTTTTAAGTTTGATAGTTTTGGTAGAACATCCAGAGATTGCGGCTGGGGGTGTGTTAATTAACTCGGCTGGTGGGTTGAGTCATCGTCCCCACGAATTGAACCCACCCTTAAGATTTGTCATGTCAGCTTTTAATCGAGTTGTGCGATCGCCAATTACAGGTAAATTTGTATTTAACCGCATTCGCCAAAAATCTCAAATTCGGCGCACACTGTACCAAGTTTACCGCGATCGCACAGCCGTTACTGATGAATTAGTTGATTTACTTTATACTCCATCTTGCGATCCAGGCGCACAGCAGGTATTTGCCTCCATCCTCACAGCACCTCCAGGCCCAACACCAGAGGAACTCTTACCCAAAATAGAACGTCCTCTATTAGTGATTTGGGGTGCTGACGACCCTTGGACACCAATTACTGGGGTGAAGATTTACGAAACCGCCCTGGCAAATGGCAAGGATATTAAAATCGTGCCTATCCCTGGTGCTGGTCATTGCCCCCATGATGAAGTCCCAGATGTTGTCAATACCCAGATTGTTGACTGGCTAACGCGGGAAGCAGAGGGGTAGGAGAGCAGGGGAGCAGGGGAGCAGAGGAGCAGAGTAGAAAAAACTAATGACTAATAACTCTTGACTCAGCACGCTGCTCACGCCCCGCTAACACCACTCACTACTCAGCACCGGCTAAACGCCGCGCTACCGCTAACACTAATCAGCACTCACTACTCAGCACTCACCACTCAGCACTCAGCACTCCATAAGGGCAGAATGGCAGATAACAATCTGGGTGAGAATTTATAATTTGTTAATTGCACCTTGACAAAATTCAACTCAGGTGGTGTTTAATGGAGCTTGATGTGCGTAATCAAGGGAAAATCCCCTTAATTCAACATCCAGATTTTTCTGCTTTGGGTTATGAAGTTATCCGAGAATTGGGACGCAACCAGCAAGGGGGACGCATTACTTATCTTGCTGGTGTCCGTAACTTCAAACAACAGGTAGTAATTAAAGAATTTAGTCTCTCCCATGCAGGTGCAGACTGGCTGGGCATAACAGCTTACGAGCGAGAAGTGCAAATCCTGCAAACACTGAATCATCCCCGCATCCCGCGTTATATAGATTCTTTTACCACATCCAAAGGTTTTTACATAGTACAGGAGTACAAAAACGCTCCTTCCTTGGGTTCAGTAAAGAGATGGCATCCAGAAGCAATTAAGCAAATAGCGGTATCACTTTTAGAAATTTTGGTGTATTTACAGCACCGAGTTGATCCAATTATTCATCGGGATATTAAACCAGAAAATATTTTAGTTGATGAGCAACTAAATACCTACCTAGTAGATTTTGATTTGGCACACATACAAGGTGAAAAAATGGCTCTGAGCAGCTTGGTAAGCGGAACTCCTGGTTTTATGCCACCAGAGGAACACTTAGGTCAAACTCTGACTCCAGCTTCAGACTTGTATAGTTTAGGCTCAACACTGATTTATCTACTGGCCAAAACTCATGCTGTCAATATTAGTAAGTTATTTGACGGTAACTACCGCTTTGATTTCCAGCAATTTCCAGCAGTTAATCCCTGTTTTGTGTGTTGGTTAAGGCGAATGGTAGAACCTAAATGGCAATATCGCTACCCCAATGCTGCTGCTGCATTAGCTGCACTACGACCCATTCAGGTTACTGGTGCTACTAGTATGCTAGAAAATGCGATCGCATCCCTGAGATTAAGAAGACACACTTCCATACTAGGACTAGTAATGATTGGGTTATTGGCAGTGGCCGGAATTACATTAGTCATATCACAACAGGATAGTGCAGCCCAGCAGGTGCAGAAGGTTACGGGTGACAGGTGACGGGTGATAGGTAACAGGTGACAGGGGTATTTTGAATTTTTAATTCATTAAGTCGCCAGTTCTAATAACCCGACAGGGGGGGTAATTTCAATCCGACGAGCTGGTAAATCTACCACAGGTGCGATCGCTTTCACAAAGGGAATTAAAAGTGTCTTGGGTTTTTCTTCGCTAGTGGGGGACTTTTGTAACTGTACCTCTAGCAAATCATTTCCAGCCGGAATCACATTAACCACTGTACCCAGCAGTTCCCCAGAGGCTTGCAGAAATACCTCTACGCCAATTAAATCGATGACATGATATTCATCTTCTCCTAATTGGGGGCGATCGCTAGCCGGTACAAATAATCTACAATCGCGTAATTCTTCAGCCTCGTTACGACTTTCTACACCAGCCAATTGAATTACATATAAGTTTTTCCCTTCTATATAACGCCCTGTTAATAATTCGATGGGTTGCGGTTCTATCTCGCCTGGATGCAATAACCAACGTGTTCCTGATTCCTGAAACCGTTCAGGAAAGTCAGTTTCAGGATAAACCCGCAACTCTCCACCTAAGCCTTGTGGGGCAACGATTTTCCCAATTTCTATCCAATCATCAAGGTTGGGGGATTGGGGACTAGGGACTGGAGACTGGGGATTGGGTTTTTGCTTCTTCCCAGTTTTCCGCCTTCCTTTCTTCTCTTTTATTTGTTCGGGGTTCATTACCATTAACTCAACTACTATCTCAAACCCATTTTGACGGTTAGAGAGACGCGATAAATTGCTGTCTCTACAAAAATCAATGGGTCAAATAATCATTGACCCACTGTTAGTTAAGCACAGTAACTCTCAATTAAAATTACTACGCGCTAACAGCTGTACTTTGATAAACTTTTTCGGCTACTTTGGCTAAGAGTTGCATCGCCAAGGCTATCTCTTCATTACTACCTGTGAGGCTAATACGTAAACATTGCTGTTTGTGTGGCCATTCTTCTTGTAAACCGGGGAAGAATGTACTACCAGGAACAATAATTACACCGACTTTTTTGAGTTCTTGATAAAATTCCCAATCGGTAATCGGTAAATCTTTTAACCACAACCAAGCAAAAATAGCCCCCTCGCCACGATGCAAGAACCAAGGTAAATCCTTGGACATAGAGGTATTTAAGGTATCTTCCAAAACAGTAAATTTGTTTTGGTAAAAGGGACGAATGACGCTTTCAGAAATTTCTGCCAGACTACCAGATTCAATAGCACGAGCTGCGATCGCCTGTCCATAGCGCGACGGATGAATACACAAGTTTGTCTGAAAGCATTCCAAAACGTGTATCCATTTTTCATCCCCAATGGCAATGCCGATGCGTTCCCCTGGTAATCCAGCTTTAGATAAACTCATGCAGTGGATGATATTGTCGCCAAATACTGGCTGCATCTCTGTAAAGTTTAATGCTGGGAATGGTGGTGCATAGGCGGAGTCAATCAACACAGGTACATCATAAGAGGCGGCTAAAGCAGCAATTTTCTTCACCTCATCTTCTGTCATGACGTTACCTGTGGGATTACAGGGACGAGAAAAGATGATACAACCGGTGTTTTCTGTCACCGATAATTGGCTGAAATCAGGGCGATATTTAAACTGGTGGTTGGGTGCGTCTATATCGAGGGTAGGCTTGTAAGCTAGTAAAGCTTCAGGAAACAAACATACACCGCCATAACCCGTATAATCTGGACTCAGGGGTAAGACGATTCGCTTGAGTTGCCCATCGCTAGTGTAGCCACCAAAAGAATTAGCTGCGTAGAAGTAGAGGCTTTGACTACCGGGGGTGAGTAAAATATTGCGCTCAGTTAAGTTTAAACCGTAGCGTTTGTTAAAGTCATTAGCGATCGCTTCAACTAATGGTGCATAGCCTTGACTAGAACCATAACGACAAACCACTTCTCCATACTCTGAACTAGCTAATAATTCTACTGTGTAGTCCCGCCACAACTGTTCTACCTCTGGTAAAATCAACGGGTTGCCTGCACTCAAATTAATTAATTCCTGCCCTCGACTAGCTTTTAACGTTTCGTTAATGTCCTTCATGATCGCTCGTACACCTGTAAGGTTGGACATTTGAGAGCCAATTTTCGTTAGGGCAGGGTTCATACGCTTTACAAAATTAATAGATAACTGAGGGGATAAAAATTCAATCAGGCAGATATAGCGGTTTGCAGTTGAGTCTAATACAGACCTAACCCCCAACCCCTTCCCTACAAGGGAAGGGGAGTAAACCTCAAAGCCTCTACGCCACTTGCTTCTCTTCGAGACGCTTCGCGAACAAGTCGGGAAACCCGCCCAACGCAGTGGCTTCTCCTTGTAGGAGAGAGGTTTGGAGAGAGGTTAGAGTGGATTGCATACAAACGAGAAGTGCTATAGATATGATTTTCCAAGTTTACTGCCTGTAACTAATGTACCAATCTCTCCGCAAAATGCAATTTCATAGTTAACTCATATACAGACTATGAAAAATCTCACAACCACCCTAAGATATAAATCTAGATCATCAAAAATTGCTTCAACTTACCCGTGTTTCCCTTTAGGATAATGGCTAGTATCGGATTTTTTTGAATTTTTAGGAGGGTAGACTCGTGGAAGTTAAAGCAGCAGTGGCTTATAGCGCGGGTCAGCCTTTAACTATTGAAACTGTACAACTTGAAGGGCCGCAAGCCGGGGAAGTTTTAGTTGAAATTAAAGCCAGTGGCGTTTGTCACACCGATGCTTATACCCTGTCTGGCATTGATCCTGAAGGTTTATTTCCCGCCATTTTAGGACATGAAGGGGCTGGAGTAGTGGTAGAAGTGGGTGCTGGTGTGACTAGTGTCAAGCCAGGAGATCATGTGATTCCCCTTTACACTCCTGAATGTCGCCAATGTCCATATTGTCTCAGCTTTAAAACCAACCTCTGCCAAGCAATTCGCCTGACTCAATCTCGTGGTGTCATGCCCAGTGGTACTAGTCGCTTTAGTATTGATGGACAAATGATTCATCACTACATGGGTACTTCTACCTTTGCTAACTATACGGTGCTGCCAGAAATCGCCGTAGCTAAAATTCGCGAAGATGCCCCTTTTGACAAAGTTTGTTACATCGGTTGTGGAGTAACAACAGGTATTGGCGCAGTTATTTATACAGCCAAGGTAGAACCAGGGGCTAATGTAGTAGTCTTTGGCTTGGGAGGTATTGGCTTAAATGTCATCCAAGGGGCGCGGATGGTGGGGGCGAATATGATTGTCGGGGTAGATATTAACCCCAGCAAGCGGGCTTTAGCAGAAAAATTTGGGATGACGCATTTTGTCAACCCCCAAGAAGTGGAGGGGGATTTAGTTAGTTACTTAGTTGATTTAACTAAAGGTGGTGCTGATTACAGCTTTGAGTGTATTGGTAACGTCAAAGTCATGCGTCAAGCCTTAGAATGCTGTCACAAAGGTTGGGGTGTGAGTGTAGTTATTGGTGTGGCTGGTGCGGGGGAAGAAATTAGTACCCGTCCATTTCAGCTGGTGACTGGGCGCGTGTGGAAAGGTTCAGCCTTTGGTGGTGCAAGAGGGCGTACAGATGTACCGAAAATCGTTGATTGGTATATGGATGGCAAGATAAATATTGACGATTTAATTACTCACATCATGCCCATTGAGCAAATTAATGATGCCTTTGATTTAATGCACAAAGGGGAGTCAATTCGTAGTGTAGTGACATTTTAGTTTACTCAATTGCTTAATCGCGTTTGAATACTCCAAATAAAGGTGAAAGAATCATGCCAAATACAAAACCACCAATGTGCGCCCAATAAGCTACTCCCCCTGTTTCAACACTCATATTGGCAGAAGCCTGTAAACTAGCCAATCCAGAAATCACATTTTGAATAAAGAAAACTCCAATCAATATCATTGCCGGAATGCTAATTGTAGTGACAAAAAAACCTAAGAAAATTAAGGTAGTTACTCTAGCCTGGGGAAAGCGGATCAAATATGCACCTAGTACCCCCGAAATTGCACCACTAGCTCCTAAAGAGGGGATAGTGGAGTACATACCAATAAACCACTGACACGCAGCAGCTAAAGCACCACACGCCAAATAAAAAATTAGATATTTCAGATGACCCAGACGGTCTTCGATATTGTTACCAAAAACCCAAAGAAAGACCATGTTTGAAATTAAGTGCCACCAGCCACCGTGTAAAAATTGGGAAGTAAATAAAGTTGTCCACTCCACAGCTAAATTAGTGGTTAACTGTTGAGGTACTACTGCATATTGATCAAAAAATAAATTCAACTGGGCATTAGACAAACTCACTTCATGAAGAAACACTAAAACGTTCATCCCAATTAAACCGTAAGTGAAATACGGGGTGATTCGCGTCGGGTTGTCGTCGTAGAGGGGAAACACAGGTGTTTTTCCTAATAGTTGATAATTGCAATATAACTTGAATTAAGAGTCTAGGTATGACCACACTATCAAAACCACCAATTCCAGAAAAACATTTATGTAATTAATCACACAAAAAATTAAATATGATTATATTTGCATAGTGATCGCCACAACAAACTAAAATTTTCACTATCAGAGCCTATTTATAAAGTAAATATTAAGTAGGGGAGGCAAAAAGCGGTGTGGATTTTCCTCCCGCTTTATTGCCGTTGTGTTACGGCAGTGTGAGAATTTGAGTATGAGCGACAGTATAAATTGCCGTAACGCACCATAATCACGCGGTGCGTTACGCGTTGCTTTAACACACCCGACTAAGCTATCGAGAGCCTGACAAAAGCTCCACCCAAATCATGTGTCTGCGGTTCATTTCTCCGTCAAAACCCTCGGATATTAACTAAACTTGCTCAATAACCGATACAATCGTTTAGAAAGAATATAGTTATATTTAAGCGATTTATATGGTAACAACTAACTTGCAAGTAGCGATCGCACTCACTGAACTAGACTTAGATGATGAGGATTTGCAAGCAGAAGTACAAAATTTGCTACCTCAGTTACAAGAAGTGGACGGGGTAGAAGATGCAGATTTAGTCCCTGTCGAAAACGCACCCCCGAACACCAAAGCGTTAGGCGGCTTTTTGTTGGGATTGTTGAATGCAAAAGTTAACCCCGCTAATATCAAAAATCTATTTACATTTTTGGGAGATAGGTTTGGCAACAAACCCATTAAGCTCGTAGTCAAAGCCCCTGATGGTAGAGAACTCAACCTAGAAGCCGCCAGCCGGGAAGAATTTGAGTTTGCTTATCAAAAAGCCCAAGAATTTCTCAACAACACATCAAACAGCACATCAAACAGCTAAAATGGCGAGGATAGCACTACTAATCGGCATTAGTGAATATGAGCCGGGATTAGCACCGCTACCCAACGCAGTCAACGATGTGGAGGCGATGCGGCGAGTTTTGCTAAATCCCGATATGGGCTGTTTTGTGGAGGAATATGTCACTGTGCTGAAAAATCCTCCACGGCAGGAAATGGAAAGGGCAATTTATAATTTGTATGGTAATCGTCAGAAAGATGATTTGGTGATTTTCTACTTTTCTGGTCATGGTGTGACAGTAGAAAATGGGGAATTTTACTTTTCGACTCGCCAAACTGAAAAACAAAACAATAAATTGCTACCATTCACAGCCGTAGTAGTCCACCAAGGAAATTTTGCTAGGTTAAATGCTCGGATATAAACGCTGCATTTTTTGACGTGCATCCTTGGTTTTAAAACCCCAATAAACACTGGCTTTTTGTTGATTACG
>NZ_JACJRG010000079.1 GCF_014697125.1 Anabaena minutissima FACHB-250 | reverse complement strand
GGGACTAGATGGATTAAATCTTACCCTAGCCCGGATAGTCCCACTTTGTTTCCAACTTGATTGCTTATCAGGCGAGTCCTTTTGTCAATAGGGTTTGAGACGCGCTAACCCTGCGAACTACTCAAGGTATTGTTGAGGGAATTAATCAGAAGATTAAGCTTATTAAAAGAAGGGCTTATGGCTTAACTAACTTCAATAATTTTAGAAGAAGGATTTTACTCAATTGGTATTTCTGTTCTTAATTTAACATATTTAGTCTGGGAGAGCCAATTTTTTTAAATCTCAAAAAGAGAAACAACGCGAAGCTGCGGAAAATATCCGCAAATCTTTAAAAAATCAATTAGATGATTATCAGCAAAAAACACTTACAAAAGCCGAAGAAGAATTTAATAATTATTGTAGTGCAGTAGCTACCAATATTAATAACTACTTAAATGGAATGATTCAAGCTTTAGAAACGATTAGTGAACAACTAGCAAATACCCAGGATAAATTAGATGGCTCTGCTAACTATCTTAATCGTGCTTATGCTAAACGTATCATTGATTGGTGTGCAGATAGATATGAACTACTGACTGATGAAGCCATTCTCAAAACTATAGGTAAAGTAGAGCGAAATTTCGGACGAAGTATAAAGATTCAAACAAAATCTGAATTTAAATTCAAAAAATCACAGGAAATAATTAAACAAATTTTACAAGAAGATATTTCTATTATATCAGCAGAAGCTTCTGAAGTAACATTTGCTAATTTACAGTCAAAAATTTGAATTATCGTTAGCGGCACTCTTGATACTGTCAAATACAAAATCAATATTTCAGTTTCAGTTTCAGTAAACATTTCATGCTCAAGAAGAGTAAATTAAAATGGTTCAACAAAATACAAGTTTTAATGCTGCCGCAATTGCTACTAAATTCAAAGATGCCTGTATCAAATTCGATAAGATTTTAGCTAAAGCAAATCATTCTGAATTCACAGCTATTCGTCATCAACTACATGATGAACTCAATGAATATCGTAAACATGGCATTATGACTGTAGCTTTTGTGGGTCAATATAACGCTGGTAAATCTACAACTATTTCTGCACTAACTGGACAGCGTGATATTAAAATTGATTCAGATATCGCAACTGATAAAACTACTAGATATGACTGTAATGGTATCAATTTAATAGATACACCAGGACTATTTACAGACCGCAAAGATCATGATGAAATTACTTATGAGGCAATCAAAAAAGCTGACTTATTAGTTTTCAACCTCACTTATATGCTTTTTGATTCAATCACAGTAGAAAATTTCAAAAAGCTAGCTTATGAAAAAGGCTATCGCTGGAAAATGATGCTGCTCATCAATAAAATGTCTGATGAAGCTGGAGACGAAGCACAAAAAATCGCTAATTATCGTCAAAGTTTAGCTGATGCACTTAAGCCTTACAGTCTTGATGAATTTCCTGTGTGCTTTATTGATGCAAAAGATTATTGTGAAGGTATAGATCAACAAGATAATTTTCTTATCGAAATCAGCCAATTTAAGACTTTTATTGATGCTTTAAATAATTTTGTTAAAAGCCGCGCTACACTTGCCCGTTATGATACACCAGTAAGAATCATTTTAGCTTCTTTAGACGAAGCTCAATTAAGCTTTACACGCAATTCTAACCAAGATACTGCCTTTCTAGAAGTAATGGCACGTTTGTCGCGTATAGTGCATAAAGAAAGAGAACATCTACGAATCAAATTTAATAGTATAGCCTTAGCAATGTCTTCTGCAATTTCTCAAGAGGGAATTCAGTTGGCATATGCTGTGGGTTCAATGAATCAGGAAGATGTTGAAAAGCTGAATCGCCAAACTGAGTTAAACGTAAAAAATCACTATACAAATGCTACAGAACAACTAAAAAAATTAGTAGAAGTAGCACTTGATGAGATTAGTCAAGAAGTAAAAGAAGTGTTACAAAGTAATCTTGTAACACTTCTTTTACTTGCTTGGAAAATACTGAAAGACTATCTGCTAAAAATGTTGATAATGATATAAGTATTGAACATCTACAAAATCAAATAAAATCTCTGCAACAAATTGGTGAACTATTAGGCGTTCATTGGGAGAAATTTACTGCTGGGAGGGTAGCAGCTAGTGGTCAAGGTTTTTTAAATGCCTCCAATGTAGCTGGTAGTAATCTCCATCATGTAGTTTATGGTGTGGGAAAATTTATTGGTGTAGATTTCAAGCCTTGGCAAGCTGTTGGTATCGCTAAAGACCTTGCTAATTTTACTGTGTTTCTTGCACCTGTACTATCAGTAATTGGTGCTGGTTTAGATGCTCATTCTATGCAAAAAGAAGCCGAAAGACAAGATAAAATGGCTGAAGCTCGTCGAGAGATTACTAGCCATTTTATTAGTGTTGCCAAGAGTCTCGAAAATCAAATAGATAGTATATTTAGGGATGTAGATGTACAAATCTATGGAGAAATTGACAAGCAGATTGCTGCTGCACGCCAACAGGAAGAAAATGCGATCGCTACTTCTAACACTTGGGTAAGACAACTCACGGAAATTCGTCAAGATTTTGAGTCTATTCTTCGCTACATTACCCAAGTGATGGAAAATCAGCAAGACTGACATCATAAACTTTTAAAACCGTCCATTCCCTTGAATGATATGTTTGGCAGTGGTCAGGGTTTCCAAGCTAATAAATCCCCGACGGTGGCCTTTTTGGTTAGACATACCTAGAAATACTGAGTCTCCCCGCGAAGGATTCCGGGAGAAACGCGGTGAAGTATTAATGTATGTGGCGGCACTGTTAACCCCTAAGGCAAACTGGCGACTTTCTTGATAGGATTCAGTGGCAATCGAGTCAGCATGACCGCTACTGTATTGATTAATCCAAGCGATCGCTCCCTCTAGACTATCCACCAATTTAAATGCTACTGTCTTGGTTAAATAGGCGTATCCCCATTCATCGTCTTTCGCTAGCTGCAACTGCGGGAAGGCTTCTACTAGTTCTGCGTCGCCTTTGAGTTCAAAGCCTTTTTCTCTCAAACTATTCCACAGCACCGCCAAGGATGACGGCATGGCTTGGCGATGAATCAGCACTTTTTCAATGGCATTAACGGGGTCTGGTTCGCTTTCATGGCTATCAATAATCATCCAACGCACCATCTCTAGACTGCCATTCAGCGACCAGTAAAGGTAACAGTTACCCATTGCTGACTTTAATACTGGACAGGTGGCTTGCCGCATGACTTGCTGTACCAAGCTAGAACGTCCGTAAGGAATGGCTAAATTTACATATTGGTCTTGGGTGACTAAATCGCGAATTGAAGCCCCGTGTTCTGTTGTAATTAGTTCTATACAACCTGCTGGTAAACCAACTTCTGCAAGTGCGTGTTGTAACACTTCCGAAATAGCAGCATTAGAGTGACTAGCTTCTGTACTGCCTTTGAGGATGATACTATTACCAGTTTTAATACACAAAGCTGCCGCGATCGCGCCTAAATCGGGAAATGCTTCATAAATAAATCCTATGACTCCCAAGGGCATTAACTGGGAGTAACTTTGAGAGTCTTCCGGTTGATAGTCGGCGTTTCTCACCCGCCGTAACGGGTCTGATAGTTCTCCCAACCGTTGGAGAATTTCTACTGTTGTCTCTAATCTTGTGGGAGTTAGTTTCAGCCAATCTAAAATCAATTCTGGCACTGCCATTTCCCGACTAGCTTCTAAATCCAACGTGTTGGCTTCTAAAATGTCGTCGAATGAGTTTTCTATCGCCTGTGCCATTGCCAATACAGCGCGACTGCGGTCTGTTCCCTTGGTAGTGCTTAACTTTAGGGAAGCTTGATAAGCGCGTTTCGCGCTGTTTATGGGTTCGGGGAATTCGTCCACAGCTACAACGGTCATTGAATTATCGTCTGTAAGTAAGCCAGACCATGAGTGCTGGCAAAATTGCCAACAATACTGCCACCATAGCCCATGCAATCATGCTAGAACGATTGGCCAATTGCAGTGCTAATGGTAGCCATATAATCACTAGCACGAAAATAATCCCAAATGCTATAGGTAAATAACTTTCTCCTAATTTGGGGTGAACAACTCGCCAACTATTCCCTGTCCACTGCCAAGCACGCTTGTAGGGGTAGGTGGTAGAAAGCTGTTCTAGTACATGGCCATTATCTTCGACAACAAAGATTTGTTGACAGCGATCGCAACCAAATGCTTCTGTGAGTGTAATCGGAATTAACCTTCCCTTGCGGCGACAGGGACAGGGGTATTCTGTGTTAAAGTCGATTTTTTGTGGTTTTTGGGATTGCACAAGCTTTCTAAGCAATTCAAAATTCAAAATTCAAAATTCAAAAACCCAGTATCTATCAGCATCCTGGCTATACAGTGTATGCAAATTCAAAAATTAAATGTGTAACAGCTTAATAACTTGAGCATATTTGTACAACTTTTGAAAACCTTGGAGTTCTCTCTTTATTAAAGTTTTATAAAAATAGCAAGGTTCGCTGTATCATGGCACTATGACTAACTCAGGTTGCTTTTGTGCTGGGGTAGTCATCTTGGGGAAGAATTGCTGCATCTGTATTGTTAAACATCGATGGTAGTGGCGTGTTTGGTACTTTTTTTTAGCTTACGTGGCGAACACTCTTAAGACAACCCATTTACTAAAGCTGCACCCAAGAATAAACTATAACTATTTATTCAACATTTAGCTGTATTCTCAGTAGCTCTGGCTGAGTTTCAACTGAAGTCGCGTTGATTTCTACTCGAATTAGGAATAGTGCCTTTATCAAGTGGGAACTTTTGAAACACTCTTCAGCTTCCTTGACCTTACTCAGCACTCTTTATTAGTTGCCTCAAGGCTTTTTTGTCAAATTCACTGAAAATAGATAGAGTACAACTTTCTACCTGTGAGGGTAGCTCTTCAATCAGCTTGATTCCAGTCTAGTACATACCTTGGTTTGATGTGTTGTGGCTCAAAGAATAAAGCTTTTTGCCATCTAAACTCAACATTGACTATGATTTTGTTGCCTTAAAAGCGGGTAACGCGATTCGAACGCGCGACATTCACCTTGGCAAGGTGACGCTCTACCACTGAGCTATACCCGCAAAACTTACTTTATTAATATGACAGATATATTTTGATTTGTCAACTATTTTAAAGTCTAATTTTTGATTGGGGACTGGGGACTGGGAATTTTAGATTTTGGATTGAATAATTTAAAATCCACTCATTGCAAATCCACTCATTGAAAGACTGGGGACAGGTGACAGGAAAGTTTTTCTTCCCCTGCCTCCCCTGCCTGTCTTTTGTCAGCCTACTTCTTCTGACTCAGTGGTGAAGTTGCCGATGTTGTGACCAGAAATAGATGCTGGTAAGGATTGGGGATTGTGAGCGTAGGCATCTTTCAAATTAGAACGTAACTGCCGCATGAGGCTGGCCATTTCGAGAGCGTTCATAGCATAATCCCAGCCATGATTAGCCTTAATACCTGCCCTTTCTAAGGCTTGCTGCATGGTATCTACTGTCAAGATGCCAAAAATTACTGGTACTCCAGTCTGAAAGCTAGCGGCTGCAATTCCCTTAGCTACTTCTGAGGATACATAGTCAAAATGTGGTGTTTGCCCACGAATTACTGCACCCAGACAAATTATTGCGTCATAACGGTGAGAAAGGGCTAATTGACGCGCCACAAGCGGCACTTCAAAACTGCCAGGAACCCACACATAATCCACCTGATCGCCTTCAGGATTAGGATCGACACCGTGGCGTTTTAAGCAATCTTGACATCCTGCTACCAGTTTTGTGGTTACAAGGTCATTGAATCGACCAATCACCACTGCTAAACGCAAAGGTTCTGTTTGGGTGAAAGTTCCCTCAAAAACTGCCATGACTGCCTCTTACATTAACTATACTTTTGTCAATATACATTTCTTCTTTAAATGTAGAAGAGCAGGAAAGCACAATTAGGTGCAGAGAACAAATAAATTTTGTTCTTTCACCTTGTTTGGTAGCTCTCCTGCCCCCTTCGTCTTGTTGCTATTTATCTGTACTATGGTGCAGTGCTGGCTTAGACTACAAAAAAGTTTAATAGGCCAACTAGAAGCACTAAAGCGATCCAAACCCCAGAACCAAGCCAGAGTAACTTTTTAGATTCAACCCAACTTTGGGGGGTAGCATAGGCTACAGGTACGCCTACAACTAGCACAAAAGACATCAGAACCAGAGCTACTAAAGCAAATTGGAATATTATGGTCATTTTTACTTCTCCCAAGACAGCAAAATACTTAAGGAAATACTAAAAATAGAATATCCTAAAGGGCGACACTGACACTTCTCCTTATTTGTAAGCTAGCAGAAATTGCGTCACTATAGTCATTAGTTATTAGTCGCATTAGTTCTTTGTCTAAATACCAATGACTAATGACCCTTAAATATGGACTTAATTCTTTGTCACACTACAGCCGATTTTGATGCCTTGGGCGCAGCAGTAGGGCTAACTTGCCTATTACCGGGTAGTAAAATTGTGTTGACGGGCGGCGCACATCCACCTGTACGAGATTTTTTGGCACTGCATCGAGATGAGTATGCGCTGATTGAAAGGCGTTCGGTAAATCCAGAGAAAATTCGCTCTTTAACTGTAGTCGATACTCAACAGCGCGATCGCTTGGGTAAGGCTGCTGAGTGGTTAAATTTACCGCAACTTGACAATATTACTGTCTATGATCACCACCTCGGTCAAGTATCAAATATTCCGGCTACTCAATTTCATATTGCCCCAGTGGGTGCTACCACCACTTTAATTGTTGAGCAATTACAACAACAGCAAATCTATTTAACCCCAGCCCAAGCTACAGCGATGGCTTTAGGGATTCATGTAGATACTGGTTCTCTAACCTATGACCAGTCTACACCACGGGATGCCCTGGCGTTGGCTTGGTTGATGCAGCAAGGAGCTAGTTTAGCAGTAATTTCTAATTACCGCGAGCCGGGGTTATCTCCCCAATTACAACGTTTACTCAAGGAAGCTTTAGAACAATTAGAATATCTGTGTTTCCGAGGATATACTATTGCTTGGGTAACTTTAAAGACAGATGGCTTTGTGCCAGGGTTATCTAGTTTAGCGTCACAACTGATGGAGTTGACAGAAATCGACGCTTTGCTATTAGCTGGTGAGTACCCTTTGAGTAAAGATGAATCCCGGTTGACGATCATTGGGCGATCGCAAATTCCCGGTGTTCATCTTGACCAATTATTTCAAAACTTTGGTGGCGGCGGTCATTCTCAAGCATCATCTCTGAATTTACGTGGTGTAGATGCCCAAGAGATCCTGCAACAAATCCTCAACGGGATAAAAACCTCGATTCCTCATCCTCCCACCGCCAGAGATTTAATGTCCTCCCCAGTCCGCACCATTCGCCCAGAAACGACAATTGGCGAAGCACAGCGCATTTTATTACGCTACGGACACTCCGGTTTATCTGTGGTGGATACCCAAGGGCAATTGGTAGGAATTATTTCCCGACGCGATTTAGATATTGCCTTTCATCACGGATTTAGTCATGCGCCAGTTAAGGGCTACATGACCATTAATTTAAAGACTATTACCCCAGATACGACACTGCCACAAATTGAATCACTGATGGTGACGTATGATATTGGTCGCTTGCCTGTATTAGAGAATGGGCAATTAGTTGGGATTGTCACCCGTACCGATGTTCTCAGGGAACTGCATCAAGCGGAGGGACAGAATAGAGGGGAAGGACAGAGGAGATCAGAATATAGTGTTCAGCTTCCTAGTTTAGAACAATTAAGCGATGGGCTACTCCCCGCCTTTGGCGATCGCCTGACTCCCCAACTTTGGCAATTACTCACCACCGCCTCCCAAGCCGCAGAACAACGGGGTTGGCATCTTTATTTAGTCGGTGGTGCAGTGCGGGACTTACTATTGGCTGAAGCCGCATCTGGGACTCTCTTTATTACAGATATTGACCTAGTAGTTGATGGTTTTCATCAAGCCGCAGATGTAGGTGCAGGGGTGGAACTAGCCAAAGCACTCCAAGAAATTTACTCCGCCGCCCGGTTAGAAATTCACGGGGCTTTTCAAACTGCGGCTTTGTTATGGCACAAAGACCCCGAATTAGATTCTTTATGGGTGGATATTGCTACCGCTAGAACAGAATTTTATCCTTACCCAGCCGCGAATCCCGAAGTGGAAGCGAGTTCCATTCGTCAAGATTTATACCGCCGTGACTTTACTGTCAACGCCCTGGCTTTGCGTTTAACTCCCCCTCGTGCTGGGAAATTACTTGATTTCTTCGGTGGATTACTAGATTTACAAGCCAAACAAATTCGAGTTTTACACGCCAACAGCTTTATTGAAGACCCCACCCGCATTTATCGCGGTGTCAGGTTTGCTGTGCGTTTTGGATTTGATATTGAATCACGCACTGAAGAATATATCCGCTACGCCATTAATAGTGGTGTTTACGATCGCACTGCCCAAACTAACACTAAAACCCCAGCCCTACAAACTAGACTCAAAGCCGAACTGAAACATATCCTCGAAGCCCCCTACTGGGAATTGGCTTTAAAGCTACTTGACGATTTAGGTGCATTACAGTGCATCCATCCCACCCTCAAATTAGATCCTGAACTTTTACGACAATTACGGTTATTAGAACGCTGTTGGCGAAGATTTGATGCTCAAAAAAAATTAATTCTTTGGCAAATGCGCCTAGAAGTGTTAATTGCCCACCTAGCACCACAATATCGCCACAAAGTAGCGAAAAATCTGCAACTACCAGAAGATAGCATTGAGCGATCGCATAAATTAACTGCTGCCAAATCTGAAGTTACAGATTTTTTAGTGATATCTAAACAACCTAGTCAAATAGTGCAAGTGTTACGCAAGTATGATGTAGAAATGTTAATTTTGATTGCCATATCTAGTTCAAGAATAATTAGGCAGCAGATATGGCATTACTTGACAGTTTTATCTCATATCCAACCAATGTTAAATGGTAATGACTTAAAGAAATTAGGATACAAACCTAGTCCACAGTTTCGCCAAATGCTCGATGATATACTGGCAGCAACTTTGGATGGAGTGGTTCACAATCAAGAAGAAGCAGAAGATTTTTTAGCTAAACATTATCCTGTGTAATTGATATTCAACAAGGTGTAATTATGCAAACTCAAGCAGTAAATAAATACTACACAACCGAAGAATATTTACAACTAGAGGAAACATCAGAATGCAGAAATGAATATCGAGATGGAGAAATTGTACCAATGGCTGGTGGAACAACTAATCACAATGAAATAGCAGGTAATTTTTATGCTAATTTTAAATTGCAGATGCGAGGTAAAGATTACAAAATATACATGGGTGATGTT
This sequence comes from Anabaena minutissima FACHB-250, assembly GCF_014697125.1. Taxonomy (GTDB): domain Bacteria; phylum Cyanobacteriota; class Cyanobacteriia; order Cyanobacteriales; family Nostocaceae; genus Trichormus; species Trichormus minutissimus. Next base: position 938 of record NZ_JACJRG010000079.1, on the reverse strand, counting down.
AAATTATGGATACCTCGTTATCGCATATACACTTATCCTGATGTCATGGTGATTCAGGGAAAACCGATATATGAAGGAAAAGGTACTACTACAGTTACCAATCCCTTAATGATTGTAGAAGTATTATCAAAATCGACAGAAAACCACGATAGAACTAATAAATTTAGATATTACCGTTCTCTTCCGGCACTAAAAGAATACGTGATGATTGACCAATATGAACACCTTGCAGAGCAGTTTCATAGAAATACTGATGGTCAATGGGTATTCACAGAATATGAATCGTATGAGGCTATTCTATCACTCCAATCAATAGAATTTAAAATTGCTTTGAGTGATATTTATGCCGGCGTAGATTTGGCGATAGAGGAAGAATAATGATAGTGGAGAGTCGAGGCGATCGCCTGTTTTTACCTTCATAAGAAATCAACGGTCAAAACAGGCAAACACAGTCTTCTAAATTGTATCTGGATCGATATTTAACTCCCGCAGTTTCGCTGCTAAACGTGCTACTTGTTGTTGCGCCTGTTCTACTTGCATTTGTGCTTGTTCTGCTTGTTGTTGTGCCTGCTCTGCTTGCATTTGTGCTTGTTCCGCCGTTTCTTCAGGCGTGGGAACTAGTTGTCCATCTCGTGTAAAAAATCGCAATAAACCCTGATAAATACCCAAATATAACCCTAGCTGATGACTCCACAAATGACCTTGTTCATTTGCTTGTAGAGGTTGATATTCTCCATCTACTAAATGAAACCCTGCAAACTCTAATGTATAGGGATCGAACCAAAAGTAATCAGGTGTACGGAAGGTATCTTGATATATTTCTTTTTTGGTTCTTGCGGTAGTTTTATGGTGATTATTAAAATTAACTGAATTATAAGGGCTATAATTTAAAGACAATAATGCCTACAATATAGATTTGACAAGTATTTAAGAGATAT
>NZ_JACJRG010000078.1 GCF_014697125.1 Anabaena minutissima FACHB-250 | reverse complement strand
CTCTAGTCAGAAATACCCTTAAACGACTGCCCATATCGCTGTTACCTTTGTAGACACATTGTACGTATTTACTTATCTTTACATAGTTTAGTTTTTTCACCTCGTCCTACTTAGTGTCTGAGAAAATCATCATCCCACCAATAGATGAGAGGCTTTTCTTTGATAAGATTAAAGCGATCGCTCAAAACTTCATACCGCCCAATCTGAGACAAAACTGCTGCCCGTTTCCGCTTTGTACGCTGTCGATCATAAGAATTATCTTCTAATAAAGTTGGCTGAATAGCAACACTAATTTCCTCATTCGGTGTTACTTTTTGAAATACACTCATTGTTACAGCCAAAACTTCATTTGGTACTTCATCAAAAGCACCTCTATCAAAATCTCCCAACAAACGCAAATCAAAATTATCTAACAACCATTCTCGAATTGAGGCAAACTGCTGAATAAACATCCAATTTCGCATTGTCAGCAGTGCAGATATACCCCCATCTTTTACTAACTGCAAACCTCGCTCCAAAAACGCCGCATATAAATCAGCTTTACCCCTTGGATATTCCTTCGCCACATATTTAGCATCCACCATCTTACTCGTCCCTTGATAGGGTGGATTACCAATTACTAAATCATAAAAATTTTCTTGCACAATGCGAATAAACCGCACACCCGCTGCTAATTGTTCACCCCGCAAGCGCAAACCTAAATCATCGCCACTGGTGCAACGGTTTAAAAAACTTTCTAATTTTTCTAATAAAGATTTCTTCGCTTCCACAGAATCAAAAACGGGTTTTTCTGCTACCGCACTTTGAAAAATATCTAACTGTAAGGGAATAGAAATTTCTTGTTCATACTGATAAATCGCCTGATCAACTTCCGCGTCAACCTTTAACAAACTACCCAAATAGTCTGCACCTTTCAACGCTTCCACAATTTTATCTGTCAACTGCTCAGGAATCCCCGTTGCTAATTTCACTTCTTCGCGCAGTTCCACCCGTGCGGGGTCATTTTCCGCCAGTGCAGACAATTGCAAATTTGACGCTACCAAATTTAACCGCTTAACTTCTACTTGCGGAGACAGCAACCGCGCTTTTAATACCAACGCTGCCGCCGCAATTTGTACCGCCCTAGGGTCAATATCAATACCATATAAATTATTCTCTAAAATCGATTCAACAATTTCTCTATCACTCCAACTTTCCCCCCGATGCTGGGCTTCTTCTTGGTAAAGGGCAAATAATAACCCAAAAGCTATGACTAAAAAATGCCCAGAACCACAAGCAGGGTCAAGTATTTTTACATCGCGGATGCTGTTAGCTGCATGAGTTACAGCTGCATCAGTTAAAGGTTGAGAAACCCAATATTTCCACTGTTCCTCTGCTGCTGTTTCTATAGGCATCAGTGCATCTAAAGCGACTTCACCCCGTTCTCGTTTTTTCCGCCACTCCTCACGCCTTGCTTCTAAGCTTTGTAATGTGCCATCTGCTTTGACTGCGGGTGTCCAGCCTTGACGTTGACAAATCGCCAGCCACATTTGCCCTAAACTGTTGTGTAACAACCATTCCACCATGTAACGTTCGGTGAACATTTGGGTTTTGCTGGCGATTTCGTGGGGTTCGACTTTTCCCCCACCGTTGAGTTTTGCGTCTAATGCTTCCCGTTCTGGGTCATTCCAATATTGGTAAACCCAGCCCAATGTAGTATCATCCAACCAAGCATTTTTTAAGCCAGGGTTGTCTAAAGCTTCAATGATTGCACGTAAAGTATTAGCAGGAATGGGGAATAAAGCTGTAACTCCCACATTGCCAAATAACCCTGGTAAATCTTGGGCGAGTTCGTCAAATAGCAGTTTTAACAGTGTCCCGTAACCCTCGGTTTCATCTTTGAGTAATTCCGGCGCAAAATCCCGAAATTCCCGATAAGCTGGACTTTGCCAACCTCCAGTAACTACCGCCGGTTTAATTAGTCCTTGGGCTTCCATTTGTTTGATGACTATCAGCCGATTGAGTAATGTGGCGGCGGCTAATTTGACGGCTGTGTGTAAATGGCGTTCTTGGCGTTGTTTTTCTGTCTCTTTGTTCCCCTTACCCTCGCTACGGGCTTGTTCTTTCAGCCATTCTTCTAAACGCTTCCGCTTTTGGTGTTGTTCTTCTGGGAGTTTCGCCTGTGTCGCCGGGATAGACAGGCGATAGGTGCTGTCTACGGCGTTGTGTAAATCGGTGAGTAGGCGTTCTCTCAGTGTGCGGATGGTGTTTGATAGCTGGGTTTTGGCTTCTGGGGTGAGGTGCATGGGATTGGGAATGGGGAATTGGGAATTGCGAATTGGTTTAAACCTCTTCTCTGTAAGGCTACGGTGTACACAGAAGTCTGCTCAACTTTGCCCTATAACGTTTTGATCCCCCTAAATCCCCCTTAAAAAGGGGGACTTTGATTCTTGTTCCCCCTTTTTTAAGGGGGGTTAGGGGGGATCAAACCACATTTTGCACTCAGCACAAAGATGTGTGTACACTGTAGCCTCTGTAAGGAGAGAGGCTTTGATTCTTGCTCCCCTTCCCTTGTAGGGAAGGGGTTGGGGGTTAGGTTTTAGGGTTAAATTAGGCGAATACGGGTGTTGTTTTTTAATTTTGTTAATAAAATTTCTCGTACATGATCTAACAATGCTTCTACCTCTTCTGGGGTGCTGACTTCTCGACCACTGAGTTCTAAGTTTAGCTGTATTACTTGCTGCTCAGTAACTTTAGATAATAAATCGTCTAGATTACTATTGGCTATATCTTCGGCTTTTTGAATTTGAATAACGGCGGAGTCTCGCAGTTGCAATAGGGAGGGGTAGAGAACATCTTTAGTGGTATCAAAGGCTGCTTGTTGTAGGGGTCTAAATACGTATTCTGATTGTTTTTCGTTGAGTCTATTAAAACTGGGACGCTGTTTAATTCGTCCTCGGATTTCTTCGGTTTGCCGTTCTTGGCGTTCGATGAGTTGCAAGCGCACGGCTTTATAATGTTGCTCGATGGCTTGCAGATGCGGCTCTAAACTGTTAATCTCTCGCCAAGGGCGATCGCTTTGGAGTTGTGTTTCTAAGGCTGCGATCGCATCAGTGATTTCTGCTAAAGTTTCTATGTCTCGCAGTTGCTTGACTAGGTGTTCTTGGATTTCCACAGCCCTAGTAACTGCTGCTACCGCAGTATCAGTTAAATCTGTTTCCACTATACCAAGCTGCTGAATTCCATCCCGCAGCGCATCTAGATATTTCTTAACTGCAATGACTGTAATTTCTACTTGACGGGAAGCGGTACATTTTTCTAAGGCTTCCCGTAGCTTCTGTAATACTACTGGTAATTCTGGGCGTGATGGTAGTTTATTGTACCGCTTTTCGATGTCTTGTAACCGCTTTACCAAACCGGGGAATTGTTGAAAGGAAGCATCGGCGATCGCATCATTTTCGCGGTCTAAATCGACTTCGAGGGAGTCTTTAAAGAATTTGCAGATAGCAATGCGATCGCGCGGGGTAATACTGGTTTCGTTGGGTGGGAGAATATCCGCACGTTTGATTTCTCGGTCTTTTTCAAAGATATCTCTAGCACCAGGGTCACGCACTGAGGTAATTTCTGGCCCAGCTTGGGGACGAATCCGCACTTTACCCCCACGCAGTAAACCCACTAGACAAGCTTTCACCACATCAGCCGGGTAGCCGTAGGGAGGGCCGCCAAAGTAGTTGAGTAAAACGTTACCAGCCAGCCCGTTTTGGTCTTGGATGTATTGGGCGATGCGGGTGGGAACTTCGCCGCTACAGGTGGGGGAATATTTACCTGCGTCTAGTTCGAGAATCCCCAAACCTGTTTTCATAAACTTATGGGAAGGGCCGGATAGATTGAGTTCTAGGAGTTGTTTCAACTCATCCGGTGTTACCGCCACATCAATATAATGGCTGTAAAGTTCGGGGAGAATGCTTTCACCCACCCGTTCTAAAATAGTGTTGAAAGTCGTACCATACTGGGGTTTATCGATTTGTCGTCCCCGGAAGAAAATTTGACCTTCAGTGAAAGCTTGGGCGATCGCATTTTTTACATCTTTTTCTAAACTGTCACAGCGTCCTTGTTCTTCAAACCACAAACGCTGTTTATCTTTAGATATGGTTTGGTGACGACCTTCGTATTTCTGAATAATATGCCGTGATTTCGCTAATTCTTTCACTAAACTAGCTAAATCACCCGTCGCGCCTACCCAAATTAGGCGATTCTGTAAATTAGGACTGCTACTTAAAGGTATCCATATATTGGGTTTGAGGTCTTGGCTATTGGTCAAATAATGAAAATCAACTGTCACCACTGCTACATCATTAGGAGACTGTAATCTTTCGTCTTGGCGTTGTTTACCATCACTATAAAATGCTGCCCAATAAAAATTTTTATTCTTATAGTGGGGGCGGGTAACGCGACCTAAAAGACTTTTCAATTTTTCAGCAACAATAATACTAATAGCATCAGGAATTACACTATATTGATCCCGTTCTCGTTGCCATTCTTGCCCAGCCGAACTTTGAATTTTATAACCGAGTTTATCAGAATAAGAAAGCAATCCTAACCCCCGCAACTTTTCTAATGCTAGGGTAACAATCGGTTCTGGATTACCCATACCTAACTCAGAATAAAGGCACTGACTAACTAAATTAGCGGTGGTGGGTTCTTGTTCTTGAATTAACTCTAACAGTGCCACAACTTTAGCTACTTTTACCGCCATATCATCATTAATGACTTGTTCATGGATAAAAATTCGCGCTAAAGTATTTTGTACATCAGCATCTAGGGCAGATTGTTGCACTTCGTAGATATTCTCCAAAGTCACCAACGCACCTATAGGCTTATCTCCTAATTTCTGTTCTCGAAACAATTCCCCCAATAGTTGCAATAGTCCGCGAATAGCATAGTCGTCACCCTTAGCGCGGCTGGAACGAGTGCGGAGGTTAGAGGTAATCTGCATTAGCAAATCAACATAACCGGGAAGCATAGGATAAACTTCCAAAAAATCTTCCTCAGTCATGGAATCACATTTATAACCGTAGAGTTTCAAATCACTACGGTGTTGCTGAAATAATGCTCTTATTTCTGGTTCTTTGCTAGGGGCTTTTTTTAGTAAGCGTTTGTGAACTACATCCCGAATGTTAGTCGGTGCAAGGTGAACCCGCAACTTCGGTGGAAAGCGGTCTTTCAGTTTACCAATATTACTTTCGTCGTCGGAATCTTCTAACTTTTGTTGACCAGTAGCCAATAACCACACTCGCCCTTTCAGCTTTTGTCCCAATGCAGACACGAAGGATTGCAATTTCAGCATTCGGTTGGTGTTTTGGTAGATATACTGGCTAACTTCATCTACCACCACAAACAAATTTTTACTAGGCGCACGAAACTTCAGCATATTAATAATTGCTGTGGTTGTTTCGTCTACAGATGTCCCGATTCCTGTTTGTGCGCCAGCACGACTATCAAGCCAACTCATGGGTTCAATGTAGCGGCTGGGGTTCATAGTGTGCATCACCTCAGAAAAGGCTTCTTCTGCTAATTGGTCATGTTTTGCTGTTGACCAAGGTTCGCCTAAAGTTTGTTCTGCACAACTGAGAAATTCATCCCATTTGCGGTCTAATTCTAATTTCAGTTCGTGGTCAGCAACATAATGACTGATGGTACAATAGCCTAAACGTGATTGAATTTCGCGCTTAACTGCCGAGTGAATATCCTCATCATCTCGTGCCACTGCCCCAATATCAAATACTACAGCAATAGGGTCAAGTTGATTGCGTAATTCATGCCACGCATCACGAAATTCTTGGCTTTTAGGGGAATCATCCCGTTCTAAGAGGGTATCTGCTAAACTGCGGCCATTAGGCAACACAATACCATCTAAAGCCAGACCTAAAAGTTTAGCAAAACTAGATTTACCAGAACCGTAAAAACCTGATATCCACGAAGCTGGTAACTCTACACCGCCCCGTTTTTGTAATTCTTCTGCTATGCCTTTGAGGAGTTTGACAAATTGCTCATGAATCCCCGATTGTACACGTTTATGACGGGGGTCGTTTTCAGGATAACCACCTGTAATAATATATTCTGAGACTTCTTCTAAAACTTTTGCTGGGTCTTGCTCATGAAAATAAACAACTGGCGCAATATTACGAGCAACATCAGCAGCAAAGATTTCCTTAATTGTCATGCCAAATTTCCTCTAGCAGTCATAGTAATTCGTAATTCGTAATTCGTAATTCGTAATTTGTAATTTGTAATTTGTAATTCGTAATTTGTAATTTGTAATTCGTAATTTGTAATTAAGAATAAATTCTGGGTCGATAGTCCCGGTCTGATGGGAGTTCCCCCATAAAAGACAGGGCGTTTAAATCCCGTCTTTCTCCTGGATATAGGAGAACTACAGGTAGGTTGTTGGTTTTGCCGTCGATGTGCTTCAGTAGTGCTGATGAACGAAAAAAAGGATACAGAGAACCCGCACGTCCCAATAAAATTAAGGTGCGGTCAGATTGGTCTGGATGTTGATTTGTAAAATCATTAATGAGTGTAATCACATCCTGAGCAATACCGTCAGTCCCTTCTATATATAGTGCTATTTTATCCCTTAAATGATTAAGTGCGCGATCTGGCTCTTTCTTATACAAACGCTGTTCGGTACGAATGAGACTATCTAAAATCCTTGGTTCTTCTCGCTTGAGTCTGTCTAACAATAAGCGATGAAGGGAAATTAACAGCACATTCCAACCTTGGCTTTTGAGGTCATCTGTTAATCGTCGAATGCGATCGCGCAGTTTAAATTCTTGACGGGGGTCGTAGTGTAAAATTGCAAAGCGGTAATTCCGCATGGTACTTATCTTGGGGCCTGTGGCATCAAGAAGATCATTTTTCAGTGATGCGATCGCATTATCCAAGGAAGCATTTTCAAATATATTACCCGTCATGGTCTGACTCCCATTTCAACCCCAAAAATTCCTTTGCCCAAGCCTTTAAATCAGCATATCGCCATTCAAAATCGTAAAGTTCACCCATGCGGTTAAAGGAAATTCCTGGCAAGTTACGTAAACGCTGTTCTAAGAAACTTTCATTTAAACCAACAGAGTGGAAGTAAGGGTTATTAATCAGAGTGCCTGTAAAAGAAAGATGATGTAAGAAATAAAGCCAATATGCTAGAGCTTCATCTGTAACTTTGGGGTATTTCAGTTGACGCTTCCCGGAGTTTTCCGAACACAATCCTGCATCAGCACTGGCCGCAATTAAACCAGTTGCCATTCTTAAAGTTGTTGCGGCTGACCATTCACTCTCAAGTTGCTGAGTCACCCACCGCGCTACTATATCCCTATCAATGCTGGGGTTTGGCTGCTGACGACGCTGTTCTAAAAATACACCAGTAAAATTGCGATACATCGGGTCAGTCAGCTGCAAGTGCCAATGACAGATATTTTGGCGAGTGGTGGGGTTACTAGGTTGCCATTGTCTCAAAATATCTAGGGTAATGGGATAAGCTGCAAAGCGGTGGCTGAATTCTACTAACAAACTGCGAACCCTAGCCATGCTTTTACTACCAAACCAACGTTCCTCAAAAGCTACCACTGCCAACTTATCCTTCGGTATATCTATTCTTAAGTGTTCCCAATAAGCTCGGCTTTCTTCCAAAGCTAGGGATGTCCGCAGCAAACGAGTATGGAATTGATGGGACTCTTTGCCATGCAACATAGATTTAGCCAATTCTTGGTTAGCAACTGGGGAGTAAGTTATTTTTCTAGCCACAGGATTTAGTGCTTTTGCAACCGATAAAATGGCATTGTGTAACTATCAGTTAAGGGTAACAGAGCGGTGGCTAGTTTTTTGGCTTGCTCTTCTAAAGCTGCCGGTATTTCCCCGACTATTTCCCGTCCATTGGGAACTACTGTAAAATCTACTGTTCGATTAGGAAGCCGAATCGCTTCCTCAAACTCTGCTTTAGAGAATGGTTTGGTGATATCCAATGGTAAGTAACGCAAGGCTTCTAAAGGTTGTTTATCACCCCGTTTGTGAATAGCTAAACGTTCTGCTAACTGTTCATCTACAGTAAACCCCCAGAAAAAGAGCGATCGCACTGCATCTGGTTGAGCCATTTCTTGACGCTTGCGCTTATCTACTTGAGTTGCTGCCAAACGCACCGCCTCTAAGGATGACCATTGATGCGTCTTGGGGAAAAGTCGCCCAAATAAATCACCGCCACCGTATTCATCAATTAAATCAGTGCGCCACCAGTCTAAACGCTTAGGCTCACAAATTCCTTCACCAGCCCAGGCAACCATGATTTGCAGTGCCAGGACTTGATCTAGTGTATCTTTGGTAACTGTAACAGTAGGCATGGAGCGATCGTTAACTGGATATATCACCCAAAGATTTTAAGCTATGTGGGATGTCAATTAGTTTAAACTTCAATATTCAGCTACTAATAGGGTGATTATCGTCAGTCTCTGTGTTCATCTAAATCACCGCACAGTTTAGAAATTTGCTCCTTCAGCAATTAGTAACTCAAAATTAAAAATCACAACTTTCAAAGTAAAAAGTAATGGCATACTGGCTATTTCAAGGCAACCCCAAATATTACCGGATCATAGACGCTATCCGCGATTTTGAGCAGATGGCTTGGCTAGCAACTCGTTATGCAAAAGACATTGTTCCTAGGGATGGGGTACTGGTTTGGAAATCTGGGAATCAAGCAGGGATTTATGCGATCGCTGAAATCATAGAATCTCCCAAAATTATTAAAAACCCTACTGACATTGGCTACTGGATTGATACCAGCCGAATCGCTACTAAACCTTGCGCCAAGATTCGCTTCACGAGCGTATCATGTGCCAACGGGCCAAGTCGAGACGACTGGAAAATATAGGGACTAGCAGGATAATCTCTTTGAAGTTTGCGGAGAGAGCGAATTTCTTCAGAGTAAAGAGGATGAGTAGATGGAGTGCCTTTTTTAACTCGCTTAACGTAAATTGTGCCACCATTCCAGTCTATTTGCTCCCATCGCAAAGATGCCACCTCTGCAATTGGGCTGCAACTATACCACAAAATTTCCAATTTAAACTTCAATTCCCAAGATTTCTACAATTGTAGAAATCTTTTTAGTTTCAGTAAAAATGCGGAAGTAGTGATTGTAGATTAAGGTTATTTATTGGTTTCAAACTTTGAAAACCAATATAAATATGACTATAAAACAAATTCAGTATATTCCACCCATTCCGTTAAATAACATTCCATATCCTTGGAGGGAAACGTTTCAACAACTAAACCAATCTCCATCACCCCTATCTGTTTGTAACTTTCCAGACAAGGAAAGTGAACATACGCCAGATACAACTTCAAAAAATGTAATTTACTGGGTATGTAAGGATAAATCAGGTTTGAAATTTAAAGTCTCTATTTTTCCTACACTTGCTAAATTATCTAAATTTGTTGATGAGTTATCTAACTATACACTGGAACTTTCATGCCTCAACCAACCTGCCCTTCAGCTTCATGCAAATATGGTTGATGCAGATTGGCAGATTGAACTCACCTTGCTTGTGAAGAAACGGTGGAATCCTCAGCTAAAAATTCCCATATCACGTAGACTAGCTAAACTGCATGAGCCTAGGACTAACTTGCTCAATCAATTACTTCAACTGTGCATTAGCTGTTTTGATAGCAAGCACCATTTGAGCCAACATTACCAACACGCCGCCGACTGGTTTTTACATATTATTCAGGAAGCTCAGAAACTTGACACCAAAATCATCATAGCGAACACCGCCAAAGGAAAAGCACCCATCATTAAGGAGATGCGTGACATTGTAGCTGAACTGAAAGATGGAAGAAATCCAGTCACAGAAACAACCTCACCTCATTTCCATAAATTGATTGAGGTGGGTCTATCACTAAATCAGCCTTATAGCTCCAACAAAAGCGATTGGAAAGCGTTCCTGAAGAGTTGCTACCAACACATTCAAGCCACCGAAAAACCAACTTGCCAAGAAACATTTGTCAAAGATAACAAAATTGTACGTCGAGCACCAGGTCCAGGTAGAAGAACTTATCTGCTCATCGATATATAGAACACTCTGTTAGCCTTACGCAACAGTTTTGTGTAACTACGCTGCTAGGGTTCAAAAAACTTTTTTAAAATCTTTATCCAGCAAGGGTTTTAGATGATTAATTTGAAATCCTTGCTGTTGCTATGTCTCATGCCAGATTATGAGATAGATTTTTTGATGGATTTTGGTTTAATTGCTCAGCAATTTTTAGAAATTTATTCAAGAAAGGCAGAGGGCAATTAGAGAAGGGATAAATCCCTTCTCTAATTGCCCGAACCGTCTGCGCGACTGGAAGGAGCAAGGGTTTAAGACCCCCACCAAATTGAAAATTTGGTGGCTCTCGTTGAGGTGGGGATTCAAACCCCATCTCAACGAAACCTTCTGACTTGAAAATCAAACTTTGGCTAAAAACCAAGAAGGATATGTGGCTGAAGTCGTTCAATGACGACAGCCTAAACTGAAACATTAATTGTGGGTCTAATTTGCAACTGGAACAGGCTCAAGATTAACTTGATAACCAAGCTTTTCTAAGCGCTTAACCAAGCGTTTCTTGACACTTTCCGGTCGTTGTTTGTCAAAATAATCAGCTCCTAAATCTTTATAAGGTTCTTGGCGCGATATTAAATGATATGCGATCGTTAAAATAGAATGTGCAACAGCAACAGCTGCGCGTTTTCAGGGTTAGCGCGTCTCAAACCCTATTGACAAATGGATTCTATGAGAGTGTTGAGTTAGGGAGAGCCGCCGCCAAAACAGAAATCATATACTGATCATTCATTGCGGCTCGCC
>NZ_JACJRG010000077.1 GCF_014697125.1 Anabaena minutissima FACHB-250 | reverse complement strand
TTCAAAGAAGAGGTGAAAAGAGAAACTACAGTACACAACGTGTAAAATTTAACTCTCATTCTTCTGCTTAATTTTTTGTTACATACTTGTAAAATTTCACCACGACTTACTTATGATTCACATTTAAAACACGCGGACATAATTTGATTCATAAAGTTAGGTTGGTGATTGGCTCAAAACCTTGAAATTACGTTAATTTTTGGTCACGCTATGGTTCAAAATTTGGTCATGCGGGGGGTAAAATCACACTCCGCGAACCACTTCTCCTTTTCCACATCCCGTGAAAAGTCAGGTTTGAGTGGGCAAGGAAGGAGAGGATTGTGATTGGTATGTCGGGTGAGGTCGTGTACACGCCGGATGGGGAGGCTGTGGCGTTAGCAGAGATGATGCGGCGGTTTCCTGTGGGGGAGTACCCCATTTGAAGGCTTTATTAATAATTACCAAATAGTATTTTGCCACTATTGTTAGTAACAAAAGTCCGCACAATAAAACCAGAGGTAGTTTATACTGTACGTTCGCTTATTTTTGAAGGGCAAGGGGAATTAATGCCTGACTGTGTAAGGTTTCAAAGTGATTGTGGAGATCATAAAACCATCAGCGTGTAATAATTGGCAAAGGTAGATGGGATTGACGGTGTATTAAACGGCACGAAGGAATTCAAGTGTTGCCGTTTAATACTTGGAAGCCCAGAGAATTCACGCCAAAAGACTGTAAGCCTACAGGTTTTCGGTGTCATACATGGAATAGTGCGGCTCTTCTATGTCCAATTTTCGGTGTAATACACGGTTGGGGTTGATGTTGAAATGTCCGATTCAATGGGGTGTCGGAAAGTCTAGTAGTTCGCCAACCCAAAATTGCTGGGTGAAGGTCGGCAGAGGAGCAGGGGAGCAGGGGAGCAGAGGAGAGATTTATACAAGTCCTTTCTCCCCTGCCCCTCCGCACCTCTGCCCCTCTGCTTACCACCATGCAAAGTTTGTGTGGCGAAGCACTAGGGGGTGTTGATTTTATAGGGGGTAAGACGTAATTATGTCTTGCAGTGCAATGAATCTAGCTGATAGAGAGATTCAGGCATTTTCATGAGTGCAAGAATCTGTTTTTGAAGCTCGGACAAAGGTGTGATGAAGATAGTAGAATCAGGGAGGTAATAAAGAGTAAGGTAACAAAAAGCCTGAAGCATTCGCTCCGCAGATGGGCGACTAGTTTTTCGCTTTGGATTGCCGTCATAAAGACCAGCCAGAGATTGTTGCGTTTGCTGGAGAGCTTTGCGGACAACAAACTCCATCAAGGTAAATACGCGCAAAGCTATGTTCAAGATAAACATCAAACCAGTGATTCGGTCTTCATTTTGAAAGTAAATAGGTAAAGCGGGCAAAGAACCTCTTTTAAAACGGTGAAACCCACGCTCCAAGAGCCATTCATCCCGGTAATACATTACGGCTTGTGGTAGGTTCAGTCGAGTGGTTGGGGCGTTAGTGACATACAATCGCCACCCAGCCAAGGTTTCTGCTTCCTTAATAGCAGTATCAATCGGATGTATATGAAGTTGAAGACATATCTTCGTAACTTCCGTAGTAGTCGAGTTTTTTGATGGTCGTCCCCGTCTACAATTGCGAGTTTCTTTGGTGATTTCTTCTGTAATCATGGTTGAGAAGAAATCCTTGACACGATAGAGCTTCTTGATGTTTTCTACTTTATGGCCAAGTTCCTCCCGGTCGTCACCCGGCTTCTTAGCTAATTTACCCAAAGCAGTTCTTGCACTTAAGAGGCGTTGCTGTTGACCACGGATGGCAGATGCGGCAAGGCTTTGGGAATAAACTACCAAATAGCGTTCGTGCCAGCGTACCCACTTGTTGGTTTCTTGATGGAACCAAAACTTGCCTAACTCTACTTCAAAGCCTTTTCCCAATCGGTCATCAGTAGCATCTTTTTCCCCTATCGACCACCCTGTACTTAACTGTTGCGGCTCGCAATTATAAATGCTCTGGCTCGCAAACAAGGTAATTTCTGGCTCACATTATTTGCAAATAGAAAAGCACTTCGGCTCAGATTAATTGCAACCAGGCTCAAGTGAACTGCAAATGGGCTTGCAAACATAAATTTAGGCTCAAATTCATTGCAACTTAACTAGCAACAGAAAACTGGTCACAGAATATTCTTTCCGTTGCGAGTTTTCCAGTCCAATTGAATGTAAAATGGGCATCTCACCTCCGTAGTCATATAAAATGACCTACTATTACTCGCAACAGAAATTTTGGAAAAACAAAATGCACTTGTTGGATTGCACTGTCCCTAATTGTTGTACGTAATAGCTTCTAGCTTATTTGCAATTAATTTGAGCCAAGTCTGACGATTGCAAGCCCGTTGCAAATAATAATGAGTCTGTTTGCAAATAATGTGAGCCGAAGTGTAATCTTATTTGCAATTAATTTGAGCCAACAATTTTCTTGTTTGCAAGCCGGAGCGTTTATGTTTGCGAGCCGCAACACATACGTATGCCTTTCTCCAATAGTCTGTCTTTCAGACTACTGGAATTTGCTCCACCATCGGCGAGCACCCTATTTCTTTCCCCTTAAGGCATTAATTCCTCTCTCCCTGACAAAATAAGCGAACGTACAGTTATTAGTTCATTAACGTTGCCCCTAGAGTTTTGAGTGTGTTAATTTGTGTAGTAGTTAAACCGATAATGTCAGTAATATTCATCCCTTCATAGGGGCGATCGCTGCGGAGAGTTTTTACACAGTTTCCGGTTTGAATATCCCAAATCTTAATAGTTTCGTCCTCACTACCACTGGCTAATTGCTTGCCATCAGGACTCCAAGCGATCGCCCATACCCCATCATTGTGTGCTTGCAAGATTCGGGATTTCCCTGACTCTATGTTCCAAATCCGAATCGTTTTATCAGCACTACTACTAGCTAAAAGTTTACCAGTGGGGTGCCAAAGTACCTGGGAAACAGAATTTTGATGTTGCTCGAAAATTTGCACACACTCACCTGTTTGGATATTCCAAATATGAATTGAGTGATCATTCCCTCCACTGGCTAACAATTTGCCATCGGGACTCCAATCTACTGACCAGATCCATTGTTGATTTCCCTGATAAATTTTTAGACACTCACCCGTTTGAGTATCCCAGAGACGAATTAGTTGATCATTACTACCACTAGCGAGAATAGGCTGGGTGGGACTCCAAGCAACGGTCATAATTCGATTGCTGTCACCCTCAAGCTGGATGCGGTGCAGACAATTTCCTGTCTGTACTTCCCAAATGCAAATAATTTGGTCATCACCACCGCTGGCTAGATACTGACTGTCAGGACTCCAAGTAAGGCAGCGAGTCCATTGAGAATGTCCTCTGAATATTTTAAGACACTGGCCATGAATAAAATTCCAAATCTTGATTTCCGGTGGTTCACCAGTTGTCGCTAGAGTTTGACCATCAGGACTACAAGCAACTACCCAACCACAATTCATCTGTCCGTTGAAAGTTTGGATACATTTCCCAGTGTCAACATTCCACAGATAGACTTGTTCATCACTACCGCTACCAACTAATAAATGGGTTTGCTGATTCCAACTGAGGGATAAAATCCCATTCCGAAAGCCCTTTAAAGTTTTCCAACTTTGTCCTGTAAGGGGATTCCATAAGCGAATAGTCCGATCTTCCCCTCCACTGGCTAGAAGTGCAGTGTGTTCATTCCAGTCAATTGACCAAATCGTTCCTATGTGGCCTTTAAGAATTTTTAAGCATCTTCCTGTTGATTGTTCCCAAAGTCGAATTGTGCTGTCACTACTGGCTGTTGCTAAAACTGAACCATCTCGATTCCACACTACTGACCACGCATTGCCTTTATGTCCTAAAAAAAATTGCACCCATTGCTGAGTGCAAATATCCCAAAGTTGAGGCGTTTGATTATCACCTCCACAAGCGAGAAGTTGACCATCGGGATGCCAAGCCAACGACCAGACCACATAATCATTTTCTAAAGTGTAAAGGCAATTACCAGAGGAAACATCCCAGATCCGAATAGTGCAATCATCACTACTAGTTGCCAAAATAGGGGTGTTTGGATTCCAGGCGATCGCCCGCACAATATCATGATGTCCTTGGAGTGTCAGCCAACACTGTCCAGTTTCAACTTCCCAAAGTTTCACGTCTTGTTGACCGGATGTACTAGCAAGTATCTGACTGTCAGGACTCCAGGCGATCGCCCACACGGATCGACCCTCCCCGCTCAACTCGTACAAGCATTGTCTTGTCTGGACATCCCAGATACAAGTGGTAGAGTCTGTATCGCAACTAGCTAGTTTTTCACCATTGGGACTCCATTGTACTGACCAAACCCAATTGGCATTTCTTGCAAAAGTTGCTAATAACTGTCCATCCAAAACACTCCACAGCCGCACATATCCGTGAGTTTCTCCTGTAGCCAACTGTGTTCCCGTGGAATTAAATGCCACTGCAAAAATGTTACCGAAGGGGTAGGTAAACGCACACTGGACAAAATTCGCTTTGGCAAAGTTCACTTGATACAGGGTAGTATTCCGCAAATCTGCTTGCCGAATTGTCAGGGAAGAAAAGTCATAGCCTGTTAAATCAAACTGTAAATAACTACACAAGTTGATCAAATTGCCTGCACCATATCCCGACAGTCGCATATCTAAATTTCTTACTACTGTTAATAAACTCAATACCTGTGTTTTTAAGGCATCTACAGTAGCAAAACGCTTGCTCAACAAATCAGTAATGGGAGCTAAAATCAGCCTGACTTGGGTTTTATATATGTAATCACGCACCGTGGTTTTCACTAAGGCGTATTGGGTGAAAAACACCAGATCAGTTGTCACCAGTTCATTACTTACCTGTTCAATGAACCGTTCCGTCATGTATTCCATGACTACAGGTTGCTGCGTATAGCTACCCTGGGAATTTTCAATTAAACCGCGCCATTTGAGGGATTCTAAGGCTTCTAGTAATTGGGGACGGGAGACAGTGGGGACAATATCTTCTGTAAGTTGGGCGATCGCTGTCCATTCCCGATTAATTGCCAGCCAATACATAATTGACTGTTCTAAGGCTGGCAACCGTTTAAACTGTTCATCAAGTAAACGGCGAATACTATTAAAAATAACCGTGTCTTCAGCGAGAAACGACCCAATTTCTCCGGCAAATAAATCATGAATTGTAGTTGAGACAATTTTCAGCGCCAGGGGATTGTAACTGTAGCGATCGCACAATATTTGTTGTTGTTCAACAGTACCAATTAACCCTTTTGCTTGAATCAGTGAAAGAGCAGTTTCCATTGAACCACTCAGCTGTAAAGAACGAACAAATCCATCTAATCCTTCTAGAGCAGCTACTTCGGCTGGTTTTTCCCGACTAGTGAAGATGAGACAACTTTGATGTGTGGTTTCGCCAACTAACTTAAACAATTCGCCATAGTTTTCATAGCCTGGGCGATAGTAACCCGCATGATCCCCAGCTTTGAGAATAGTTTCTAAATTATCGAGAATAATTAAGCAACGATGAGTGCGTAACCAATGCAGCAGGTGTTGTAACTCAGTTTCGCAACTCGGTTTTTGTGAAAGAAATGGTACAAGTTCTTCTAACAAAGAGTTTAAAGGTTGAGCATGGCGGAGACTACGCCAAATCACACAATCAAACTGATTTTGTATCAATTGTGCCAACTTAATCGAGAGAGTTGTTTTACCGATACCTCCCATACCCAAAACACCAACCAAGCGACACCGTTGATCTAAAATCCAGCGATTCAGGATGTTTTGTTCCTCCTCACGTCCGTAAAACTGGCTCACATCAGGCGATTCTCCCCAGTCAACGCGAGCAGTGGAGGATGGAAATACATCAAAAGTATGCAGCGAGGGCTGATTGTTTTGCTGACGCTTGAGGGCCGAGCGAAAATTCTTTTTATTAACCGATTCGCCCAAGGATTGACTCAACGCTTTCCAGAATTTGGGGCCAACATCGGTAGTGAGATAGTTAATCGAATACCCTGCTGCATCGGCAATCTGTGTATAGGTTTGATTCTGCCAAGCACCTTGAAGGATAACTGTCTCAATATCACTGAGTTGCCGTCCCAGTTTGTACTGCATAGCAGCGTTAATAATTGCGATCGCATCCTCTAGTGTCATAGAAACCAGGTTAGACATTAGCTAAATTATTTTGGTAAGATTTCAGGCTTCCCAAAAATTTTTAAGTGCTGACTCTTCAACCAAGTAGGCTTTATCTCCATCTCGAATCGCTCGTTTTCCGTGGCGGGGAAACACACCTATATCCAAAGGTACTTTTTCTCCACCTACTAGATAAACTAGTTCCTCATCAAAAGGATTGCACAGATGATGCGCTTCCTGAGGCAAACCAAAACCCATAAAATCCCCAGGTGCAACTTCATATTCAGCATCACCAATTTCAGCAATACCACGCCCAGATAAAATATAAATCCATTCCTCTTCATTGCTGTGGGCATGATAAATAAAAGACTCTTTACCAGGAGGAATACGAGCAAGGGTGACACCGATGCGGTTCAAATTTGTGGCTCGACTCAGCGATCGCAAATAAACCTCAGAATTAGAATTGAGGGGATGGTGAAATTCAAACTCGCTGATGGCAGCAATATCTGATGCTTTGAGTAATGAT
Source organism: Anabaena minutissima FACHB-250 (assembly GCF_014697125.1). Classification (GTDB taxonomy): domain Bacteria; phylum Cyanobacteriota; class Cyanobacteriia; order Cyanobacteriales; family Nostocaceae; genus Trichormus; species Trichormus minutissimus. The sequence continues at coordinate 4,944 of NZ_JACJRG010000077.1, read as the reverse complement.
GGTTTTGGGTCAGTCATAGAAATTTTTCTATTTCTTGAGAGGTTAAAACTAAAATCAGAATTTTTTCAATAGCAACTCCGCTCTACTAAATAGCGCCTAAACTGAACTCCCTGACGATCTACAATTTCAGTATCGTAGTTGTGAAAGCCAAATTTTTCAAATAAACCTAAGCTAAATTCACTGGCTTCTGCATATAAACGCTGCATTTTGCGGCTATGGGCATATTCTAAAATTTTCTGCATTAAAGTAGAACCAATGCCTTGATGAATGCGATCGCTCCTTACATAAGTTGCGGTGACATGGCCATCTTCGGCAATACCCGCAAAACCTAAAATTCCCGTTTCATCGGTAGCTATAAATGTGGTGGCTTTCAAGATGAACTGCTGAAAACCATCTGTATCCGATGCAAAAGATGCCCACATTTGGGTTTGTTCTGGAGAGTAGTGCCCAGGTGCGATCGCCAACACTGTTGTTTGATAAAGTTCTGCCAGTGCAGGAATATCCAATTCTTCAGCAATCCGAATATTCATATTCATCAGATAAAATTCACAAAACCACCATAGATTTCCATAGATTTTACCATTACCAAGTCCATAGGTTTTCAGTAACGACAATTTCTGCGCTGCAAACTACTGTGGTAATTGAAAGTTGATTTGAACTGAAAGCTAAAAGTCATGTTTGCCAAAGCTTTTGCTGACCTCTTCAGTATGGATGAAACAACCTGGAAAAGTCATGCCAATCCTTGGTGTTTCTGGACTCGTCTAACTGTTTTACCCCTATTATTTTTAGCAATTTGGAGCCGGGTTTGGCTTGGTTGGTGGTCATTGTTAATAGTAGCAATATCACTGTTCTGGGTATGGCTAAATGCCAGGATATTCCCTGAGCCAACTTCAACAGATAACTGGGTATCAAAAGGTGTTTTTGGGGAACGAGTTTGGATAAACCGAAATGAGATACCTATACCGCCCCATCATTATCTTTTTCCTCACATTATCATAACATTTTCAACCGTCGGTTTGATTTTCTCTGTTTGGGGTTTAGCTACACTCAATCTCTATTTCACTGCACTAGGAACGCTAATCGTCTACGTTGGTAAACTTTGGTTTTTTGACCGGATGGTCTGGCTTTATGAAGATATGAAAGACACTAATTCACAATATCAAAGCTGGTTATATTGAGATTTTTTTAGGAGTAATATCATGCTAATGCTAAACACAAAAATTACTCAAAATTATGGGTTAAAAGCACCAATTATATCAGCCGGAATGGCTTTTGTTGCCACACCTCCCCTAGCTGCCGCAGTCAGTAATGCTGGCGGAATGGGAATGTTGGGTGCAGCCTTAGTACCGCCAGAAGGACTGAGCCAAATGATTCAAGCTACTCACACCCTGACTCACAAACCTTTTGGGGTTGACTTGATTACTGAATTCGTCACGAACGAACACATTGATGTCTGCATTACCGAAAAGGTTGCTGTTGTGGTGTTTTTCTGGTCTTTGCCGCAGTCAAGTTGGGTGAAAAGATTGCAAACCAACGGGATTCGGGTGTGGATGGAGGTTGGTTCTGTTGCCGAAGCAATTCAAGCGCAAGAACTGGGTGTAGATGCGATCGTTGCTCAAGGACAAGAGGGAGGAGGACATAATAAAGCCGAAGCTAGTACCTTTAGCCTCCTACCTGCTATTTGTAAAATTGTTGCCCCCATTCCTGTAATTGCCGCAGGAGGAATTATCGATGGTAAAAGTTTGGTTGCAGCCCTGGCTTTGGGTGCAGAAGCTGTCTGGTGTGGTACTCGCTTCCTGACTAGTTTTGAAGCTAATGCCCACGTGCAATACAAAAACCGAGTCTTAGAGGCTAATGTGGGCGATACTGTCCGTACTACCTTGTTTGGTACAGAATGGCCTGGACAGATGATGCGGGTGATTCGCAACCGAGTGGTGAAGCAGTGGGCTGGACGGGAAACTGAGGCGATGAAACTTGCCTCTGCTGAGGAAACTATCGGTTCAACCATCATAGGCGGACAAACAATACCTCTGCCAAAATTTTCGGTGATGTTACCAACTCCCGAAACAACTGGCGACTTTGAAGAAATGGGGCTAACTGCGGGGGAAAGTAGTGGCAATATCACTGAGTTGAAATCGGCAAGGGAAATTGTGGAAATGATGATTGATGAAGCTGTAAAAATAATTCAATCTCGTCTGAAACTATTAGTTAATTCGGGAATAAATGAATGAACTCACCCATGAACAACTTCAAGAAACGTGAAAGGAATTTTGTGAGAGATGAATAAATTGGCAAGAGCTTTTGTATTTGTTGCCCTATCACTAGGAATTATAGGTTTGGGATTATATCTTGTCGAACCGCCTGAGAATAACAATGGCATCCAACAATCCCAGGAAACAAAAGCACAGGATTAGGACATTAGAAAGCAATTCTGCAAGTTAATTAATTTGCTCATGTCAAATATTAAGGAGTTAGTTATGGCTAATCAAATATTGCAAATTAACTTTAAATTTGCTCTTTCTGGAGTTGAACTCAAGCAAGTATTATCTCAAGCTGCCGATGCGATCTCTTCTTTCCCGGGTCTAGTTTGGAAAATTTGGCTCATCAATGAAGACCAAAAAGAAGCAGGGGGTATCTACTGTTTTGCAAGTCAACAAGCCTTATCTGCTTACCTAGAAAGTCCAATTGTCGCTAATCTCAAGGCTCATCCTGCATTTACACATATCAGTGTTAAGCAGTTTGATACAGTCAACGATTTAACCACAATTACCCGTGGCCCAGTTGATGTTCAGCATCAAAGGTCAATATAGCAGGGAACAGGCTTGAGAGTGTTTGAGTGTAAAGGAGTTGAACATGAAAATTACGATTTTGACTATGGGTTCTCGTGGTGATGTGCAGCCTTATATCGCCCTTGGGGTTGGGCTGCAAAAAGCTGGGTACAAAGTTCGCTTGGCAACCCACGACACTTTCAAAGACTTGATTATCAGCTACGGACTTGATTTTTTTTCCATTAGTGGTGATATCCAATCCATCACTCAGGATGAAACTGGTAAAAAGATGATCGAAGCGGGCGGAAATCCCTTTATAGTTCTGAAACGCTTGAGTAAAGCCCTAGAACCGATAATAGAAGAGAGTTTGAACCAGTGTTGGCTCGCCTGTCAAGATACAGATTTGATCATCGGTGGTAGCATTGCGTTTTGGGGTTATGATATCGCTCAAAAGTTGAGTCTTCCTTTCGTTTTTGCGCCACTACAACCTATTTATCCCACGCACAGTTTTATCAATCCCTTGTGTCCTCCTTGGTTGCGTTTGGGTGGATGGGTGAATCGACAAAGCTATATTTGGATTAGCCAGATTTTCTGGCAAGTGTTTCGTAATCCCGTCAATCGTTGGCGTGTCGAGACATTAGAACAATCTCCGAATCATCAGTGTCTCTTTTTGACTGAGAAATGGGACAAAGTTCCGAAACTCTTTGGCTATAGTCCCTCTGTGATTCCTACTCCCACAGATTGGAATGAATTATGTCATGTCGCTGGGTACTGGTTTTTAGAATCTCCTGACGATTTTGAACCACCACCAGGACTACTACGCTTTTTGGATGCGGGTGAACCTCCGGTTTACATTGGTTTTGGCTCAATGACAAGCCGTAACCCTGAAGAAACGACAGCGATCGCCCTTAAAGCCCTAGAAAAAACTCAACAACGGGGGATTCTCCTCACCGGATGGGGTGGTATTAGTAACGCAGATTTACCAGATTCGGTATTTAAGTTAGAGTCGATTCCCCATGATTGGCTGTTTCCCAAAATGAAAGCCATTGTTCATCATGGTGGTGCAGGAACCACAGCAGCTGCACTAAAAGCAGGAGTTCCTTCGATTATCATTCCCTTCTTTGGCGATCAAGCGTTTTGGGGCGATCGCATTGCCCGATTAGGAGTTAGTCCACAACCTATTCCCAAAAAACAATTAACAGCAGAGCGGTTAGCCAATGCAATTCAACAGGCGATCGCAGATAAACCGATGTGTCAACGTGCAGTCCAGCTAGGAGAAACCATTCGGGCAGAAGACGGTGTGAAAAAAGCCACTCACATTATTGACTCTATTATCGAGCTTGAAAAAAACTGAAAAGAGACAGCAGCAATATTTATATATTCGCAGGAAATCAATTACGTCTGTGGTTCTCTTCTATCGCTTATGTTTTACAATCACCCAAGCATTCAACAAAGGATGTCCCTCATGAAAGGATGGACAACTGAGGTTGTAATTCATGCTCCACAACACCTTATATGGGAGCAGGTTACAAACTTTGAAGCCTATTCAGATTGGAATCCTTTTGTAATTAAAGCCCACGCCAATTTTCAAGTTGGGGCAACAATTCGTTTCTTAGAAGACCTCAAGCAATTTGGTCGGCATTGGCTTAATGCTCAATTTTTGTCTATTGACCCACCCTACTCCTTCGTTTGGCAGGGGCATTTTGGAGCTACGTTTCTCTTCACAGTACGTCATTCATTCATTTTTGAAGCAGTCGGTGAATATCAAACTCGATTTACTCAAGTACATGAAAACTCTGGGCTGCTCATTCCTTATTTGGCTTGGCGAGGTGTTTATCATGTCAGCCATCAAGGCTATCTCAATTACAACCAGGCGTTGAAAGAACGCTGTGAAGGTATGGTGGCAAATTCGTCTCAATCTTAAGCACAGCAGCCATTCACTACTATCACTCTCGATAAAGGGAAAGGAGATTTCTATGTTTGCACCCATTATGATATTGATTCGCAAATTAATCGGTCAATCTGAATTCAATCACCTCCGCAGTAAGTTGATTGTTCTGCACATTCAAGCAATAACTCAGGTGTGCGATCGCTGCGGTATCCACATCAAAGTTCGTCAGCACCTAATTCGTATGGCTCGCGATAATGGCAAAAAGCTAGGCTTACTAAATTCGTG
>NZ_JACJRG010000076.1 GCF_014697125.1 Anabaena minutissima FACHB-250 | reverse complement strand
CATTGTTTGACTCTATAAGTATCTATTAATTGTCTATTTCACGGTAATAACTCCCAAAAAGTCTGGTAAAACTTCACAGGGATAACTCGTGATTGTCCGGTAGTGTCTGCCCGACAGTCCAGCAGACAATAGTTTTAAAAGTAACCAGATAGTTTGATACTAATGGCAGACAGTATGGAGAACAACAGCGTAAATCTGGCAGACAGCACACCAGACAATAGCCTACAGTCGGCAGACAATCCGGCAGACGACAGACAAAATATTGACTCAGATATTGCACCAAACGTAGATACCCGTAAAAAACAAATAAACAGCGCAAAACTATAACAATAGTCAAATAACAAACGATAAGTATGCTTAGTTACAAATGAAACTTGAATAATGTAATATTACAGAAACATAAAATGGTGATGTCTGGGTTTACTTTTTCACCCAAAACATGGATATGTTTGCTTTTGAAACTCAAAACATGAGAAAAAAGGCGTGAAATGTAGATATTAAATAAGCACTTTTCAATGCTTACCCACGCCCAAGAACTAGTTTACTCTCTCAAAGAACTAATGCCGACGCAGTACCAAAAAGATAACCTAGAAGCGATGCTGGCGTTATTCCTAGAGGCACAAGGACACCCATTACCCCAACACAGTAAAACAAAATCTCCAAGTGCTATTAGCCGATTTTTAAATATCAATCCTTGGTCAACTAGGGAGATGATTAGGATAGTACGTCACCAGATATTACGAACAGTTTTAAAGATATTATCTTTGCCTACTCCAGGTAGAAACCCTTTTTTACAAGTCATTATTGACTTAACAACTTTAGAAAAATGCGGCAAGTTTCCAGGATTTGGAGATTTGATTAGAGTTTACAATGGTAAGCGTGGTCTACATATAGTTGTTATTTATTTAGTCATAGGAAGATGGCGTATTCCTTGGGATTTCAGGATTTGGAGAGGTAAAGGAACTCCATCACCTGCACAGCTAGGGCTGAAACTTGTTCAACGTTTACAAAAAGTCTTAACCCAACGCTTTGAAACTAATATTCTAGCCCCCCGCATGACCATTTTTTGAACCATAGCGTGACCAAAAATTAACGTAATTTCAAGCTTTTGAGCAAATCTTCAACCTAACTTTATGAATTAAATTATGTCCGCATGTTTTAAATGTGAACCATAATGCAACCCAAAGTTTTATTTTTTGACTTGGTAAAAAATGCAGAGCAAGACACACTAATTTAACCCTTAAATTTTGAACTTTCGGTCAAAACTTGGTTCAAAATACCCACAATATGGTTCAAAAATATGTTTAGCCAAGAATTGAGTGATAAAGCGTCGCCTGAAATCTGAATTTTTATTTCTCTCTCATCGCGGTACGGTACAAATGAACTATAAGACCATGTTCCTTGCTGTAATTAAGTTTTGAGTTTTTTGAACTCCATTTATAGCTTTGAACTATATGTTGTCCTAGTACAGAATGAAGTATTTCGTGACCGTTTGGCTAAATTATCGTTCAAATCACACTGAGTGATTCAACTAAAGACTTGGGAAGTTTAAAATTTACCGATTCCCGTTCTATAGCCATTAAAACATCCGCACTTCAGCAATACCGATATTTAGCTAGCTTAAACTACTGTGTACCGAAGAACAACTCAAATTATTTCTTCCCTTGCTTCAAAATCACCTTCAGAATCGATAATAATGGGGTCGTCCTAGCAGATCCCGTAGGTATTAAGGTGAAAAAGCAAAAACTTGCGTACTCCAGAGGTATCTAGCAAGTAGTTAGCAATCATTTCTAAAGAATAAATTTCAGGTAATGCCTGCTGAAATTTGCTCAGGCGGTATTCTGGTAACTGCGACAAAATAAAGTTTTGGGTATGTGGATTTTGCCAGAAGTCTTGTTCACTTATCTGAGCGATCGCTAGACTTAAGGTAGCCTGACCAAGACTTTCTCCCTCTATTTTGAGCTTGAAGTTATCAGCAACAATCTTCCAATCATGGTGGAATTGCAGACCATATTTAAGGGTGTGATTAATCTGTCCGCCGGCAAAAGTCCACCACAACGCTCGTTCGTTGTCTATCTGAATACTTAATTGCGAATCTATCAGTAATGGTCTAAGGTCAGTACGAAATTCATCTACAGATGCTTGCGCTCTAGGGTCAATATAAGGAATGATATCTTCTGTTTTAATGATTTGGGCAATTTGCTGGCAGAGGTCAAAACCTAGTAGTTGCGGAGCAAAGCCACCCCAACTTGGTTTTTTACCACGAGGAGCTGGGACAACCCCAACAATACGTTCTTGGTGGTTGATGTGGGTAACAGTCCAAGCCTTACCACTGAGCAGGAAAGAACTCATATCTGCAACTAGTTTATCCACAAATGCTTGCTGTAGCGAGCCAATGGTGTAGCCAGATGGTGTCTGTACTTTGTAAAGCAATGGGCTGCTAAAAACAGCATAGAGTTCCATAAAGTTTTTCCGACCAAAAACCCGTTCTGCTTTATCTCCCATTGAAAGTAAGCCACCTGCATGAAACAAGAAGTCTTCCCGAATCATGTGCTTGATTAGTACCTCAAATTCTGTATAGTTGATGCCGGAAAAATCAGTTACGCTAGACAAATGCTCCCAACAGCGTTCTGGGCTAATAGCACCAAATTGTAGAGTTAAAGCTAGTAACTGATGCACCATGACAGCCCAAGCTCTCGTTTGAATGGGAACAGATTCTACCCAGCTTTTTCTCGCTAGTTCAACAATAGCGATCGCTTGCAATACTGTCTCGACATTTTCACAAAAAAATGTAGTGTTGGCGCGTTGACCAGCCCTTCTACCCGTGCGTCCCAAGCGTTGTAAAAAGGAAGAGGCTGTAGAAGGTGCATTTGCTTGTAACACTAAGTCTAAGTCGCCAACATCAATACCTAACTCTAAAGTGGAAGTGCAAATAATACTGGTATTACTCCCTGTTTGAAAACGTTCCTCGGCGGCGGTGCGTTCTTCTAGAGAGACGGAACTATGGTGAACAAATACATCAGTCCCACGATTTCGCATTCGTTCAGCAATTTCTTCAGCCAGGGAGCGACTATCACAAAAGAATAGGCTCTTTTTGCCCTGAGTTAATTGACTAGCTTCTTGAGCGATCGCTCCTAGTGTATCTCGTAAATAAACACGCAAATCTTTTTGAGAAGGCACTTTTGGCGGATCAATAACATCACCTTCCCGTTTTGATGTCCCTTGCAGCCAACGCAGAATATCAGCCGGATTGCCAACGGTAGCACTCAACCCTATGCGCTGAATATCATTGACTGTATAACGCCCTAGCCGTTCCATTACAGACATCAAATGAGTGCCTCGGTCTGTACCCGCTAAGGCGTGGACTTCATCAATGACTACAGCCCGTAAATCTCCAAATACTTTGGCATGGGGTACTTTGGCAGATAGCAGCATGACTTCTAAAGATTCAGGGGTAGTCATTAAGACTGCTGTTGGCTCTTTGATAAAAGTCCGTTTATGGGAATCTTTAATATCTCCATGCCACAGGAAGCGGCGCAAACCAACCATTTCTGTGTAACTCCCCAAACGCTCGGCTTGGTTATTTAAGAGAGCCTTGATTGGCGCGATATAAATTAGACCAACTCCTTGGGGTTCACGCTCCATTAACATTGCCAATAGCGGAAAGATAGAAGCTTCTGTTTTTCCGCCAGCAGTAGGAGCTAAAATTACTGCATTTTTACCATCTAGTAAGGCGTGTCCCGCCAGTTCTTGCACTGGGCGCAGAGAAGACCAACCCAAACGGGAGACAATTGCTTGTTGTAGACGGGGAGGAAAACGTGCAAAGGCAGAAGACATAATCAGCAGGGGGCAGGAGGCAGGGGGCAGGGGGCAGGGAGCAGGGGGCAGGGGGCAGGGGGCAGGGGGCAGGGGGCAGGGGGAAATTGATCAAAATTCAACAGCGTAGCCTTGAATATCTTCTGGTTCGTCATCAAAAGGGGGACGACCTTCCCGAATGCGAATTTCGACTTCGGTTAAATCAGTAACTTCAAAGCCCTCGGCAATCATGGGGTCAAATTCTTCATCATTAGCTGCCAAGTCTAACACGTTGACAAATTGACGGAGAAACTGGCGGGGAACTACTCCAACATCACCTTTAAACCCAGCCGTAACTTTGGCAACTAGTCGTTCAATAAAGTCAGGGGTGACTTTGGTAGTTAGGACTGTTTTATTTACAGTGGGATAAATTTCCCGCAATTTTAAGGCTACTTCTTTAAGGCGTTTAGCATCAAAAGGTTTGAGATCCAATTGGGGTTGGCGGGGGTTGGCAAAACCACCAGGAGCTAAAAATTGTATGCGATCGCTCAAAGGTTCTAAACCTCCTACACCGCGTTTGGTATCATAAAATTCGGGTGTCCCTGTAAAAATCCATAGTAAACCTTTGTAGCGGTCTGCCGCATCACAAATTTGACGAATTCCATTTAAGGACTTACCCCGGCTATCGTGACGCATTCGCAAAATTGTTTCTACTTCATCAATGACAATCACCAATCCCTTATAGCCTGAGGCTTTGACAATCTCTAAAATACCCTGTAGGTAATCGAGAGCATCCCGGCTGACAATATCTCCTTTAATTCCGGCAACTTTTTTGGCACTCGCTGCTACATTTTCGCTACCAGACAGCCAAGAAAGTAAAGCACTAGCTTCCGCGATTTCGCCTTTTTGCTTAAGTATAAAAATAGTCCGTAGTACCCTAGCCATATCTTCTGGGGCTTTACCACCAGTTAGGGAGGCGAGTTCTTCTTCCATGCGTTGCTGCACTAGAGTATCAAACTCATCGCTGTTTTCGTCAGCACCCCCAGCAATTAGGGCATCTTCTACACGGGCAATCCAACGGTCAATGATGTCGCTTAAAGCACCTCTAGGACAGGAACTAGTTCCCAATTCTTGTACGACTTTACGATAAACATCATCAAATTTGTAAAAGTGTAAATCGTTGTCAGAAACCACTACAAAGCTAGTTGCAAAACCTTGGGCTTGGGCATCCAAAATTGCCAAGCATGACATAAATGTTTTACCACAGCCATAGCCCCCACGCAGAAATTTAAATACACCTTCCCCATCAGCTGCTAGTTTGAGTTGGCGATGGATTTCTGTACGTTGTTTGTCAATACCGACTGCAAAAGCTTCTAATCCTCTTTCTGGAACAACTCCAGAACGCAGGCGTTCAAAGATATGCTCAATATCTCGTTCACTGATTGCCATAGTTGATTTTAACTTTAGTTTTGCTTGACGTAACGCTTACCGTTACTTGTCGTTTCAATCCTGACTGAGAAAGGAACTTTCTTCAAGTATTCCTCAAACTCCGAGGCAAAACGCCTGGCTTTTCTGGCGTTACCGAGAATTTGGGTAAGTTCTATTTCGGTAATAGAGTTATGTTTTTGGAGATGCAGGAATACTTGGGCTACTGTTTTATCTTCAAAACTATCTTGCCAATCATTGCTGCTTGGTGTTTGCGTGGTAAGAATTTCGGTTTTTAGTGAACCAGAAACGTCAAAATATTCTTGGAGAATGGTCGCTTCTATATCTTCAATACCGTCAGGGTGAAAAATCTCAATGCGGACTCGCTCATCACGTTGTCCTCTTAGGTCAAATAGCACTTCCACCCATTCACCTGTAACGGGAATTTGCAATTGTTGGTTATTTATTCCTGCACCGATTACATCTTTAATTGTGATCTGGATATCCTGACGGTTAGGAACATGGAAAGCTAAATTAATTGTCTTGGCTTCGGCAAAATTTAGCACGCTTTGAGGTAAGGGGGCTGGTTTAACTCTTAAGCGAATTTTGTTATTATCTGCTTGGGCTTCAATTAAGTATTTCACCATTCCCAAATGGGAATTATAGCGGTGAGATACTGTGAGTACAGGAATCACGCGCTCTTGCAAGCTGTTACCACCGTGTACAAAGGTAGCACCGGGATTACCTGTGGCGAATACAGATGTATCTTTACTAAAAATTAAGTATTTATTTTGCCCTTCATATTTTAGGGAACTCAGAGAAACTGTAACGCACCCTTGCTCAGAGCGTGGTTCTAAATCTATGATATGGCGGCGGTTAGGGTCTTTTTTACTACCATATTTTATTTCTTGAGTGGTGTGGTCTTGCAGTAAAAAACCGTGGTCGGCAGTCAAGACAAATTCATTCACACCGATGTTTTTTAAGTGATTCCAGGCGGCTTTAATTTGCTGAAGCCAACTTTCAAAGGTGGCTAAACCCAGGTTAGCTTCCCCTGCATCGTCAATTTCTCGGCTGTGAATGACAATCAAACGGACATCAGCACAGCTTTTCTTTAGCTTAGATGTTGTATTATTACGAACTTCAGTTAAGTTAAAGCTGGCAATGTCTTTGTTACCCTTACCATGATGAGAGATACTTTTATCTTTCATCGCCCTGACCCTTTCTTGGGGACTACGGACTGTATATTCACCTGTTTTAAAACCCTTAAAGCCATTATCACCGGCTAAGAGTAGCTTTCCTCCTTGGCTAACAGGGGCTAAGGCGTTCATCCCTACGGCGGTGATGCTGGGTAATTCTGCATACCTCGCTTTCAGGGAAACTATAGTGCCAGCTTCTGTAAATTCACTTAATAGTTCGGTAGCCATTTCGTAGCGGAAGGCATCAATTAAGAAGTAGGCAACTTTTTTATGGCTGTTTTGGGTGAGGGGGTGGATAACTTGGTCGTAGATGGTACGCTGTTGTAAATCTTCTTCTGGTAAAAAGCTGTCTTTTTGGCAGATGGCTGTAAAATCTTGGGCTAAGGTATCAGCCCAAACTCGATATTGGCGACGGAGTTGTTCAGTAGCTTCGAGGAGTTGGGCAAAGTGGGGTAATTTAGACTCTAGCAGGTTAAAACATTGCTGCTCAAAACGGCGATGGGCTTGGTCTACTTGATAACCAGATTGGGTATAGTATTCTAGGGCTGCTCTGAGATTATCTAAGGTTTTGATGCGTCCTGAGTTTTGAATTTTATCGCCTAAAGTTGCCGCAGCTTGGATTAGAGTCCATTCTATTTTATAAGTGCGATCGCCTACGGCGGGGTTGAGTCCTGCGGACACGCTACGCGATCGCCCATCACCTTCTAACCAAAATGCAGATGATTCTGTGCGCGGTTGTGACCAGCCTAAAACTTTGCTAAATTCCGCCGCTAATAGTGCTTGGACGGCGGCGGCTAAAACTGCGTTTTCTCCCCATTGGAAAGTCTTAATTTTGCTTAATTCCTCTGGGGTAAGTGTTTGTAGTTCTGGTTCTAGGTGAGATTCGACAATTACCGCTTTGGCGGCGTAGGTGTCGGGATGGCGTTGGCGGAGATATTCTATTAATTGTTTACAGTTTTTCCGTAGGGGTGGAGAAAGTTGGTTGAGGGGTTGGAGTTGGGGGAGATTGGGTGAACGGTTGAGGTCTTGGACATATTCAACGCACATTAGCCAAGCGGCGAAGGCTTCACCTAGTCTGGAAAAGGAGAGGGTTTCTTGGTTGCAGTAGAATTGTAAAAACGCCTCATCCATTCCCGTGTGGCGGTAAAGATGTTGGGTAAGGGTGTCGAGGCTGTGGGTATCTGGGAATTTAGCCCGTAGCTTTTTAGCTTCATCTATGATGCTGTCTAAATCCAGCAAACCTTCCAAAATCCACTCAAGGCTGAAATTATCTAAATATTTAGCTAGGCTGTCTTGGGGTTGGGAGAGGGTATTTTCTAACCAAGTTTCGGCGGCGGCGAGGTTGGTAAGGCCTTGAGAAAGGTAGTTTTCTAATTCTGTAGGGGTAACTTGACCTGTGGCGGCTTCGCGGATGAGGGTGTCTAAAGCTTTGCGAAAACGATAACCAGCCCTGTAAAGTTCTAAAATTGGCGTTTTACGAATAGTATCTTCTGTATGTCCGGGCATATGAATTAGTAATGCTTCGGGGACAAGTCCATTACCATAAGATTCCAGGGCAAATAACATTTCTAGATAACTACCACGAAAGGCGACAACTGAGGCAAAAAATTCACCTTGGCGATGGCGGGTTATCAGTTCATCAACATAATTGTTATAGTGTGCGTCTTTATCTAGCCAGATGACTATACCTTGTTCCCGTAATTTCTGTTTAATTTCGTCTTCTAAATAGGTGGTAATGATGGACATGGGAATTGGGAATTGGGAATTGGGAATGATTTTTAAGTGGTAAGTTAAATATCTAAAGGTATAGTTCCTCTAAATTGTTGACATATAATAAATACTTTTATGACATTCTATAATGTATTCTATTATCAATAAATTATATCAAAAAACTAGATTAATAAGAATTATTAGATATGGTAATAATGTAAAATATTATGAGGCTTAAATAATTATTTTCTCCATCAATCAAGAATGACTCGATTTATTCATGACCAATTTTCTAAAGACTATATTGAAGAGTTACTCAAAAATTATGGAGAAGTGCAAGCACCCAGTCGGGTGGCGGGTGAGGTTCGAGAAATCGATATTTTCTTTTCTCCTTTTGCTGCACAAGCAGCTAATTTAGAAATACTCGGTTTGTTGGGTAAGTTTGCAGTTACGCCTGCTATCTTTGAGCCATTTCGTAACCCAGCTTCTAAAGATGAGATTTGTGATTGTTTATTGAAATTATTGGAAATTAAGGGTGCATTACAACGAGAAGCAAAGCGAAATAAATCGAATCTTTCAGAAGAAGATATTCCTAAATTATGGATTTTGACACCGACAGCATCAACCCCATTATTATCTGGTTTTAATACTACTCTAGGGGTTGATTCTTTACCTGGGGTATATTACTTAGGAGAATATTTAAGAACAGCGATCGTTGTTATTCATCAGTTACCGCGTACTCAAGAAACTCTGTGGTTAAGAATTTTAGGACGGGGAACGGTACAGAAACAGGCGATTGATGAATTGGCAGCACTACCAGGGAATCATCCATTTCGGGAAGTGACGCTAGAATTACTATACAGCCTCCAGCAGAATTTAAGAATAAATCAAAATCCAGAAGCAGAAGATAGGGAGTTAATTATGCGATTAGCACCACTTTACCAGGAAGATAAAGCACGAGCTATACAAGAAGGTGAGCAACGAGGAGAACAACGGCTAGTCCTACGTCTGCTTAATCGCCGATTTGGTGAAATTGATTCGGCATTAATAGAGCGCATTCAAGGATTATCTATTGAACAATTGGAATCGTTAGCAGAGGCTTTGTTAGATTTTACGGCAATTGCTGATTTAGAAGCTTGGTTATCGGCTGGGAAATAGGAAATGGGGTTGTTGGATATTACAATTTGTCATAATCTTCTGGTTCTACATCGGGGACTTTAGCTAAAACTTGCTGGAATTTATCCCAACTACCGCGTTTAGCTTTTTCTTCGATATAGTCTTTGGTCATCCATGCAGAAACTTGTGCTGATAGTGCAATAGCTACAAGTTGTTCTAGGGACATATTTTCTTTGGCTGCTAAGGCTTCAATTTGTTTATATAAAGAATCAGGGATTTGTACGTTTAAGTTACTCATGATAATTCTCCTACTTGTTGTAAAAATTCTTTAGGAGTTAATACTCTGATGCCAAATTTTTCTGCGGCTTGTAAATCCTTTTGATTGTAAGTGATGATAAAGTCGGCTTGGCATTCTACAGCTAAATCTATGACAAAATCATCATCTGGGTCGCGTGCAACTGGTCGCCATAGATAAAAAATATTGCATTGGTTGGATATGGCACAAATCGCTTCTATAACGTTATCAATATCTTCATCATTTAGGTTTAACTGGTTTTTCTCTCGTTTAAGTATTTCTTCATACTCGAAGATTAAAGCGGTAGAAATATTTAATTGCCAGCGAGTATCGTTGAGTATGGTTAATAACTTGTAGGATGCACCACGGATGGAGCGTAGACCAGTTAGGAGTACGTTGGTATCTACTACAATTTGATAAGGTCTGGTCATTTTGACATTTGTTCCATAGTACCTTGTGTTTATTTTGTTGCTGTTTGTTTGAGATTATATTATTTCATGCAGAGGCGCAGAAATAAGACCTTATACCCATTCCCTTATTCTTCTTCGTAGTCTGGGGCTGGGGGAATTGTCCACTCTTCTTCTTGGTCTTGTTTTTTGCGTTTACGTTCTCGGCGTTTTTCTTCTTTTTCTATTAGTTCTGCTACCAGTTCGGGGTTGTTATCTATAAATTCTTGTCGCAGTTGGTCGGAGTTAGTTTCATCTATGGTAAAATCTGGGGCGATTTCGTCTTGTAGTCTCAGTTCCCATTCGTAGGCTTTGGCGGGGTGGTATTTCCAGAAACAGCCGTGGGCGACTGCTAGGGATGGGTCTTGTTGACATTTTTCGTCTACCCGTTGGGGAAAGTAACGGGCGGCTAAGTGTGACCAGTCGTAGTCTTTTTTACCTTGGGCGTTGCAGAGTTCTGACCACCATTTTTTGGGTTGTGTCCATTGGGGTTCTAGTAATGGCCATAAGGCGGCGGTGTTGATCATTACGCCATCATCTAAGTTGAGGTGAAAACGGGTGTTGGCTTGGCGGGGTGTGTCTTTGGGGTTGGCGGGGGGTGCGCCTTGTTCGGCGCATTGTCTGACGTTGTCGATGAGGGTTTTGAGTTCGGTTTGCTGTTGTTGGAGTTTGTTGTAACGTTCTTCGGCTTTGGCTTGGGTTTTTTTATCGCCTTGGTTGCGGGACTCGATTAAGTCGTTGAGTTCGCCTTCGATTTGGCTGAGTTCGGGGATGAGGTAATCGGCTAATAGGGTTTGTAAGGTGTTTTCTGTCCAACGGTGAATGCTGATGTAGGCGACGAAGTTCTTTTTGGCGGATGAGAGGGGAAAGTAGATGGGGCGGTTTTCGTACATTCCTAAGTGAACGTCTTTGAAAAATGATTGTCGCAGCCATTCACCCAGAGTTTTACCTTTGGCTATGGTTGCATTATGATCTTGCCAAGTTTGGTGGAGAAGTTCGCAGGCGGGATGTTTTAAGCTGTCGTTGTCGCTGTAGGCGGAAAGGTATAAAATCCCGTTGGGTAAAATTTCTTCATCTCCCTTATCTGCGGTAATGATACCTGCGCCGTTTTTATCGAAGCGACCGAGGGCGATACCAAGGGCGTAGGATATATAGTTTGTGGCTGGTGGTTGTTCGTAGGTTGGTTGATAGGGTGGTAAGGGTGTTCCGGGTTCTCTGTCTACGGCGGTTTGCGCCCAGGTTTGGGCGTAGTTCCAGGCTGAGGGGGCGGGTTGTCGAAATTCTACGGAGGTTTCACGGGCGGCTTCGTGTTCGGTGAAGGCTTCGTCTAGTTTGGTGAAGATTTCGTCTGCTGATTCTATGGGGAATAAGGGGAGGCGTTTTACATCACCTGTTTGAAAGTTAACAGTTGGGTTTAGTGATGTCAGAATATTACCTGCTAATTGACTATTCAACAAACAAACACTGTTTGATAAATTTTTAGGAAATACAGAAGCTCCAGATATATCAAAAACACTTCTAAATCTATGTACTCTAGCTTTAAAGTAAGCTCCAACAGTAGAATAAGCAATACCTGGGTGAAAATAAAGATGTCTACTAGGTAGACCATTTCCTCCTCCATTTGAACCATAGTGATCAAAAAGTATTTGCTTTTCTAAAGCTCCTACTTCCCATAACAGAATATTAGATAATGGTTCAAACCATGCTTTGCCTGCTGCACCTTTCACATATGGAACCCACTTTTGAGCAGGTATACCAGAAGAAAATTCTTTAGAATAACGAATATAAATATTCTCTAGATAAATTTCCCAAGGATATCGCAAAAAACGCGGATTGTTTGCAGTTTGCATTCCGGCTCTAACATCTGTTTCATCTCCCATCTTAGGAGTTTCAGCATAAGTAAGTCGTGGTGAAATTTTACAAGTATGTAACAAAAAATTAAGCAGAAGAATGAGAGTTAAATTTTACACGTTGTGTACTGTAGTTTCTCTTTTCACCTCTTCTTTGAA
>NZ_JACJRG010000075.1 GCF_014697125.1 Anabaena minutissima FACHB-250 | reverse complement strand
CAAGTTAATTAAAAGGCTTGGATATGGCTTTCGTAACTTTAGTAATTTTAGATTACGCAGTTTATTAAACTGGCATTTTACTATTAATTCTCCATAAAAGTAACCGAAGAACCTGAATTTTCTCCACAACTTACTTGTATCGACAATAATTTCGTTGAATTTGCCGATCTTATTTTTAAATTAATTGGCTCATGTTTATTCCTAATGCACTGTTTTGTAAGGAAACTTTTTAAAAATTTATTTATCAAATATACATTAACAAGCTCATCTATGTCCTGAAAATACATTGATAACCTCCTCTTAACCTAAATCAACTAAATTTATTTTCCGTACTATCACAGAAGTCTTCAAAATTGTTCAGACTTATAATTTTTGTCGTGTCGCCAATAAATATTATATTTTTCTAAAAAAGCAGCTATGAAACGGCGTAATTTAATTAAGTATTCATTCTTGTTTATTACTGGTTGTACAGCAAGTACAACTGCTATTAATAATGGTTCAGGACAATCATCGAATTTACCTAAATCACTAAAATTTGCCGTTACAGATGTCGCTGGAATTGATGATTTAAAACGAGATTTTGGAGCATTTTGTACTGTATTAGAAGAAGTATTAGGCATCAAAATAGAATTATTCCCTGTAGAAAACCCCACAGCAGCAGCACCAGCATTATTATCAGGGAATTTAGATATTGCTTTTGCAGGTCCATCAGAGTACCTAATTTTACATTCTAGGGCTAAAGCTGTTCCTGTAGTTGGAGTGAAACGTAAAGAGTACCATCCTATTTTTGTTGTGCGTGCAGATAGTAATATTAAAAAATTAGATCAATTAAAAGGCAAAACAATTGCCATGCGTCAAGTTGGATCAACTTCTGGACATATTGCACCTACCAGTTTACTAATAGAAGCAGGATTAGATCCTAAAACTGATTTCAAAACTGTCATGTTAGATAACAAAGGAGGAAAAGCATTAAAAACAGGTAAAGTAGATGTTTGGGCTTTATCATCTGATAGATACAAAAGTGTTCTAGACTCTGAGGGTTTATTAGAGAAAAATTTTAAAATCATCCTTAAAGGCCCCGAACTTCCTAGTGATGTCTTTGTTGTTAGTAATCAATTAGCATCTAGCTTTGTAGAAAACTTGCGATCGCAGATGCTGAAAAATCAAGACAGACTCATTCAAAGTATGGTAACTGCTCAGGCTAATCGTAAGTATGTAGGCAGTCAAATGACTATAGCAAATGATGCTGATTATAATATGATTCGTGAAGTTTATCAAAAAATTGGACAAGACAGTTTCTTAAAGTAGTTTAATGATGTCCGGTTTAAATTAATGACAGATGTTTTCCTCAATAAATTAAGAAAAAGTTGTTTACGTCTATTAAGTGGCTTTAGCTATAATTGGAGCATCACTAAAAAAATCGGTTATAGCTATACTATTGTTATTGGCACTACTTTAATAGGCATAATTAGTGGTTCATTAATTGCATATTATTATGAATTAGCAGCTTATAAAAAATTAAATTTATCCTATCAACAGCAATATCTTTTAAAAGATTTAGAAAATGACGTAACTAGAGCTAGACTACATCCTCAAAGATTAGTACCTATCCTGGATAATTCTGTTTGGTTAGAGTTTGAAAAAAATAGATTTTTGGCAGATGTTAATCATATTAACCAGCAATTATCAGAAATAGAGAACTTTGCTAATAATCATTCCCAAGATTTAGCAATGAATTCTCAAACTTTATTTAATCTATTAAAAGCGTATAAAGAAGATGTGGAATTATATAATAAAAATATTCAACTTTTCTGGGAAGAAATAGAATCCAGAGAATCAAACGATTTACCCTTAAACAAGCTCTTAGCTTTTTTGAAACAAAAAGAAATTATTAATATTGACGTTAAATTTGAGCGGAAATCAGATGAATTAACTCAAATGATTGTCTATGCAGAAAAACAACAACAGCAAGCCAGTAATAGTTTTAATAATGCGAGGACTTTAAGATTACAGTTGGTTGGCATCAGTATATTATTATCTACTGCGATCGCAGCAATGATTGCTTTGTTAACCAGTCGTTTAATTGCTCGTCCCCTACAATCAGTGACAAACATTGCTAGAAAAATTACTCAAGAATCAAATTTTCGACTCAGAGCTAAGATTAATAGTCATGATGAAATAGGAACTCTAGCAAATTCTTTAAATCAATTAGTAGAATGGGTGGGCGATTATACTGAGGCTTTGGAAATTTCACGCCAAACTTTAGAGCAACGAGTAGAAGAACGCACCCATGAACTCCAACAAGCTCACCATACTTTAGAACAGCGAGTAGAAGAACGTACTCAAGAATTAAAAATAACTCTCAAAGAATTACAAGAAACCCAAGGACAACTTATTCAAACAGAAAAAATGTCATCCCTTGGGCAAATGGTTGCAGGTATAGCCCACGAAATTAATAATCCTGTTAATTTTATTTATGGCAATATTGAATGTGCAGATGGTTATATCAATGATTTACTACATTTAGTAAACTTATATCAGCAACAGTATCCTGATCCAGATTTTATTATTGCAGACACAATAGAAGAAATTGACCTCAACTTTATTAGCAAAGATTTAGTAAATCTCCTCGCTTCTATGAAAATGGGCTCTCAACGTATCAGAGAAATTGTCTTATCTCTGCGTAACTTCTCCCGTTTAGATGAAGCTGATATGAAAGATGTAGATATTCACGAAGGTATTGATAATACTCTCTTAATTCTTAATTATCGGCTGAAATTTGGAGTTGAAGTAATTAAAGAATATGGAAAATTACCATTAATTGAATGTTATCCAGCGCAACTCAACCAAGTTTTTATGAATATCATTAGTAATGCAATAGATGCTTTACTAGGTTACAGTAACCAAATTAACAAACAAATTACTATATTGACAACTAAATTAGATAACAACCATATCAAAGTACAAATTCATGATAATGGGCCGGGAATCCCACCAGAGATTATCAAAAGATTGTTTGACCCTTTTTTCACAACTAAGCCAGTCGGCAAAGGTACAGGTTTAGGCTTGAGTATATGCTACAAAATCATTGAAAAACACCAAGGTAAAATAGAGGTGTTATCAAAACCATCTCAAGGTACTGACTTTATAATTATCTTGCCCATTAAAACAGAACTTAATTAGTAACCTAATTAATATAGGACTTACGCACAAATTACGGAATAACGTGCGCGTAGCGCATACCACAGAGATGCAGAGAACACGGAGAAATAAGGGGTTGAGAGAGTTTTTGCGTAAGTCCTGTAATATTTGCTATCAAAAAGAGCCGCTTCCAGAGGCGAATTTTACCAAACCTATCAGAATGGTTAATAAGGGTAGAAAACTTATTTGGTTAGGATTAAAGATTAATGGGAGAAACAGATTTTTTTGTGTACTTGCGCCAAATACCACATATAGTCTTCAATTTTATAATCATCAGCAGCCTTAACTAGATAATCTTTTGCTAACTCCAGGTTATTCTGAGCTTCATAATATAATCCTAGGTAAAGATGCGCGTAAAATTCACCGCGATCGCCTGCTAATTTGCCTACTGCCAAAAGGTCATCTACTGTACAATTTTCTGCATACAAATCATAGACAGACTGCATAATCTTCCTTGGGTCATTTTTCACTGTTAATAGAGAGTTTCGCGCTTCTGTAACGCCAACTAAACGCGCCATACAGAGATATCTCCAGACTGTTTCTTCGACATCCTGGGAGTTTACTGTCAAATCTATTTCAAATTGTTGTGCGCCTTCTGCAAATCTTTCTGCATAATAATAAGATAAACCACGTTGCCATAGATAAGGTTTTAGGCGGGTATCTAATTGTTCTGCTTTGTCAAAATCTTGAATTGATTCCTCAATTCTGGCTAGTTTAAATCTGATCATGCCTCGCCTAATATAAGCATTAGCATTGTGCGGTTGATTTTTGATAATGTTGTGCGAGTTCTGGAGTTGATTTTCTAGAGAATTAGTAAAATACATAATAATTTGTAATTCAGAATTATTGTATATATTTATTAGGTGAAATTTAAACGCGGAGGAAATTTTTCAGACAGAGGTAAGCGCGGAGTTTTTTAAAGATGATGATACGAGTTTATATAAAGCTGTACTTAGTATAATAGGCAGATGCCAATATCTATCCACGAGGTAGAAGAAAATACGCAGGAAATTCAGTATTCTAAGGCTAGTGTCTTAAAAATCAGGTCAATACTTGTGGTTCCTATTCGAGATAATAATCCGACAACAATTACGCCTTATGTAACTTTTGGGCTAATTGCGGTGAATGTTCTGGCGTTTCTTTATGAAGCTAGTCTTCCGCCGCAAGCATTAAACGGGTTTTTACACTTAGCGGCTGTAGTCCCCCGTGAACTTAGTTTAAGTTTTGCTGGGGTCTCTGTACATCAGCCTGTACCAGAGTGGGCAACATTAATTAGTTCACAATTCTTGCATGGTGGTTTGTTACACCTAGTTGGTAATATGTTGTTTCTTTGGATTTTTGGGAATAATGTAGAAGAAAAATTAGGTCACGCCAAGTATCTGCTGTTTTATCTGTCTTGTGGGGTTTTAGCTTCCTTGGCTCAATGGTTCTTTGCTCAAGATTCTAACATTCCTTCCTTGGGTGCTAGTGGTGCGATCGCGGGTGTGATGGGTGCATACATTCTTCGCTTCCCTAAAGCTGAAATTATTGGTGTAGTACCTCTGGGGTTGTTCTTCCCAACTTTCCGTGTTCCTGCATATTTCTTTTTGGGATTTTGGTTTCTTCAGCAAGCTTTTTATGGACTAGTTAGCTTAGAAACCCGTACTAATATTGGTATGGAAGGTGGTGGAATTGCTTATTGGGCCCATGCAGGGGGTTTTATCTTTGGCGCAATTCTTGGCCCCTTGTTAGGATTATTTAGTGATAAACCACAGGAAGAATCTTCTTGGTAGGGTTAAAAGTTTTTTGGCCAAGGTGCGGTGGTTATGTCAGAATCGTCTGGAGATTCTAACGTATCTATTGATGATTCACTTGGTGGCAGGGATTTTTTAGCTGAAGCATTTTCTAACTCATCAATTGCGGCCAATACTTCTAATGCAGACTGATAACGATGTTTGTAATCATCCCGCACCATTTGACTGAGAATTTGCGCGAAACGATCGCTCACTAGTGCTTTATCAATCCATTTCAACTCTTCATGGGAGTCTCTAGGAATATCGTGGGGTGGGATACCAGTTAAGGCTTTAATCCCAATCATTCCCACTGCATAGATGTCACTATTGTATTGGGGACGACCAAAACATTGCTCATTGGGAGCGTAACCTTTAGTCCCAATACCAATGGTAAAGGGAATTTGCTCTTTATTTTCTAACTGTGGTGCAGCAATTTCTTTAACTGCACCAAAGTCAATCAATATGAGTTGATTGTCTGCATGACGGCGAATAATATTGCTGGGTTTAATATCTCGGTGAATTACTTTGTTTTCATGAACAAATACTAATATTTGTAGTAATTCCTTAACAATTTTGATGGCGGTTGTTTCTGAGATGCCTCTACCTGATGGTAATTCTTGTGATAAAGAATGACCGATAATATATTCTTGGACTAAATAAAATTCTGCTTCCTGTTCAAAATAGGCTAATAACTGGGGAATTTGGGGATGTGTACCCAGTTTTTCTAAGGTTTGCGCTTCTGATGCAAATAAACGCCGCGCCATTTTCAATGACTTGGCTTGGGTGTTAGCTGGTTTTAGCTGTTTGACGACACATTGGGGATTTCCCGGACGCTGCATATCTTCGGCGATGTATGTTTCGCTAAATCCCCCAGAACCGAGAACTTTCATGATTTGATAGCGTCCGCCTAGTATTGTCCCTGCTAGAGCTAAGTCTCGTTGTTGCAGGAGGTCTTGCAGTTCCTGTTGTTGGCTGATAATCTCTTGTACAACTGGAGAAGTTTTATATTTCTGGAAGATTTCTACTAATTGGCGAGTTCTAATTTTTTCCCTCGCTACTTCCGTTCCCAGATAAGATAGACCAGAAGCAGCGATCGCCAGTATTGGTACAGTCGTCGGCAAAATTAACTGTCCATAAATAAAGCTAATATAGCTGATGCTTCCCCAAACACCTGCCAAAGCCAGACTAAACAAAAATCGCTTCAGTCCGCTTTTACTTCTAGTTATGATTAATGATGCGCCGCCAACTAAAAATAATACAAACACACCCTGCAATAATGGATTGGGAATTGCTGGTGCGATCGCTTTTCCTTGCATCAAAGTAGCGATCGCGTTGGCATGAATTTCAACTCCTGCCATGCGTTCAGAAGACAACCAACTTCTAGCCACTGGGACTGGATGATAATCGTTGGCTAACTGGGCTGTTGCACCCACTATGACAATTTTGTCCCGAAATACCTGACCTTGTTGTAAATAACCATTCCAGTTTTGCGCGTCGAGGACGTACCAAAAGGGAATCGGCTCAAATGTACCAGACGGCCCCCAAAAATAAATGCGATCGCCTGACGGTTGTGGATACTTGACTGCTGCTGACCTTAATACTGCTTGATCAAATGAGAGGACTTTATCAGTGAGGAGATCATCTTCGGCTAGCAGTTTAGTAAATTCACTCGCTAGTCGATGAATCTTACCATCTACTTCTAAAAGAAAATTTACACTACCTATCGTGACTGGATATTGCCTAAATTTCTCGTAAGGTAACCTCAGTTGTGTCACTGTGCCTTGGTGGGACTCAGATGTGTCGTATTGGGCTGCTAAGGTGATTTTGCTGCCGTATTTTTTTAATGCTGCTTGCAATTGGCGATCGTCATCTGCACCATAACTACCAGGAGTATCAAAAACCACATCTAAAGCCACGGAACGCGCTCCCGCCTGCATTAATTTTTCAATTACTTGGGCATAAGCAGCACGTTTAAAAGGAAATGATCTCAGTGGTTTTAGGTAGGCGTAAGTGTGTGGATCTGTCTTATAGTACTGTTCGGGTAATGATATGGACTGATCATCAATTGCTAAAATTACAATATCTTCTGGCGGTACAAGCGAACCCCGCATTTGCCAAAATGCAGACAAGGCTTGATTTTCCAACCATTGAGCCACAGCTACACCTGAAGTCACTACTAGGGATGCCCCAATGGCAGCAACAATGTTGAGCAGATTACCCAGTCCTACCATGCGTTGCGACTGGCGTAATGACGCAGTGAGAGTTGCTTTGGTTGGTTTAGTTGACGCTATATTGGCAGTAGAGACATATTTCTTATTTGACGTTGATGTAGGTTCTTCTGCCATATCATGTTAATAATTTACGTACAACTGTTTGATTTATTTTGACCCACTTATACTACAACCAGATTGAAATAATACTTAAATGATTAACTTATATATTTGTAATATAACTTTTACTATTCATATAAATCCATTTAGGCAGCTTTTAAGACTATCGTTGCCAAAAATTTCTTTGTGATCCAGATCCACGTACCTTGTAGCAATGATATGAGCCTGGAAATATACCGACTCATCCCTTGGTTATGGCTAGATTATACTCTATGCTATCCGCACGGTACAGCTTTTACAAAGCGTCTATAGTTGAATGCTGATGCAAATATTGTTAACTGCACAACCTATAGATTTTCATTAGTCCCTATCCTATCCTCAGACCTATGCCTTACGTCTTTAGAAGTAAACTTGATGACTGGCTGGCAAAACATCCTGTTAATCAGTCAATTTTATTGGTAGATTTTGATTACAGGGTATCTCTTATAGTCTTGGGAGTTAAGATGTTCAACGCCCAGGCAATAAAATCCTAGGGTTGAGATAATTTTATGCTTTGCAAGAGGTAAGATAAAAGCTATACATGACAAGCTACTCTTGAGATATTAGCAAATTTATCAAATGAGAATTGCTATAATCTATTGTTCAATCTAAATTCTTTACTAATTGTTAGGTGTATTTTTCTATGGGTTCTCCAATGAATCGTCTGTCTATTTTTGTAGACGGAAATAATATGTTCTATGCTCAACAAAAAAATGGGTGGTTTTTTGATCCCAGACGAGTATTAGAATACTTTAAACATGAGCAATCAGAAACAACGTTAATCAATGCCTTCTGGTATACAGGCTTAAAAGATCCGCAAGATCAAAGAGGTTTTAGGGATGCTCTCATTAGTTTAGGTTATACAGTCAGAACGAAAATACTTAAAGAATATTATGATGATTCCTCCGGTCGCTACTCGCAAAAAGCTAATTTAGATATTGAAATTGTTGTAGATATGTTTAATACAGTAGATCAGTATGACCGAGTAGTTTTATTTAGTGGTGATGGCGACTTTGAACGAGCAATTGAACTATTGCGTTCCAAAAATACTCACATTACAGTGGTTTCAACAGAAGGGATGATCGCCAGAGAGTTACGTAACGCCACAGATCGATATATAGACTTAAATGATATTAGAGACAAAATAGAAAAAGCAGAAGGTTAATAGCCTTAGCAATTATTTACAAAGTTAAGACTAGAACAACTAATGTAAGCGATATTAAAAGTAAAACTAAAACGATGAGCCAAAATGACAGATAAACCAGAAAGAATCATTATATTTGATACGACACTCCGCGATGGTGAACAGTGTCCAGGGGCAACATTAAACATAGATGAAAAGCTGGCGATCGCTAAACAGTTGGCGCGTCTGGGTGTAGATATCATAGAAGCTGGGTTTGCCTTTGCTAGTCCCGGAGACTTTGAAGCAGTAAGCAAAATTGCTCAAACTGTCGGCGCAGAAAATGGCCCTGTCATTTGCAGTTTGGCGAGGGCTAGACATGATGATATTAAAGCCGCAGCCGAGGCGATTAAACCCGCAGCAAAAGGGCGAATTCATACCTTTATTGCGACTTCCGATATTCACCTGCAATATAAGCTCAAAAAAACTAGAGCAGAAGTAATTGCGATCGCCGAAGAAATGGTAGCCTATGCCAAGAGTTTCACCAATGATGTGGAATTTTCCCCCGAAGATGCCGGACGTTCTGATCCTGAATTTTTGTATCAAGTTTTAGAGCGAGCGATCGCAGCCGGCGCAACAACAGTTAACATTCCCGATACAGTTGGTTACACCACACCCAGCGAATTTGGGGCAATAATTAAGGGGATTAAAGAAAACGTCCCCAACATCGATCAAGCGATTATTTCTGTTCACGGACACAATGATTTAGGCTTGGCAGTTGCTAACTTCTTAGAAGCCGTCAAAAATGGTGCAAGGCAATTAGAATGTACCATCAACGGCATAGGTGAAAGAGCAGGAAACGCCGCCTTAGAAGAATTAGTTATGGCGATGCACGTTCGCAGGCAATATTTTAATCCATTCTTGGGTAGACCAGCAGATTCGGAAGAACCCCTAACAAATATTGACAGCCGCCAAATTTACAAAACATCCCGTTTAGTTTCCAATTTGACGGGAATGTTAGTGCAGCCAAATAAAGCAATTGTCGGCGCAAATGCCTTTGCTCACGAGTCAGGAATCCACCAAGATGGAGTTTTGAAAAATAAACTCACCTACGAAATTATGGATGCCAAATTGATTGGCTTAACAGACAATCAAATAGTTTTGGGCAAACATTCTGGGCGTAATGCTTTCCGTACCCGGTTGAAAGAATTGGGTTTTGAACTATCAGAAACGGAACTCAATAAAGCCTTCGTGAGATTCAAAGAAGTAGCCGACAAAAAGAAAGAAATTTCTGATTGGGACTTGGAAGCAATTGTTAACGACGAAATCCAACAAGCCCCCGATTTATTCCGGGTAGAATTGGTACAGGTTTCCTGCGGTAGCAATGCTTGTCCTACAGCTACAGTTACCCTCCGCACCCCCACAGGCGAAGAACTCACCGACGCAGCCATTGGGACAGGGCCAGTAGACGCAGTTTATAAAGCAATTAACCGTGTGGTAAATGTACCCAACCAGTTGATTGAATTTTCTGTGCAGTCAGTAACAGGTGGTATAGATGCAATTGGGGAAGTGACTATTCGCTTACGCTATGAATCGAGAGTATTTGCTGGTCATGCAGCCAATACTGACATCATAGTTGCGTCTGCACAAGCTTATGTTAATGCCCTGAATCGTTTGTACGCATCTTTGCAAACGCAAAAGAAGCAAACAGAAGTAACTGCTGAAAAAGTGTAGCAGTTTTAGAGTCAAGGTTGTTGTAAGTATTTGTTCTTCTTCAACCTTGCCTCAAAACTATGAGAGTACCGTTGTCCGCGATGAGTGTAAAAATAGATAGCAGGTGGATTGATTGACTAGAGAGGCTACTGAGGCTCAATTAAAGAGTTTATATCGCGTTGGTTATCAACTGACGTATACTATGCTTCAGCCCATACATCTTATATGCTTAGATAACAGAACTTTGAACATTTACATTTTAGCCGGACATAACGAAGAGCTTGAGTTTCAAATATTACCTAATGGAGAGGTATTTTGATGAGCCAAGTTAATTATAGTGCAATGTCAGATGCAGAATTGAAGCAATACTTTCTTTGCAACCGTCAGGATAAAGCTGCTTTCCAAGCATACCTAGATAGACTTAATCAGCAACCACACAAAATCATTGCCAGTCCAGAAGATCCTGATTTTGATGAAAAAATTCAAGCCGCAATTCGACAAAAGTTAGAAGCAGCAAAAATCAGCAGCGACTAAAGACAGTTTCACTACTAGCCTCAAATGTTGAAGTTTTGTAAATATCATGCTTTGGGTAATGATTATTTAGTTATCAATTCCCAAGATTTATCATTTGATTTGACCCCTGAGAAAATTAAAATAATTTGCGATCGCAATTTCGGTATAGGTTCTGATGGTATTTTGTTAGGGTCATTCGTATCAGAAACCGCACAATTCGCTTTACGCATCTTCAACCCCGATGGAAGTGAAGCCGAAAAAAGTGGTAATGGACTGCGGATTTTTTCCCGTTACCTCTGGGATATGGGTCTTGTTGACGAAAAGCCATTCTCAATTGAAACTGTGGGTGGAATAGTGGAATCTGTAATTAAAGATGCAGGTAAAACCGTCCAAGTAGAGATGGGGAAAGTCAGCTTTTGGAGTTCTGATATTCCAGTAGTAGGAGATGAGAGAGAAGTCATCCAAGAAAAAATTACTGTTGGTGATAAAACTTTTGATTTTTGTGCAGCGACAATTGGTAATCCACACTGCGTAATTCCTCTAGGTGAAACTAGTCCCGCCATTGCAAAAAAGTATGGTTCGCTTCTAGAAGTTCATCCCTTATTTCCCAATCGCACTAATGTGCAATTTATGAAAGTTTTAGATAGAAATACTATTCAAATTGAAATTTGGGAAAGAGGTGCTGGTTACACTTTAGCTTCAGGTAGCAGTAGCAGTGCGGCGGCGGCTACTG
The DNA here is from genome assembly GCF_014697125.1 of Anabaena minutissima FACHB-250. Lineage (GTDB taxonomy): Bacteria > Cyanobacteriota > Cyanobacteriia > Cyanobacteriales > Nostocaceae > Trichormus > Trichormus minutissimus. The sequence continues at coordinate 1,917 of NZ_JACJRG010000075.1, read as the reverse complement.
CACATAAACTTGGTTTGTGTGATTCTGAAATTATCGTAAAAATGCCTGGGGGAGAAATTTTGATTCAGATTAAAGATGACTTTTATATCTCTATGACTGGTTCTGTTACCAAAGTTGCCCAAGGAGAATTGTCAGATGAACTATTCACAATAATATAGATTTTCAATGAGGATAATTTACAGTTAATCGGTATAGGAATTAGCCGTAAAGATTGTCACGAAGTTAGTGATATCGCCTACGGTTTTGCAACTAATACCCTCTAAGGACTTAGAGGAGATATTGCGATAATAGATTAAGCTGATATTTTAACGAGCAAGTAAGGTGATTATGGCAATCACACTAGATCAATCTCTATCTGTGAAAATGACTCTGGAGGAGTTCTTTAATTATGACGATGGCACAGATGCAATGTATGAATTGGAAGATGGAGAACTGCTACCGATGCCGGCTGAGAGTGAGAGAAATCAACGAATTGCCATGTTTATCCTTGTTTATCTTGTGCAATTAGGTATCTCATCTTCTCAGTTGCGGATGAAAACAGAAATTGTGACTACTGGCTCACGGGTGCGCGTTCCTGATTTGGTGGTATTTTCTGAAGAGTTGGCGACGGCGATGGAGGGTGCTAAACGATCTACTGTCATGCCAGAAATGCCACCACCGTTATTGGTAGTGGAAGTGGTGAGTCCAAATCAAAGCAGTCGTGATTATCGCTATAAGCGATCAGAGTATGCAGCGCGGGGTATTGCTGAGTATTGGATTGTCGATCCGATACAAGAGCGAGTCACGGTTTTGGAATGGGTAGAGGGTTTTTATGAAGAGAAGGTATATACAGGGAATAACGCGATCGCTTCACCGATATTTACCGATCTCAAGTTGACTGCTGCTCAAGTTTTGCAGTGTCAATCCAAGTGAACTTACACTGTACCGAAAGGTCAGTGTAGGCTTCCCAATTCATCAGGGATTGCCTCGACCTTCGTAGATTTTTTACGTCCCGAAGACTTTGGTCTTACATCCCCTCCAAGGGCAGAAGAGCTAGTTCCTAACTCCAAAATTCGTAATCCTACCCTTCGGGAACGCTTCGCGAACATTCTAATATTTATTGCAGCTTAACCACCTTGTCACCCGTTAAGGCGAAAACAACTAGAATTTTCATGCAATCTTACTTGCTCAAATTGTGAAGAAATATTTCGCCAACAGTGTCTTCGCTAGATCCACCCCTAGTTATGCAGGTGTTTAGAGAAAGTAAATTTAGTAATGATAAATGTCACGGTTAAGTAATGACATTGATCCGATGTGCGCTCTTACAACCTCAGACTAAATTAATACTATCAACTCAACCAAAGCCCAGGTGAAAGCCCAGGGAATGGAATTATCTTTCCCATATAAGGGAACAGAAGGAGATTACATCCATGAAAACAATGAAGAAAAATAAGACCAAACAAAACCCTAAAGAGTCCAAACTCACTAAACTCTCACTGTCCGATGTTGCGAATGTGTCCGGAGGCCATAAGTATAGGTTGAAAGATGTTCTAGTGAGTAGCTATAGTATTTCATCAAGTTGAATTGATGGATAAGCAAGTTTGTAGTAAAAACTTAAGTCCTTACTACAAACCATCAAAAATAACTTGACACAGCAATAGTCTTAACTGCTAAATCTTCTACACAAATAACTTGGTTTTCGTATGCTATTTTGCGAGATAGCTTGTGTAGAAAGTCATATGAACGATCGCAGGCTATATTACTGCTTTCCAGGAAGATGGTTTACCTATTGTAAACAACTGAGAAAAATACTGAACCAGTATTTAGCTCGACTTTATCCATTTTTGATTTACTCAGGCAGCGTAAACAGCAATATCCCTCAAACGCTCAAATAAAAGACGAGGGACTTTTATCATTTGAGTAGTTTCGGAAGACGTG
>NZ_JACJRG010000074.1 GCF_014697125.1 Anabaena minutissima FACHB-250 | reverse complement strand
TTTTGGGTGTATTTACGGGATTGGGTTGCGGTTTAGTTATGCGATCTCGTTTTGGTAAACAAATAGACTTGTCCACAAAAGATAAAAAGCTTACTGTGAAAGCGTTACACGAACTATAACTCAATACCAATACCTTTACCAAAATAAGAGCATAGATAAATTTTTGCAAAACTGGCAAAATCAAGCATACATAAGCATTTTGTCAAAAAAAGTAGTTTGGAATCTGAAACCCTTATCCTGCCGTCAATACGTTAAAAAACCTTGTGAGAAACCCAATACTCTCAAGTTTCTAGCTGTTTTGTAATTTTTTACTGATATAGTTAACTGGAGGGATAGTAAATACCAATGTGATTCCTGATGGTATGAGAGGTATCCAGCCATTCTGGGTTAGTGCTAGATAACAAACTCCCAACAGTGTCATTAATGCTGTAGCTACAGCAATACTTAGGTAAGACTTTTTAGGAAAATACCAAGCCAGTAGACCACCTATCAAAGACCAACTCCCAATCCAGCAAATTTCTCCTCTTTGAGTCCAAACCCATAACAGGTCTCGATTATCTAAAGCTGCACTCAGAATCTGACTGATCATCTGTGCCTGAATAGTTAGGCCTGGTACTACTTTTGCAGGACTTTTACCAGATGGTGTAAACCAGTAGTCGCTACTACTATTACTTGTTACACCAATCAGAATAATCCGGTTTTTGATGGCTTGGAGGTTAACTTGTTCATTCAATATTTGACTAATAGTAACTTGGGGAGCGATCGCCTGTACTGTGGGCGAAAAACGGTAATTTAATAATATCTGGCTACCTTGAGCATCTATCGATTGATAACCGCCAGTCCGGTTATGCAATCGCTGGAAAGTTTTATTCCCCAGTTGTAAATCCCATTCTGGAGTAAATCGGGCTGTAATTCCTCGTGCTTGCAAATAAACAAAAGCAACTTTGATGCTGAAAGCATCAGATGGGGTACAACTGGATGAAACCGGGGTGGGAGTCATTGCTAACAAATGACGACGGAGTACACTGTCTTCATCTTCGATAAAATCGCTAAAACCGAGCCGAGTTTCTGGTATTTCTGGTGGAGGTAAGATACCTGTCGGATCGTATTCTGGATCAGCACGTTTACAAATGGCAATTAGGCGATCGCTTGTTTGCATCCGCTTGGCTAGTTCTATTTGGTTGGCACTCACAGGAAAATCTCGGTATATATCTAGGCCAATAGCGGCTGGTTGATATTGTTCTAGTTTTGCTAGCAGTAAGTTGAGATATTTATCTGAGAGAGAACCTTGCCGGGGTTCTTGTCCCTGTGCTTGAATATCTTGGTCGGTAACAGTTACAATTAATAGCCGCGAGTCTGGTTGTTCTTTGGGGCGCAATCGCATCAACTGGTCTAATGCCCCTAACTCTAATGGTTGCAGTCCTCCTAATAAGCGGATCAATACGATGATGAAAGTAGTTATAAAGCTAGTGAGAAAAACCGCCTTTAACTGCGCCAGATGAGGACGTGGTAGTCTTAAACTCCTCCTCTGACCAGATAAATTCTGCCAAGTTGGTGATATTTCTGCTGGATTCTGGCAAATAATGGGCAACCAAGTAGCACAAGGAAAATCATTTTCTAGAGACTGTAGTCTTTGCCTGGCTTCTCTAACAGCTGCGTATAAAGTTTTCCCTTGGGAAAACAACACTAAGAAGTGCTTCAAAAACTCTTGTGCTACTTGATCTGGAACAGGTTCGCGCATGACAATAACTTGCGGTAAATGCAAATCAGCTAAATCTTGTGCTAGTTCTAAACCATCACAGGAGTTAAAAATTGCTAGCTGCAACCCTTGCGCGATCGCCTGCTGTAATCCATACTTTAATTGCTCAATAGTTAAAGTGTTGCCAGAATTTAGCGATATTCGACCCCTTCCTTGGCTAGAACTATGCCCCGCAAAAAAAAGAATATCCCAACCAGACTGCCATAATTGTTCTGTGAGTTGGGAACGATTGGGTTCAACCAACAACTTGAGTTCCGTGTGGGGTAGCTGCTGAAGTAAATTTCGGTCTGTTTCAATATCAATTTGCTGGCGATCGCCTAAAATAGCTAAAATTCTGACTTTACCTTGAGTCTTCTTCAGATTTGTTTTCACAGAACGGGTATATTCTGGCGGACCCAGAGCTATTTCTGCTTGTGAATAATCGCTAAAAAAATGCCAAAGACACCAAGGAAGCTGTAAAACCTGCGGAGATTCAGCAGTAATGATGCAGCGAATTTCTTCTGTAGGTAAGAGTTGTGTGCGTATTTTGCGATCAATATTCAGAAATGGTGGGCTATTTAACCATGAATTGAGACTGCGTTGTAATTCTTGGCAGAGGTTGTCAAATTCCGTCTGGGAAATATAAGTAATGTCTTCTTCATCAATTTCAAAGTCTTCAAAGTCGGCAATGTTGTGACTGCGCCACCCTAAATGGGCATATAAGGCTATATACATTTGTTGCCAACGTCGATAAAGAGACTCTAATTTTGGTGCAGCAGGTAATTCACCAGTGAATTGCATAGGAGTGGGAGCATCTGTTTGCCATAGTTGAGCTATGACCGTAGGAAACCCTTGTTTTAAGATTCCTTTTCCTAAATTGAGGACGATCAGTTTACTCATGGCGAAGGAATGGGGAATGGGGATGAGTTATGTTATTTTCTACAAATTTCTGACGTTAACTAACAAACTCTTGAGAGAAGTAGAAATCATCTAAGGCCACCTGAAGACTAAAGTGGGTGTTTTCAGGACATCTAAATCGTTTGAGTTGGATGGAGTTATCTGCTGCCCTTGCTGCTACTGATTGGACAACTTCTCCGGAAACAGAAATCAATGCTAGTCTGAGATTTTCAGGTAGGTAGAGGTTACGTTCAGTTGGAGATAACTGAGCGCGGATTCCAACCCTAGTGTCTGTTAATGTTGTCAAGGTCAACATTAACAATACGGATTGACTGCTGTTTGGTAGTTCAATTAGCTTGACTCGTTGAATAGACTGTTCATTTTCATAACTAGCTTGGCGAAAGCTGAAGGCGAAATCGGGCTGTGTACCCAAGAGTGTTTCGAGTGTTTGCCAATTATCTGTAAAAATATTTTGTAACCATTGACGGAGATTGACCAACACTGGCTCTGGTTGTAGTGGTTGTGGCCAATCTTCCCTAGTTAGTAATGCTCCCCAGATTTCAAAAGGTAATTCTAGCCGGGGATTGGTAATTGCCGGATTTGCTAACCTTTGCCAGAGGTTTTTTACTTGAGTAATCGATAAATCAGGTAAAGGAGCGATCGCAGCTTGTGTTTGTGCTTCGGGATATAGTTGATGTACTACCCAAAGTACACTCATATCTTCAATCATTTGATTGGCATCTAAAGAGTAAGTCCTCTCTTGCGGATCGTAGCTACCTTGATTTTTTAATTGCTCATGGGTGGTATAGCCCCAAATTCTCATCCATTGCCCATCAGGATTGATTTGTACTGCTAGATAATAATCTCCTGCCCATTGCGGAATGTCTATCCATTCTTGTGGTACATAAAATTTGCTAGTTTCTAAATCTTTATTTGGGATCAGAATCAGGCGTTTTGCCTCCAGCTTGATGGCAATACCTATTACTAGTTCCCAATTCTTAGGCTGTTTGTCACTCAAGGCTTTTGGTGCATACTCCGCCTGTAACCAGGGAAGAAAGGTACTCAAGCAAACTTGATTCAGAAAGGCATTCCAACGACTATAGGGACTGACATAAGATTGACTGTGTTGCCAAGCCTGATCTTGAATTGCAGGAGAAACCTCTAGCCAAATTTGAGTTAGCGAAACACAAAATAAGGACATAGCTACTGCTCCATTGAGGAGTAAGATGGCAAATTACTAAAATAATTCTGTAACCAATCCTCCAATACTGCACTAATATTTTTAATCACGTTGGAAGTGGGAGAAATATGCACCGTCTCCTGACTCCACTTAGTAATTGTTAGCAATAAGTATTCTCTGGCTTTAGCTAATTGCCGTGAAACTTGATATTGCTGAATTTGTTGCTGTTGGGCAATTTGTGTTTGGGTTAGTCCTTGCTGATAGTATAGTTGGAGCAAATTTTGTAATTGAGGCGGTAGTTTTGCCAGGGTAGTAACTAATAGGTTGTGGATTTCTTGTTGTTGATATTTGCGAGTTTCAGCTTCTTCTGCGGCAATTAAATCTGTCAATAAAGAGTCACTATCAGTAGTATCTGGTAAATCATCTTGTAATTCCGTATCTGTTTGACCTAGATTAAAGACGTTGAGTGAAGAGACAATAGGATATAAGTCAGAACGTGCGTGTTTGGCACACAAAAGCAGCCATTTTTCTAAAGTTTGTGCGTTGCATTCTGCTCCTGGTGGATTGAGTTGTGTTAAGCGATCGCGGTTGTAGAGTTGAGCAATCACTTTCCATGTATCTTCATCCGGTTTGTCCAATTTCCTCACTTTTGATGATTTGCTCAGAATATAGCCATCTGTAAAACATTTCCAAACTAACAAATAACGAGTAATAGTTTCATCTGTTAGTCCAGCCTTTTGTAATGATTCGTGTAGTCGCTTGCGACTTAATTTCAATAATAATGCCCAATCGTTGCAAAAATCTATTTCTTGTTTCTGACGTAATGTATCGCGAATAATATTGCCAAAAGCCACATAACTGTAGCTTTTGAGGCTGGCTTTTTGGTCAGGGTCACAAGCTTGCAGAATTTTTGGTACTTCAGCGATCGCAATTTGAAAACAGTCAGAAAAACTATATTGCACACTGACAAATTGGAGAATCGTTCTTTTCACAGCCCAAAAACAAGTTTCTTGCAAATAAGCTGATAGATGTCCTGCCGCTAAAAAGTTAGGCTGATTTTGCCAGTGTCTATGCCAGTAAATCTCCCAAAAATTCTCTGAGAGTTGCGTTTTTGATGTCTGTGCCAAACACTTTTCGATGCTGCGCCGCAGCTTGGCATCATAGACCCACTCACCAAAGTGGTCAGTATCAAATTTTAGGAAAGTGGCAAACTTTTCCGAGATATTTTGGCGAGGACGCATGAACTTGAAAAACGCTAATGCCTTAGAGTAAATACTGCTTATTAACAAGAGGTTAAGAAAAGATTGTATTTAATATGATTATGAAATTTAATTGGCAATGGTAAGGCTTTTGCTAAGGCTTACACATTTTCTTTTTTATTCGACCGCAATAAATTAAGTGGGTTGCGATGAATCTTTTTTATTGGAGTAAGAGAGGGACAAGAAACAAGAAGAAAAAGGATTTCCGACTATTTTGTTTTTCTTTACATAGTTTTATCTTTCCCATTAGCTCTGCTTAATCACTATTTATAGGATTAATAATTCAACGATTATCAGTTCATGTTTTGAGTGTGTTTGATAAAATTTACGCACGAATATTACTATATAATGCGTATGAAGAATTAATAGTTCATCGACTATTTTACCTCTGATTCTCAGTCTTTCAATGTATTTGATAGCCCGAATAGAACGATTCCTAAGCAGTTATTTGATTAACACAAGATAATTTTGTTATGAACAAGGTGCTTTTGTTTCAATGTGTCACGCTGATCTCTGTCATTATCTTGAGTATTTTTGAATTACCAGGCAATGGGCAACCTGTACACAGTCAAACCTTAATATCATCTCGAAAAATCCGCTATATCCCAGCAGAAGTTCAAAAAAAGCCAGGAGAACCCAGAGGACGACGTAGAGGTGGAGGTAGTCGAGGCCCTTGTAAGGAGTATGAAACTCTAACAGCTTTAGTACCCATAAATAATACAGACATAAAAGATGCAGTTTGGGGAAAGTCCGCATCCCCAAACCCGAAATTTTGGTTTTTTGTACCTGAAAAATTGACTGCCAAAGTTCTTGTAGAGTTCGTCATTCAAGACGAAGCAGATGATTATATCTATCAGACAAAATTTAATCCACCGGAAACACAATCAGGGATCATCAGCCTACTAGTACAGCCTCAAGAGCCTTTAGTAGCCGGCCAATCTTATCGATGGACTTTTTCTATTTATTGCGATGCAGAAAAATCCTCAGCGTCCGTTTATGTTCAAGGCTCAATGATGCAAGTTGTTCTCAACCCAACACTACAAGAGCAACTAGAAGCGGCTAAAACTCCTCTAGAACGAGCAGCCTTTTTTGCCCAAAATGGTATTTGGTACGATGCCTTAACGACTTTAGGGCAACAAATTCAACTGAGTAAACGTAAAGATCCGGAAATCACATCAGCTTGGAATGAATTACTTCAACAAGTTAAATTAGATAGCCTTGCTTCTGCTCCCATTATTCCCTGTTGCACATCCCAGCATTGAAGAAGACAAAAGTTCATCTCTTTGAAATTTGTACACAACCATGAAAGACAAGCAAGGCATTAAGTATTTCAGGAAATTGTTAGTTTTTGGATTAGCTATCTCGGCATTTAGTTCGGTTATTTTGGCAGAAAACCCTGTCCTGGCGGAAATTAAAGCTGATACTAGCTTGGGAGGTGAACTATCAATCTTCAACCAAGGAGTTGAGGTAAAAGGAGCAATAGGCGATCGCATTGACGGTGGTGCAGTCCGAGGAGCTAACTTATTCCATAGTTTTCAAGAATTTAGTCTTGACAATGGGCAAAGGGTGTACTTCTCCAACCCAAGCGGAGTCCAAAACATTTTCACACGCGTCACAGGCAACAACCGTTCCGAAATTTTAGGAACGTTAGGAGTCTTAGGTAATGCCAATCTATTTTTAATTAATCCCAACGGGATTTTGTTTGGTGCAAATGCCTCCTTAGACATTGCAGGTTCATTTGTCACAACTACAGCAGACAGCTTAGTGTTTGAAAATGGTTTGATCTTCAGTGCCAAGAATCCGCAAACAGTTCCTCTATTAGTAGTCAATGTGCCATTGGGTTTACAATTTGGCACTCAGCCTGCGGCTATTCAAGTGCAAGCAGCTAGTCTTGTTGGCGGCGATGACAAAACCTTAGCTCTTGTAGGTGGTGATGTCAGCATAGATAGGGGACTTTTGTGGTCTTTTGGTGGTCGGATTGAATTAGGCGGCTTATCAAGTCAAGGGATAGTAGGTTTAGAGTTCAGCGATCGCCATGTTAATTTCCAGTTTCCTGAGAGTGCAGAACGAGCAGATGTATTCCTGGATAATAGAACCGCTATCAGAGCCTTCGTCAATGAAATCACTGGGAATAGTGGTAGTATCGCTATCAACACTAGAGACTTACAGCTTTTCAATTTTTCGCAATTGACTTTTATTAATGAGACATCGGAAAATACCCAAGGAAAAGTGCTAATTAATGCTAGCAATTCAGTATTTTTAGATGGATCTAGGATTGGCAGCTTAGTTGCACCGGAAACTGTAGGTAAAGGAGCTGATGTCATATTCAAAACAGGCTCTTTATCCTTAATTAATGGCGCACAAATATATGCAATCACTTTGGGGACAGGAAACTCCGGCAATATTAACATTAACACCAGTAATTCAGTTACTTTGGGACACACAGATGACAGCAATAGTTCTTTTACGGCTATAGCTACTCAATCGATTGGCGAAGGGAAGAGCGGTAATCTCACACTAGTTACGGATAAACTCTCTCTATCCAACTCAGCCCAAATCGGCAGTGCCACTTTTGGACAAGGAAATGTCGGCAAAGTCACAATCATAGCCAACGATTCCATAAATCTTAGTGAAAGAAGCTTGTTAACCACCCAAATAGCCAGAAATGCACAAGGTAACGGAGAAAAACTCAGTATTACTACAAAATCCCTAATTTTGACCGATTCTGACATCAGCACAACCACCCTTGGTCAAGGTAATGCAGGTGATCTGGAAATAATTGCTAGTGATTCTGTGATCTTCGATGCTACTAACGCCAGTGCAGGTGTGTTCAGTCGCGTAGCCCCAAGAGCTATTGGTCAAGGAGGAGATATTAGCATCACTACTAATTCTTTCTCTTTATTGAATCAAGCTCAAGTTGATGCCTCAACTATTGGAGAAGGAGGTGGTGGAAACGTATCAATTACAACACAAATACTGTCTGCTAAAAATGGCTCTCAAATCAGTGCTGGTACTGTCGGACAAGGCAATGCAGGTAACATCATCATTAATGCTAGCGATACTGCTAATTTTGATGGTGTGAATAATACCTTTAAGGATTTATTGGATGGTAGTAGTATTGAATACATACGCAGTGGCATATTTACTTTAGTATCTCTTGATGCAGTGGGCAAGGGTGGAGACCTGACCATTAATACAGGAAATCTTACAGTTACCAATGGTGCAACACTTAGTAGTGCCACATTGGGGCAAGGAGAAGCTGGTAATATAGACATTCATGCTCGTAATTCCATCTGGGTTGACGGATTGCTCAATAATGATTATCTCAGCACTATTGAGAGTTCCGTTGATTCTAGAGCAGTGGGTAATGGAGGTACAATCAAACTGACAGCTAAAAATCTAGCTGTAACTAATCGCGCTCTCATTAATGCGAGTACAGCCGGACTTGGCAATGCAGGTAATATTGAAATCATTGCAGATAAATTTGAAGCTGCTAGTGGCGGACGACTACTCGCCTCAACTAGTAGTAGCAACAAAGCTGGAAATATTACTCTGATGGTAAGCGATCGCGTGACTTTAGCGGGTGACGGGAGCGGCATTTTTGCTAATACCACTGCCAATGCGAGTGGTGACAGTGGCAGTATTTTCATTGACCCCAAAGAGTTTATCATTCGCGATCGCGCCAAAGTTGCTGTTGATAACCAAGGTAGTGGCATAGGCGGCACTATTGATATTCAAGCAGGTAGATTAACCCTCGATAACCAAGCAACGATCTCTGCGGAAACAGCAAGTAACAGTGGTGGTAATATCCGGCTGCAACTCAACGACTTACTGTTACTCCGGCGCAACAGCGTTATTTCAACCACAGCCGGTACTACTCAGGCTGGTGGTAATGGAGGTAACATTAGGATTAATGCCCCATTTATTATTGCTGCACCTTTAGAAAATAACGATATTACAGCCAACGCTTTTAATGGTAGTGGTGGCAAAATAGATATTACAGCTCAAAGTATCTTGGGATTAACATCACGCACTCGTGCAGATATAGAAAGACTACTAGCCACGAACGACCCCAATCAGTTAAATCCGCGATCGCTCTCCACAAGTGATATCACTGCCATTTCCCAAGCTAACCCATCTTTGAATGGTCAGGTATTAATTAACACACCCGATTTAGATCCTGATAGTGGACTCGTGGCATTACCCGAAAATGTAGTAGAGGCTTCCAAACTCATAGCTCAAACCTGTAGAGGTGCTGGAGAAGCAACAGCTAGTCAACAAAGTGAATTCGTAGTTACAGGACGGGGTGGTTTACCGTCAAAGCCCAGCGATCCCTCGAGTAGTGATGCTATCTGGCAAGACCTCCAATCTTATAAGCTGCCCAAGGAAAAGTTAAGTAGCTCTAGACAAGAAACAAGTTCAGTGTCTCCACAACCTACAGCCATCATCGAAGCCCAAGGATGGGTAACTAGTATTGATGGCAAGATTACCCTGTTAGCCCAAGCCCCCACTACAACCCCTCATCATTCCTCGCTCACGTCTGTTAGTTGTCCCTTTGCTCAAAACTGATGCTTAATTTCCACATGGTCAAAAAACAGTCGCAGTTTATGCGACGAATTGGTGCATTTTTGCTTTGTGTCTTACTAGGTATGAGCTTAACTTTCAGCCTCGGATGGCATCAAGTCCAAGCTTCCACTGCTCAGACATCCCCCTCTATACCCCCGTTCAATTCAGAGCTAACAACACAGTTAATTCAGCAAGGCAGAGAACTATACCAAGGACAACGATATACTGAGGCTGTAAATATTTGGCGATCGGCACTTCCAGCAGAAAAAAATATATTGTCTCAAGCAATGATCCTCAATTATCTCTGCCTGGCTTATCAAGAATTGGGACAGTGGCAGCAGGCAACTGAGACAATTGATTCTAGTCTGGACTTAATCCGAAAATCAACACAGACAATTCAGCCAGCAAAACTCATCTTTGCCCAAGCTCTTAATACCCAAGGAAGTTTGCAATTAGCTCAAGGTAAGGCAGAACAAGCCCTTACCACTTGGCAACAAGCTACAGCTATGTACACCACAGCAGGCAATCTACAAGGTAGAATTGGCAGCTTAATCAATCAGGCTCAAGCTCAACAAGCTTTGGGGCTTTACCTCCAGGCGCGTAAAACTTTAGCTGAAATAGAACAAGCACTTTTAAAACAGCCAGATCAACAATTGCAAACTACAGGATTGCGTAGCCTGGGAAATACTCTTAGATTAGTAGGTGATCTCAGCAATTCCCTTAGGGTTTTGCAGCAAAGTTTGGAGATGATTAATCAAGTTAATTTACCTAAACAAGAACTTAGTAACACCCTACTCAGTCTGGGTAACACAGCTTATGCTCAAGGTGATACAAAAACTGCATTAACATACTACCAACAAGCAGCAGCTACTGCGACTATCTCCATCACGCAGACTCAGGCTCAAATCAATCAACTGAACTTATTGATAGCAACTGGACAAGTAAAAGAAGCTGAAAATCTTTGGCAACAAGCCCAGTCCACGTTGACTAAATTGCCTCCCAGTCGTAAGACAATTTACGCCAGGATTAATCTGGCCAAAAGTCTCATGAAATTAGCAAGTCAAAAACCAAATGAATCTGCTAACTTGCTAGCCACGGCAGTTAAACAAGCCAAAAGCCTGAGCGATCAACAAGCTGAATCTTACGCTTTGGGCTATCTAGGTGGATTGTACGAACAGACTCAGCAATGGTCAAATGCTCAAGAATTAACCCAACAGGCTCTGCAACTAGCCCAAGCGATTAATGCGCCCGAAATTGCCTATCAATGGCAATGGCAATTAGGACGTATTTTAAAAGCCCAAGGAGCAATTAAGCCAGCAACATCTGCCTATGAAGTAGCTTTCACTACGTTAAAATCTCTGCGGAGTGACTTAGTAGCAATTAACAATGATATTCAATTTTCTTTTCGTGAAACTGTAGAGCCTGTATATCGTGAATATGTAGAATTACTTTTGAATCCAGATGAAGGCTTAGAACCCACCCAGCAGCAACTAAAACAAGCCCGGCAAGTAATAGAATCATTGCAATTAGCTGAACTTGACAACTTCTTTCGTTCTGCTTGTCTACAGGGTCAGATAGTACCGATTGAGCAGATTCAACAGTTATCGGCGGCAGTAATTTATCCCATTATTCTTCAAGACAGACTAGAAGTAATTCTGAGTCTACCCCAACAAACACTACGCCACTACGCTACCAAAATCACTCAACACGAAGTAGAAGAAATTGTAGAGCAATTGAGACAGAATTTAGAAAAGCCTTATACTACAGTGGAGGGAAAATATTTATCTGCAAAAGTTTACGACTGGTTGATTCGTCCTGTAGAAACACAGCTTTCTCAAAGTCAAGTAAAAACATTAGTATTTGTCTTGGATGGTTCTCTGAGAAATCTGCCAATGGCAGCTTTGTTTGATGGAAAACAGTATTTGGTAGAAAAATATAGTATTGCTCTCACGCCAGGGTTGGAGTTGTTGGTGACTCAGCCTTTGCGTCAAAGTCAACTAAAAACCTTAGTTGCAGGACTAACAGAAGCACGACATGGATTTAGTTCTTTGTCCCATGTTGGTGATGAATTAAAAGCAATTGAGTCACAAGTACCAAGCAAAGTTCTTCTGAATCAGAGATTTACCAGTTCAGCTTTACAAACACAGGTTGACTCCTTACCTTTTTCTGTGGTGCATTTGGCAACTCATGGTCAATTTAGTTCCAATGCTGATGAAACTTTTGTGCTGGCTTGGGATCAACCGATTAAAGTTAAAGAATTAAAAGACTTGCTACGTAGTAGAGAAAAAACCAGACCAGAGCCAATTGAATTACTCGTACTGAGTGCTTGTGAAACTGCGACAGGAGACAAGCGAGCAGCTTTAGGACTGGCTGGAGTAGCAATTCAAGCAGGTGCACGCAGTACCTTAGCTTCTCTATGGAGTTTAGATGATGAATCTGGCACTCGTTTGATTGGTCAATTCTATCAAGAATTAGCCAGTAAACAGGTCACAAAGGCAGAAGCACTAAGGCAAGCGCAACTTTCACTTTTAAAAGACCCAGATTATCGGCATCCTAGACATTGGGCATCTTACGTCTTGCTGGGCAATTGGCTCTAGAAAACCAGAAATTCTCATCATGATAATAAGTACTCCAGAGCATTCGTGAGAGGTTAAGGTAATTGCACATTTGTCAAGAGGGTGCAGGAAAAGGGGATAAATCCAGCTTGGTGAAAGGCTTTCGCTTGGCTTTGACAATTCCTAAATCTTGATTTTCAGGAGCAGCAAAGTACTTAGGGCTTGCTGAATAAACGAAAAACCTAGATAAATCAAGAGATTCGGGGGTATAAAAGAAAATAAAGTGTAAGGTAAAAGGATAAAATAGGTAAAAACCCTTGTAGCAAGTTGCGTTAAGATGTATCGAAAAGCGCAAAAGCAAGAAACAGCAGCAGAGGACTTTGAACTACCCGTTGGGGGAAAACTAGCCTCAGATAACCGTTGGGTAATCATGGCGAACATGATACCTTGGTCAGAATTTGAAGCAGAGTACGCAGCAATATTTTCAGCAGAAATGGGCGCGCCAGCTAAAACATTTAGGATGGCGTTGGGAGCATTAATAATCAAAGAAAAACTAGGAATAAGTGATAGGGAGACAGTAGAACAGATTAGGGAAAATCCTTATCTGCAATACTTTATAGGAATGTCTTGCTATAGTAATAATGCCCCATTTGATGCGTCAATGTTAGTTCACTTTAGAGAAAGAATAGATATAAACTTAGTCAACAAAGTGAATCGAGAAATTGTCAAACAGGGATTAGAAAAAAAAGCGGAGGCAGAAAAAGAAAAAAAGTCAGAAGCCGAGGATTCAAAAAGTGAGCCGACCCATCGGGGGAAATTGATATTAGATGCCAGTTGTGCGCCAGCAGATATAAGTTATCCGACAGACTTAGGATTATTAAATAAAGCCAGAAAGCAAACAGAAATAATTATAGATACATTATATAACTCCCTAAGTGTAACAAATATCAACAAACCAAGAACCTACAGAAAAAGAGCCAGAAAGGATTATTTAGCAATAGCAAAAAAAAGGAAAGTAAACTTTAAGGAAAGGAGGAAAGCCATTAAAAAGCAACTGCAATATATTAAAAGAAACTGGCTCTCATAGAGTGGTTATGATAAAATAATATAAACAAAATAGATAACTGCCCATATTTTTATCATAAAAAACATCTCAAAGCGAGTCTGAGGTAGAGATACAAAAATAATT
>NZ_JACJRG010000073.1 GCF_014697125.1 Anabaena minutissima FACHB-250 | reverse complement strand
AAACGGGCTTTTTGTAGGCTTGTATATTCGTTATTTTTCTACCCATTAGCATTGGTTAATACAACCAGAGAATCAGCTTTGGAACGACCTGTGGCATTACACGAAATGGCTCTTTTGTTGAATGTGTGTATACACAGTCAACAAATTGTATACAATAAAAATTATTCAGCATTGACTCTAATGAAGATATTATTTTTCGTGTTTACCGCCACTGCCTCCACACTTCCTGAATAGCACGGACAGTTGCAGCCAAGGCTTTAGTACCGCCTAGTGCAATAATGGCATCACTTAGTTTAGGAATATCTTTCAATAATTGATATCGATTGTGGTGGGATAAGTTGTGGAGAATTTCATGCCATAACGGATATTTAATAGAAGTAAGGTCAAGAACTGACAATAAACTACTGAAAACATCAGCTCGGTATTTTTCATCTTGAATACCACGGGCGGTATTCAAGGCTTCCTGTAGCACTTGTGGTAGGCGTATCGCTAGTCCACTAAGGGCTTTTGCACGGTATCTGTCATCTTGAATACCACGGGCGACATCCAGGGCAACAGGAAGCAGTTCTGGCGGTAGGTGTGGCGCTAGTTCACTGATGGCATCGGCACTGTTCTCATCAGATTGAATACCATTACCATAGGCGACATCCAGGGCAACAGGAAGCAGTTCTGGCGGCAGGTGTGGCGCTAGTCTAATTAGGACGCTCCTAAGAACAAAGTAATCTTGAGTCTCAAAGACGGCATCCAGGACTTCGGGTAGTAGCTGTGGTAGGTGTGGCACTAGTCTACTTAGGGCATAGACCCGAGCAAAGTCAGCTTGAATACCATACGCGATAGTCAGAGCTTCGGGTAGTAGCTGTGGTAGGTGTGGCGCGAGTCTACTTAGGACATAGACACGATCTGCTTCATCTTGAATACCACGGGCGGTATCCAGGGCTTCCTGTAGTACTTGTGGTAAGTGTGACACTAGCCCACTGAGAGCTTCGGCTCGGACAAAGTCATCTTGAATACCACGGGCGACATCCAGAGCTTCGGGTAGTAGCTGTGGTAAGTGTGATGCTAGTCCACTAAGAGCTTCGGCAAGGGCAAAGTCATCTTGAATACCACGGGCGACATTCAGAGCTTCAGGTAGTAGCTGTGGTAAGTGTGATGCTAGTTCACTAAGAACTCTAGCACAATGAGTGTTGTATTTAAGACCACGGGCGGTATTGAGTGCAACAGGAAGCAGTTCTGGTGTGAGGTGTGGCGCTAGTCCACTGAGGGCATCAGCACTGGCAAAGTCATCTTGAATACTACGGGCGGCATTGAGTGCAACAGGAAGCAGTTCTGGTGTGAGGTGTGGCGCTAGTCCACTGAGGGCATCAGCACGGTATCTTTCATCTTGAATACTACGGGCGGCATTGAGTGCAACAGGAAGCAGTTCTGGTGTGAGGTGTGGCGCTAGTCCACTGAGGGCATCAGCACGGTATCTTTCATCTTGAATACCACGGGCGGCGTCTAGGGCTTCGGGT
Organism: Anabaena minutissima FACHB-250; assembly: GCF_014697125.1. GTDB lineage: Bacteria > Cyanobacteriota > Cyanobacteriia > Cyanobacteriales > Nostocaceae > Trichormus > Trichormus minutissimus. The sequence continues at coordinate 12,136 of NZ_JACJRG010000073.1, read as the reverse complement.
AGTAACTGTGGTAGGTGTGGTGCTAGTCTAATTAGGGCTTTTGCACAGGCAAAGTCATCCTGAATACTACGAACGGCATCTAGGGCTTCGGGTAGTAACTGTGGTAGGTGTGGCGCTAATCTAATTAAGGCATATACATATTCTGAGTCATTTTGAATACGACGGACGGCATCCAGGGCTTCGGGTAGTACCTGTGGTAGGTGTGGCGCTAGCCCGCTGAGGGCTTCGACACGGAAAAAGTTAGATTGAATACGACGAGCAGCATCCAGGACGACAGGAAGCTTTTCTGGCGTGAGGTGTGGCCCTAGTTCACTGAGGGCATCGGCAAGGGACGAATCATATATAAGACTGCTATCGGCATTTAGTGCAACAGGAAGCAGTTAAAAGTGAGGCGCTGCTGGTAAACGGCTTCTATTAACTGGCGAAGCGCATCAACTCTTTGCAGCAAGTTCTCATCTGAAAGGTCTACTGGTTTTCCGTCACTATAATCCAATAAATCGCTACGTAAAGCACTCATTTGCTCTTCCAACTGCTGAACCTGGTTAAAATGGATCTTAGGTTCAGACAATTGTCCCTCAAAGATGGATGGAGGGAGATGAACCTGAACGGGTTCGGTATCATTAGGTTGATTAACTGGTTGCTTATCGATATCCTTCTTCTTATCCCACCAGCGTTTGAGAATTTCCCCAGCTTGATTGTAAAGGAATTTGATGCCCTCGGTTAGAGCAACGGTTCCAAGCACACTTAGGCTAAAAGGTTCTGTCATGATTTAACTTCCTTATAAGGTTTGTGTTCTAATTCCAGGATTTAAGCATTCATAAACATCAGACTATATGCCGTAGCACTTGTTGAATGTTTTCTTCTCTATTCTTAAGTGCAAGTAAAATCAACTTATGCTTTTTGGGATAGAAATCAAAGATATGCTTGCAAATTCCTTATAGACTAAACTGGGTTTAGCATGACGTTGACGACTGGATAGTTACAAAAAACATACTTGCATGAAAATTCAAAAAAGTCTATTTTTCCCCCCATAAGAAAGAACAATCTATCTTAAGAGAGAAGAAAAAAATCTATTTTTTATGTATGTAAATCTTATAACTACAAGAAGAGAAAAACAATTTCCGCAGTTGTCTAGTGAATTTATTATAAATATTGACATTTACTATTCCACAGTGTGCGTCCATCGTGATTAGACAGCACCACACACTAGCAACTCTTAACAAATAGGCGGCGAAGCGGAGTGTCTGCCGCTGCCTGTAACAATCTGGGTAGCTCAACGAGTGGATTAATGGCAGTGGCAGACACCGACTATTTGAGCGAAGCGGTTAAGAGTTGCGCCATCATCTAGAGAGACATCCCTTTAGTCTGTCTTCTTTCTTGTCGAAGAGCCTCTTCTATTATTTGTTGTAATATGCGGTCTGCTTCTTGCCAAAAGCTGAAGTCTTCAAAGTCTACTTCCTCCACATTAATCGTTGAATACGGAGAGCGATTTTTTTCGGGGGAGATGGCACTGGCAATGCGGTAAGATGAGCCAATGACCGATTCTGAGCAACTTGTCATCTACCAGCTTCATATTTTTATCCTGGGCATTAGTCCCATGATTTGGCGTAGGATAAAAATCCGCAGCGACAGCACGATCGCCGATTTGCACTACATCATCCAGATAGCAATAGGATGGACAGATTCCCATTTACATCGTTTCATAATCCACGGTAAGGATTATGGGATTGCTCAAATTGGGGGGATGTGGTTTTCTGATGACCCTAAAGTTGTCAAATTATCAGATTTTGGCTGGCGAATGCGAGAACGTTTTTTATACGAATATGACTTCGGTGACAACTGGCAGCATCAAATTCGAGTCGAAGCAATTCTCACTCCAGAATCAAATTGCTTTTATCCAGTGTGCATTGATGGTAAACGCGCTTGCCCTCCAGAAGACTGCGGTGGCCCGTGGGAGTTCATGGCACAAAAACAGGAATACTCAGTAAGACACATAGCAAATCGCTTCAGTGAAATTGTGGAAGAAGGTGATCTACCTGGCAATATTGAAGAAATATACGAACTACGTCAATGGTTAATGGTTGAACATTTTGACCGCCAAGAAATAAACCAACGTTTACAGCAATATGTGGCTGGGGATAAAGAAATGTTATTTGAGCAGGAAATAGTGTGAAAGTCAAAATCCAAATAGTTGTGGAGTCAGATCATGGAGATTCCCAAGTTGCCCAAGAAATCATGGAGATTTCGCGTGATTCCTTACAGCCAGAAAACTTGGGACTAAAACTAGCAGAAGCCAAAACATTGCTACAAAGTCTCCAACGCACCTTAGCCGAACAACAGATAGCAGAGTACTCTCTTCAACAGGAATCATGTTTGCACTGTAGCCAGAAACTGTTGCATAAAGACAAACGTACAATTGTATACCGCACATTGTTTGGCAAGTTGCATCTGCAATGCCATCGACTATTTCACTGCCCGTGTCAAGAACAACTAACCCGTAGCTTTAACCCATTAGCCAACTTACTACCAGAACGCACTTCCAGAGAACTATTGTATCTGGAGTCCAAGTATGGGTCTTTGATGTCTTACGGATTATCTGTGAAACTATTACAGGAAGTATTACCAATAGAAGGTGAAATAAACACTACAGCGATACGGAATAACTTACATACAGTTGGTCAACGTTTAGAAGACGAGTTGGGGGAAGAAAAAGGAGGATACATTGAAGGCTGTCCCAGAGATTGGGAGGAATTGCCTCGACCTGATTTACCGTTGGTACTGGGAATGGATGGCGGAGATGTTCGTTCCTACGACAAAAAATCACTGTCCAAAGGTAATTTTGAAGTTATTGTGGGCAAGAGTATAAAAGCAGACGGTACATCTAAGCGGTTTGGGGGAGTTTATTCTTACGATACCAAACCCCAACGTCGCATCTTTGAGGTGTTGATGTCTCAAGGAATGCAGATGAATCAACAAGTAACTTTCCTCTCAGACGGTGATGAGAAGATACGGGAACTACAGCTTTATCTCAATCCCAACGCAGAATATCTACTAGATTGGTTTCATATCACCATGAGGCTGACAGTGATGAGTCAGACAGCAAAAGGACTTAGCAAAAAAGATACCGAACTAGATACAGACATACCAAAAGAGTTGGAACGAATTAAGTGGTATCTGTGGCATGGAAACCTGTTCAGAGCCTTACAACTGATAAAAGACCTTGTGGATGACCTAGAAATCGTGATTTTTGATGGTAATAGCCGAATAGAACTAAAAAAACTGTTTAAAATGGTGCGGGAGTTTGACAGCTATATTTCAAATAATGGGGCTTATATCCCAAACTATGGAGAACGTTGGCGAAATGGTGAAGCTATTGCCACTGGGTTCGTAGAATCAACGGTTAATCAAGTCATTAGTAAGCGGTTTGTCAAAAAACAGCAGATGCGCTGGACTCCTAAAGGTGTTCATCTTCTGCTCCAGGTGAGAATGTTGGTTCTCAATAAAGAATTAGAGAGCAAATTCCAGCAATGGTATCCTGGTTTTAGAGTAGATAGCCAGCCTTCTCAAGAAATATCTCAAGTCGCTTAAATCATCAATGGTAAGTAATTTCAATTACTTACCATTGATGATTTACCGTAAAATGCTGGACTGTTTTTTATGTCTATGTGCAAACCCAACTTTGGAGCGTAAGTTGGTAAAATCAGCTCATACACCCCAAGGTTTTCAGGGGGTTGAGTCATGACACCGCAAACCGTCCAACCACCGAAAGTTGGTAAAACCAAAAAACAAGAGCGTCAATCGCCTAACTTTCGCAAATACTCCGAGGTCAGGACTAGGGAGCATTTGTTACCAGAAGAAGTCTCTGCGATGCGGTCAGCTATCAAAAAATCCAAGGGTCGCCACGCTCACCGAGACTCAACCCTAATTTTGCTTTGCTACCGTCACGGATTGCGAGTGGCAGAGATGGCATCTTTGCGGTGGGAGCAGATAGATTGGAATGGTGGCACAATTTACGTGAAGCGAGTCAAAAAAGGAACACCCTCGGTTCAACCCCTTTCGGGTTTGGAGATTTGCTCTCTCCGTCAGTTGCAACGAGATTATCCTGCTAGTCCCTATATTTTCCAGTCTTCTCGACTTGGCCCATTGGCACATGATACGATTGCCCCTGGCACTGCGCTTCGCGCAATCGCCGGCATTGTTGAGCGGGCTGGTGAATTAGCTGGTTTACCTTTCCCTATTCATGCTCATATGCTGCGGCATGGAACAGGTTATTATTTGGCTAATCGAGGCATTGATACTCGAACAATTCAGAGTTATTTGGGGCATAAAAATATTCAGCATACTGTTCGTTACACCTTGCCTTGCGTCTACCAAGTTTCAAGGTCTTTGGGATGATTGATGTTTAAGTCCCCTGCTTAATTGTTGCCCATCTCCCCCGAAAAAAATCGCTCTCCTAAATAGGTGATTTAGCACCCGAAATTTAAGCACCTCACAAAATCGCGCTGCTCCCATGTCATACCATTTGCCATGTCATTTCCTGCCCCGCCCCCAAAGGTACAAGCCCAGATTCCATAAATGGAACTTGATCAGGAACGCGCCAAGTCGTTTTAGACAAGGTAATTCGCTCGGTATTACGCGGCAGTTGATAAAAATCTGGGCCATAGAAGCTAGCGAACGCCTCCAGTTTATCCAGGGCTTTCACGCTTTCAAATGCTTCGGCATACAACTCAAGGGCGTGCAGAGCCGAAAAGCATCCCGCGCAGCCACAGGAACTTTCTTTGCTGGTGCGGGTATGGGGAGCGCTATCGGTACCTAGAAAAAACTTCGGATTCCCCGATGTTGCCGCTTGCAACAAAGCCTGACGATGCTCCTCCCGTTTCAAAATGGGCAGGCAATAAAAATGGGGGCGAAGGCCGCCTTTGAACAGGGCATTACGGTTAAACAATAAATGTTGTGGCGTAATTGTGGCCGAGATGGTGTTGGCAGACAGGACATACTGTACCGCATCGGAGGTGGTGATATGCTCAAGCACCACCCGCAGGTGGGGAAATCGCTGCTTGAGGGGGATTAAATGTCGCTCGATAAACACCTTCTCGCGATCAAACGTATCAACATCGTTATCGGTTACTTCCCCGTGCAGTAATAACGGTATGTCCACCTGCTGCATCGCTTCAAAGACGCGATCGCACTTCCGAATATCGGTAACACCGGAGTCTGAGTTGGTCGTTGCACCGGCTGGGTAGTACTTGACCGCTTTGATAAACTGGGATTCTTTCGCCCGCAGAATCTCGTCGGGGCTAGTGTTGTCGGTGAGGTAGAGGGTCATCAATGGCTCAAACTGTTGCCCCTCTGGAATGGCGGCGAGGATGCGATCGCGATAGGCTGCTGCATCTACCACCGAGCGGATAGGGGGCTTCAAGTTCGGCATGATGATCGCGCGGGCAAACTGACGCACTGTGTAGGGCAGAACCGCTTTCAGTGCTGCACCGTCGCGGAGATGCAGATGCCAATCGTCAGGTCGGGTAATGGTAAGCTTTTGCATCCTTTCATTATAAAACGGCAACAAGGGCTTCATGTTCAGGATGATAATCTGTCCTAGTTGATACTTTTAACCTGGACGTTTTCCGACATATTCGACATCCTGTGTCTGTCCCACGATGCTCCTCGCGTTCTTAATATATGCGTTCTTAATATATATAGTTAGCAGTTACACGTTACACCTATGGGCTATTTCGTGGAATCAAGAGCGAAAATTATTGATTTTACGTTGTTAGGATTTGGTGGAATCTGCAACACCAAATTGCTGATACCTCTGCAATGAGATATTTGCAGAGGTAGAAATTGCGTCTCCAGATGATGTCATGGCTTATAAATAGATGAATACCCAGGATTGGAAACAGCGAGACTGGTAAACATTATTAACTGCTCGGCACAACCAGTATACTTTTCACGGTAAATGAACCTTTGGGGCAGTTTCACTATCAACTACACTAGATACCATTTTGCGCGGCGTAAGGAAGGCAAGGACAATTGCCACCAATAATAATGCAGGAACATCACCAAACAGATGTCCACGTTCAATAGGATCAATTACTGCGTGTACCGCCATAATTAGCCCATGCACTAAACTTGACCAAACAGTGAACCAGATTAAACTAAGGTTTGCTTCTGGTTGTCGAGAAGCAAACAGCAAAAAGACACCAAGCGTCGCATAAACACCAATGATCATTTGTTCATATTCGTACTGACTAGGTTGCCATAACCAGCCTGATGCCCAAATCTTCGTCAGGGGATAAATAAGTAAAAAGGCAATTCCGACAATAATGAGAGCAATTTTTAAGTAACGATGACGCTCATCTATTGTTCTCACCTCTGCTATTTTCCGGTGCAGTCTCTATCAAAAAAACTGCTTAGTTTGTAATAGTATCTCCACTAGTGACACTTCAGTTTTAGAGTGTTATAAATTTTCATACTTTATTCACTCAGCCCTTACTTCCATTGACAGCTTTTTTAATTCCTCAATCCGACAACACCCCCGCTTCCATAGTTGTCTTTGGTTTGTATCTACAGGATGATAATAAGCCCAAATACTTCTATCTGGTGCTTCATATAAGGAGATAATAAAAACCTTTTGTGTACCAAAGTTACCTGTACTTATCTCAATTTTTTCTTTGACAGTAAAGGTCTGTCCTGAACTAGAAGCATATCATGAGTTAAAATTTCATTTTTTGTTTCAAATCACAGGTATCTTCAGGAATGCTGATAACCCTATAGATATGTAGCTAAAAGTTCTGATATTGCTTGAAATAATCTCTCTGTTTCTACAGGCTTAACTAAGTGCATTTGGAATCCAGCAGCTAATGCTTGTTTTTGGTTAATTTCTCCAGCATAAGCTGTGAGTGCGATCGCTGGAATTTTCCCTCCTTTTTCTAACGGCATAGCTCGAATTAATCGCATCAGCATATAACCATCTATTCCTGGCATACCAATATCACTCAATAGTAAATCTACTTGAGTTTTGGCTAAGATTTCTAAAGCCTCACCTGCTGATGCAACCGCTGTCACTTTTGCTCCAGATTGTGCCAATATGTAGGTGAGAAATTCACCTGTATCTACATCATCATCTACTACTAATATATGCAACCCTGGCAAACTAAAAGCATTATTGGATTGTCGGATTTTTGGTATTATATGGGGACTATCAGGCATTAATGGTAATCTGACTGTAAATGTTGCCCCCATGCCTTCTCCTGCACTGTCTACTTTCACAGTACCACCATGTAATTCTGTCAGATGCTTAACAATAGCTAGCCCTAAACCTAGCCCTCCAAATTGTCTTGTGGTTGTGCCATCTGCTTGACGGAAATAATCAAATACATAGGGGAGAAATTCTGGGCTAATACCTTTACCATTATCTTGAACTTGAACTTGGGCATAGCTATTAACTTGTTCTAATATGATTTTTATCTTTCCGGCTGAGGGAGTGAATTTAACGGCATTAGAAAGCAGGTTCCAGATAATTTGCTGTAAACGACCTGCATCACCTGCAACCATGCCGATGTGATTGTCTAGTACAGTTTCCAGACTAATGTTCTTAGCTTCAATTGCTAGTCTTACAGTTTCCTTGGCTTCTTCAATAGTATTAGCTAAATTTACAGGCTGCATATTTAAAGCCATTTTCCCCTGTTGGATGCGGGAGACATCTAATAAGTCATCAATTAGTTGAATTTGTAATTTAGCATTGCGCTCAATAGTTTCTATTCCCCGTATTTTTTTAGCTTCTTCCAAATTATTCTTTTTCAGCAGCGTTGCCCAACCCAAAATTGGGTTCAGGGGAGTACGCAATTCATGGGAAAGAACTGCTAAGAATTCATCTTTTAAACGATTGGCTTTTTCTGCTTCACTTCTAGCAATCTGCTCACGCATGAGCAGATATTCACGTTCTTGTTCTACGTGTTTGCGTTCAGTGATATCTCTAAAAAATATCCCCAGTCCATCTTCAGCAGGGTAGGCGTGAATTTCTAACCACATATCCCACGGTGCGTATAATACGTGAAAATGAACGGGGATATTTTCTAAGAGCGAGCGCTGATATTCTCGCTCAAACTCTGTACCTCTAGCCCCAGTCCACTGTGACCAGTAGTTTTTACCAATCAAGTCTGCTGGTGCTAAATTATGAATTTTTGCCGCTTGGTGATTAGCATAGGTAATCTCCCAATTTCGATTCACGGCAATAAAAGCATCAGTCATGCTTGACAAAATATTACTCAAACGACTGCGGAGGGCTTGTTCGCGCTTGAGTAATTCATCTTTTTCTTGGTGGGATTCTTCTAAGGAAGTATTGGTTTGCGCCAGTGATTTATTGAGTTGGATAAGTTGTTCTGATAATTCAGCACGGGACTGATATTCCCCCAGTCTGACTCTTTCTACTGCTAACTCTACTTGAATTTTTGACCGTTCTGTAGTGGCAATGCCCACTAATAAACTAACAATACACTGTACCAATAAACTAAACTTGTGAACGTGCAGTACTTCCGCCTCTAAGGGAAACGTGGACAAGGATATAGCGCTGGGGTATGCAACTAGATAGGAAAACAACGTCACCAGTACGCAAAAACTGGAGGTTAACATCCCACAGGTGACACCAAAGCGAGTTGCTGCCCAAATTACAGGCACAAAACTCAAAAAAGATAATTGCTGAAATCTAAAGCCATTCTGATTAGTTTCGGCAACAGTGATGGTTGCTATTACTACACAAAGCAGTATTATAGTGCTGAATTCTAGTAGAAAGCGACGAGAACGTGGAAAAATGGACGGGTCTAATGAAGAGTTTAATGGTTCAGCACTTAATAACCAGCCCCTCAACTGGAGATAAGGGGTGATGACTAACAAGGCAGTAGGTGCAATAGCCATGACTCCCATTGCATTGCCTAACCACCAATGGGGAGTATTAGTACTTAAGCTGCTAATAGGCATTTTACCTATTGCGAAAAAAATTAAGTTACCAATGATCGCCAAGGTAGCACTGGCAATCAGAGGTACACTGACAATAAAAACGGCAGCATCTTTGAGGGTATTTAGTGTTCGAGAACCTCTCCAAAAACGACGGTAAAGCAACCAGGCAACTAGAGGTTCTATCATATCCGCCAAAGCACTTAATCGCTCCCAACCATGAAACCCCCAAGCCGGGGACATCAAAAAAGATGCTAGTCCGGTGAGAATAATACCAAAAGGGCCAAACCAGAAAGTTAAGGCGATCGCTACCCCTGATGGGGGGAACCACAGCGAGACTCCAGGCTGAATGCGGTAAATCAATGCCATCCCATGACCGATGATCAGGGCAAGTAAGCCCAACAGTGAAATCATCACCCATCGACGCATGGTGGCAATTTTCCTGGAGTCTATCATCCGTTGCTCCCATCAAGCTGTATTGAAAACACTAACCATATTATTGCGATCGCTTTTAAAGAAAACCGAGTCGCCAAGAAAATCTGTCTATGAGGAAGCGCCAGCTTCAGCAAAAGCCGCCCCTACATCTGGTTTGACTTCCTTTGCCTTCTTTTCAAAAAGCTGAATTCCTGCATCAATAATTTCAAACCCGTTCTCTGTTCGTTGGCCAAGCTTGCCCGATACAGCCCCAGCCCAGTCTGCAAATTCCGAGGCGCTAGTTTCAGCCTTACGCCAGCTTTTTGCATTAACTTGAGCAGTGAAAACTACACCGTTCTGATCTGTCAGTGAGACTTCAACTTTTTTGTTCGCTGCTGGTGTGGCTGTTGGTAATTCACCACTAAATTTTAGTGTGACTTCGCTTTTTGCTTGCATACCTCGCTCCCTAGCTCATCATCGACTCAAATTTTTCGCTACTGAATTTTATCAGGCTTGATGTTGGCCACAACTTGACCTTCAGCAGAAATATCATCTTCAGATCATGTTAGGACTTGGGGTTATGAGTTGACGACCAACCAAATGCGTGACGTAACCGTTGAGAAGGATTGAACTTAAATACCCAGCAATCTCGCCCTGTTCTGACATAGAAAGTGCCGAAGTTCCGTAGAGCAACACTGTCCCCCTGTTTTAGAGATTCATAAATTTCTTCTATTGTGGCATCAATAATTTCTTCAACGGCTCCATTTTGTTTACTCAACCGTTCTTGAACGCGGCGTACCAATTCCTTTTTATCCACAGACATCTTAGGCGGACTGATACTAACTTTTCTTGGTTTCATATAAACTTCGCACCCTAACTATTAATTAACCCCAAAGGAATTTATAAGGTATTTACAAGGATTTTCTCAAAAAGGCAGAAATAAGGAATATGAATGGAATGAAAATGGCAGAAATAAGGATTTACTGCTGCCTCAAATTGAATTAGTGAAAAATTTGGTTATTCTGCCAAAAATAAGGTAACGCAATGGCATTTCAATGGTATTTACAAGGTAAACCAAAGGTAAATATAAGGATTTGACCTCAAAAACCTAAAAAATGACTCTGATTTCTACTCCAAAAATTTCTGGCCAAAACTTCCGCACAGTACGCCATCTTTGGCGGAAAGTTTTTTCAATTCGGCAGCCAAATCACCAAAAAATCGCGTTCACAGCCCCTCTGTTTACTACTAATAAACTACATAAACACTACAAAAGTAGATTCTGACGTTCACCATTGCTCCCGTCTGACTACAAGAGATTCTTTTTGCTCCCTCTCCTACTGCCATAAAAATACCCCCAGAATGCGGGGGCGAATTATGTCCTTGTCCTTCACTTTAAATCTATATAATTAGTGGATTGTTTCTGTCATAATCTCCGTTAAATACATAGATTTAGTGGTTTTTCTCCGTTATCAACTCCGATAAATACATAGATTTAGTGGGCTTTTTATCAGTAATTTGTATAGTAAACTACAATTTCTCTAGACTATGCTTACACTATGCCTTGACTAATCCCACACTATGCCTACACTAAGCCTTGGGTTTCAATAATTTCTATTTGTGATTTCCCTAAACTATGCCTACACTATGCCGGGACTTAGCCTAGACTAAGCGCAGGGAATCGCTATTTTTTCTCATCAACAATTCTTCGGTTAAATAATAAAATAACCGTACCTACTACGGTTATTTTGCCCATTTCTCTTTTCAGCCATTTTTACACGGCATTTGGGGCGAAAAATCGAATTTTTTGAGGTGAAGTTATTTTAACAAAACGTAGGGGTTTAAATCCCCGGCTTCTATCAAACCGCAAGTGTTGTAGCGGGGTCTAAATCCGCGTTACAACACGTAATTGCGAATTGCGTTAGCGGAGCGGGACGTTAGTCCATTGCGTTAGCGGAGCGGGGCGTTAGCCCATTGCGAATTGTTTTAACAGGGTCTGAGTGAGAGTTGAAGAACTCTTGGCGAATAAGCGACGCAGTGGAGTGGCTCTTGCGGGCTTGCATATCTAGTTGACATCACCAACATCTCCATGCCCGTAAGAGCCACCGCTTATTCGAGCGAAGCGGTCAAGTCGCTTCGCTCCAATTCAAAATTCAAAATTCAAAATTCAAAATTCAAAATTAAAGACAATTAGTGGCGGGTTCAAGCCCCCACTAATTGTTCGCGTAGCGTCCCGTAGGGAAGACCGCTAAATTGAAAATTTAGCGGGGGCTTGAAACCCAGAATTAATCAATTCAAAATAATTTGCTTTCTTCATTTTGAATTTTGAATTTTGCATTTTGAATTCAAAAAAGGTCAAGAGTTCGTCCGGCTGCTGAATGATATCAACGCCTTAACCCCCTTGAACGTGGTTTTTGTTCTCATCTCTCCCGTTCCAATGTTGCCAAAAGCTGCTGATTCCAATCAGATTCGTCAGGCATAACTATGCTGGCGTTTCAGGTTAACCCTGCGCCAAAGACTACAACTCTCTTTCTGGCTGTAGATAATCCCAACAATTTGCCTGTGGAGAGATCGCATCGCAGAATCTTCCTACTGTACAGGTAGCTTTTGAAAGAGACGAAACAGGGTCAGCAGCAGCACGGGCTTTCATTGAACTACTGCCAATACGGTTCGGTTAAGCCAAAAACCAGATAGACTAAGGGTTATCACTCAAGTGTACTGAGATTGAATGCAACTCAAAGAATTCTCACTGATCTCGCCGACGATTGAATCA
>NZ_JACJRG010000072.1 GCF_014697125.1 Anabaena minutissima FACHB-250 | reverse complement strand
GGGACTAGATGGATTAAATCTTACCCTAGCCCGGATAGTCCCACTTTGTTTCCAACTTGATTGCTTATCAGGCGAGTCCTTTTGTCAATAGGGTTTGAGACGCGCTAACCCTGTGTTTAGTGCCTAATTATACTTTGTTTAATTTTCTTTTCCATAGACGTAGCCACAAAGACAATGACTTGATCCAATTTCCTCCTAGCAAATCGTGAAGTAGGGTATAAAAGCAAGGGATAATAAATAATGTCAAGATGGTTGCCAAGGATAAGCCAGAAAACACGACTACACCTAATGGTTGGAGAAATTCTGAACCTTCACCAATTCCCAATGCTAACGGGAACATACCTAAAACTGTGGTGATGGTAGTCATTAAAATGGGGCGTAACCTTTGGGGTGCAGCTTTCAAGATAGCAGTTTTGCGGTCAATTTGCTCTCGTTCACGGATTTGGTTGGCTAATTCCACCATGATGATTGCGTTGTTAACCACAATTCCCACGAGTAAAACCGCACCAACAATTACCGTTGCACCAATGGCAGTTTGAGTCAGGTAAAGTCCAAAAATACCACCAGCTAAGGCTAGGGGAATTGTGAACATAATGGCTAGGGGGTCGATGAGGGAATTGTACTGCACCGCCATAACTACAAACACCAGAAAGGAAGCTAATCCGCCTAGAATTTGCAGTGAACTTTGAAGTTCTTGATTCGATGCGGCTGCTGAACTGGGTAAGACGCTAACACCTTCTGGCAAGTCTAGGCTATCTACTACTGTTTGTACCTGTGCTAAGGCATCACTCAAGCTAGCCCCTTCTGTTAAGTTGCCGGCAAAGATGGCAACTTGGCGTTGGTTGATGCGCTGAATCTCTCCTGGGGCTTGGTCTTCGACAATTTGGGCAACATCACTTAAGCGGACTTGGCGATTGCCATCTACAAATAAGGGTAATCTCTGAAGTTGAGAAGGTGTTTGTACTGATGTTTCATTTAATTGCACCCTGACATCTACTAATCGGTTGTCCCGTTGTAATTGAGTGGGGACGCTGCCTTCCAGGGCTGTTTGAATTGTGTTACCGATATCTTGGGTAGTTAGTCCCAAAGCTGCAACTCGTTCCCAGTCAGGACGAATTTGAATTTCTGGCTGTCTGTCATCGGCATCGGGGCGGAATCTGGATAGGGTGGCGCGTTCTTCTAAGGCTGCTAAAACTTGACGACCAGCCTGTTCTAAATTTTCTGAACTATTACCCTGAAGAATGATGTCAACATCAGCATTGCGGACAGGGGAGTTATTAGCAATTAAACCCCGGACTTGACCAGGGGATAGGCGGAGGCGAATGCCTGCTAAATTTAACTTGTTAAAAGCTTGGGTGACTCTTTCAACGTAAGTATCTATATTACTACCGGGTTTGAGGGTGATATTACTTGTACCGCGCAGAGGATTGGCATTGGTATTAGTCCCAAACAACGCACCCCCGGCTGTAGAGAAAACATATTCTGTTTCTGGTTGTTGGCGGATGATGTCTTCCACCGCACTCATGACTTTGCGGTTAGTTTCTAGAGGTGTCCCTGGGGGAAACTGGGCGAATAAATTGGCTTGTCCTGTGTTGATGCGGGGGAGAATTTGTTGCGGAATTTGGGGAGTCATCCACAAGCTACCACCACCAAATAGGATAATTGCGATCGCGATCGTGACTAACCGCCAGCCTAATATCATTCTTAAGAAGCCAGCATACATCCCGGTGGCTGCTTCAAAGCTGCGATTAAACTGCCGCAATAGCCAGAATTCGTTTAAATAACTAGAGACTTGCCATCCTAACATTCGAGAGGCGAGCATTGGCACAACGGTAGCGGCAATCACAATGGAAGTAGCTACCGAAAAGCTGATGGTGAGGATTAATTCATTAAATAGTAAAGCAATAAACCCCCCAATTAGCAAGAAGGGTAACACTGCTACTAAGTTGGTACTAGTAGAGGCAATTAAAGCTGATTCTACTTCTCTACTACTTTGTTCTGCTTGAAAAATTACTTCTTTCTGATGCAAACGCCTTTTATTATCCTTGCCAGGAGTCATACCAACACCCTCGGCAATGTTTTCTAACATGACGATGGAGTTGTCTACGACAATACCAACACCCAAGGCTAAACCACCCAAACTAAAAACGTTGAGAGTTAAGCCAAACACCCCCATCAAGATAATTGCTGCTAGGGTAGCTAAGGGAATGGCAATGACGATAATAAAAGTTTGCCTGAGAGAACCAAGAAATAAGAGAACTGCGATCGCGGCTAGTGCTGTACCAATTAGCCCAGAAGTTGTAACATTAGCAATAGAATTACGGATAAACTTTGATTCATCTAAGGTGGGTGTCATAATTGTCCCTTCAGGGACAACATTAGATTGTTGCAACTGTTCTAAACGTGTTTTTACCGCATCAACTACGTTGATAGTATTCGCATCTGGCTGCTTTTGAATACTGACTTTGACGGCTGGTTCACCGTTAAGGGAAACATAAATCCTTTGTTGTTCTGAACCGTCGATAACTTCGGCAAAGTCTCTTAAATAGACGCGACGATTTGGTGTGGAAGACGGGGAACTAGATGCTGGGGAAGATACTTCAAAAGATAAGTTTTTAATTTCATCCGCACTTTTAAAGCGTCCTACAGTCCGGGTTAGTGGCTCAGAATTCGCTCCCAAAATTCTACCGCCGGAAATATCTTGGTTGCGGTTTCTCAACTCATCTAGGACATCGGTTAAACCGATACCCAAAGCTTGCAAGCGGTCTAAATCAAGGTTGACTCTAATCTCTTCTTGCAAACCTCCTGACACAGCTACCCCTGCGACTCCAGGGACAACACCTAATTCACGGGCAAGTTCTTCTTCGGCAAATACCCGCAAATCTACCCCGCTTAAGGAAGGGGAAGTTAATGCAAATTCGTAAACAGGTAGCTGGGAAGGGTCTATTTTAAATAAGCGTGGTGATTCAATGCTATCTGGTATGGTGCTTCTAGCTCTATTAAAGGCAGCTGTGGCATCGTTTAAGGCTTGGTCAATATTTCCCCCAGGTTGGAAGTATAAATCTATGCTGACTTGTCCTTCACGAGTTTGGGAAAAAACCTGTACCACGCCCTCAGTAGCAGTAAAAGCTTCTTCTAGAGGTTTGGTAACTTCATCAATTGCTACCTCTGGAGAAATACCGGGGGCTTGTATGCGTACACCAATTCGCGGATAGGTAATTGAGGGCAATAAGTCTACAGGTAGTTTAATAACGAAAAAGATACCCAAAACTATTACTGCTAAGGTTAGCATCAGTGTGCCAATATGTCGGCGAATAGATATGGCACTGATACTAAATCCGCCGTTTTTATTTACTTGCTGCATCTCTTGGCTTCACTCCCATTTAAGCCCCTTTGAGGGAATTCAAAATTCAAAAAACTGATTTTTTACTAAACTCATAACTCATAACTCATAACTCAGCACCGGCTAAACGCCGCGCTACCGCTAACACAACTCATCACTTCTCCTGTGGTGTTTCTGAAAGAATGGAAAGACGTACAGTTTCCCCATCTTTTAAAGGTCTACCACTACGAACTACATAGCGATCGCCTGGTTGTAAGCCGGATAAAATTTCAACTTTGCCATCAGCTTTTTTCCCTAGGGTGACAGCACGAGATGTAACTTTGGTTTTACCTTCTGAGTCTGTCACTACGTAGAGTTTGCCGTTCTGTTCTTCTGTTTCACCTGGGGCGATGGTTTTGGCTGACTTTTGCAGAGATGTTTCTGACACCACTACGCGCTGTGGTGTTTGGGTGGCAAAATTAACTCTTGCTAGTAACCCGCTACTGATGTTGTTGTTACTGTTGGGAATCACTACTTCCACTGGGATTAAGCGGGCTGTTGCATCGGCGGTGGGAGAAATGCGGGTGACTCTACCAATTAATTTTTCTTGGGGGAAAGCATCTAAGCGTACTTGTACAGACTGCCCTACCTGAATTTGGCTTAACTCTAATTCGGAAACTTGTACGACAACTTTGATTCGGCTAAAGTCCCCAATTTTTAAAGCTTCCCCACCTGCTTGTAAGAGATTTCCTGGTTCTGAGACTTTTTCGGTGACGACACCAGTGATGGGAGATGTCAGACGAGTATAGGATCTGCGTTCTTTTGTTTGGGCTAATACTGCTTTTTGGGCAAATACTCTGCCTTGAGCGGCGGCTACAGCTTGTTGTTCGGTGCGGACTCGCTCTTGGGCAGCCCGGAGGGACTGGGCGGCTGTTTGGGCTTGGGTGTTTGCTTGTTCAGCCATCTGCTCAGAGATTGCCCCTTCTTTGAATAATTGTTGCTGGCGGTTAGCATCTGCTTGGGCTTGTACTAACTCTAGCCGCGCCCTTTCTACTTCCGCACGGGCATTACTGACTTGGGTTGTAGCTCTGGCTACTTCTGATTGCAAGGCTGCTAGCTCGGCTT
The DNA here is from genome assembly GCF_014697125.1 of Anabaena minutissima FACHB-250. Taxonomy (GTDB): domain Bacteria; phylum Cyanobacteriota; class Cyanobacteriia; order Cyanobacteriales; family Nostocaceae; genus Trichormus; species Trichormus minutissimus. The sequence continues at coordinate 9,453 of NZ_JACJRG010000072.1, read as the reverse complement.
CGGCTTGTTTTAAGTTGGTTAATAGCAGGGTGTCATCTAGTTGAGCAAGGGTTTGCCCTTTTTTGACTGTATCACCGACATCTGAGCTTAAAGATAACAGTCTACCTTCTACTTGCGATCGCAGCGATATGATCTGGAATGGTGTGGTTGTACCTGTATATTCTATTGGTGGTTGTAATCTATCTATCCGGGCAATCGCTACATCTACAGGTGTTGCTTGACCACCTTCTCCTCTAGTGGGTGGCTGAGGCTGTGCCGTAGCTGATTCTTTTGGTAAAGAGCCACAACTAGCAGTTAACATACCCATGCTGAATAGACAAGCTATAAATAGGAAATAGGAAACCCTGCTTTTATGAGTATGATTTTCCGCACTGCAATTTATGTGCGTGTTATTTGACTGCTCAAGAGGTGTGTAAGTTGGCTGTTTCATCGATTTTTGCTGTAATTTTGGCTCAAAATTATCTATTTAGCTTGTTTAAACAAGTTTTTGACATAACAGCTTTTGGTAACCAAACAAACCCGTGTATATGTTGCTGGTAGAGAAATCTGGGGAATATACAAATTGTTTTGAAAAGGGTTTTTGCGTCAAACTTTACTATGTTTACAAAATAATGTCAAAACTAGTTTTACTAATACATTGCTAATGCACAGGCAAAACACATTTGATATTTGATTTGACTATAACATTGGTATAAATTCGAGCAAAAAACACTTGAATATCCCAAAGTATAAGACTTGTGGCAATCCAAATCACTAAATAATTTATCTTCTGACATTGCCGACAGTATTGTTTGAAATATAAATAGTTAGCTTTACTAAATATATATCTTAATAGTAACAAAAACGCCAGGGCAATTACTGGGAATTTTCGGTATTTATCCAATATATTAAAAATTCTAAACTAACATTGCCTTTTATCCTCATGTATTATATGGATAAAGCCAAATTTTTATTCCTTTTAGGTGAGGACAATTACGAGTGATATCACCGTTAAAAGTTGCACACACTGCTGATGAATCCCGAATCATCGAATTTTTTCAAGAATCAGTTGGTCAGTGGCTCTCCCAAAGACGTTATTACACTCTCCCGGACGGTGATACCAAAGAAATACAGAGCATGATCACCATCCGATTTTTAGAAGCAGGATGTGATCAATTGCAACAGCTAGCGCACATACACGATTTAAATAATGCAGTGATGTTAATTTGCGGTGCTGAAGTTAACTGGTCTAGCACAGACACCCTAAAAAATCGGCAGGAGTCCCAAGGGTCTACATTGTTTGGGGCTTTAGGAAGCACATTATATCGCGATCGCGGTTTTGCCACATCTAAGCCAGTCACTGCTAAATATTACTTCCCCAACCCCAAAACCCTATGTCTGCGGACAGAGTATAACGGTTCAGTCTTTGAGGAAGAATTAAAATTAGTTGGGAGTAAATATCGCACCAGACAAACGATTATTTCCCGCGCTGGTGAACAGTTAATGATTGGGCAGTATTTAGAAAAGAGAATAGATTAATTTGTGGTGGCGATGGCGTACCGACCTCGCTCTCACCCTGGTATATGGCCAATCATCCTTGATTTGTGAGAGTCTAAAACCCCGGTTTCTCAGAGAAACCGGGGTTCTAAATTCTTGCACTTATCAGGAATCTGTTTTAGTTTTGATGCTTAAATTTCAGCATACCCATTGCAGCCGCAGCTAATAAGCCAAAGATAGTTCCAGGCTCAGGTACAGATTTTATCCCATCATCAATTGAGAAAATGGTTGTAGTTCCACTGACCTCATTGGCTGTCACCAATAAGGGGTTACCATTGGGGCTATCTTGGGCTGAAATGAAGAGAAGCCCCTCTAATCCTAAGTCTCCCACTGCGGGATTAGTTTTATCATCTATGGCTGTACTAACGTTGAAATCACGATTGTTAGCGTATTTAACAAAAGTAGGTTTAATTGGGTCGGTGATATCATAAACCATCACACCCCCAACACGCTCTAATCCAACGAAGGCGTAAAAGCGACCGTTAATTTCGGCTATTTTGACATCTTCTGGTTCTGGGCCTTTGTTGTCACTGCGGTTATCAAAGTTGTTCTCTTCATGATCAGAGTTGAAAAATTCAGGTAGAAGTTGGGCAGTAATTTGCTCAAAGTCATCGCCACTATCATAGACTTGCTTGAGTTCGCCTGTGTCTTCATCCCACTCAAAAATTGAAAAGGAACGACCACCAAAAGCGTAAATCTCTTCAAACAGACCTTCACTATTCTTGCCGAGAGTTGTGGTGACTGTTAAACGACCCAAGTTGGCATTATTTTTCAACGCACCAGCATTAGGAAAAGCGGTGGGGTCGAGTACATAAGTAGGGTCATTTACCCTGGTTTCTTCTGAAAAACCATTGTAGTCACGAGCATCACCTTCGTTAGCTGTGAGAATATAGGTTTTGCCATTAACTGTATAGGAAGTTATACCATCGGGTTGGTACATCCCCAAAACTGGCCAATTAGCAATGTTGATAGCATTATCGCGATCGCTCGCATCAATACCATTTCCTGGTAGGCTATGATCCTTGAAACCTAAAGGGATAATGTCTGTAAACACATTATTGATCAAGTCGAGGGTGGCGATCGCATTATTTTCCTGCAAAACCACCCAAGCTTTAGTAGAATCTTGAGAAACAGTAATGTACTCTGGCTCTAAATCCTGAGCAACAGTAGCATTAGGGCCAAAGATTCTTACTCCCGCAGTTCGTAGCTGATCAATCTGGCTGTTAAATTGGGTAAAGCCAGCATTAGTGACACTAAAATCAGCAAGATTAATAATACTCACTGAGCCTTCTGGGTCAACGCTATCGGCTTGATTGTAACTATTTGGTTCACCCTCGTTCGCTACTAACACACGAGTTCCATCGGGTGTAAAGGTGAGCATATCAGGCAACGCTCCCACAGCGACAGAATTCAGGAAATCACCATTGGCGTTAAAAAATACAGCCTGACCATTATTTTGCTTGGTAGATGCTTCCACTGCTGCTACTAGCAAGCCATTCTTGAAGGCGATGCTATTAGCCCCACCACCATAGGTAGTAATATCAAGAGTCTTAAATAATGAAGGCTTATTTGGGTCACTAATATTGATGATGTCAATACTGTTAGTGCTTCCATTGCTTACAAACAGTCTTTTCGTCACAGGGTCATAAGTCGGGATTTCTGCTCCCCCTCCACCGAAGATACCTGTGTTGTAAGTACCAATAGGTTTGAGCGTCAATGCTGCTGCTGGAGTTGCCATTGCTCCTAATAAAATAGCAGATGGAGCTAGTAGGGCGATAAGCTTTTTGATAGACATGATTGTAGTGAATTTTGAAACGCTTAACTTCTTGATTTCAGACACGGTGTACCTCTTTCCCGCCGATTGAACGCATGAAAATTCACCCACCAAGCTCTAATTAGGGCTTGCCGGATAATTCATGTATGTTTGCCGAGTAGACTAAATCAGTCGGAAGTCGTCACGCGGAGTTAGACGAATCACGAATTACGGGTACATCTGAGAAGTTATTCGTTTTAAGTTAAGCAATTTATAACCAAAGGTTAACTAAAGATTAAGTACAGTGTTTTCACTTAATCTTTATCTAAGCAGGATAAAGCTTTATCTAAGATTTGCACTTGCATCCAGTAGCATTTCGCCTGTAAATTTTCTCAACAAGAATACCAGTATTTTGGAAATACGGGGCTGTCAAATCTCATCAAGTAAAAAGATGACTATATATGTAACTCAAACCCAGGTAAAACATCTTCACCAAGAAGTAGACTTGGCATTTTCACTATTTCTTTTAGCTGTCCCTGACGGTAAATTTCCACCTCTCCATCTTGAGGATTAATGAGCCAACCTAAGCGCAAGCCATTCTCAATATATTCCTGCATCTTATCTTGGAGAGACTTAAGGCGATCGCTCTTTGATCTCAGTTCTATGAGAAAATCTGGCACTAATGGCGGAAATTTCTCCTGTTCCTCAATAGTTAGTGCTTCCCATCTTGACAATCTTATCCAAGACACATCAGGCGATCGTTTTGCTCCATTCGGTAGCCGGAATATTGTTGATGAACTAAAAACTACTCCTAATTTTGTTTGGCGATTCCAAATACTCAAATTAGTAATCAAGCCTGCTTCGAGAATACCAGTTTCTCCTCCCACTGGTGGCACAATGATCAATTCTCCGGTTGCACTGAGTTCTAGATTTAAATCCCGATTTGCCATGCACAGCCTATAAAACTGCTCATCAGTAAGGCGAACTGCTGGTTCTAAATTTATGACAACAGTATCCATTGAACTGCTCCTTCCCAAAAGTTGGGAATTGGAAGTGCGATTAGATTAGCTAGCGTACAAAAATATTACCTAACCTAATGAGTGGTATCAAGAAAAAACTGTAATTTTTTCAGCATCAGGGGCGTAAATTCATACACCCCTAGCAAAGTATTTTCAAAAGTTAGATTGGTGCGTCCCACTTCTCCATAAAGCGATTTGGATAGTTAAGTTCGGTGAATCCAAATTGTCGATACAATTCATGAGCATCTTGCGTTGCCAACAACCACCGACGCAATCCCTGCAATTCAGGGTGGGAAGTAATTGTTTTGAGCAGCCACTTGCCTAAACCTTGCCCACGAAAAGGCTCTAAAACAAACACATCAGCAACATATGCAAATGTGGCATGGTCTGTTACGAGGCGGGCAAAGCCAATCTGTTGTTTCCCTTGATATAAGCCGAATACCAGAGAATTTTGAATCGATAGTTGGAGAACCTCAAGCGATAAACCCTTACCCCAGTAGGAACTAGATAGAAACTGGTGTATCACATTCAAGTTTAGCTGATTGATATCTGTGCTGATGGAATACTCACCTTGCAACCACTCTCTAATCATAAAATTGGCACAATCAAAAATTAATAATGATTCCCTGATTTCCGGTGATGTACAGCCGTCACACCATCCTGATTTAGCACTTTGCCATTCTCGACAGTCGCATAAACCAACCAATGATCGCTTGATTCCAGGCGGTTTTGTACTGAACATTCCAAGTATGCTAAAGCATCCTTAAGTATAGGACTGCCGTTTTCTGCTTCTTCAGTGGCGACATCAGCAAATCGGTCTTGTGCTGGGCTAAAGGGTTTAAGGAACTGTTTCATCAATCCCAAGTGATTGCCTTCTTTGAGGATATTTAGGACAAATTTATCACCTGAGTGTGTTAGGCTTTCCACTGCCCTATCTTTAGCAACGGCAATAGTTAAACCTGGAGGATTAAAGCTAGCTTGCGCCACCCAAGAGGCTAACATCGCGCTGGAAATATCGCCTTGCTTGGCGGTGACAACACACAAAGAACCCACGAGTCGCCCCACTGCTTGTTCTACGTTGGTGGCGGGTTGGCTGGATGCACGGACTTTTTTAGCTTTCTTCAGAGTTTGGGCAAAGTCAGTTCCGGCTTCTTCACACAATTGCAAAGTTTCATCGTTGGGTTTGAACTTCACGCGAATAGCATCAAAACCAAACCGATAACCAGCATCTTTGAGTTTGCTTTCAATTAAATCAACCGCTTCCCCACTCCAGCCAAATGAACCAAACACACCAGCGAGTTTATTGTTAGTGGCGGTGGATAAGACAATTCCTAAAGCTGTTTGCACTGGTGTTGGTGCATGGCCGCCAAGGGTAGGTGAACCAATGACAAAACCATCCGACTTTTCCACAGCCGCTCGGATTTCTTCTGGTTCGGTAAATTCGCAGTTAATTGATTCTACCGCCACGCCGGCTTTAGTAATCCCCCGTGCGATCGCCTGAGCTAATGTTGCTGTATTCCCATAAGCTGAAGCATAAATCAATGCAACTGTCAAATCAGCCGAGGCTTGTTGTTGAATCCATTCTCTATAGGCGTGGGTAAGTTCAATTAAGCCGTAACGGACTATCGGCCCGTGTCCGGTGGCGTACATCCGCACAGGTAAATCAGCGAGTTTATCTAGTGCTGTTTCTACTTGTTTGGCGTGGGGTGCAATCACACAATCAAAATAATAGCGGCGGTCTTCGTTGATAGATTGCCAACCTTCATCAAATACTTGATCACCGCAAATATGCGCTGCAAATAATTTATCAGAGTAGAGAATTTCTGTTTGGGGGTCGTAGGTGCAGAGTGCATCTGCGTAGCGGGGGTTGGGTGTGGGGATAAATTGCAAATGATGACCTTTGCCTAAATCTAGGGTTTCATCCCCCCGCATAACGAGAATTGGCAAGTCTTGATTTTCTAACGCACCCCGTAAATTAATCGCCCCTGGATTGGAACAAACGAAAGTAATTTGCGGTGCGACTTCCAGTAAAGCTTTTAAGGTAGCAGCACGGTTAGGGTTAACGTGACCGAGAATTACATAATCAATGGTTTTGACATCAAACCGTTGCTGTAAAGCTTCCAGGTAAATTTGCGTGAAGGTTTCTCCTGGGGGGTCAATCAGAGCAAATTTATCGCCTTGAATTACATAAGAATTAGCAGTCGTGCCTTTGGCGAGAGCATATTCAATTTCAAATCTTAATCTAGACCAACTGCGCGATCGCACAATTATGGTATCAGTGCCAATGGGCATCACTTGAATGTCACGGGGTTTAGTTAATGGCATGATAAGTCACTTGTTTTTCAAGTATTTTTTGATAAATTCATCACTGGATTTAAACCATTGCCATAGTGTAGGCAGAGTCCACAACTGTAGTAAATGAATAGCTATTTATCATTAAAGCTTAGTTTGTTTGATTAGATTTTCAGCGTTTATTATGAATAGGATAACGTTTTAGTAATTCTAAATATCTGAGTTTGGACTTAGTTTTAGTAGGGTGCGTCAGTATGAATAATTTCTTAGTGTAGTTAGCTTTTCTGACACTGACGCACCCTACATAATCCCTTAACAGAGCGATCGCCCCAGACAACGCTGTTACAATAAAGCCATACTCGATGCCGTATCCATCCTACTATGACCATCGCTCCAGAAAAAAATCCGCAAACAACTGTCTACCAGGATGTTATATTTCCTCCTAGTGACATATTTAGCGATGAACCACCCTTGGAAAGCGATCTACATCTAGAGCAAATCATGCTCTTACTCCAATGTTTAAAATGGCTGTGGCGTGAGAGGAATAATTTTTATGCGGCGGGAAACTTGACGATTTACTACAGTCCCTATCAACGTAAATCAGAATTTTTCCGAGGGCCGGACTTTTTTGTAGTGCTAGGATGCGATCGTAAAACCAGAAAAAGTTGGGTTGTTTGGGAAGAACATGGCAAATATCCCAATGTCATCATTGAAATTTTATCTGACTCTACAGCTGACACAGACAAAAACTTAAAGAAAACAATTTATCAAGACACCTTCCGCACGCCGGATTATTTTTGGTTTGATCCTAACACCTTAGAATTTGCGGGGTTTCATTTATTAGATGGAGAATATCAACCTCTGCAACCCAATGAACAAGGGCATTTATGGAGTCAACAATTAGGATTGTATCTGGGTGTGCATGAGGGATTATTGCGTTATTTTACCCCAGAGCATCAACTAGTACCCACATTGGAAGAAATTGCACAACAAGCAGAACGTCTTGCAGCAAAACTGCGGGAGTTAAATATCGATCCAAATACAATATGAGTATTTTAACGCCGTGTGCAACTTTTTTTTAGACCTAACCCCCAGTCCCTTCCCTGCGAGGAAAGCTACGGTGTACACACAAGTTGTTGCATCGACATTGTGAATGTATCGCCTGACATTGTGAATGTATCGCTTGACATTGTGAATGTATCGCTTGACATTGTGAATGTATCGCCTGACATTGTGAATGTATCGCCTGACATTGTGAATGTATCGCTTGACATTGTGAATGTATCGACTAACTCTAAAAGACTTGTGTGTACACAGTAGCCTTGCAGGGGAGAGATATGAGAAGCAAGCTATGGAGAGGGGTTTCAAGAATAAGTCGCACATCGCGTTAAATAGCTATTTGTAATGTTGCTGCTGCAAAAGTGCTTAAATTATTCTGGTGAAGAGGATTTTCTTTAAGCTTCGCATTGTACGAGTAGCAAAATTATGCTGATGCCAAGCTTGATAGAAATCTGGGTAAGGCATATTCTGGGCGCATTTCCACAAGACACTGTAGCAATTATCATCTAATTGCAAATAACCAGTAACAGCTTTGACTACCGCAAAGCGATGCTGATTATTTTGTAGTATTCTCCCTAAGCAATATGCTGCCTGCCTACGGGTGTAGTCATCCACAGCTTTTGATAGCAGCAGTTGCACCAAAGCGGCGATAGCTTGTTGATTTCCTGGGTCGATTTTTCCTAAGCTTTCTGCTGCCCCCCTACGGGTAAATTCAGACACATCTTTTGATTGCAGCAGTTGCACCAAAGCGACGATAGCTTGTTGATTTCCTGGGTCGATTTCTCCTAAGCATCCTGCTGCCCCCCAACGGGTGGATTCAGACACATCTTTTGATTGCAGCAGTTGCACCAAAGCGACGATCGCTTGTTGATTTCCTGTGCCGATTTTTCCTAAGCTTTCTGCTGCCCCCCAACGGGTGAATTCATCCACATCTTTTGATTGCAGCAGTTGCACCAAAGCGGCGATAGCTTGTTGATTTCCTGGGTCGATTTTCCCTAAGCTTTCTGCTGCCCCCCTACGGGTAAATTCATCCACATCTTTTGATTGCAGCAGTTGCACCAAAGCGGCGATCGCTTGTTGATTTCCTGTGCCGATTTTCCCTAAGCTTTCTGCTGCATACCTACGGGTAAATTCATCCACATCTTTTGATTGCAGCAGTTGCACCAAAGCGGCGATCGCTTGTTGATTTCCTGGGTCGATTTTCCCTAAGCTTTCTGCTGCATACCTACGGGTGGAGTCAGACACAGCTTTTGATTGCAGCAGTTGCACCAAAGCGGCGATAGCTTGTTGATTTCCTGGGTCGATTTTCCCTAAGCAATATGCTGCCTGCCTACGGGTGTCGTCATCCACATTTTTTGATTGCAGCAGTTGCACCAAAGCGGCGATCGCTTGTTGATTTCCTGTGCCGATTTCCCCTAAGCAATATGTTGCCTGCCTACGGGTGTCGTCATCCACATCTTTTGATTGCAGCAGTTGCACCAAAGCGGCGATCGCTTTTGTGCGGTTTGTTTGTTGTAGTGCAGTCTGGGCTTCATTACTAATGAGATAGTTGAACTTACCAAAGCTCCAGGTAAATATTTTCTTTATTATCTCATCTGCTTGAGAACAATCTTTAAACTCAACAATTCCCACCGCCGCTAAAAAGTAGGCTTGATATTCATAAAAGCCTTTGTCTACATCTCAGGGTTAGCGCGTCTCAAACCCTATTGACAAAAGGACTCGCCTGATAAGCAATCAAGTTGGAAACAAAGTGGGACTATCCGGGCTAGGGTAAGATTTAATCCATCTAGTCCC
>NZ_JACJRG010000071.1 GCF_014697125.1 Anabaena minutissima FACHB-250 | reverse complement strand
TCACCAGTATTTACCAAGACTGTATTTAAATTTTATGTATGCAGCAAAAACCTCATTTTTTCGCGATCACCTACATTGGTGATGACCCGCAGCGAAAAATGGATAAAGTCGAGCTAAGGCAATACGTGTAAGTTCGACATCTCCTGGATTATCTTCTACTAACAAAACCTGAATTGGTATCATATTTATTGTACTGATCACGATTGTTGACCTGATTGTTCTGGAATTGTAAAGTAGAAAACTGAGCCTCGGCCTGGTTCAGACTCAACCCAGATCCGACCACCGTGGCGTTCAACAATTTTCTTACAAATTGATAACCCGATGCCTGTACCTGGATATTTATTTCTGCCATGTAGGCGTTGAAAAATTACAAAAATTCTTTCAATATATTGTTCTTCTATACCTATTCCGTTGTCGCAGACGGAGAAAAGCCAATGGGAGTGCTGAGTTGTGAGTTGTGAGTTGTGAGTTGTGAGTTGTGAGTTGTGAGTTGTAAGTTGTGAGTTGTGAGTGCTGTTAGCGGTAGCGGGGCGTTTAGCCCGTGCTGTTAGCGGTAGCGCGGCGTTTAGCTGGTTCTGAGACAATTCTCCCTTGTCTCTCCTGCTCCGCTGCTCCCCTGCTCCCCTGCTCTCCTGCTCCTCTCCTTCCTTAACTACTCCGATGTGAATTTGCAGGGGAATTTCTCGACGGAATTTGATGGCGTTAGCAATTAAGTTTTGCAAAACTTGGGTTAACTGAGTTGGATCTGCGGTAACTGTGGGTAAAGGATCATGGGTGATGACTACTCCAGATTCTTCAATGGCTATTTTGAGATTGGTTTTTACCCGTTCTAAAATCACAGCACAATCAACTGAGACAAAGGGTTGTCCACGGGTTGTTAAACGAGAATAGTTTAATAAATCGTTGATTAAGGTTTGCATTCGTTGCGCCCCATCGACAGCATAGCTAATAAACTGTTCTGCATTACTGTCTAGTTGATTTTTGTAGCGACGTTCTAGTAACTGTAAATAACTAGTCACCATCCTTAATGGTTCTTGCAAGTCATGGGAAGCGACGTAGGCAAAACTTTCTAATTCAGCATTAGAACGAGCGAGTTCTTGACTTTGACGGGTTTGTTGTTCTAGTAACTGCGCTTGAAATAAGGCTATCCCCATTTGGTTAGCTAACTGTTGCAATAAGTCCAACTCGAATTTACTCCAATGGCGAGGAGCGTTACATTGGTGGGCAATTAGCAAACCCCAAATTCCTTCTCGGTGCAGAATTGGTACGACAAGATTCGCTTTTACGCCAAACTGTTGCAAAAACTGCCGATGGCAATCTTGAATATCTGCCTGTGCAACATCCATAATTGCACTGACTCTACCTTGGCGATATTTTTCTACATAGTCGTGTTGAAAGCAAGGGTCGAGAATTTTTTGTCCTAGCACTACAGGCCAACCTGGTAAGACGGCTTCCTGTTCCACTATTCCTGAACCGTCAGGCCATAGCCTAAACATCAAAACTCGGTCGGCTTGCAGGAGCTTTTGGACTTCCTGGACTGATGTTTGTAAGATTTCTTCAATTTGCAGCGTCTCGCGAATTTTAACCGTAATTTCTGCAAAGAGTTGCGATCGCCGATTTTGCCATCTTAGTTCTTCTTCTGCCTGTTTGCGCTCTGTAATATCTGTGTGCGAACCAACCATTCGCACTATGTTACCTGTTTCATCCCAACGTGCCTGTCCTCGATCTAGAATCCATTTATAGTTACCGTCTTTACACTGTACGCGATGCTCTGTAATGTAATACGGTGTTCTGCGGTCAAAATGATCTTGAATGGCTTGCATCACCCAATCTAAATCATCGGGATGCACTCGCTTTGTCCATTCTTCTATATGGTTAGTAATTTCGTGGTCTTCGTACCCCAACATCTGTTTCCAGCGCAGAGAAAAGAAGACTTGATTAGTTTTGAGATTCCAATCCCAAATCCCATCATTATTGCCTTGCAATGCTAACTGCCAACGTTCTTCACTTTCTTTGAGTGCTGAGGCTGTGTGATGTTTTTCTGTAATATCTTGAAAATAAACAGATAAGCCGTCTTTATTAGGGTAGACGTGGACTGCAAACCATTTATCTAGCGGTGGATATAACTCCTCAAATTGGATGCTGACCTTTTGTGCGTTGGCGCAGCCTGCCGCAGGCATTGCTCTGTGATATTCTCGCTCAAATGAAGTGCCTAATATGCCTGGAAATGTTTCCCAGATATTTTGACCTAGTAACTCAGTTTGGTTTCTTTCCAACAGCTTGGCTGCTTGACTATTGATGTAGGTAAATCGCCACTGTTGATCTAGGGCGAAAAAGGCATCAGTGATACTTTCGAGTATATTACTAATGCGATCGCTGATTATTTCCGATTCTATACGTGCTGTTTGCTCTTGATTAATCAATTTCTCGCTCATCTGAGCTACATTAGCCATATTGCGCCTTAGTTCCAGTTGGTCGATGACTAAGCGGCTCAATGCTATAAGTGAGTCAATTTGTTGTTGACTCAATTGTTTGGGTTGTTGATCAATCACACACAGAGTTCCCAACATCTGACCTTCGGGAGTTATTAAAGGTACACCTGCGTAAAATCGCACATATGGATATGCAGTTACTACTGGGTTAGTCGCCAGGCGATCGTCAGCCAAAGCATCAGGAATCACAACAACACCCTGTTTTTCTTGACATAGGTAAGAGAATCCTACATTACGAGGCATTTCTGGTACATCTAAACCCAATTTTGCCTTAAACCACTGACGATGTTCATCAATAAAATTAACTAAAGCTATAGATGTGCCACAAATAAAGGCAGCTAAATGAGCCAGATTGTCATAAGCTTCTTCTGGTTTAGTATCTAAAATTTGGTACTGGCGTAGAGCAGCCAGTCTCGCCTGTTCCTGATGATTAGAGTGGAATTTCATAAAACTTTGCTTAAAAAATTGAAATAAATACCGATGTCAGGTTCTCTACTCCCGACTCTTTGTTGCAAGTTAGAGTTTTGTTACAAAATGAAACAAAATTTGATTTAAATACTTATTTATAGAATAAAAATTTGCACTAATCTCAGTATAGAAAAATTAATTTAAATAACTTAACTCAATACACAAAAAGCTAAAATTGGCGTAAGTTGGGTTGAGGAACAAAACCCAACAGGAACAAGGCTTTTTTAGGTTAGTCAGGACTTACGCAAAAACTCTCTCAAACCCTTATCTCTCTGTGTTCTCTGCGTCTCTGTGGTATGCGCTACGCGTTAGCGGAGCTTTCGCTTTAGCGATACGTTATTCCGTAATTTGTGCGTAAGTCCTATTAGTGTTAGGAGAAGGCTTAGTTGTATGCGATCGCTTCACTGAATTGTATTAAAAGTAAATCCCCGCATTTTTTGGAAAAGTCGGGGATTAGCTAATAAATTTGATTTTTGATTGATTAAGCTGGTGTTAAGACTGCCTCTCTGAGACGCTCAACTAAATTATGTAAGTTACCCGTATTAAGCCGATAACTAAGGGGATGAGCAATTAACCGTGCTGTGCTTTCATACAAGGTAGTAATTTCAACGAGTCCATTGTCTTTTAAAGTTCGTCCTGTAGAAACTATATCAACGATCGCCTCAGACATCCCCGTAATGGGGCCGAGTTCTACAGAACCATAAAGCGGCACTATTTCCACAGGTAAATCTAAACTATCAAAGTATTCATTAGCACAATTGACGTATTTAGAAGCAACCCTACTATGCGGTGGTAAATCTACAGGTAATTTGTAGGGACTAGAAGCTTTCACTGCCACCGACATTCGACAATAGCCAAACTGCAAATCTACTAAATGGGCAACTTGCGGCTTTTTTTCTCGGATCACATCGTAACCAATAATACCAAATTGTGCCTGACCGTATTCCACATACACAGGCACATCTTGTCCTCTAACTAATAATCCTTTAGCTTGTCCACTAGCATCAGTAATTTGCAGTTGGCGATTTCCTGAGTCTAAAAAAGCACTAAAATCCAATCCTACAGTTTGCAGGAGGCGGATGCTATTTTTGAGTAGTTCCCCTTTCGGCAATGCAACAGTTAACATTCTCTTTCTTGGTATCCTTGGCTATGGACACTTGATAAAATGTCCTTGTCTAAGCAATTCAATAATATTGAGAATATCTCTATTGCTTACCCCAAGCAGCATGAGAATTTTATTAGTTGATGATGAAGTAGAACTCACTGACCCTTTAAGTCGCGTGTTGACACGTGAGGGTTACACTGTCGATGCGACCTATAATGGCGCAATGGGCAGGGAGATGGCACAATCAGGCAGTTACGACTTACTGATTTTAGATTGGATGCTGCCGGGAAAAACCGGCTTGGAGATTTGCCAAGAATTACGTCACCAAGGAAAAGTTACCCCTGTGTTGTTTCTCACTGCCAAGGATACTCTAGATGACAGAGTAGCAGGCTTAGACGCTGGTGCAGATGACTATTTAGTTAAACCATTTGAATTGCGGGAGTTGTTGGCTAGAGTCCGTGCTTTGTTGCGTCGTTCTGGTTCGCACAGTTATGAAGCGACAACGGGAAGATTAAGTGTAGCTGATTTAGAACTTGATTGTGAAAACCAAGTCGCCTACCGTCAAGGACGAGTAATTGAACTATCGCAGAAGGAAAGCCAGCTGTTGCAATATTTTATGGAACATACCGGACAGTTATTAACTCACGCTCAGATTATGCAATATCTCTGGCAAGATGAAGAACAACCCAGCAGTAATGTGATAGCCGCATTAATTCGGCTATTACGGCGCAAAATTGAAGTAGGTAAGGAAATAACTTTGATTCACACCGTTTATGGTAAGGGCTATCGCTTCGGAACTTCTTCTGTGGAGTAGAAAAAAATCTGGTGACAGCTATGGGGAGCAGAACTAGCAACAAAATTGCGATCGCCAATCATGTGTACTTGGTTTCACGTGGAACTACAACTTGTGAGAAGATAAACGGGTCAAATTTAAATATTTACCGATGAAACTTTTAAAACCAAGCATTTTAGGATTGTTTGCAGCGACTACATTTGTCTCAGGTGTTGTAATTGTTGTCCAGACATCTGTTGCAGACTCCGGTGACACAGTGACGACTCCTGCAAGTCTGAAAACACCAATTGTCAATAGGGCCATTAGTGAGAGTGAAGTTTTGGCTGCTCAGAAGGCTTGGGGAGACGCATTAGTAGCTATTTCCACAACCTATGATACCAAGGGTAAAGCCTCTGCTAAAACTTTAGCTGCAAAGGTAATTGACGATGCCTACGGTTATCAATTCGGTCCCGTTCTTTTCAAACCAACCCTCGCGATCGCTCCCCAGACCTTCCGTACTACCCGTGCAGGAGCTTTGGCGTACTTTGTGGGAGATGATCCAGCTTTCCCAAAGGACGAGGGTTTTGCATTGAGAGGCTGGCGCAAAGTAGAGATGAAAAATGCAGGAATTTTCATCACTGGCAATACGGCTACTACGATGGGAAATGTGATATTTACGGACAAACAAGGTAAGACGATCTCAGTGGATAAAACTTTGCAGTTCTTTAAGGACGACAATGGTAAGCTACGTATTATTACGCATCACTCTTCACTACCTTATACAGCAAAATAAATTATCTAGCAATAGATGATACCTTATTAAAAACCTTAGAGAAACCTCGTGAAACGTTGCAACCTTTCTCTTGATAGAGGTCAATTACTTTTGTCTGTCTATAAGTTGGTGGTAACAGTGTAGTTAACAAATTAACCAAATATTATGGCTGACATTGTGGAAACTGCTGTTAAAGCTGGTACTTTCAAGAAGTTGTTGCAGGTAGCTGAAGCTGCACAAATCATAGATACTCTCAAAAGTCCTAGTTTTTTTACTTTGTTTGCACCTACTGATGAGGCTTTTGCAAAGCTACCAGAGGGAACTTTAGATTCACTACTGCAAGACATCTCTAAGTTGAAGAAAATTGTAGCGTATCATATAGCCTTTGGTGATGTCCGGTCTGATGACTTGGTGCAAATTGAAGAAGCAGAAACTCTGGAAGGATCTATTTTAGCCATTGAATCCAGCAACGATGGTATTACTGTGAATGATGCAAAAATTCTACAAACAGACATCCTTGCTGATAATGGCGTGATTCATGTGATTGATGCAGTGTTAATGCCGGCAATGGTTGCGGGGAGATAGGTTATAGGTGACAGGTGACAGGTGACAGGTGACAGGTGACAGGTGACAGGTGACAGGTGACAGGTGACAGGTGACAGGTGACAGGTGACAGGGAGAGAATATTCGTATAATTTCTTTTCCTCCATCTCCCCATTCCCTACTTCCCTCAACCTAGGATGCAACCGCTACGTGGGGGAAGATTTAACGATAGTTGTTTTGTTTCTCCTTCACTATGCCAATTAAATTCTGCTGTACCGTATAACAATTGCTTGGGTTGAGTCTGGAAATTCGTAACATCTACATCAGTTTGTGCCGATGCTGTACCAACATTTACAGCAATAATTAATTCTTCTGTCCCTAAAGTACGGGTAAAAATGTAGATAGCTCCCTGTGCCGAGATAACTTTATAGTCACCTATACGTAAAACTGGATAGGTATGACGTAAAGAGATTAATTGGCGGTGAGTATGATAAATCTCTTTATCCCAGTTAGCTTCTAAGGGAAACCCTCGACGGGAATCAGGATCTAGTTTTCCCGGTAAACCAACTTCATCACCATAATAGATACTAGGCGCACCGGGAAAGGTTAGTAATAAAAAGGTGGCTAGTTCCACACTAGCTTTATCTCCACCAGCAATGCTAATTAACCTTGCTGTGTCGTGACTGGCGAGTAGATTAAGTTGGGTTAGCTGAATTTCCCAGGGGTAAAGTTGCAGTAATTCTTCAATTTTGGCGGCGTACTCAGCTGCAAATAAGGGTGGGTATGGTTGATAGTCGCGGTCTTGGACTTGTTCTAAGACTACGCGATCGCCTGCGGTAAATGCAATGGTCGGCCCGGCAAATAAATAGTTCATCACGCCGTCAAATTGTGTACCATCTAGCCATTCGCGGGAATCTCCCCACACTTCCCCCACAATATAAGCATCGGGGTTAATGGCTTTGACGCGATCGCGAAATTCTTGCCAAAAACCAGGGGTTTTAATTTCAAATGGTACATCCAACCGCCAGCCATCGATACCGAATTTTATCCAATATTCGGCAATTTCCATGATATATTCCCGGACTTCTGGGTTGTCATGATTAAATACAGGCAAGGCGCGGTTATCAGCCCAACCTACGTAGTTGGCGGGTAATTCACCGGTGTATGGTGCAAGCGGCCAGCCTTCAATTTTGAACCAATTCAGCCACGGGGAATGAGGGCCATTTTCTAAAATGTCGTGGAAAAAGAAAAATCCTCGGCTGGCATGATTAAATACTCCATCAAGAACAACTTTAATGTTTCTTTGGTGGGCGGCATCTAGTAATTCTTTAAAGGCTGAATTACCCCCTAACATGGGGTCTACTTGATAATAATCATGGGTGTGATAGCGATGATTACTGGCAGATTGAAATATCGGTGTGAAGTAAATGGCGTTAATGCCTAGGTCTTGGATGTAGTCTAATTGCTCTATAATTCCCCATAAATCACCGCCTTTGTAACCTTGCAGTGTGGGCATTGCTTCCCAATCTTCCCAACGTGCTTCACGTAACAGGCGTTTGTGGGGTTGGTTACTTCTGGCGAATCTGTCGGGGAAAATTTGGTAGAAGATGGCGTGTTTAACCCAATCTGGTGTTTGAATTTGCATGAGTTTATGTTTATTTGTTCAGTAGTATTTTGACTTTAAATTACATATTTGTGGTTCTTGCTTGTGGTAGAGAATTTTTAATATTTATTTCACGCAGAGACGCAGAGGCGCAAAGAGGAGGAGGAAGGGGAGGAGGAGGAAGAGGAGGAGTTATTTGGGGTGATTAAAATTAGGTTTTATTTTCGGGTTGCTCTATTAAGTTGATGTTAATGATTAATGTATGACTTAAATATATTTCGCCTGAAAATTGAGGTCAAATGAGATACGAAAAGCTTTCTCCTGGTCTGTTGTTGGCTTGGGATGATTTTCAACGGGAAGGGGAGTTGGCGTTAATTACACACGGGCGATCGCTGGGGATAATTGCTCCTAGAAGTTTTATTAAACCTACTAAAAGTGTGGTTTTTATTTATTGTGATGCTGATGCAGATTTGAGTCATCTTTCTCAATATGGGATTGAAATAAATCAAAATTCTGGTAGTGTACGGACGGCTTTTTTACCTCTAGAGAGTTTAGCAGTTTTAGCGGCAGAATCTGCAATTGAGCGCATTAAGCCATCCCGTAAACTGAAACTGCGGATGGATGTTGCACCCCAAGCTATTAAACTGTCTAGTTTTGTCAATAGAACTGGACTAACTGGTAAAGGGGTAATTATTGGCATTATTGATACTGGTATTGATGCTAAACACCCTGCTTTTACTGGACGTATTTTCAGGATTTGGGATCAAACTTTACCAGGCGGAGGGGTAAATGAGGGTCATTACGGTGCGGAATTTATAGGTGAACAGCTTTGTGTTTCTCAAGACACGGAAGGTCACGGTACTCACGTTGCGGGGATTGCTGCGGGTGCTGATGCTGTCTATAGTGGTGTTGCACCAGAGGCGGAATTAGTAATTATCAAGTCTGATTTGCAGGATGCTCACATTGCTGATGCTATCCGTTATATTTTTCGGGTGGCTGGTGAGTTGGGACGACCGGCTGTAGTAAATCTTAGCGTCGGTGGTCACGCTGATGCTCACGATGGTAGTGATTCTCTATCCCAAATTATCAATGCTGAATCTGGGATAGGTAGAATTGTTTGCTGTGCGGCTGGGAATGAGGGGAATGATAATATTCATGGTCAAGCTAATATTCCCAGTGGACGCAGTCGGGGTATGCGTTTTAATGTACCACTGAATCAAATCGGCATGGTCTGGTTAAATGCTTGGTATACGAGTTCCGGCCAATTAGAGGTATCTGTGCGGAGTCCTAATGGTTTTGTCACTCCTTACCAAAAAATTATTACTGATGGTAATCCTTCCCAAAGCTATGATTTACCAGATTCTCAAGTAGAACTCGTCACACCAGACAGTGACCCATCCAATGGTGACTATCATTTTTTTGTGCAGATTCGTGGTAGGGGTAGATCCCTTGTGCAAGGGGGTGTCTGGCAATTACGAGTTCGTAACACGTCAGCATCAGATACCATACTTGATGTTTGGACGTTAGATGATACATTATCGGTGTTTTTTACTGGTAAAAGCGTTCAGGATACAGTAAAAATCGGTTCTCCTGGCTGTGCTAGTAATGCAGTGACAGTGGCTGCTTATACTACTAAGGTCAAGTACGAAGATATCGATCGCCACATCCGCGAAATGGGTTTAGAATTAAACACTATTTCCGAATTTAGTAGTGAAGGCCCTTTAAGGAATCATGCCCCCAAACCGGATATAGCCGCACCAGGTGCAATGATTGTCTCTACACTTTCTAGTCATTTTAATAGCGATCGCTCTATGACGATTAATTCCCAATTTGTCGCTATGTCCGGTACAAGCATGGCTGCACCATTTGTCACCGGATTAATCGCATTATTATTACAGCGCGACCCCAAGTTAGACCCATCTACGATAAAAGACCTACTACGCCAAAATAGTTCTATCCCCGGCAAATCTCCCGGTACATTTGATCACAAATGGGGTTTTGGATTAATTGATACGGAGAAACTGTAACGTAGAGATGGAGAGACAAAGCAGAATTTTTCCCTGTCCCCTATCCCTTGTCACCTGTCACCTGTCACCTGTCACCTGTCACCTGTCACCTGTCACCTGTCACCTGTCCCCTGTCCCCTGTCACCTGTCCCCTTCCTCCATGAACTACCAAAAACTTGATGCTAGCTTGGTTTTAGCACTGGATGAGGTTTTAGATCCGGAGTTAGCGAGTTTAGTAGTATTTATCTATACCGAAACTAATTTAGATTCTACTGCAATTGCTGTTTTAGAAAATCTGGGTGTAAGTGGTATCAGCAGTGAACAAGATTTATTTACCACCACCCTATCACCTGATCAAATTGCCCAATTATCAGATCAACCTTGGGTGAGATTGATTAGGCGATCGCAAAAATTACATTTAAGGTATAGGAACTTTTTGACCTAGCGGCCTCGGTTGGGATATAGCCTATTGCTTGATGATTTTAGGCAGTGAGATACATCACCAGTAGGGTTTAGCAAAATTCATTAGACATAATCTTTGATCCCCCCTTACCAGTTGCTACAGAGAGTCCTAAACTGTAGGTGGGAGTTGAAAGGCAGTTGGGAGACATCTTGTGAAAAAAGTATTAGCAATTATTCTTGGAGGTGGTGCAGGTACTCGCCTGTACCCATTAACCAAACTACGTGCTAAACCAGCAGTACCAGTGGCAGGGAAGTACCGTTTAATAGATATCCCTGTCAGTAATTGCATAAATTCAGAAATTTTTAAAATCTACGTCCTGACACAATTTAACTCAGCTTCCCTTAATCGTCACATCGCGCGTACTTATAATTTTAGTGGCTTCAGTGAAGGGTTTGTGGAAGTGCTGGCAGCACAACAAACACCAGAAAACCCCAACTGGTTTCAAGGTACAGCCGATGCGGTGCGTCAGTATCTGTGGATGCTACAAGATTGGGATGTAGACGAATTTTTGATCTTGTCAGGAGATCACCTCTACCGGATGGATTATCGCTTATTCATCCAGCGTCATCGCGAAACGAACGCCGATATTACTCTGTCTGTAATTCCCATCGACGATCGCCGCGCCTCAGATTTCGGTTTAATGAAAATTGATCAGTCTGGGCGAGTGATTGATTTTAGCGAAAAACCCAAAGGCGAAGAATTAGCTCAAATGCGTGTCGATACCACTATTTTGGGATTGACTCCAGAACAAGCCGCATTACAGCCCTACATCGCCTCGATGGGGATTTATGTATTTAAAAAAGATGTTTTGATCAAACTTTTGAGAGAAGCTTTAGAACGGACTGATTTTGGTAAGGAAATTATTCCTGATGCCGCCAAAGATCACAATGTTCAGGCTTATTTATTTGACGACTACTGGGAAGATATTGGGACAATAGAAGCTTTTTACGATGCTAACTTAGCCCTGACACAGCAACCATTACCGCCGTTTAGCTTTTACGACGAAGAATACCCAATATACACCCGCGCTCGTTATTTACCACCAACCAAACTATTAGACTGTCACGTCACAGAATCAATAGTTGGTGAAGGCTGCATTTTGAAAAACTGCCGCATTCAACACTCAGTTTTGGGAGTGCGATCGCGGATTGAATCAGGTTGTATCATCGAAGAATCTCTACTCATGGGTGCTGATTTCTATCAACCTTATGTAGAACGTCAGTGCAGTATAGATAAAGGCGATATCCCTGTAGGCATCGGCCCGGATACCATTATCCGCCGTGCCATCATCGATAAAAATGCCCGCATCGGTCACGATGTCAAAATTATCAATAAAGACAACGTGCAAGAAGCAAACCGCGAAAACCAAGGTTTCTACATCCGTAGTGGGATTGTAGTCGTCCTGAAAAATGCCGTCATCCCTGATGGAACAATTATCTAAAATAGTGCTGAGTAATGAGTAATGAGTTATGAGTGCTGAGTTTGAGGTTATTAGTAATGAGTTTGAGGTTATTAGTAATGAGTACAATTTCTAATTACTCTCAACCCCTGACTCCTAACGTATCACTCACCACTCTTTACTCACCACTCTTTACTCACTACTCACTACTCAGCACTCACCACTCACCACTCATCTTGCTAATTGGTCTTCCTGGTAGCGGTAAGTCAACTTTAGCAAAGCAATTAATAGCAGAATGCCCCCAGATGCAGCTAATTTCTACAGATGCCATCAGGGGGCAATTATTTGGTTCAGAGGCGATTCAAGGGTCTTGGCTGATGATTTGGCGGGAAATTGAACGACAATTACAGCAGGCTATATCTACAGATAAAACTGTCATTTTTGATGCTACCAACGCCCAACGCCGCCATCGTCGGGAAATTATTACTCTAACCCGTGATATAGGCTTTACTCACATTACAGGAGTGTGGGTGAAAACCCCAGTTTGGCTATGTTTGGCAAGAAATCAAAAACGCGATCGCACAGTCCCAGAAGAAATTATCTTACGAATGCACCGTCAACTCCGCGATGCACCCCCCAGTTTAGAAGAAGGACTAGATGAATTAGTCATTAGTCATTAGTCATTAGTCATGAGTTTTTCTCCATCTGTTACCTTGTCTTCCCCAATCCCCAGTCCCCAATCCCCAATCCCCAAGTACGGTAATCGCGCCGATCCAATGAGGATGAACCACACTTGATTATCTATATTATTTGTTAATTTAAAATCAGAATTATTTATGCTTGGCATTATACCTAGCAAAAATAAAATCTTGCATCTTAGAAAAAAACTTAAAGGAAATTTTTATAGGAGGCTGGTAGATGGCTGCAACCGACTTCAAAGACTATTACACGATTTTGGGAGTTAGTAAAACTGCCAGTCAAGAAGAAATTAAACAAGCTTTTCGTAAATTAGCCCGCAAGTATCACCCTGATGTTAATCCAGGTAACAAGCAGGCAGAGGCAAGCTTTAAAGAAGTTAACGAAGCTTACGAAGTGTTGTCAGATGTAGACAAACGCAAAAAATACGACCAATTTGGTCAATATTGGCGACAAGTTGGTGAGGGTGGCTTCCCAGGTGGCGGTGCTGGTGTCGATATGGGTGGCTTTGACTTCAGCCAATACGGCAATTTTGACGAGTTTATCAATGAATTACTAGGACGCTTTGGTGGTGGTGCGCCTCGCGGTGGACCACAAAGCTATTCTTATGGGACTCCTGGCGGTAGACCAGGGGGTGGTTATGGTGGCTTTGGTGACTTTGGTTTTCAAGATGTCGGTGCAGGTGGCGCACAAGATACAGAAGCTGCTATTACTTTAACTTTTGCAGAAGCTTTTGCCGGTTCTCAAAAGCGTTTTAGCTTAGGTAACGAAACGCTAGATGTGCGTATCCCACCTGGTGCAAAACCCGGTAATCGCCTGCGGGTAAGGGGTAAAGGTCAATTTAACCCCATGACTCAACAACGAGGGGATTTATATTTAAAGGTGGAATTACAGCCTCATTCATTCTTCCAGATTGAAGGCGATCATCTTGTCTGTGAAGTGGCGATTACTCCCGATGAAGCTGCTTTAGGTGCGTCAATTGATGTACCTACACCCGATGGTAGTGTGAATGTGAAGTTACCGGCTGGTGTGCGTTCTGGTCAATCTTTGCGTTTACGAGGTAAAGGCTGGCCTCTCCCCAAAGGTGGACGTGGTGATCAGTTGGTGAAGGTGGCGATCGTTCCACCGAAAGACATGAGCCAGCAAGAACGAGAATACTATGAAAAAATCCGGGCTATTCGCACCTACGATCCCCGTAGTCATTTACAACAGGTCAAACTTTAAATTCATAATTACGTTTTGTAACGGGGATTTTCCTTCGATACAAAACGTGCTGCTTATAGAAGCAGGGGACTTATACCTCTACAATTTCTTACAATAAAAAAGAGAAGGTAAAAATATATTTTTACCTTCTCTTTTTTATTTTTTATCTATACAGCATCTAAGACTTGTTCGGAGCTTTCATTTGTGCCTCTATTGTGACACTCTTTACACCTTTGACTTCTTTAACTAATTTTTCAGCTTTTTTCAGTTCTTCTTTAGAAGTAGCTGTGCCTTTAATGATAATTTCACCATCCTTATTTTCTACTTCTAATTTAGTCCCTGGTAAGCCGGTCTTTAGCTTATTATTAACTGTGTTTTTTAACTCTAACTCGGCTTTTCCTAGTGAGGTTTTCTGATCCTGCGTTTTGACTTTAGTATCTGTGCTAGCTGCTGGAATAGTTGTTGGTTTTGCCGTAGATTTGATAATTTTATCTGTTGTTTGAACAGTGCCATCTGTAGTTTTAGAAGTTTCTGAGGCATTTTTAGCAGCCTCTTCACAGCCAAAAGCACCAACTAATAAAAAACCAGTAACGATAAAGGTAATTAGCTGTTTCATATTTATTTCCTACTTGAATATTTGAAGCGATTAATTGAGGTTTTTTTCAGACTCAGGAGCAAATTTTAAACCATGATAAAACTTGAGACAGTAAATATTTATAGCCAGCCAATATAGCTGTGACTAGAAACTTATACGTCTATTGAATCCTGAAATCCGCAAGCTTATTTGGAGAATTTTAAAATTCTTAAATAACAATTCAACAGTAACAATTTAATTTTTAACAAACTGAATAAGCCTTATAGGAAAAGCAAATTACAAAATAAAACCAATATAAATACTTAATACTGAGTGTCCGTCAAAGATAAGACATCTCGCAAAAATCCGAAAATGAGATGTGTCATTCTGAATGAAATGTAGAATCTTTGAGATGTTTCGCTTTGCTCAACATGACAGCTTAAGCATTTATGTAAGAGATCGATAGTAACCTGACAGGGGAGTGCTAATAATTAAACCGCACCTAGCCCAAATCAATAGCATCAATAGGCTAGGCGCGGTTATTGTGATGAAAGCCAATTTTGGTAGGTTTGGCAAGGCTTTTAGAGTCATGAAACCTGGTATTGCCTACCTTACAGTTATTCAGAATGGGGCAATATATCAGACTGGAAAGTCTAGTGTTTAGTGCCAGGGTTAGCGCGTCTCAAACCCTATTGACAAATGGATTCTATGAGAGTGTTGAGTTAGGGAGAGCCGCCGCCAAAACAGAAATCATATACTGATCATTCATTGCGGCTCGCC
>NZ_JACJRG010000070.1 GCF_014697125.1 Anabaena minutissima FACHB-250 | reverse complement strand
GTAGGAGGGGAGGTAAGTCCTAAGCTTGGGCGAAAGTCTAAGTTTGGGCATTCCCCCGTGATTACAGAAGCCGACACTGTACTTGGTACTCCAAGTCAGTGTGGGTAGTTCACACCTTACAAAAGATTACTTTTCGGGATGTAATCAACAAGAAGTAGAAAAGCGATTAGGGCAATTCACGCAAGAAAATGCTAATCAATAGCATTGAATTACTAAGCGATCGCCTATAATTTCTACTAGTTTCGAGCTTTAGCTCATGTCAGACATTGAACACTTAGACGTTTCCCCAATAGAAAATGCCATTCTAGGAATCGGCACACGCCGCGACCCAAACGAATATACTAGGGTACGCAACATAAACGGGTATTATTCCCGTGAGGCATTAGATGCTTACTACATCTCCTCATGGGCTTGTCGTCGTGTAGTGGAAATCATGCCCCGCCTCATGTGCCGCAAGTGGGGGCAAATGACTTTTGATGGCGAAGCAGCCGAATTTATTAACGAGAGAGTTAAAAAATATTCTTCCGATTTAGTGCAGTATTCAGATGACTTAGAGCTACTTGAATCAAAAATAAAATTGATTCAATGGATGTCATCCAGGCATAAAGATTTATGTGTTAGAAAAAATTTTAAGCAGGCTCAAAACTGGGCTAATTTATACGGCAGTGCTTATATTTTAATTGTTGCAGATGACGAGAATGAAGATTATAGCCAATCTTTAAAAGCTGAAAGCCTATCAAGCATTGAAAAGCTAATTGTACTTGATGGGTATCAGATGTACCCAGATGGAGTTACGAATTATGAACGCATGAACCCCGAATTTTATTGTCTTTATGCAGGGGTTTTATCTGACGCAAAAATAATTCTCCCTGACACGTATAGGGCAAACAACAAAGTCCATAAAAGCCGCGTATTAGAATTTATTGGTAACGAATTACCTTTTAGGGAGCGTAGTAGAAATAACGGGCGGGGTGCATCGGTATTGGAAACATTTATTGATGTGTGGCATCGGTTCTTTAATGGCTACGCTTCCTTGTCTCGCGTACTGACTAATTTTAATGTCTTTGTTCACTACATTGATGGATTGTTTGACAAATTGTGGCAAGGAGGGAAAGACGCGGAAAGGAAATTGAGCGATCGCCTCTCCACTAATCAAGCCAGCATGAGTATGTATCGCGGGTATGTAGCCGATAAAGAAAAAGAGGAACTCGAATTTATTAGCATGAATCTTGGAGGCGTTAGCAATGTAGCTAAATGCCTCCAAGAAGAATTGGTGGCCGCCAGTGGTGTACCCGCCTCTGTGTTGTTTGGGCAGTTTGCGGCTGGCTTGGATGCTAGCGGCAAAATCACCGGTGAGCAACGTTACCTCAATGATTTAGTTGAAGAAGCGCAACAAGATAAATTTTCAGACAACATTGAGCGGGTAAACACCTTGCTTTTATCAGAGGAAGATGCACCAGAAGACGATTCTAATCACGGATGGAGTTGGATTGCTCTGTATACTGAATCGCCTAAAGAGAAGGCAGAAATCACCAAGATTTACGCTGAGGCTGACAAGATTAACGTTGAAACCAGCCTTTTAGTTTCAGGGAATAAGTCCACGCAACAGCAACCCAAGCCAGAAGAGTCAGAGAAAACTGAGTTAACAGATAAGTTAGATGCAGTTAGGCTAGCCAATCTTGAAAAAGTTGGTGGTAGGGTGCGGTATAAGGGTAAACTTTACGCGCCAAATAAACCCTACAGGGTAGGCGATCGCTATTACGTATTGGCCACTAAAAACGGTTTTGTGCAGTTGGTGAATTTCTCCAAGGATGATGTCACGGAGGCGATCGCTACTGACTCATATAAGCCTAGTTACTGGGCAAATCTTTACTTTAGTTTTGCTACTCCAGTAATCGATGATTCAACCCCAGTCAAAAAAATCATTGAGTGGAATGGATTCAAGATAGGGTTGCAATATTTACCATTTGAAATGCGCCACAATAAAATGTTGACGGCTGCGTATGGGCATTTTCGCAAAACCAAGGGCGCAGATGGAATGGCAGTTGATTGCTATGTCGGCACTAATTTAAAATCACCTAAACTATTCGTAATTGAGCAGTTAGTAAATGGCGAGTTTGATGAGGAAAAGTATGTGATTGGTGTCAATTCAATTGAGGAGGCACGCGCTATTTATCTTGAAGTAATGCCAGAAGAGATGCTTGGTGGTATTAGGGAATGCACAATTAGGGAGTTACAAAAACTACGAACTGATGCGGAATTTATTACGGTTTCAGGTGATATATTAAGCGAAGAAGAGTTTGACGCGATCGCCTCTGTGGATGATGAAGATACGAGAGAGGCGATCGCTAATTGGAAGCAAGTTGCACCTGATAGTTACGTTAATATTTTGAGTGCAGAATAATGCAAAATAAAAACCTTCTGCCCTCTGCCTTCTGCCCTCTGCCTTCTCTTGATGCTGCCACTGATAACCCCAACTTCAAGTGGGAAAAACAAACTCGTCGCTATCGCAACAAGCAGACGGGTAGATTTGTTTCCAAAGAGGCAGTTTACACCCTTACTGTGTCACGGATTGAGTTAGCAAAGACCGATTTAGACACCTTGGGACAATTACTGTTAGACAATAAAATCAGTCTCAAATCCTGGCAGCAGCAGACAGCAGAATCCTTAAAGATTCTCCACACTCAGCAATATTTATTAGGTGTTGGTGGTCAAAAAGATTTATTAGGTGTTGGTGGTCAAAAAGCTATTCAAAAATCTGACTATTTAGAAATAGCTAGAGAACTGAAAAATCAATATCAATATCTACGGAATTTTGCGATTGATCTAACGCAAGGGAAGATGACCGAGGCGCAATTTAAAGCACGATCAGGAATGTACGCTGATGCTGCAAAAGTGTCGTATTTTAGGGGTGAAAAAGTAGCGGCAGCACGCGCTGGATTTACTCACGCAAGGCGCATTCTAGGACTTGCCGAACATTGTATTGACTGCCCTCAAATTGCTGCTTTAGGTATTGTTAGTATCAAAGATGTGATTTTTCCGACACAACAATGTAGTTGTCGTATCCGGTGCAAATGCCGTCTTGAGTTCCTTAATCCAGAAGAAGCGATCGCCTAATGCCAGAACAACACCCCGCCTACATTGACACCACTAACCTGCAAAAGTTCACTCAGCGACTCAAGGAAGTCCGTAAACTAGGCATCCTTGATATTTACCGACGCTTTTACCAATACTACAGAACCAAGACACGCGATCGCTACATTCGCGCATCCCTAGAAACACCCTACGCACCCAGTAGCATCGGTAAACGTAAACGGAATGGAACAATCATCACCGAGGGTTCGCTGTTTGGGATTGACACAACGGCGATGTTTAGCGATTACACCCAGAATGTGAAAATAGATGATTCGGGGTTGAGGGTGTGGAGTGAGCAATTTTATGCTGGGTTCGTCGAGATGAAATTTCAGGAGAAAGGCCCGTATGCACCAGAAGGTATATTGTTTGTTGATAATAACGATTTAATTGAGCTTGAATTAATTATTCAAGAGGAATTGATCGAGGCTTTTGACGATGTTTTGAACCGCTAGTTACTCAATTTTGAGGTAATTTTTTATCGAAAAAACCTATCTTCTTTCTATGTGCAAGCATGGGATAACTGTATCTTGAGTGACCTATGCCTAATCAATTATATACAGGCTCTAAAATGGTCACGGATGTGCTACTCCGTGACTTAGAAAATTCTTCTAATGTAATTGTTCTTCCTAATCCCAGTGAAGTCAATTTTGATCAAGGGATTGAAATCGAAGAAACCATGAGCGTTACTCCCTTGGGTGAGATGCAATTAGTTGACCTTTACCCCAGGCAGCGCAACCCCAGGATACAAATGACATTCCCCAAGAAAACACCAGCAACACTGGGGATGAAGCTGGGTTATCGCTTTGAGTCGGCAACAGGATTAGATGCGCTACTAAGCCGCAATGGCATTCAAGTTGACCGCACTACTTATCCGGCAGCCGTCTCTGGTAAAGAGGGATTTGGGATTGTAGCTGATGCTGAAGGGTCGGTTGCTAGCTACTTGGATGAAAGCGGAATTTCAGTTCCGCTAACGCAAATTGATTTTGCCACCATTGATGTTGATGTCGATACATTATCCTGGGCGGTGGGATTAAATGGGACGCTGAAATTTACTAGTGATTTAGTCGGTAAATTCATTTCTTATCAAATCCCTTACACGATTGCGACGGGCGCACTTTCTCTCACCGAGAGCTTATTCAATCGATTTGAGCCAACCTTTGTCTTAATTCAAAACGATTTAAAGATAGTCTCCTACGAGTTCCCAGAAGCATTAGTAGACTCTAGTGATGGGGAAATCAACCTTAATGAAAGCCAACTCCAGGTAACACTGAGAATTGTTTACAACGGCACTGGCTGCCTACCTGTAAAGATTAAATACCTAGGACAAGCAAGGCAGTGTGCAGACGCGGCGTAGTGTACTAATTCAATACCCTGATGATTTTGCTCTCATTGGGCCAGTAAAGCGCGATCGCCTCCTCTCCTTTGAACTACTCCTGAATTACCTCCACCAACAATGGCACGATCATCACCAAATAAGCGAAGCCGTGCTTCAGGTAGGCGATCGCCTCTCTCAGTTGTTCCCGCGATTAGACAAACCAGAAAGTTTTGGTTTTGAGGTGCGAAGTCTTCCCCAATCTGAATTTGAATCCCTGTTTTTGGCTCAGGTAATTAATGATGAAATTCATCCGTGCAAATTGATTGAGTTGCACTCATTCGAGGCAGAAGGTAGAAGGCAGAAGGTAGAAGGGGAGGCTTTAACGCCTGCGGATATACCAATTAAATCGAGCGGTATTCCCGATGCTGATTTATTTGCTTCTTTGATTGCAATTGACAACACGGTTGAGGGGGCGTGGCGAATATGGACGCAATTTGATGCGGAATTTATCAATGGGGCGATCGCTTATCTAAATGAATTGCGCCGCGACCCACAAGAGCGAATGAATGAGTATTTGAAGGCGCGGTTTGATGAGTGGAAACAGGAGAATAGGACTAGCTATTACAAAGATTTAGGAATTAATTAATGGCAGATCAATTTATTGAAATTAAAAATCAACAGTTCAAAGTTGAACCTGTTTCTAAAATTTACTTTCGTGGTTTAACCGAATGCTTGCGTGATTTAGGAGACGTGGATTTACTTTCTAAATCTGCCAAGACTATCAAAAAAGTCATTATCCCCACTATCCCAGACGATATTATTCTCCGAGGTGATGGGGAAGAAGAATTTTACCTGTGGCATCCCTCAGTAGAACCAGAGGAAATTAACGACATCATTCTCAAGTGCGCCCGTTGTTACCGCACCTTAAAGCTTGAGGAAGCTAAAGCTAAAGGGGATGAGCAGGCGATCGCTGAACACACCGAGGGATTGGTAATTATTGATAAGTACCTCAACCCAGAAGGCATCATCACTGTTGAGTCAACGGCAATTAACTCAACAGAAACACCCGAACAGCTAAAAGCCCGAATCAAGGAACTTGAGACTCGCTACTTATCTCAGGCTAAGGACACAGTGACTTAATTTCAGAGGCGATCGCTTCTATCTCTTGCTGGTTTTTAATGGTCACTTCCCCTGAAGCTTTTTTACGTGCGGAGATTTCATTTGCTACCCGTTCATAGCAATCAGATTTAGTCTCTAGCTTAGGCTGCGTAATCCACCATATAAATCCAGCAAAGGAAGGGACAAATAAAACAGTAGCGATCGCCCAGTCCACCTTGCTGGGTTTTTTCGTAGTAGTCATTTTTACCTCACCAAAATTTATATTTATTGTTCCCAGGAGTCTAGTGATGGCTGACAAAAAAGTAGCAATCAATGTGCAGCTTAAATTAGACTCTGAGGCGTTTAGTCGTAAAGTCGAGGGGCTGTCTGGTTCATTTAAGCCGATAGAAGTCCCTGTCAAGTTGCAATCCTTGGGGCTAAATGCTGGTATTGGGCCACTTAAGGTTAAAGCGGATATTGACCCCAATACCCTCACCCCCTCCCTTACCACTAGCCTCAAAACAGCATTTGCTAGTGTCACTGCCAAACTGGGCGAAGATATTGGGGAGCAGGTAGGTAAGTCGGTAGAAAAACTCAAACCTTCGGCTTTTAGTGGGATAGTAGGGGCGATCGCTGCTCCATTCCAACAGCTTGCCACCGGCGCATTAGAAGGAATTGGGCGGGAGATGTCCGTCAAGTTGGGGCAGGGTTTAGCTAAGGGTGTAGAAAAGCAGGTTGCCCCTGTAATTGGTAGCTTTGATTTATTGGGTGAAAAGCTGATTACAACAGCTGCACCACGTCTTGGTAATACGCTTGGTGGAAAACTAGCTAAATCCCTTTTTGATAAAGATGCCGTCAAGCAAGCACAACAAGATTTTAAGCAGTTCCTCACTAGGACTGTAGGGGAAGCTGATGCACTAATTGCTACCCAATCCCAAAAAGCTAGAGACGGGCAGAGGCAACAGCAGAACCTTGGACTTGCAAGGCAACAGCTAGGGACTCAACTAGCGGAATTTGTAACCACTGCGCCGGGGCGACAACAACAGGCTACCCAACTACGTGGGCAAGACACACAACTAACAACTCAGCAGCAATCCGCTCAAGAAAGAGTTACTACTGCACAACAGGCTCTTGCCGCCAAGCGTCAGCAACTAGCGACCAAGCAAGAACAGATACTTAAGCAATTAGCATCTCAGGGTATCAAAATTGACGATACGCTTAAAGCTCAGGTAGCTAAACAAGTGCAATCTGCGCCCGAAACTGTAAAGGAATTAGCCAAACTAGAGGTTGAATACGCCAAAACATCGCAAGCACTCACTTCCATAGTCAAGCAACGTCAGACTATCCAAGACAGGATCAAACAGCTTGCCGCGCCTATATCACCAATAGTTGGTCAGTTGGAATTACTTGGGGTCAAGCAACCTGAAATAGCCGCAGTCCGCCAAAAGGTTGCTAACACCAATACGGCATTCGACAAGGTTGTCACCGATTTAAATAGTGGCATTAATGAAAACATTGCGAAAATTAAAAATCTTAGAAAAGATATCGGCTTCTATAGACAGCAGTTACAAGCACTGATCAATGATTATAATTTCCAGCTTAATTTTGTTGGGTCAAAGCAGGAGCAAGCGCAATTACTGCAACAAGTAATTACACAAAAAAACGCAATTGTTCAACAGATTCAACAAGCCGAAAAAGACATTGCTGACGCTGTTTCTAGAGTTGAAGGTAGGCAAGGGTTAAGAGGTCAAACGCAAAGTAAACAAGCGGCTAAAATCTCTGAAACTGAGCAAGAATATACTGCCGCCCAAGTTAGATTAGCTAGTCAAGCAATGGGGAGGAAGACAGGGGGACAACAGACTAATAAGGGCGCAGGGGAGATATTGTTTCCTGATGCGTTTCAAAGTCCGAATTTAAAGCAGGTGCGTTTACCCAATGTTTACCGCCAAATTGTTGAGCAGGTTGCTAAATTATCAAATACTAAAATTAGGGAATCTAGTATTCCCTCTCTTGGAACTGATGCTAGAGTTCCTGTTGGCGGAGCTGCTTACGACAAAACTAGCAACAAAGTTTTGCTTGACAAAGCCGCCTACGAGCAAATATCTAAGGGTGTTATTGACAAGCAGTTGGTAGAGAACGTAGCTCATGAATTAAGGCACGCCTTGCAATTTGAGTTTGGTAAAAATATTAAGGGGACTGGAGTCAATCTACTGCAACCATCAGAGCAAGAAGCAGCAAAGCTAGCACCTAGAATTAATGAATCAGTTGCTTCTGTGGTTGCTCAAGGCAAAGGGAAAATAGGCGATCGCGGCAGGGAGATTACCAGAAAAACAGAAGCTGATGCTTACACCTTCGCTGATCGTTATGCCCAAGAAATTTACAATTTTGTCACCGGTGTTACCGCCCCCTCCCTAAAAACCAAACTTACCGAACGGCAACGCCAGCTTAATACAGCCAGAGAGCAAACCCAGGAACAATTGTTCCTGAGTCTCACAGACGAGAACAAAGCCGCACTAGAACAATTAACCGGAAAACAACTACAGGCGATCGCTAAATCCTCTGGTATCACAGGCACTTCCAAAAAGAAAGTAGCCGAGATGCGGCAAATGCTATTACAGCAAGTCAATCCCGAAGATTTAGCCTTCAGAATCCCTGTCTTTTCCAAAGTAAATCCGCAAGTGCAGCAGGATGCCCAGGATTTATTAAAACTACCTCCCGACCAAATTAGGCAAGAGGTAGGCGACACCAACCGCTATTTTGGGCAGGCAATTAAAACAGCAGCCAAGAAAGGTAAGCCCGATCAGCAGCAGGAATTACGGTTAGTCCTAGATGGGATAGCTGAGGCTAGAAAGGTTTACGCTTCGGCACTTGCTCAAGATATTGATGCCCAAACACGGGGATTATTACAAGCCGCGATCGCTACTCTAGGTAAGCAGCGTATTGCTGCTCAATCAAGACTCATTTCACTTAATTCAACCACTGCAAGGGTAAGCAATACTCAACCTCAATCTGTAGCAGATTTACAATTTGCCTTCCCAGAAATTCCCAAGTTTGACTTGTCAGCCGAAACAGCCCAAACTCGGCACAGCCAGCGTAAATTTGCACAGCCCAAACCCGACTTATCCTTTGAATCAGCACAAGTTAGGCGTGATTTACGTGCAGAACAATTAAAAACAACTGTTGAAAATGCTAAAGGATCAGGACAAGATGCAGCTAAATTAATTGAGCAAATTAATCAGCAGTCCCTGCAAGGATTAATTTCGGCAGATAAAGCCACCAAGAAAGTTGCGGATTTGACCAGAAACGAGCAAGCTAAACAAGATAAATCCGCGCAAAAACAACAAGCTGCGATCGCTAAAAGTTCTGAAGCTTCTTTTAAGCAAGCACAGCAGGCACTTAAACAGATAGAAACTCAGACTAATCAGCAAGTAGCCGAAATCGAACAGCGTACCCGCTACAAGGAACAACAGCAGCAGCGCAAGCAGAGCGATCGCCTCCGCTCTTATGGTATTGATCAAACTGCACCTGTAGACATAGTTGAACAACGACCACAAGGTAAACCATTTAGCATTGGTGGGGCATTTAATAAACTACGTGGCGAATTTCAGGATTTTCGTACCTCTGGGGCAAGGAAACAAGCCCAGGTTTTAGGGCAACAAGCTCAGGCTATTTTGGTGGATTTGGATTCTCAGATTGCGATCGGTAAAGCATCTGTTACCGAGTCTAAGATGCTGCAAAAGCAGATTGCTGAAAATGAAAAGCGCATTCAGCAAATTTTGGGCAAAGTTCGAGCAGCTAAAGAGGGGCGCGTTCCTGCGTTGACCCCCGGTGACTTACAACGGCTTTCAGGGCAGGTACAGCAACTAGCCGCTCAAGTTGACGCAGATAAACAACGAGTGGCCGAACTGCAACCCCAAATTGAGCGTAGCAAGAGATTGCAGCCAGTAGCAAAGGATTTACGTGGTGCAACTCAAGGGAGCGCGGGAATTGCGTCCCAAAGGAATGTGTCGGGCGAGGATTTGGGCAGGCTTAATCAATTTAATCAACAGATTAGACAAAGCCTCCAGCTACTAGGGCAGACTCCAGCCGGTGGCGGCGGATTCTTCGCGGACTTGAACTTAAAAATGCCGGGACTACTTAAAAATGTCTTTGCTTTAGTCAAGGGTTTCGCAGCTTTCCAGATTGTCAGTTTTGTTCAGCAGCAACTACGACAACTAGCAACCGAGGCATTTAATACCTCCATGCGGTTTCAAGCACTAGAACAATCCTTGAAGTTCGCATCTGGAGGCTCTCAAGACGCTGCCGAAAACTTAGCTTTTGTTTACCAAGAAGTTGATCGCCTATCTCTTCCCCTAGAACGCTCAATCAAAGCTTTTACTGGATTGACTGCGGCTTCCCGTGGCACGGCCTTAGAAGGGGCGCAAACTCAAAAAATATTTACGGCTGTTGCTCAATCTGCTCGTGTTTACAACCTTACTGCTGAACAGACGGAAGGCGCACTCTTAGCTGTACAGCAGATGATTTCTAAGGGTACTGTCAACGCCGAAGAGTTGAGGGGGCAGCTAGGTGAACGACTCCCCGGCGCATTCCAGATCGCATCTCGTTCGATGGGCAAGACAACCGCCGAACTTAGCAAAATGCTGGAATTGGGGCAGATTACTGCCGAAGATTTCCTACCTAAATTTGCAGAGCAGTTAACCTCTGAAACATCAGGTGGCGTAACTGGGGCTGCCCAAACTTCAGCAGCAGCTGTGCAGAGGCTGCAAAATTCATTTACAAAACTCAACCGAGAAATTGGTGACGCTATCTCCCCTGCTATAACTACTGTTCTCAATGGTTTAGCTACATCTTTGGATTGGACACATAAAAATGCCAAATTAGTCAAAACCGTTCTAGCTGCTTTAGCTCTGACTGTGACCATTGCCTTAATCCCCAGTATCGCGGCTCTGGGAACGGCGATTTGGACGCTTGCTACCGTCACCTTCCCCTTAGCCGCGAAAGCAATGCTTGCGATAGTCGCCGCTAACCCAGTGCTGATTGCATCTCTAGCGGCCTTAACGGTGGGAATGTTAGTAGCTGAAGATGGGGCGAAAGCTTTAGCTGGCGCGTTGACTGGGGTGAGCGAGACGGAGATTAAGCAGATAGATGCAGATGCTTTATTAGATAGTAAATACAGTAAGGCGATCGCTCAACTCAGTAAGCAAATTCCTTTGACTAAGGAGCAAATTAATGAGCTTACTACTGGTTTGTCTGACCAAGAAAAACGCGGATTAAATACTGCTAAAACCACTGGACTTTTAACCAATCAATTACTTAAAGCCCAGGAAAGGGCTGAGGCTACAGCTAAGGCACAAGCTGAATTAAATAAGCGACTAACAGAATCAGAACTAGCCTTTAAAAAAGCTAAAGGCGGTGCTGAACTTTATGCTACAGAAAACGCCAAAAACATTGCTCAATTTAAAGCCAGAGGACAATTAGGTGAAGATGCCATCAGGGATAGAGAATATCAAGCAGAACAACAACAAAATCTGAGATTATCTCAACTATATTCTTCGCGAATTAATGAAATCAAAAATTTACTGACTGAATCAGAACGCTTAAGAGAATCAGGCAAAAAAGGATTAGAAGCTAAAGAGGAAATCAAATTAAATGAAGAATTAATATCAGTCCAGAAAGAATTTAATCAATCCCAAGCTAATTTAGCAAATGCCGACTTCAATCGCATCAAAGAGATACGCGATCGCCGCCGCAAAGATTTTGAAGAAGCGCAATCTATCGCTGAAAATCAACAAAAGGCTGGATTGATAACTGAGGAGAAATTATTACAAAAACGCTTAGAAATTCAGCAACAAAAGGGTGAGGAACAGTTACAGGACATTAGAGAACGCCGTGCCAAGTTAGACCAAGCGGATAGAGAAGGATTAGAGGCGTTAGCGGTAGAGGAATCTACGGCACTCTCTCAAATTACAGAAGCTCAAAAAACTGCTTTTGAAGGGAGATTAGCGTTATCTCAAAAACGTTCAGATCAAGAAGTAGCGATCGCCGGGGCATCTCGAAGTAAAGGGTTAATTAGTGAAGCCCAGTTTAATCAACAGCAATATGACATCAAGGTCAAGTATTTAGATGACCAATTAGCAGTCACCAGGGAACGCGCCAAGGCGATCGCTAAGACTGATATTGATGGTCAAAATGAAGTTAAGTCCAAGGAAGCGCAAATATTACAGCAGCGCACAGATGCGCGTAAGGCTTTCATAGATGCCCAGTTAGCACAGTTAGAGCGTGAACAACAAAAAGCTACCGATTTAACTACACTTGCTACCAAGGAACGAGAAATTGAACTACAGAAATTAGTTAATGCTCGCGTACTTAACCAAGAAGAAATTCAGAATCAAACCCTCAAAGTCACTCGTGAAGGCATTGAGGAAAACTTAGAGCTTGAACGTCAAAAAATAGCCAAATTAGAAGCATTTCCAAAATACGATGACCCAGTAGCAGAGGAAGGAAGGCAAGCCCAGATTCGCCAAAGCCGCATCCGTACCAGCGACCTACAGCTACAACTACTACAAAACGAAAAAGCACAACAAGAAGCTGTACACGCCGCTTACTCTAAATTAATCGAACGGGCGACACAGGCAATCAACAACCGTGCTACTGCGGCGACTCAATCCTTTAATAAAGAACTACTTAGTTTATCTGCTGCGGAAAAATCCCTCCAATTCCAAAACCAACTTCTAGACGCACAAAAATCATTGCGTTCTGCCCTCAGTGGTTATATTGATGCTGAGTTTCAAATCCTCAAGGAATCCGCTAAAGGTGAGCGAGAAAAAAAGCAATTAGCTGAAACCCAAGCCAATATCAAGCTGCAAGCAGCTAAACAACAAGCGGAACTTGATAAACAATCTTTGGAACTACAGATACTCCAAACCGAGCAGGCTCAGAAAAGATTGGAGGCAGAGAATGCGATCGCTCAAATCAAAAATCGCGCCGATATTGCCACTAAGCAAGCTGAACTTGCCAAGGTACAAGCCGACCCCAACGCCACACCAGAGCAAAAAGAAGCAGCTAGATTACAGGTAGTAGCAGCCCAAGCCGAGGGTGAAGGCTTGCAACAACAAGCAGGATTTTTAATTCAACAGCGTGGTGTTGACAGCCAAGTAAATCAAATGCGTCGCCAAGCCCAGGAGGCACAATCGGGCGCGGCAATTACTCAAGCTGAATTTGAAGCGGCCAATAATATTGCCAATCGGAGGGAACGCCGCCGAGCTTTAAGGCAGTTAGCAGATCGTTCAAGAGAAAGGGTATTTGGGACGAGCGACAGGGGTGAAGCGTCTAGTCGCTTAGAAGATTTTAACCGCCGTGGGCGGGGGGAAGCCTTAACGCCACTACAATCCTACCAAGCTAATCTTGTGCAGAATCGGGTACTGCCAAACTTACCTCAGATCGAGTTACCTAAACTTGTGCCAATGCTTGACAATACCGTTACTAATTTAGGTACAGCCGTTGATTCCTTGGTGAAACTGGTGGAGCAGAAGCTATCTACTCCCAATAATGTGACCATAGCCACACCTATCAATAATTACTTCCCTGCTTCTACTAACCCCAAAGATATTGCAGACGCTAGTACACAGGCTACTAGGAAAGAGCTTTATGGCTTAGGCTTGGAGTTGAAAAAGGCTTAGGAACTAGATGTCTCCGCAATTTCTCTCAATTCTACACCTAGCACCTGAGCGATCGCGATCGCTTCTACAATATCTAATCTGCGAGTTCCTAGTTCTATTTGCGAAATAGTTCTTTGATCTAACCCAATCGCCTTGCCCAATGCGGTTTGGCTCAGGCAATTAATAGCTCGCAGCATAGCTATTTTTTCACCAATTATTCTTCTATCCTTAATTTGAGTTTTGTTAATATTTGAATCATTGAATAAACCATCTACCTGTATTTGAGCTACGTAATCCTCAACAATACTTTTAACTAATTCAACGACAGTGCATCGCCTAATTCTGGATATTTTATAAAGTTTTCTAGCTTTAGAATTTCCAATACTTAAAGGTAAATACACCTCTGGCTGATACATATTTTCTACTAGATATTAAGGTAATTATTGTAATCCAAATATCAATTTTATAGCTATATGCAACTATGTATTGAAATGACAGCAAATGCCAATGGAATACAGAGTAGATATAGGAGGAATAAATAAATATGAAATAACGCCCGAAGGCTACTTACGGGCATGGGCAACGATCGCCCGTATCGGCGTGCAGACTTATTATAATACCGATGGTACGCCACGCCGGGAACTAAGATCACCCGAAGAGGTTGCAGACCCCGAAAGTCTAGCGAGCTTTGGGTTAAAGCCGCACACAATAGACCATCCCCCAGAATTTTTAAATAGTCAAAATACAAGGGTTTATCAAACAGGTTCTACTGATTCCAGCGTTTATTACCGACAAGGATTCGTCAACGTTGTCATCAATGTAACTGATGCAGAGGCGATTGAAGAAATTGCTAGTGGCAGAAGAGTGCAACTGAGTGCCGGGTATACTTGCGAATTAGATTCTACCCCTGGTATATGGCGAGGGCAGAAGTATGATGCTGTTCAACGCAATATCAGAGGCAATCACGTTTCTTCTGTGGAATTAGGTAGGGCTGGCCCAGACGTAAAAATGCACGTTGATGCCTGGGCTAGTAAACCGCTAAAGAAAAAAGCTTTTAACTCCAAACTAGATACCTATGAAACTATGGGCGTAAAAACAGAAGAGAAGCCGGACGAGCAAACCATTAAAAAGGATGCTGCCCAGCCCAGCACCGAAGAAAAACGAGAGGATGTGCAAGCAAGGCGTATCCGGGAGCTAGAAGCTCGATTAGATGATCGCGATAGCACAATTACCCAACTCCGGGACGAGTTGACAGCCGCTAAGTCGGATTTAACTCAAGCTAAAACTGACGCGACTACAGCTAAGTCCGATTTAGAGCATCACAAAGCAACTTACGATAGTGCGATCGCCTCTGAAGTAACTGCCAGAATTGACGCTTGGAACAAAGCCAGGCTTTTCTTGCCCAAAGGACTAGCTGAATCACCAGACCCTAAAATGACTGCTGATGAAATCAAGCGTGCAGCCATTGAAAATGCCAACCCTGGGGTTAAGTTAGACGGCTATACAGGCGATCGCATTGATGGGTGGTTTGAATCCATGCTTCATTCCAAGAAACCTAAAGCCGATAAAACTAGGGGACTAATGAAAGCGGTAGAAGGTGCTTTTAATCCTATAGACGCTAAGAATTCTCGCTCTAAGACGATGCAAGAAGACGATAAAGCTTGGCAAACAACAAATTAAAGAAAGGCAGAGGGCAGTCCCAATGAAAAAATTTCATCACCATGAATGAAAATGTGGTAATTTCCAAGATAAGGCTGATACAAGCGAGGTTGTTTCCTTATTAGAGCACTAGAGCCTGAAGGGCA
>NZ_JACJRG010000007.1 GCF_014697125.1 Anabaena minutissima FACHB-250 | reverse complement strand
GGCGAGCCGCAATGAATGATCAGTATATGATTTCTGTTTTGGCGGCGGCTCTCCCTAACTCAACACTCTCATAGAATCCATTTGTCAATAGGGTTTGAGACGCGCTAACCCTGAAACTACCGCAAGAACCAAATAAAGTCAGTCTAGTAGGAAGATTTGCCCCCAAAGCCAATCAAGAATATAAATTTAAACCAGGAGAATCAGAAATTAATACCCTGATTGCTACAGATATTTTAGCAGAAGGCTTAAACCTCCAAGATGGTGATTTAATTATCAATTATGATTTGCATTGGAATCCAGTCCGATTAATTCAACGTTTTGGGAGAATTGATCGAATTGGTAGTGAGAAAGATATTATTTATGGATATAACTTTTTACCAGAACTGGGTATTGAGCGTAATTTAGGTTTGAAGCAAAAACTCAAAAATAGAATTCAGGAAATTCATGATACTATCGGTGAAGATGCTGCTATTCTTGACCAAACAGAAACACTCAACGAAGAAGCAATGTATGCCATTTACGACGAACAAAATGGTAAACAGTTGAGCCTTTGGGAAATGCCAGAAGAAGAGGAATTTTTAGATTTAAATGAAGCGGAAGAAATTCTCAGGAAGTTACAAAAAGATCATCCTGAAGAATTTAACCGCATTGCCAATTTACCGTATGGAATACGTACAGCTAAATTTTCTCTTTCATCTAAAGGCACATTCATTTTTTGTGAAGCATCTGACCCCAATAGACCAGATATCAAAGGTTATCAACAGTTATTTTTGTTAGATAATAACGGCAAGATTATTTCTAGAGATATCCCGCGAATTTTAGGTGCAATCAAATCAGATGTTAATGTTCCAACCTATAAATTACCAGAAAATCATAATTCAGTGGTGATGTCCATCAAATATCAATTTGCGGAAGAAGTTAAACATCGCCAATCAGAACGGCAATATAATCAGCGTTTAACTCAAGGGCAAAGATATCTTTTACGTGAACTGAGAATCTTTTTTAAATCTCTTAGAGATGAAGATTTAAAAGCTCAAGTCAATATTCTAGAAAGTGTGTTTCGCAACCCCCTAACTCAAGCTATTCATCGAGAGTTAAATATTTTGCGCCGTAATGGTTTAACAGGGCAGAATTTATTTAATCAACTAGTGCAGATTTACCGACAACATAATATGCAGGAATGGAATAATAATAATCTGCCAGTATTATCTCAGCCAATTCCGATGATTGTTTGTAGTCAAGCACTTGTATAGTATCTCTTAGAGGATG
This sequence comes from Anabaena minutissima FACHB-250, assembly GCF_014697125.1. Taxonomy (GTDB): domain Bacteria; phylum Cyanobacteriota; class Cyanobacteriia; order Cyanobacteriales; family Nostocaceae; genus Trichormus; species Trichormus minutissimus. Next base: position 216,203 of record NZ_JACJRG010000007.1, on the reverse strand, counting down.
TTTGAAAAGTTGGAAGGGGTATAAAAATGTCATTCAGACTGGAGCGGAGTATAAGGTAGAGCCGGCGGCATAGCTAGAGCCTCCGGCACGCTGCCTCGAACGCTTAACGCAAAGCGTTCTGTAGGAAAGAATTTAGACTTTGTAGCATATACTTAAGATGTTACCCTACGGGAACACTTTCAGCGTTGGCGAAGCCTGCGCTTTGCGCTTACATTCCAGTTCCTACCCTACGGGAACGCTGGCGCGAAGGCTTTGCTCAAGACTGCATTCAATATGACATAGAACAAACCTTTTTAAACAACCTCTAAGGGTTTGAGCCAATCTCACGCAATGCCCATCCTACATAAATTGGCATTAATTAAATCCTTCTGAGACGCTTTCTTGTTAGAAAACCAATGACTCCAAATGCGGCAACCCCAAAACCAGAGAGTGGTGTTGGCTCTGGGACTTGAGTCAAGGTTGCTAAAGTTGGCACGGCAAAAACGAAATCATCGGTGGCAACTAGATCAATACCATTTGCTACATCTTCACTACCAAATGATTGGATAGTCGTGCCATCAAAGCTAAATAGTGCTTTACTCCCAACAGTTAATTCTACTTCGGTCACAACAGGGTTGTCGAAGAGAACTCCCAAAAACTGAGTCTCTCCTGATGCTCCAACGGGGACGAAAAACTTGCCCAGACTGATCTTCTTGCCACTGCTCGTAGTGCCGAAATATTCGATACTGCTGCTAGTGGGATCTTCTACATCAACGAAGATAGCACCAAAACCTCGTGTCCCAGCCGCAATGTTTGTGCCAGGCAATACGAAGGTTTGGTCGATGGAACGATCCTCGAACTCGCCGGAGTTGAAATCGAACATCACAAAGGTATTGTTCGGACTGAAGGCGGGAAACTGCCCTGCTGTATCTGGATTGACACTAGCAAATCCATCACCACTGACTGCATAAGGCTCTGAAAATAGCGCACCCGCCCCTTGGAAGCGATCAACCGGAATTGCAACTGTTTTTCCCAAATCAATTATTTGAGTGTTAGGGTTAACATCAGTCCCATCAAGACGAACACCATCCCAATTAATGCGGCTGCCACCGCCGATCGCTGTGCGAAAATCATTGAAGGCAGTATTTGTTGTAGCTCCTGATCCACTAAATACAAGAGTAGATGCCTGTGCTGATTCAGCAGCAGTCGTTAGCAAGCTTAATATTATGCCGCCTGCAACTGAAGCTAAAACTCCATGTTTAAACATAGTCTGTGTTCCTAGCTGTGAGTGATTATTCGGGAAAAATTCAGAATCTGGCTTTTAGATTTATCTGAGGATAATAAGAAAAATATGCAATCTTCTAGTCACAAAATTATTTCCGTGCCTTAGCCACATTCAGAAATGAAGAGTGGTGACTTAAAAGTCCTTCCTATCCCCTGTCACCTGTCACCTGTTCCCTATCCCTATTCCCAATTTCCCGTTACTGTTGTTTTATCATGGTGTCATTTAAACAATTGCTGCTTAATTATCAATGGTGAATACTAACCCCATTGCCACACTCTATGTCAACCCTGTCACGGGGAATGATGCTAACTCTGGTTCACGGACAAGTCCGTTTAAAACCCTGACTCGTGCTTTAAAAGCAACTTCCCCGGCAATTATTCAGTTGGCGGCGGGGACTTATAGCACTGTGAATAAGGAAGTGTTTCCCCTAGTAATCCCCGAAAAGGTGACGGTGCTTGGTAATGAAGCTAACAAAGGTACGGGGATTTTAATTTCTGGAAGTGGAGAATATCAAAGCCCTAGCTTTGGTGTGCAGAATGTCACCTTAGTTTTATTGAATAAAACCAGTCTCAGAGGTGTGACTGTGACTAATCCCGTGGCTAAGGGAACTGGGGTTTGGCTGGAATCAACAGCACCTCATATAGTCAACAATACTTTTACTAACTGCGGTCGAGAAGGTGTATTTACTAGCGGTACGGCTAAACCATATATTCTCGATAATGTATTTGTGCAGAATGCCGCTAGTGGGGTGTTTATGGCACGTAATAGTAAAGGCGAAGTTTTGCGGAATGTCTTGCAAAAGAATCCCTTGGGTATCGTTATTAGTGACTTTGCTGCACCTTTAATTGCCAATAATAAATTATCTGATAATCGGACGGCGATCGCACTTTCTCGCAATGCTAGGCCGGTGCTGCGTGATAACCTGATTATTAAAAATACCCAAGGTGGGCTACTCGTCAATGAAAATGCCGTCCCTGATTTGGGCAATACTCAAGATGTAGCCGGGAATATATTTAGTGACAATGGTGGATTTGATATTCAAAATTCCTCAGTCCAGCCATTGATTTCTGTGGGTAACAAGTTAAATCCTACCCAAGTGAAGGGTCAGGTGAATTTTCTCGCCGCCACTATAGATAACCCCATGCAGTCGGCTAACACCAGTTTGATTGACTTAGCTGGACATTGGGCTACTGCTTTTGTGGAAGCTTTGGTAGGTAAGGGCTTTATTAGCGGCTTTCCTGATGGCACTTTTGCCCCTAATGCGCCCATTACCCGCGCCCAGTATGCGGCGGTGATTGCGAAAACCTTTAATTTGCCCACGAATAATCCCCAAAGTCAATTTAAAGATGTCAAATCTGACTTTTGGGCAGCGTCAGCAATTACCAAAGCCGCCCAAATGGGTTTTATTAGCGGCTTCCCTGATGGTACATTTCGACCAGGGCAGAATTTAACTAAGGTGCAGGCAATAGTTTCTGTAGTGAATGGCTTAAAGCTGAGTGGTGGTAGTCCCAATGTGTTAAGTGTATATGGCGATCGCGCCCAAATTCCCAGTTATGCCACCAATCCCATTGCTACCGCCACCGAAAAACAATTAGTGGTAAATTATCCCCAAACAGACCAACTCGAACCATTGCGAGATATTACTCGCGCCGAAGTTGCTACATTAATTTATCAAGCTTTAGTGACAAATGGACAAGAACAGGCGATCTCTTCACCTTATATTGTCAGGGTTGATGTTGCCCTTCCCACCTTCACCGACCTCGGCGGACACTGGGCGGAAGCATTTATTCGCGGCTTGGCAGATATGGGGATCACTCATGGTTTTGCTGATGGTAGCTACCAGCCCAATAAACCCATGACCCGCGCCCAATATGCGGCTTTAGTGGCAGGTGCGTTCAACCCTACACCCCGCAGACCAGCTACAGACTTTATTGACGTACCCAAAGATTTTTGGGCTTATCAGGCTTTACAAATCGCCGCTAGTGGTGGTTTTGTCAGTGGTTTTAGCGATCGCACTTTCCGCCCTGACCAAAATGTCCAAAGGCTACAGGTGATTGTTTCCTTAGTTAATGGACTTGCCTTATCAACAACCAATAATAATAGTTTCACTTATACTGACAGTAATACAATTCCTGAGTATGCCCGTAAAGCCGTAATTACTGCCACCCAAGAGAGAATCATTGTTAACCACCCCGACCCCAAACTACTAGCACCCACGCGGGAAGCAACCAGGGCTGAAGTTGCCGCAATGGTATATCAAGCCTTAGTTGCTATTCAACGTGCGCCAAGTATTAATTCAGCCTATATAATTTCGACAGTTGACAATTGACCAAGTAGAATAAGAAACACTGCTTATCAGCTTGGAAACTCTTGGTAACAAATCCTACAGTTCCCTACAGGTTAGTCTCCCAGATGCACCGGGTAGATAATCTACACATCTTGCCAGCGACCAAAAGTCCCATGTCACAATCAGTACCAGTAACTTGTGCCAACTTGGCGATCGCCCTCTTAATTCACTATAGTTTTGACCTCAGTGGCTACAGTGCTAGTGAGCTAATTCATCGTTGGCGGAAACAATATCCACCAGATTGGCTACATTTAGCGGTCATTGAAGCTCTATATCAAGGACGCTATAAGGGAATTTCCGTGCAGCAAATATTGGCATTTTGGCTGCGCCGAGGGCAAGTTTTCTATCATTTTAATATGGAATTTGAACGCCTAATTTGTAGCCAATTTCCCGCCAGTTTAACGGCTACTACCACCACGGCGTTAAATTTTCACCAACAACCAACGGTGTCTGAGAGAGTCAACCATAATCCCGATTTGGTGTTAGTTTCATCCCCACCAGTCGAAAATGACAATGGTAGCCAGCCGTCCATTCAATTGATGAATGTCAAACATCAAGAAACATTCCTGCAAAAAGCCGCACCACCACCAGAAACAAGAGTTTTGGCAGCATCTACGGTGGGTGCAGTGACGACTGCTGTGCAACCAAGGTTAAAGCCCGCAGAACCCCCCCATCAAGAGACAAATGATCTATCCATAACTCTAAATCATCCACCTATTGGGCAGTTTACCCCAACCAAGAGCGATCGCTCGGAATCATTTACCTCTAAACTCAAAGCCATATCCGGGGATCAAATATATAGTGTCTAGTGAGAGCGATACCTACAGTAAGCTGCGCTAACGCTCTCACCCAGAGATGGAGATATTTATTTTTTAGGTGGTATTCTTCGCGCGTCTGGTTGTTTCTGCAAGCTGCAAATTTTCACTAGTACAGGAATATATTGTTGAATGAGCCAACTTAACGCCTCTAAGTTGGAATTACCTGAATCAATTTGGTTATCGCCTAACACACCCTTGAGAAGTTTCTGAAGCGATCGCATCTGATTTTCTCTATGATCAGCTAGCAGAGTGTAAAAAACCTAGGTCTATGAGATCCTCCCAGGGCGATCTCTTAATGTATTACACATTTAACTTGTATAATTAGGGCGGGCATCTTGTCTATGCTACAAAACCAACAAAGTCATTCTGCAAGTATGCAACATTGTCTCTCTCAACCTAGTGCATAAATGGTGCGTCGCCCCAAGAACAAAATCAATCTCCCAAATTCTGACCCCGACTGGCCACTAGAGACAGAATTAGTCGGACTGGAATTTGAGTTAGCCACAAAAGTAGATGTGTCTTTGTACCCTCAGTACACCATTGGACTCCATGCCTGGTTTCTCGACCAAGTGCGTTCAACCAATCCAGAACTTTCTGCTTATCTCCATGATGGCGAGTCAGAAAAATCCTTCACTATCTCTGCATTGGATGGAGAATTAGTCAGTAGTGGGAAGCAATTAAAAATTTTAGTTAAAAGTTCTTGAAGTTAGACACCACCAATTCCCCGCAAGGGGACGGAAACAACACCAACGGGATCTAAAAACTAAAATCAGCTGACAGAATTAGCATAGATGTGTAGAGTAGTTGAGAAATGTTCACCATCTTTCAACATTGACGCATCCATCTATGGAGAGAAAAACTAAACGCCTGTTGTTGCTTGTAGCTTCCTGTAGTGTAGCTGGTGTAATTTTAGGGGGGACTACCAGTTGGGCTGAAAGCAATTTGTGCTTGCAAGCCGAACAGGTTACAAGCGATTGCTTAATTCAAAATCCCATGCAAAAAACTATATCAGGCATGAGTACAGGATTGTTAGCTGGAGCAGGGGCAGCTTGTGGTGTAGCCTGGAATGTAAGCCATGAAGACTAGAAAGTGTAATTGCGATCGCGCACCCACAGACTAACCGGTACAGCATTACCTTGGGGGTCTACTTTAACTTTGACAGTGATTGGTCGTAGCCGTCTAGTTCTATTTTGACTAACAGAACGGCGGATATCCTCACTAATTAATTGGCGTTGTTCATCAGCGATATTGAATGTTTCTACACCGTAGTTAACAAAACCATTCTCATACACACCTCTGAGGGCTACTTGATTGTTAGGGAGGGACATAGGCAAGGTACTAGTTACACGCACAGGTCGCCAAGCCCTAGGTACACCACGATTAAAGGATTGTTGTTCTCGCAAAATCACATATAGATTAGTCCCTGACAGTAATTGTCCGTTCCTCCCGCGATTACTTCTGACAACATCATTCCAGCCAGATAATCTTCTCAAATTAGAGAGCCGAGCTATGTTGTAATCAAGATTGAGAGTATAGCCTTGCAATACACTTTCAGCAGATGAAGTCACAGTCTGCAAAATCACCTCCTTACCTGTGAGGTTAGTATATGCAGCTTGGGTAGGGACTGCCAAAATGATGCCAGTTTGCAGCATCAAGGGAACTAATAACCGCCAAAAAGGTAAGGGCTGATTATATTTTTGTTCCGTCGCAGTCAGGTAATCTTTAAAAGTCAGCTTTTTCGAGAACTCCGCTTCCGGAGACAAAGTTTTACTTTTGCTAGATTCAGAGGATTTATCTGACATGGCCGTAGTCCTAAAAATAATGGGTTGTAGGGAAATTAAAACAGGACTTACGCAGATTGGAGATTGAGGATCTTCCTGCACCAGCTTTTAATCCAGCCAAGAAATAAATTAGGCTAATAGCTAAACTGACTTTTCAGATTATGTGGAAAAGGTAACGGGAAACCTAACCCCCTAACCCCCTTCCCTAGTAGGGAAGGGGGAACTAGAATCAAAGTCCCCCTTTTTAAGGGGGATTTAGGGGGATCTGAATGGATTTGATACATCACTAAGGACTTTTCAAACATCATCTTAGGGGGTTAAGGATGGGGTTCTTCTACCGCAGTCAACGGAGAAACGCTATAGAAGACTTGAGTTATTAAGTAGAATGGCTTAATTAAACATAAGTTAGACCTAACCCCAACCCCAACCCCTTCCCTTGTAGGGAAGGGGAGATTGAAAGCCTCTCCCCTCGCAGGGGAGAGGTTTGGAGAGAGGTCTTACATTTAATTAAGCCTACCCACTCAGCACTCACTACCGGCTAAACGCCGCGCTACCGCTAACAGCACTAATTTTTACTCTTATTCCCTGATGAACTAGATGAACTAGATCCACCTGTAACACGACGTTCAAACCACAATCCTGTGCTAATTAATATCGAACCGCACATGACAAAAACCATCGATCTAAATAGTAAATCGGTGTTATATTCTAGCATTCGACTAATAACTAATAGGGTTAACAATAGCATCCCGCCCCAAAATGAGCGTCTATTGTTGAGTTTTAATCCCTCTTGAATGAATCCCCAAGAAAGTACCACCAACAGCACACTGAAAATGAAACTACCTAGGTCGCCAATGCGATTAACAGCTTGATGCAAAAAAGGTACTACTACTATAAAACCTAGAAAAGTAGCAATCAGACCAGTATTAAACACCACTTCCCGCCGGGGTGGGTTATTTGTTTGGCGTAAGAGAAATAGCCATTGCAATACGGCTAGACCACTGAGAATCCCCAAATCGATGATGGGGAGAGACATTAAACCGTTGTTTCTTGATGTAAAGGAATTAAAAGCAAGTCCTTGCCATGTCCATCGAAAAGAAAGAGCATAAAAGACTAAGCCAAAGGCGATTAAAGATAAATTACGGGCTAGGGGTTGAAATAACCTGTAATTAATTGAGGGAAACAGTAGGTCATCATAACTCCAGAATAATGCAGGTGGCAGTGCTAAGGCAAAGGATGCCACCCAAGGGGCCATATTAGAGAAATTCTGTAATGGTAGGGGGTTAAGATTGAATTGTAGGGAACTGACAAAAAAGAAAGCGGCGAAGAAGAAAATCCACCGGGAACGACAGGAGTAGGCTAAGGGTACAAACAATAGCCATGAGATTAAAGGCATATGTCGGACTGCTAACCTAGCCCAATTCCAGTCAGCCGACAATGAAGAATTCCATAAATCGCCTAATCCAGACCAATAACCAATCTGCACAAGGATAATGGCTAGAATCCCTAGAGAATTGAGAGAAAGACTATAGGCCATGAAAGAGACACCAAATCCCCAGGCGAGAAATAGTTGTGTCATTGAACCAGTGATATTAAAAATCTGCGCCATCAGCATGATGTTCACACCGAGGATTAAAGCCGCTAAAATTAACAGTGCTTCTCCTAAAATGCGATTGCTGCGGCGTTGTTTTTTCCCTTCACTTTTCCCTTCACTTTTGCCTGAAGCTGGTTCTTGCCAAGTGTAAAAACCTGTGATGCTAACGAAGATAAACAAACTCATCATCATGATAAATTTGACATCTCTTGACCAGGCAAACCAGTTAGCAGCGACGAAGGTGGTTACACCCAAGACCAACAGAAGACCACCGCCAGCGATCGCCATCATCATAAAGCGATCGCGTGCAGCTGCTTCTAAATTCTTAAACTGATGGCGATCGGCAATTTGTTGATATTGGGAAGAACTAATGATTCCTTCATCACGCCATATCTGTGCTTCCCGCCGCAATCTCTTCTGAAAATTATCAAACATCGTGACCCTCTCTAGTGCGTTTGGGCAGCTTGGCAATCAATCGTCCAGGATTTACGCAAAGAGATAGTCTTATACCAATTCGCAATTCGCAATTCGCAATTCGCAATTCGCAATTAAGAAAGTCAGATACCATCTGGATTTCAAGCTTTGCATCTGTTGCTTAATTTTGGAGAATTGGTATTAAATGGGGCATGGGGAAGAAAAAAGTCAAAAGTTTTTCCCCTACTCCCCTGCTTCTTACCCAGTCCCCAGTCCCTCATTTAATAAATAATGGTCATTATGTTCTAAAGTATGAGGCTAAACCACCGATAAGCATTGTTCTTCTGTAACACTTTTACTAATGGAAAAACCATCAAATTTATTACTGAAACTTGCTCGGCGTTTGTCCGAAAACCCTGATAATCAAGAAAAATTTCTTGAGTCATTAATTTCTCCTCAATCCTTTCATCCCTGTATCCTTTGGTGTCAAAATAAGCCAGATAGCTTACCTTTTTCAGTAGAATCTCCATTGAATTGGCAACCACAGTTTATAGATCGTTTAGAGTTAGGAGAAAAACCAGGTAAACACCCCTTACATCATCAAGGATATTTTTATTGTTTAGATTTTTCTTCTGTATTTGCAGCTTCTATTTTATTAGCAATTCCTCAATCAGTGCAGTTAATTTTTGATATGTGTGCTGCACCAGGGGGTAAAAGCATATTTGCTTGGCAAGCTTTGCAACCAAATTTAATTATTTGTAATGAAGTCATTGGTAAACGCCTAGGAATGCTAATATCTAATTTAAAGCGTTGCCATATTAGCCCTAGCATTGTAGTCAATCGAGATTCTAGTATTTTTGCAGAAAATATCCCCCTAACCTGTGATTTAGTATTAGTTGATGCTCCTTGTACTGGACAATCTCTATTAGCTAAAGGAGAAAAAGCACCAGGATGTTTTCACCCAACGGCTATTAATAAAAGTGCCAATCGTCAAAAAAGAATCATTGCTAACTCCGCGCAATTAGTTGCCCCACAAGGTTATTTAGCTTATATGACTTGCACCTATTCCCCAGAAGAGAATGAGCAGGTTGGTGAGTGGTTTTTATCACGTTTTCCGCAGTTTCAGCCAGTAAAAGTGCCTCACTTACAAGATTATCAGTCACATCTAACAAACATTCCTTGTTACCGTTTATTTCCTGAAGATAGATTAGGTGCTGGGGCGTTTACTGTGCTGTTTCAAAACACTGATGTAGGAGAACAGCAAGAGTTAGATATGGAAGTTTTAAATGATTTAGGTATTATCCAAAATCTTTGAACTCCTTGTTTAAATTAGCCATCTTCTTTGATTTGCAAAAATTCAGCCAATACTACTCGATTAAGAAATTTACATTACAGTAACTCATTCTTTAGACATACAAGGAAATCCAGCATCACACGTCATTAGCTGGAGGAGAGTTAACTGATTACTTTCTTAGGATGGCTAGAGAACTGTAAAGCTTTATTTTCACTATTGCTGTTAGTACAAATAGTCAAACATAGGGGCTAAAAGTATGACAATGACAGGATTAGATATTTTTGATACAACCTTGCAGAATACTATCCCTTGGGTAAACGATTTATGTAATAAATTGGGATGGGATAACAAACACAAGGTATTCCAGGGATTGCGGGCGACCTTGCACGCTTTGCGCGATCGCCTGACAATAGAAGAAGCTGCTCATTTAGGCGCACAGTTGCCCATTTTACTAGGGGGATTCTACTACGAAAACTGGCGACCTGGGGCAACTCCCATTAAAGATAGAACCAAGGAAGCATTTCTACAACATATCCGTGACTACTTCCGCACTTCTGACCCCGATATTGATGCTGAGATGGTAGTGCGTGCCGTCTTCAAACTCCTGGCTGAGAGAGTGACTAGAGGCGAAATTGCAGATGTTATTAATATGATGCCTTCTCAGTTACGAGAACTTTGGCCTGAAGAAGTCCGTGCTTAACGTAACGCTATTCATCCCTACCTTCAGCGAAGCAAGGTAGGGATGAATAGCGGGAAATTAAGAAAACCTCTCAAATGTTTTTGAACGTAGTTCAAATAGTGCGGAGAGGATTTGAGTAATTTCCAATTATTTGTTAGGTACTTCTTAAGATTGTATGTATTGCTTGATTTTTTCAATTGGTGCGCCACCAATAGAAGCAACATAATAGACATCTCCAAAATATACTATTTTGGAGATGTCTATTGCATACAGACCTTTAATTATTTACGCAGTTCTACTTATATTAGCCAACCACCCTTTTAATTAGAAACAAGTTATCTCTTTCTGAAGGATGAAAATTAATTTTCAAATATTTTATTGAGTGAGAGAATACTTTGAAAAAAATTTTTTCTTCGCTGAACAAGAACTGTACCATTTCCTGCCAAACTTTAAAATTCAAAAGTTTTTTATCATGATGTAACATAATAAGTAACCCTAGGTTAACAAAACCTAAAACAAAGGTATAAGCCATAATGATACCTAAGAGACGAATTAGGTAACTCTGAGTTACATCTTGAAAAACGTCATAGGCGACTGTTTTATGCTCAATTTCTTCAGCAGAATGCCACTCGAAAAGCTCCTTCATTATAGGTTCTGCATCTGCAAATAATTCTTCTTTCAAAGTAAGTTCAGCGATAACATTTGTAAAATGCTCTACTCCGGCGATCATAGCTAGCTTAAATTTAATACTTAATCGCTTTTCACAAACATTAAAAAGAATAAACCGTAAGCAGCGAAGATATATGTCAAACGTATAACCTTGTTGGTAGAGGATCTGCCAAAATTTCTCATGCTGAACAGCGTGTTGTGCTTCCTGACCAACAAACGCCACCGCTTCCTGTTTTAATTGGGTATTTTCAATCTGCTTGATTTGTCTTTTTATCGTCCGCAGCATGAATTGTTCGCCATCGGGAAACAGCAGTGTAATGCTGTTAAAAAAGTGTGTTTTGAAGGCACTGTTTCCATACCAGTATCTTTGAATCTGCGGAGAAAAATTAAAATTTTTTTGCCTTACAGTTATTTGAGACATAATCATTTATGCTCCGTGAATATTTTGTAAAATACAACTAATTAAGTCGATTTTATACAGCGATCGCTACCAAATCTTCAAGCTTACGGTCAAGCATTTGCGCCACCTGCAAAATCTCTTCGTTCTGTAATTGACCTAGCAATGATGATGGCTTATCATAAGTCACATAAGTCTTGCCATCAAAATTTTCATACACAAATAGACGCAATGGAACATACAATCCCACCGCCGGATCTTGTTCAAACATTTGGTTAGCTATTAGCGGGTTGCCAATTATATAAAGCTTGGATTTATTACGCTTACCAGATTGAGATGTGAGTAATCCACCCAGTTCAAAATCTACCAAAATTGTCAGTCCACTTTTCCCCAGCATTGACTCAACTGCACTTTTCACCTGATCAAAAGATTTGTTTGTATCCAATCTTTTCAACTGTCTGAGAAGTTGGTTATCAGCTTGAGAAGCCATTGATTCAATTGCCCTTGTCACTGCATCAAATGTCTTCTCAGAACACACAACAACGCGCGTTACCATGAAATTAACATTAGTTCTGGAATGGACAGTTGTCATCTGTTTCTCCTGCAATTTTTATGCAATATTTGAGTTGGAAGATTTATGTCATCTGAACTTTAAAGGCTTTGGATTCAAGCTGTTTAAGTATATCTTCGGCCTTAGCGGGTGAGAGCCGATGTGCAAAGTAAAGAGCTTTCGCAGGCCCAACTCGAATCTCATAATTGTTAGTACGTAGACCTTTGATTAAAGCCTCCGCCACCTCATCTGGCGAAACTTTATCCGCTTTGATGTGCTGGATTGCTTCTGTATCGACAAAAGGTGGCATCACTTCAAACACCTTGACAGTGGTTTGCTCTAGCTGCTGTCGCAAAGAACGGGAGAATGAGTGTAAAGCTGCCTTTGTTGCCGCATAAATGCCTATATTTGCAGATGGTACGAGGGCAACTATGGATGAAAGTGTCACAATAGCAGATTCCTTGCTATTTAAAAGTAATGGCAATGCAGATTTGGTGACACGTAAAGTCCCAAGCAAATTTGTGGCAATCTCTTCTTCACCACTGTTGAGTGCATCTTCATCGTGAATGAAGTCATAAAATTTTATGATGCCGGCATTGTTCACCAGTAAATTTAGTTCCCCAAATTGAGACTTAATAGCGGTGAACATCTCGCTAACCTGATCTGGTTGAGTAATATCACACAAAAAAGTGTGCAGTTGCGGGTAAGTTTGGCTCGCTTGCGCCAACTTTTGTTGATTACGACCACAGATAATGACTTGATTGTTTAAGTTTAAGAAAGCTTTGGCGATCGCTAATCCAATACCTGAGCTTCCACCAGTAATCAAAACTGTGTTGCTATTAATTTTCATAAAAATTTAGCTTGATTTAACAAAATGTAAGTGTTTAAATCCCTGGCTTCTATCAAGCCGCAAGTGTTGTGGCTCTTTCTAAATCCCTGTTACAACAAGTAATTGCGAATTGCGAATTGCGAATTGCGAATTGATTTAACTTACCTTGGGTTACTGTTGACCCATCAAAAAATCACGTATTGCAGAGTCTTCTGTAAGACCGATAGCACGAGCATAAGCCGTTTGGGCATCAGCTTTCCGTCCTAAATGCTTGAGTAAGTGAGCCTTAATTGCCCAATATGGCTGATAGTTTCTGACTGCTTCGGCAGGGATAGCTTCTAGAAGCGTTAAGCCCTGTTCTAAGCCTTTGGCTTCGGCGATCGCGGCGGCATGACTAACTAACGCTCCTAGAGTTGGTGAAAACTGAATTAATCCTTCATATAAGAGTGCTAAAGCCTCCCAATTAATACGGTGAGTTACTAGACGTTGGGCATGAATTGATTGAATCGCCGCCTCAAGTTGAAAGCGTCCCAATTTCTTCAATGTTGCGGCCTGCGCCAGTTCACGTTCGGCTTCATCAATCATTGACTGTGACCACAGCGTGGTATCTTGTTCCGATAACGGCACATACGAACCATTAGCTGTCCGTCGCGATGCTCGTCGGGCTTCACAATGAAGCATCAGTGCTAGTAGTCCCCGCGCTTCTGGTTCTTTGGGCATCAGTTGAACACACAAACGCGCTAGCCAAATTGCTTCTTCTGCCAGTCCTTGATGTCGAGGATCGCCCCCAGTCACATTGTCCCACCCATTGGTATAAGCAGCGTATATGGCTTCTAGCACTGCTTCCAATCGGCTCGATAACTCTCCCGCCTCTGGTAACTCAAAGGCAATACCAGCATCTCGAATTTTCGCCTTGGTACGGACAAGGCGTTGACTCATAGTTGCAGGGGAAATCAGAAAAGCGGAGGCAATCTGAGCCGCATTCAGACCGAGTACGGTTTGCAACATTAATGGCGTATGGATGCCCGGATCAATCGCAGGGTGAGCGCAGATAAACAGCAGTTTCAACCGTTCATCTGGAAACGCAATTCCTTCTAGGGGAGGTGGAAGTTGTGTCTGCGTTCCTGTCAGTTTAAGGGCATGGATTACCCTATCTTTGACTTGGGTGCGCCGCACATCATCAATCAGACGATGCCGTGCAGCTACCAATAACCAGGCTTCAGGATTTTTAGGAACTCCGCTTTCTGTCCAAGTTTTTAAGGCAGCGAGGAAGGCATCGCCGAGCGCATCCTCCGCAGCCGCCACATCCCGCGATCGCACTGCTAGATAAGCAACTAAACGCCCATAGGAGTTGCGTGCTGCCAGTTCTGCTGCTCGACGTGCATCTATCAGCATATTTTAGCCTTGTGGTGCGGTTTTCTGCCAAGCAGGTAACTGCTCAATCCTAGCGTACCAAGCCTGAATGTGAGGATAGTTTTCTAGGGGGAAACGGCCTGGTACTGCATAAGTCAAATCACTAGCCACTGAAAAATCAGCTAATGTGAGAGTATTGTTGACTAGAAACTCGCGATCGGCTAAATGGTTATTTAACACGGCTGCTTCCTTGTGGAAGATTTTGGTGGCGCGTTCCACAACTTCTGGATCGGGATCGCCTTGTTGTGTCAACTGTTTGACAAAATTCTCATATTGTAAAGACTGACACCCCTGAACCCAATGGGCTAGTTGCCAGCTTTGCCAACGCACTATCTCTGCACGGCTTTTGATATCATCAGGCCAGAGAGTGTTGGGGACTTGGCTAGCTAGATATTGCATAATAGCAGTTGATTCCCAAATCACAAAGTCGCCATCCTGCAATACTGGAGTCCGTCCAGTGGGATTTAACTGGAGATATTCTGGTGTATGCTGTTCACCTTTTTGGATATCAACAAATCTGAGGTCAAAGGGAAGTTCCAGGTGGAGCGCAACAGCATGAGCTTTTCTGGTATTGGGAGAGGGGGGAAAGTAATAAAGCTTCATATCAGTTTTCCTATTCCTAATTTGTGGATACTAAAGGTCTAACTTCAACACAGCATTGACTCGCAGCTGGACAACGTGCAGCCCAATCCATTGCTGCATCTAGATTTGGTACATCGATGATAAATAAACCACCGAGTTGCTCTTTAGTATCCGCGTAAGGGCCATCCTGAACTTTCCGTTGTCCATCTCTTAAACGGATGGTTGTACCAGTGTGCGATGGATGTAATTCTGCGCCACCTGCAATTACCCCAGCCTCCACTAAGGCTTGGGAGTAAGCATTGTAAGCGGCCTTGACTGTAGGGCGATTAGAAAAATCTTGCTCTGTTTCGTAAACTAGAATTGCGTACTTCATGTTGGTTAGTATATTTGTAATCGACTTGAGCGAAGCACAGAAGTATTTTATGCTTTCTAAATTTATGACGTTTGCAGAAAGGACATTTCGACAGTTGCGTGATTAAAAACCAATTTTTTTTATTTCTAACCGCAATGCCCAGCAAGCAGGGGAGCAGGGAGCAGGGAGCAGGGGAGAATTTTTCAGAACTCACTACTTACTACTTACTACTCAATACTCAGCACTCACTACTCAGCACTCCCTTTGCCGAGTCCCAAAACACCAGCCTAATATCAAAAACAAAATAGTTCCTAACACACTGCTCGGTTCAGGAACTCCAACGGCAACATCATCTACAAACACATCGTAGACTGCAAACTCTGGCTGGGGGTCAAAGATGGTGGGTATGGGATTGTTAGTTACCAACAGTGAACGGGTTTTGTTGTTAAATGTAATATTAGATGGATTCCTCCACTGCAAAGGATTACTGGGGTCATTAGGTCTGATTGCCGGGCCAGAAAACCGATTGATTTCTGTGCCATTGGGGGATAGAACCGAAATCTGGTTGCCTTTCCCCAGAACTACGTAAAGATTACCTGATGCACCAAATTCCAGCCCCGCAGGAGCTTCATTAGTTGCATACTGGAAAAAAGTTGACATATCCGTAGCAGTGGGAGCATCAGTCAGAGGTAAAGTGTAGATGAATCCCTGACCTAGTGGGTCTAAGGTTGCCGCTACATAGAGCTGTTTGCCTGTAGGGTCAACTCGCAGCGTGTTCGCCCCAAAACCATCAAAGCGGCTGTCCTGATACCAAATTTCTGGGTTGCCGCCACCAGGAGCAACTCGCCAGATTGTAGACTGAAATGAATCAGAAATATAGAGATTACCTTTGGCATCAAAGATAATATCGTTAATTAGTGGCGGCAATTCTACGGCATTGGGTGAGCAAGGAGTTCCGGCAGAAACACCAGAGCAGATCGGTATATCTGGTAATGCGGTGGCATAAATTTCTTGAAAGGGGTTAGGTTGAGTGACATCAAATCGGATGATTCCCTGTTGGATATCGCTCACGTAAAGCCGATTATTTTTATCGAAGACAATACCTGCGATCGCCTGCGCTAAG
This sequence comes from Anabaena minutissima FACHB-250, assembly GCF_014697125.1. GTDB lineage: Bacteria > Cyanobacteriota > Cyanobacteriia > Cyanobacteriales > Nostocaceae > Trichormus > Trichormus minutissimus. The sequence goes on along the minus strand of NZ_JACJRG010000007.1, from coordinate 200,097 downwards.
TTCGGATTCTGACCTGTAATTTGATATTCTCGCACAAATGCACCAGAGTCCAAATTATACTCTAGGACACTTGGTTGAACAAACAGATTAGACTGGGCAGGCCCCGAAATAAACACGCGATCGCCTAATATTTCAATATCTTCAGGGAAACCCGGCTCATAGGGAAGTTCAGCAAACACGCGGGAGTCCCCCAACAACCGCGCCGCCTGCGCTACTTCTGGAACACTAATTGTCAATAGAGACAACAAACCAATAGCCCAGTAATGTATTCTCACAACACTATCCTTTTCAATCTGAAGTTATTTCAATAGCCGTTAAACAATATCTTCTGCAATAATTTTTTCTAGACAACGCTCTGCCACAGCTGCGATCGTCAAAGAGGGGTTTGTACATCCTGTAGATCCGGGCATCAGTGCGCCATCAACAACATACAACCCTTGATAACCCATGACCCGACCATAAAGGTCACAAGCTTTTCCTAAGACTGCTCCCCCTAAAGGATGGAAAGTCGGAAATGTATCAGATACTGCACCCATAATCTTGGTCTTATGAGGATAGTAGCTACCTATTGTGGTATTTGTTTGTGTCTTGCCAAATGAAAGAGCATTTTTTCTGTCAATTACTCGGTAAGCAAATTGTGTGGCTTTCAATAGTTGCGGATCTCCCACAACTTTAGTATCAGGCCAAGTTAGCCTTACTAAACCTTTCATGGCATCGTAATCAAATTTCCCCTTCACGGAAGGTAGTCCTATACCAACAAATGCAAGGATGCCATCTGGTGCATTCCATACCGAGAGCAATTCTACAGATATTGGGCCAAAAGGATTATTAAAGTCTTGAATAACCGCAGTGGCAGGCCCCCCTAGATTAGTGTTTGTAGGTAATGGGAAACCTGAACGAATAGAAAAAGTATCTCCATTAGTCCCCCAGTCTAGACCAATGTAATTGTTTAATCTAGGTAGTGTACCTGTGGCTTTGGCTTTGACTAAAAGCCGAGAAGTTCCCATAGAACCAGCCGCTAAAAATAGATATTTACAGACAATAGTTTTCGTAGCAATGACTGCTCCAGACTCATCAATCTGGTTACATACAACTCGATAGCCATGTCCTGGAACTTCAGATATCTCTGTGGCGATATGCAGAGGTAAAATCTCTACATGACCAGTTTGCTCTGCCTGTACTAAATAATTACGATCTAAACTCTTTTTCGCCCCACTATTCATTCCATACCAGTCTTCGCCAATAATCGCTGAAGGAATTTTAGTCCCATTAATTTCCTGACGAATAACGTCCCAATCTACAGCGATATCTAGTAACTGACTGGGTAATCCAGCATTGGCAGCTTGCTGAAGAAACAATCTAGTAGACAAATAGTATTTAGTTGCCAAAATATCTTGAGGAATTGGTGCTGGTTTGATGACAGCACGAACACGGGGATAATAAATTTTATCCATCTGGTCATAGTCAATTGCTTGAGGAAAGACCCGATGGAATATCTCCCGTGGAGGTTGGTAGGTTACACCGTTATAGACTAAAGAACCACCACCAACTCCCGCACCACAATAAACAGAAATTCCTTTTTCATCTTGACGGTCTAAAATCCCTGGATAGACATCTATCGGAACTTCGTCAAATATCAATGTTTTGGGACTTAGCCAAGCCGCCCGACCATCAGGATTACGGTATGTCGCAAAAGTATTTTGTGCAGATGTGATCGGCCAACGACGACCTCGTTCTAGAATCAATGTGTTGATCCCCGCTTCCCCTAAACGCAGAGCTGCTACAGCACCACCAAAACCGCTACCAATGACTAGAGCTTCTACTGTTTCTTCTTGTGCATTCACCCAGCGATCGGTGACTAATGAACTCATCAAAGCAGTAGAAAATAGGGCCGTATTTTGGAGAAAACGACGGCGACTATAAAACTTATTGTTTAGCATAGACATCTCTTCTTTGTTAGATTTTGACGCGCCAAGAGTATTTTTGTTTAACGCTAAAAATTTAAATGGTTGCATTGCCAAAAGTGATAAATTTAGCAATGCAACCTTGGTCAAATTAACCTACTTTACGGACTGATTTGGATTTGCGTTTCCAGATGGAAATTGCACCTGTAGCACCCAATACTATCAAGCTCGATACAACAGAAGGTTCAGGCACTTGTCTAGAGCCTTCCGCTAATATTTGCAACACATAATCGGCACGATTGTCTTGTTGGAGTATAAAGTCATCAAATACTATTTCTCCAAATTGATCGTAAGCAGTACTAGAAATTAGTCCATATCTACCAGCAGCTTGAGCATATATCTGAGGGTAGTTAGGAGGAGGAGTTGGCACGTTTGACAAATCTGTTAATTCGATAAGCCCTGGTTCTTTGAAAATTTCCTCAAATCCAGGGGGATTCCAAAGAACCTTCAATTTCGCGTTTGTATCAGTGGGGTTTAAAACTCCGTGAATGCGATATCTTGGGGTATAAATCAATGTTCCAGCCGGTGCATCATAGGCGTGCAGAATATCTTTTGGCGCATTGACTCCAGGGATGAGGCTAACGTCATCATAGATATTTTCTCCGAGAAAAATTCGCAGAACCCCTTCTTCAACATATAACCATTCGTCGTCGTCTTGATGTATGTGTGGAAATGCGCCTTTCCCTGGAGGAACCATAGTTTCTCTCAATGTATATTGGCCGTTAGTAGTTTCACCCCTTTTAACAAAGGTGAACGGCTCTCCATCAAAGAACAAATACGATGGTGCATCCGGGTCTGGTGTGATTTTTGGAAATTCAAAAGCTTCTACTTTAGGGGCGATAGTTAAGGCTAATAGCAAAGAGCTAATTACACCGATTCCAAATAATTTCATGCTCAATTCTCCTTTGAAAGTAATGTTTGCAAGAGGGTTACTTCATCTGAACAGTGCCGCATCAGCAAAAATCTGATAGAGCTTCTGGAAAAACGAAAGTTAAAGAAAGAGACTCTAACTTTCGGCGACACAACTTTTGCTGAACTAAGCTACTTTGTCGCCCAATTTGGATTTGCGTTTGCATCTGCAAACTGCACCCGTAGCACCAAATACTAAAATTCCCCCTAATAGAGTAGGTTCAGGAACTCGTGTAACATCGTCAGCCAACAAAGCTAACAACTTATCACTATGATTGTCTGGAAAGGGAAAATTATGGTCTACTAGGATGTCTCCAAATTGCTCAAAAGAAGCACTACCAACTAGTCCATAATTGACTGATGCTGCGGCAAATCTATAAATGGTTTGAGGATCATATAGTGGCAAATTTGTTAAGTCTGGAACAGATACACTAACTTCTGCAATCAAGTCCTCAAACCCAGCAGGAGTTGCAACTAAAAGCACTTTACCTGTTGTCGTTCCTATATTTCTAATGCCGTGAATGTAGTTCTTCCTACCATAAAATAATGTCCCAGCCGGGGCATCGAAAGCATAAAGCGTATCTTTAGGAGCATTAACTCCAGGAATCTGATTGGGATCAGGATAAAAACTGTCTCCTATTACTAACTGCATATTCCCTTCTGCGACATATAACCACTCATCTTCTTCGTGGTGAATGTGTGGTGGTGCAGCACCTCCTGGTGGAACAATAGTTTCCATAAGTGCATACTTTCCTCCGGTAGTTTCACCTCTTTTCAGAAAAGTAATTGGTCCGTTCGGTAAGAACAGATACGAGGACGCATCTGAGTCTGGTTTCACTTTGGGGAATTCAAATGCTTCTACTCTAGAACTCATCACCACAGCGAGTAGTAATGAGCTAATTAGTCCAACCCTCAATAATTTCATTTCACAATCTCCTATTTTTGTTTTATAGCTGGTTGATTTTAAAGTGATGACCTTTGGAATTCATAACTTGCAATAGTACTTTCATCCTCATAAAATCTTTTTTGAGAGAATTCTCTAGTCCCTAATAAAAATTTACGGTCTATATGAGTTAATTAATTGAAGACTATTCAAAGATAATCACATCAATACCAAAGTCTACCAAAGTCTTCAGGTAAAAACTTTAGCAAAGTGTAACTCGATATTTTAGTGAAAATTTTGGACGCATCAGGAAGTAGGCACAATCAACAGCACGCTACAAGCATAAAATGTTTTCTTCGGACTGATCTGAACAACGAAAACTTTTATCTACCTACTTATGCTTTTAACTTAGTTCAGCAGTTTGTCAGAGTTTTCATTAAAATAATTCCAGTCATAATCTATTGCATGATTTTGCTACATACTTTGAACAAGGTTGATTTTGCAAATTGCAGATTTTCTAATTCTAAATATGTAGATTCTGCAATACAGTTACGGATTGATTTATCTGGATTCAATTCAGCTGACTCTAAAATCAAAGACGATTGAGTTTAATTATAGATTTTTGTTGGATTAAATTTTAGTTAAGTTAGCAAAAATATCAAATACTATGTCTACTTTCTTAAGTATTAATTTACTATTTGATGAAATTTCAGATTAATTTTAATTTTGTTGCTATAGTCATTCGATATTGAATACAGATGCAGATTGATGTATCTAGATTTAATGCTAGATGAGTTATAAATCAAAGTTTATGGAGTTTAATGATTCATATCTGTTCGATTAAATTTCAGTTAAAATTAAAGAAATATTATTCAATATAATGTTCCATATTTCTTAAGTATTGGCTCTTTACTTACCATCGTGAAGCCCACCCTTCACCAATCATCATCTAAAATTATTTTAGATATATATCTTCAGGAATAAATAAACCTCAGCTTAATAATTAGTTTTAAATGCTGCGATCAAGACTGAGTAATGAAAACATCTATTTTTTACTGAATTTACATTTCTTAAAATCTAACTACTATACATAAATCTCTTAATGGTGCTATTCTTGACTGGAGAGAACGAGCCTCGCCTGATTACCAAAGAATTAGGTAATTGTAAAAGAACATTTAGATGATTTAATTGAGCTAGCCAGTGTAGTTTTAAGGATTTTTTCCATCGATAACTGGCGTGAGCAGAAGAGTGGTATGCAATTTTAGAAGTATCATCCAAAGGGCATCAGTGTTTGAGCAATATATTATCAAAGACTGCCACTCCTAGGAAATTCTGTGTCTATAAGTTTCGATGATTCGTATCCCAGTCAGATAATTTCAATAATTTTTTGACTGAATTTGAAATTCCAACTATCTTCTAGAAAATTGGAAATTAAGTTATTAGACTTCTTGCAAAACTATATTTGATGACCTCACTTAGAGCCTATAGCTATGTCAATAAAGCCTGTTTCAACAAATATTGAAGCTACTAGTACAAGCAAGTAAACTCAGTTTTTTTGACCACATTTCAGTCTTTAAGAAGTTTTGCAAGAAGTTTATTTTCAGACTCTCTCGTCTTGAACTAGACCTATTTGTTTATCTTAACTATGAATATACCAATGAGACAATCTGCTGCTATTGCAATTATTGGCATGGGCTGTTGGTATCCTGGTGCGCGTAATTTACTACAACTCTGGGAAAATATCCTGGCGAGACGGCAAGAATTTCGACGAACACCAGATCAGCGATTACCTCTTTCCCAGTATTATGATCCAGACTCCACGATCCCAGACAAAACCTATGGAAGTAGGATGGCTGTAATTGATGGGTTTGAGTTTGACTGGGTGAGTAAACGCATTCCCAAAACAGTTGTCGAATCTGCGGATATTGCTCACTGGCTAGCTTTAGAAGTTGCAATACAAGCTTTAGAAAATTCTGGATATACCCGTACAACAGTTCCAATTGAACGTACTGGTGTGTTACTTGGAAACACATTAACAGGGGAGTTTTCCCGTTCTACTAACTTGCGTATGCGCTGGCCTTATGTACGGCGTGCCTTGGTAGCAGCAATGGAGGCTAGAGGTATATCGGTGCAAGTTATAGATTCTGTAGCAGAAACAGTGGAGGATTATTACAAGTCGGTGTTTTCACCCATCACTGAGGACACTCTTTCCGGTAATCTTTCTAATACAATTGCTGGCAGAATCTGTAATTTCTTCAACTTCCACGGTGGCGGTTACACACTTGATGGTGCTTGTTCTTCTTCACTAGTTGCGGTAGCTAATGCTGCTACTGCTTTGAGTAACGGTGACTTAGATTTGGCTTTTGCTGGCGGTGTAGATATCAGCTTAGATACCTTTGAGCTGATTGGCTTTGCCAAGACTGGGGCATTGACAGACAAAGATATGACAGTTTACGATCGCCAAGCCAGTGGCTTCATTCCAGGTGAGGGGTGTGGTTTTGTGGTTTTGAAGCGATTGGAAGAGGCTCGTGCTGACGGCAATTATGTGTATGCAGTGTTAAATGGGTGGGGAATTTCTTCTGACGGCAAAGGCGGACTAACAGCACCTAGTAAAGAAGGGCAAGCAATGGCCTTGCGCCGTGCATACGAACGAGCAGGTTACAGTCCCCATACACTTGATTTTATTGAAGGACATGGCACAGGTACACCAGTCGGCGATCGCGTAGAACTCGAAGGTATTGCTTTAGCAATGGGTGTTGACAAAGAAGTAGGCGATCGCACTTGTGGTGTTACCTCCTTCAAATCCCTTGTCGGTCATACTAAAGCCGCCGCCGGGATTGGTGCATTTATCAAGGCCATCATCGCTGTCAACCGCCGGATTCTGCCACCACTAGCCGGTTGTAAAGAGCCAAACCCAGTATTTGCAACTTCTGCTCGCTGTTTATACCCCATCCTCCAAGGAGAAATACGAAGCCAAACAGATATCTTAAGGGCTGGAGTCTCTGCTATGGGATTCGGTGGGATTAACTGCCACGTCACACTGGAATCTGGCGATGCGCCAGCACTTCATCTTGAACCGTCGATTCCAGAGAGGGCTTTGCTAGTTTCTCATCAGGATACCGAGATATTTGTACTATCTGCCCCATCCATTTCTGCCTTGCTGCGGCGCACATTAGCTGTAAATAACATTGCCGCAGGATTGAGTTTAAGTGAACTAGTTGATTTAGCTGCTCATTTGACCCGCGAACTAGAACCACAACTACCAATTCGGGCAACAGTTGTCGCCGGTACATCGGAAGAACTAGTTGAACGTTTAAATCTACTGGAAAAATTATTGCGGGAAACGCCTCCTGCGCCTGGAGAAGTAGTTATCAGTCCCCAAAAAGAAGTCTGGATTGGGAATGCCGTGCGTCGAAATAGAGTCGGCTTCTTATTTCCCGGACAAGGTTCTCAAAAACTGAATATGGTGCGATCGCTACTAGAGCGATATAACTGGGCAAAAGACCTCGTAGAACAGGCAGATGGCTGGCTACAAGAGATTGGCTTACCAGGGGTGCGAGAACACATTTATGTTCCACTCGACCGGGTTGCTCATCAAGAACAGTTAGCAGAGTGGTCAAAAAAACTCGCACAAACTGAAGTAGCTCAACCAGCTATTTGCCTAGCTTCTTTAATTTGGATGCGCTACCTGCATCGTCTTGGCATCAAGCCCATAGCAGTAGGTGGTCATAGCCTCGGAGAACTGAGTGCAGTGTATGCAGCCGGGGGATTTGACGAAAAGACTCTCTTGTGTATGGCTGGGGTACGAGGACAGGCTATGTCCACATCTAGCCAAAGCGATCGCCTGGGTGCGATGGCTAGTTTAGCTTGTTCACGAGAGATAGCCGAAGACCTGTTGGGTCGAGTTAGTGGCTATGTTGTACTAGCCAATATCAACAGTCCTTTGCAAATAGTCGTCTCTGGCGAACAGAAAAGTGTTGAACAGGTAATTGAACTAGCTACAGACGCAGGTATCCGAGCAGTCCGACTACCTGTTTCTAATGCCTTTCATTCTCAATTGGTTGCCACCGCCGCCGCACATCTCCGGCAACACGAACTGATACCAGATCAACTCAAAAAAGTAGCTGTACCACTATTTTCCAGCGTCAACGGACAACAGCTAGTACCAGGGATATCATTGCGAGAGTATTTTGCTAACCAAGCGATCGCCCAAGTAGATTTCGTATCTCTCATAAAAACCTTAGAGCAGAAATGCGACTTACTCATAGAAGTCGGGCCAGGAAAAGTTCTTTCTCATCTAGTCAGTGATATTGCTGGTGCAAATGGACTAATGTGTCTGCCTGTGGAATCGAAACCCGGCATCGATCGGGATTTGAATATCATGTTGTCTGCCCTATTTATCCACGGCGGTGACATTAACTGGGAAACTCTTTACGAAGGGCGGCTTGTCCATCCCTTTGTCCCAGCATCACAACGCATTTTTATTGAGAACCCCTTAGAACGTCCATTCCCAATATCAAAGACGATTCCGCAAATATCTGAGCTTTCGTCTCCTTCCCTACCTGCTCAACAGAACTCAATACCGTGGGATCTGCTTGCCGATTACCTGTCTCAGCGTGGAAAGTTTCTTACAGAAGTGATCCGAGCAGACGTGCAAACACAGCCAATGGTTTCTACTGCTGTTAATCATCCAGAGAAAGTTCCCCTAGTAAGTGTATCCTACGCCTCTGAGCCTCAAGTCCCGACCTTGATCCCAGAGCCAATCGTTCCTGTCAAACGTGATCAAACTGTTAGTATTGAAAGTCTGTTAATAAGTCTGATTGCTCAACAAACAGGGTTTCCCCAAGAGAGCATCACACTACAAATCAGACTCCTAGATGATCTCAACCTAGATTCCATCAAAGCAGGAGAAGTAATCGCTACTGTAGCTAGAGAAATTGGTGTAGCAGGTTTGATTGATCCCACAACTCTAGCCAATGCAACTATCCAAGAGGTTGCCGAGGCATTACGGGCGGTTATGCCGGACAGTAAGGGTAATAACCAGTATGCAGCAACAACAGTATTAAACTGGACAAATGGAGCGAAGAATGAATTAATAAACCCTGTTACTTTAAATATTGAAAACTTACTAGTAAATCTGATTGCTCAACAAACAGGATTCCCGAAAGAGAGCATCACAATGCAAATCAGACTATTGGATGATCTCAATCTAGATTCCATCAAAGCGGGAGAAGTAATCGCTACCGCCGCTAGAGAAATTGGTGTAGCAGGTTTGATTGACCCTACAACTCTAGCCAATGCAACTATTCAAGAGGTTGCTGAAGCACTACGAATGGCTGCACCAGATAGTAATAACAATCATGAGGCAGCCACAACTTTATTCAATGGGGCAAATGTGGCTTTGAGCGAAGCTGTTGGTGTGGCGTTAAGAGAAGCTATTGGCGCAAAAAAATTGACAGATGCACCCCAACAGCAAACTCAGGTGCGTGATTACATTGTGCGAGCAGTGGTAGAGGAATTTACACCAGTTACCTTGGGCAAACATTCTGAGGAAAAATGGCAAACTGCAAATGTCTTGATTCTCTGTGAATCTAGTGAGCAAGAGATAGCCGAGAGCTTGTATCATCAACTCTACAGTCGAGGCTCTCAGGTTCAAACCGTGTCTTTTACGGAAGCACGCACTCAAACACTTATTGAAAGCGTCGATTTCACTCACTTTATTGCTGTGCTACCTCGCACAACGAATAATAAGTCGTCAACAGACAAGCTGTTGCTCGATATGATTGAACGCTTACGCAGCATAGCCACCCCACCTGCAACTAGCCGGACTTCCCGCAAACATACAACCGTAGCATATCTCCAATTTAGTGGCGGACATTTCGGCACACAGCCACCTCTAGTTGATATTGAGCAGTGCTGTGCAATTGGTTTTGCCGCCAGTGTTCATCTTGAACGGGCTGATCTGAAAGTGCGGGTAATTGATTTCTCCCCTAAAATTAGTCCAACTAAACTAGGTGAGTGCGTAATTAAAGAACTTTCCACCGCCCACGTCTATATGTCTGTAGGCTATGATCAGCATCTAACTCGTTACGTTCCTCGTCCTCAGGTGCAAGAACCTGTTGAGTATGCAAGCCGTGAAATTATCTGGTCGTCTGATGATGTCATTCTCGTTACAGGTGGCGGTAAGGGGATCACGGCAGAGTGCGCCCTAGCTCTAGCTCGAAATACAGGGGTGCGGATGGCACTCATTGGTCGCTCACCACATCCTCATGGAAATATTGAAAGACGGGGAAGCGGAAGTACAGAGATAGCCCGGACGCTCGAACGTTTCAATGCTGAGGGATTAACTTGTCAGTATTATGAATGTGATATTTCCGACTTTGACGCAGTTGCATCTCTACTAGAGCAAATCAAACAAGATTTGGGCGAGATTGCCGGGGTGATTCATGGGGCTGCCCTCAACAAGCCCCGATTAGTAGAGCAGGTATCTGCGGAACTGGCATTTGATGAAGTTAAACCTAAGCTCAAAGGTGTTTTGAATCTCTGCCAAATGCTAGCCAACTCATCACTGAAGCTGTTTGTTGGTTTATCCTCTGTCATCGGTATCACAGGGATGCAGCGCAATGCTTGGTATGGCTTTGCGAATGAGACTCTCGATCTGATTTTACGCCGCTTTCAAGCTCAACACCCAGAAGTTGCCGTGATCACAATGGCGTTTAGTGTCTGGGAAGAAGTGGGAATGGGTGCAAGGATGGGAAGTGTTCGCAATCTCGCCAAGATGGGAATTAAAGCAATCCCTAAAGATGCCGGTGTAGCTCGATTTTTGCATCTGATCAAGAATGACCCTGGCGATACCCGCATCGTGATTGCAGCCCCCATGCAGGCTCTATCTGCTTTTGAGTCAAGTGGTTTAGACACTTGGTATCCCCAAAGATTTTTACCTCGCGCTGAGTTAAAATTTCTGGAGCGAATTCTGCTATGTGAACCCGGAGTGGAGATCGTCGCTCGGACGCACCTCAGCTTAGAGCGGGACTCCTACCTCTTAGACCACCTCTACAAAGGTTCGTACTTGTTCCCAACCGTGTTTGGTTTGGAGGCTATGGCGCAAGCAGTTGCTTATGTAACAGGTGAGCAGAACTTCCCAGCCATTCGCATTGAAGATGTGCGCCTAGAACGTCCTATAGTTGTAGATCCCCACAAGGGAGTGGACATCGAAATTCATGCAGAAGTACCTGAGCGAGAGTTTAAGAATTCTGGGCGAAAGGTATATGTGGCTATCAAGACAGAGCAGACGGGATTTGCTATTAACCATTTTTCTGCTACCTTTGTATTGGGTGTGGAAAACAACCCACCAATGGAGTATATTCATCTTCCAGAGTCGCCTCTAGATATTGAGCCACAGAAAGACCTCTACAGTTGGTTGCTATTCCAAGGAATTAGCTTTCAACGTTTGCAACAAATTTATACCTTAAACTCTGGAGAGTGTGTATTCCGAACACAAAGAAACTCATTCTCGGCAGAAAATCAGGAAGGTAGTTTAAATCGGGCGCACGGGCCATTTTGGCTAGGAGATCCCTATTGCAGAGATTCACTACTGCAAGTGGGGCAGTTGGTAATTCCGCAGGATATTTGCTTACCAATCCAGATCGATAGCATGGAAATTTACCAACCAAACAGTGACAGTTCTGCTTATATTGGGGTGACTCACCCTCAAGGGCGGCAAGGAAAACAGTATGAAAATAGTGTTTTGATCACAACTGCGGATGGGCAACTTGTAGAAAGGCTCAATGGTTATCAATTGCGGATATTAGAGCATCGCCAAGATCATCCAACGGTGGAAGAACTAGCTGATCCGACTCAAAGAGATGAGTGGATTCTCCGCAGAAAATTAAGCAATCAAGCTCATATTTTGAGAGTAGCTGCTCCAGAAGTTGCCTTGGCTTACCTTCCTCGAATACATACTCTATCGCCAGTCCAACGCCATGAACTAGAATTACCTTTATTTCATCAAGCGATCACTCAACTCATCAACAGCAATTCTCATCAGATGCCAGAATTCCAAATTCAGTGGACAGATTCAGGCAAACCCATAGTTGAAGGACTAGAAGCTCAGAGTGTGGTTGTTTCTCTTTCCCATGATGAGCAAGTTTGTATCTGTGTTGCGGGACGCGGAGTGCAAGGTTGTGATATTGAGCCGATGACATATCGCACCCGTCAAGACTGGACGGCTTTACTGAGTAATTCCCGTGAGCAGTTAATGCAAGAGTTACTTACAGCCAAGAGTTCTGTAGCTCATGCTGGTACGCGAATTTGGACTGCTGTTGAATCTTTACGTAAAGCTACTGAAGCAAAGTCCATTGACTTATTGATTGACCGTATAGAAGGAGACAGCATTCTGTTCCGGGAAGCTAATTCCCATAGTCAACTTAAGGTTCTCACCTTCCCCGTGAGACTGACACGAGGTTTAGAAAAAATGGTCGCTTTTGTGGTGCAAGATATCAAATCTGGGATGTAAAAGGCGATGGGCTACGCCCCACCGTAGGCGATCGCATTACTCGTTGAGTGTGATGACATTTTCAAGGCACAAAGCTTGTTTAAAGACACAGCATCACACTCAACCTCCAAAATTTTCTCAACTCAAACTATTAGTCAGTGCAAGGAAATATCAATGAAAAATACTCAATCCCCAGTCTATGATGTTGTCATTATGGGTGCTGGCATCGCAGGGGTTTCTCAAGCTCGCCACCTGCTTCTCAATATTCCCAACATCAAGGTAGCATTAGTTGATCCTCGTCCCGAAGACCGAACCGACAAGGACTTAAAAGTTGGAGAATCCACAGTTGAAGTTTCGACTATGTTCTTTGGCAAGGAGTTGGGTCTTTATGACTACTTGATTGAAAATCATCCTCCTAAGTACGGATTGAACTTTCATTGGGCTAAACAACCCGAACAAACACAGACTATTGATGACTATCATCACATTTGGTGTACTCGCCAGCCTTCCCTCGCTTCCACTTTGATGAATCGGGCTAAGTTCGAGCGAGATGTACTCAGAATGAACAAACAAATGGGAGCGAGTTTTTACAATGGTCGGGTAGTGGATGTAGAACTGAACTCTGATGATGCCCTCAATATTGTCAAAGTTAAAGTTGAGCATGGCTACGTAGAACTTCAAGCCAAACACCTTGTCGATGCTGCTGGACGTAAATTCATTATTGGTAACAAAACAGACAACTTAATCTTTGATTCTGAAGACCTCTATGGGGTCAAAAACGGCTCGGCATGGGTACGGGTGAAAAATGTAGACCGGACAATTTTTCATAGTGGCTATGATCCGAATGGCGCAACGTGCAGCCATTACTATGCTACGAATCATATGATGGGACACGGGCATTGGGTGTGGGTAATTCCCACGGATACTCAGACAATGGAATTGTCAATAGGTATAGCCCATCATCATAATGTGATTCCGCCTCAAAGTATCAACACTAAAGAAAAATTCTATGACTTTCTAGAAGCAAATCATCAGCTGATTTATCGACTGGTCAAGAGTGGAGAAGACATCGACTTTCATTACTTACCCAGATTACCCCATAAGAGTAAGACTCTGTTTTCTCAAGATAATTGGTATGTAATTGGTGATGCAGCAGCTATTTTTGATCCTTTCTATTCCTTAGGAATGGTGATGATGACCTTTGGGATTGAGAGTATCACAGAAATTATCCGTGCAAAGTTAGCAGGAGAGCCAGATGCAGAGAGAAAGCGGGCTGTTTATAATGCTTTTAATCTGGGAACTATACGCTCCAATAATCATCTTATCCATGCTCATGACAGACAACTTGGTGATGCTAGCATCATGAGCTGGCGCATATTCTTAGAAAATATGTGGTGGTTCGGCATCATAGTACCTCTTTACGTAGGTAAATGGCATTTAGATTTGAAGTTTTTGCGTAAATTTGGCAAACAAGGTCGTAATATTATTACCTCTTTGATGACTGATGTTTATGAACAGTTTGATCAACTGGTAGAACAACAAACCAATCTGGGGTTAATGTACACCCATCGAGCTGATCAATTACCTTTTCACTACTATGTAACACGAGACTACGATACATATTTACAGGACACTAAATACGAACCAAAAAAATGCAATGTCTATGCCTACATGAAAAATACCTACTTCTTTGTGGCACTGTGGTATGTTAAGTTCCTATGGAAAGGTTTTGGGATTAGTGGCTTATTATCACTGCGAAATCTTCACCACATATTCAAATTGTTTATAGCATCTGGTGAATCCGCATTGGATGAATTGATGTTCAAGTTTCAGAACCGAAACTTGCCCGTTAGCAATGACATTGCTAAAGCTAGACAAGAGTTTGAGAGTTACGAATACCGACCTGAGTTACAACCCTGGACACAGAAAATTGCCGAACAATCATTGCACTCCAATGGCGAAAATTCTGCACAAGTTCCAGAGCTACTAGCTAATCTTCAGGTGTAGCTACCCGCTTGTCTGATTGTGAGCGTAAAGGTGATAACCACCTCGAACACCTTTATGCTCAAACTCAAAATTTTAGCAACTCAAACTTTTAGTGAGTGAAAGGAAATATCAATGAATAACACTCAATCCCCAGTCTATGATGTTGTCATTATGGGTGCTGGTATGGCAGGGGTTTCTCAAGCTCGTCACCTCCTCTTGAATATTCCCAACATCAAGATTGCATTAGTTGATCCTCGTCCTGAAGAACGGACTGAAAAGGACTTAAAAGTTGGAGAATCAACTGTAGAAATTTCCACTTTATTCTTTGGCAAAGAGTTGGGTCTTTATGATTACTTGATTGAGAATCATCCTCCTAAGTACGGATTAAATTATCATTGGGCTAAACAAGCAGAGCAAACAGCGAATATTGATGATTATTATCATGTTTGGTCAATTAAACAGCCTCCACTTGCGTCTACGCTGATGAATCGTGCTAAGTTCGAGCGGGATGTCTTAAAAATGAACAAGGGGATGGGGGCTAGTTTTTATAATGGGCGGGTAGTAGATGTAGACCTGACCCCTGGTGATGCCCTCAAAATCGTTAAAGTGAAAGTTGAACAAGGCTATGTAGAACTTCAAGCTAAACACGTTGTTGATGCTGCGGGTCGTAAGTTCATCATCGGCCACAAAACAGATAACGTGATCTCTGGTTCTGAAAACCTCCACGGACTGAATAACGGTTCGGCATGGGTGCGGGTAAAAAATGTCGATCGCACCATTTTCCACAGTGGTTATGACCCGTTTGGAGCGACTTGTAGCCATTACTATGCTACGAATCACATGATGGGACACGGGCATTGGGTATGGATAATTCCTACAGATACTCAGACAATGGAATTGTCAATTGGCGTAGCCCATCATCATAGTGTGATTCCGCCTCAAAATATCAACACGAAAGAAAAATTCTATGCCTTTTTAGAAGAGAATCATCATCTTCTCTATCGACTGCTCAAGAGTGGAGAGGACATCGACTTCCATTACTTACCTAGAGTGCCACATAAGAGTAAAACTTTGTTTTCTGAAGATAATTGGTACGTAGTTGGTGATGCGGCTGCTATCTTCGATCCTTTTTATTCTTTAGGAATGGTGATGATGACGTTTCAAATTGAAGCCATCACAGAAATCATCCGTGGGAAGTTAGCAAAAGAGCCAGATGTAGCGAAAAAACAGGCTGTTTATAATGCCTATAATCTGGGATACATAGAGTCTTGTAACCATCTCCTCCTCGATCATGACAAACAACTCGGTCACGCTAGCGTGATGAGCTGGCGTATGTATTTAGAAAATATGTGGTGGTTTGGCATGATCTTACCTATGTATGTAGGAAAATGGCATTTAGATGTGCAGTTCTTGCGGAAGTTTGGTAAACAAAGTCGTGGAGTTGTGAGAAAACTCATGGTTCATGTATACGGCCAGTTTAACCAACTTATAGAACAAGATTCTAATATTGGATTGATGTACATCCATCGCGGGGGTCAATTACCTTTTGGGTACTACATCACCAAAGAATTCGATAGTTATCTACAGGATACTAAATACGAACCTCAGAAGTGCAATGTCTATGCCTACATGAAAAATATCTACTTCTTTGTTGCTCTGTGGTATATCAAGTTTCTCTGGAAGGGTTTTGGCATTGCTGGACTATTATCACCACGAAATCTTTACCATGTATTCAATTTACTGAAAGCATCGGGTGAATCTGCATTAGACGATTTGATGTTTAGATTTAAGACTAGAGGTTTGCCTGCGAACACTAATATTGCCAATGCCACAGAAGAATTTAAGAGTTATCAATATCAACCTCAATTGCAGCCTTGGACACAAAGAATAGCTGAACCATCTTTACAATCAAATGATCAAAATGGAGCAAAAGCTCCAGAACTAGTAAAAATGTAGCAGTGGTACGTCAATTTTGAATTGATGGATAAACGAGTTCGTAGTAAGGACTTTAGTCCTGATTATTTTAAGCACTAAAGTCCTTACGACAAAGTATAAGTTTAGTAAGTAAGTGGGCGAGAAAATTTTCAAGTACGTAATTAAATGTAAATTTGTCACATACTTTACAAATTTGTTATTTTACCGTTTTTACAAAACTAAACATATATTCGTTTTATCGTGCCTACTTAATTATCACAACTCTGCTATCTGTATAGATTTGGTAAAAATTTGCGTTTACTGAGGATGAAAACTTATGATTATTCAAAATAGAATCAGTAATTTTGTTGATAAACAACGGCTATTTTTTCAGACTAACCAGACAAAAAATATTGGCTTTCGCATAGAGAAATTAACAGCTTTAGAGCAATCTATTGAAGAACACAAAGATGTGATTATTCAAGCTTTAAAGGCTGATTTACACAAGCCAGGATTTGAAGCATATTTTGAAATAATGGGAGTTTTAGGGGAAATTAAGCATACTCTCCAGAATTTAAAAACTTGGATGAAACCCCAAAAAATTTCTACGCCATTTCATCAGTTTTTATCTTCAGCTAGAGTTTATAGTGAACCTCTGGGTGTAGTCCTGATTATTGGTCCTTGGAATTATCCAATTAACTTAATGTTTACGCCTTTAGTAAGTGCGATCGCATCTGGGAATTGTGCGATTTTAAAACCATCAGAATTAGCCTCACATACCTCTGCTGTTATAGCTGAAATCATGCAAAAAACCTTTGATTCATCTTTTATTACTGTGATTGAAGGAGGTGTAGAAACTAGTAAAGAAATTTTATCAGAAAAATTTGATCATATTTTCTTTACTGGAGGAACTGAGGTTGGGAAAATTGTGATGTCAGCCGCAGCACAACATCTGACTCCAGTGACCCTAGAATTAGGTGGCAAAAGCCCTTGTATTGTAGACAATGATATTCATCTGGAATATACTGCCAAACGTATTGTGTGGGGAAAGTTCAGCAATGCAGGTCAGACTTGTACTGCTCCTGACTATCTTTTGGTCAATCGTCAGATAAAAAAAGAATTGCTAGATCAAATTAAAAATCAAATACAAAATTTTTATGGTGATCAACCAGCTAACAGCCATAGTTATGCACGCATCATCAATAATAGACATTTCTATCGTCTTTCAGAACTTCTAAAAGCCGGAGAAATTATAGTAGGAGGAGATACTGATTTAGAGAATCTTTACATTGCTCCTACTGTAATAGATCAAGTCTCTTGGCAAGATAAAGTTATGCAAGAAGAGATATTTGGTCCGATTCTTCCTGTCTTAGAATACACACATTTATCAGAAGCAATTGATTTAGTTAATCAACAACCAAAACCATTAGCTTTATACTTTTTTTCTAAGAATAAACAAAATCAAGAATGGGTTTTGCAGTCCACTGCGTCAGGTGGTGTTTGTCTCAATGACACTCTGATGCACTTGACCGTACCAGCCTTACCATTTGGTGGAGTCGGAGCGAGTGGTTTTGGTCGTTATCATGGTAAATCTGGTTTTGATACTTTTTCTTATCAAAGAGCAGTATTAAACAAATCTTTTCTACTCGATTTGAAATGGAGATATCCTCCTTATCAAACAAAGAGTAAGGAGTAGAGAAATAATTATTTTCATGCTTGGCTGTGAAATCCCAAATACCAAGATTTACGCCGACTTATTTATCAGAGTGTAAGCGATGATTACAACAGCAGTTAGTCCTTATCTTCAGGGGAATTTCTCTCCTGTACAAGCGGAAATTACTGTCAATGACCTACCAGTGATAGGTGAATTACCAGCCAATCTGTGCGGAAGATTTGTTCGCAATGGCCCTAATCCCCAGTTTTCTCCCCCAGATCGTTATAACTGGATTGATGGGGATGGAATGCTACATAGTATTGAAATTCTCAACGGTCAAGCATCTTACCGCAATCGCTATGTGCAGACACGGGGATTTAAGATAGAGCAGAGGACTGGTCGAGGAATTTGGAAAGGTTTGACTGAACCGCCACAGATCAATAACCCTCATAATAACCTTTTTGGGCCTTTCAAGAATACTGCTAATACAGCCTTAATGTGGCACGCAGGCCGTCTCTTGGCACTTTGGGAAGGAGGTGAGCCATACGAAATTGAGTTGCCTACACTCAAGACAGTCGGCCCATATACTTATCATGGTCAATTAAGTTCTCCATTTACCGCTCACCCGAAAGTTGATGCCATAACTGGGGAGATGATGTTTTTTGGTTACTCCCCTTTGCAGCCTCCTTATCTGCAATATAGCGTTGTTTCAGCCACTGGAAAAATCATAAAAACAGTTCCTATTGACTTACCAATAGGGGTGATGATGCACGACTTTGCTATCACTGAAAACTATACAGTTTTTATGGATTTGCCTCTAACGTTTAGGACAGAAAGGCTGCAACACAGGGAATCAGCTTATATGTTTGAAGCTAATTGTCCCAGTCGCTTCGGTATTTTGCCTCGTCATGGGGACAGCAGGAGTATACATTGGTTTGAAGTTTCTACCTGCTACGTTTTACATACTCTTAATGCTTATGAAATCGGTGATGAAGTGATTCTGATTGCTTGTCGAGCAATGGATGCTAAAGTACTGAACATACCTAACAAGACAAAACTGAATCATCATCAAGAAGATAGACCTATTCTGTATCGCTGGCGGTTAAATCTGCGTACAGGTGCAGTTCAGGAAGAAGTAATTGATGATTTGGCATCAGAATTTCCGAGTATTAATCAGCAATATTTAGGAAGACAAAACCGCTACGGCTACACAGCAAAAATGATCCCCACAGGGATACCTGATTTCACATTTGATGGACTGCTGAAGTATGACTTCACAAGTGGTGAATCTCAATTACACGAGTTTGGATTAGGTCGCTACGGTGGAGAAGCTGTATTTGTCCCCTGTCCTAATGGGGTTAAAGAAGATGATGGTTGGTTGTTGACCTTTGTTTATGACACAGCTAAAAAAACCTCTGAATTGATAGTAGTCAATGCCCAAGGCTTTACAGATGAACCTGTAGCTCGCATTCTTCTACCACAGCGAGTTCCTTACGGTTTTCATGGAACTTGGATTTCAGATTAGTTTTAAGTCAAAATGTCTATTTCCAAGGAAGATATGGTGAAAAATGTATATGATGTTATCGTTGTTGGCGCAGGGATTGCGGGATTAACTGCGGCTAATTTACTAGCACGAAAGGGATTAGATGTACTGATAGTTGATCGAGGGCATAACCAAGTTCTCCAACTACCAGAAACTTTCTATGGAATTAGTCATGACTTGCTAGTAAGGTTGAACATTGATAAAAAGATCCAGTTAGCAGTGGAAGCTCCCAAGCAAATTAGGTTAGTCTCAGCCAATGATAGTTTTAATTACCAAATTGAAATTGAGCCGAAAAGTTTTAAGGGTAATGATGAAGGGATGGGGCTTAACCGAAGCATCTTTGAACAAGTTTTAATTGAAAGTGCTGTGACTTGTGGTGCAACTTATTTGCCAAACATCATAGTAAAAGATTTTGTGTTTACTAATGGCCAGATTACTGGTTTTAAAGGTTGCACACCTGATGGATATATTGAATATGCCGGGAAAGTTGTTATTGATGCCAGAGGTAAGTTGACACCATTAGCAGATTATTTAGGTACAAAGGTACAAGAGAAAACATCAAACGAGTATATCGCCGTTTTTTCCCATTTTGTTGGGCATAGCTTAACAAAGCTAATTCCTAATCATGGAATTTTAGTTATTACTTTAGATGCTGGCTATATCTTAGTCATGACTCTGCCAAATGAACGAGTCAGTGTCATGGTGGTTTTATTTGCAGAAAAAGCTAGAAGTAGTTCTCAGAATTGGGAAAATGTATTTCAGGAAACCATCGATTGTTGGCAGCCTTTGGCTAAGGCTATACAAGCGGCGGAAAAAGTCACGCCGACGCAACCAGTGATGAATTATGACTGGGAATTTGAAAAGTATTCTGGCAAAGGATTTCTGATTGTTGGAGATGCCGTAGCATTTCTTGACCCATTCTCTTGCAATGGGGTAGCGATTGGGATGAATGGTGGAGAAATAGCTGCTGATTTTGTTCTTCAAGGTTTAGCTAAGGGCGATCGCCTGCGTGGATGGGAAAATTTATCTAGTTACGATCAGCAAATTCGTGAGCTGATCCGTAAGTGGGAGCGTGTTTGGGGAATTGAAAAGCTGAGTTTATGCAGTATTGGCTTACTGAAACAAACTATTGGTTTACTAGGACATCTCTCTTTTCTCAAGCTAGGCGCAATCAATGAAAAGCCAAAACACAATAGTCCTATTTTTGCTCTCAAAGCTTAACTCACTACTCAGCACTTAGGACTCAGACTCAGAACTTTGTCAAATCAGGAAAATCAACATGATACAGGATGCTGTGCAAGCAAGATTAAATGAGGATAAAACCCTGCCGATCAATATTTGGGCAGAACGTGGAATTTCAGCAATTATTCCTAGTGTGCAGCAGCGAATGCAACAGATTCGTGGCACTTTGATTCAGGGTTTCCAAGCTGCGATCGCTAATGACCAACCAGAGGCAATTATAGCCAACTTGGATGAAATTGCAGATGAGTTGCGCGGATTTGCCTTCGAGGGGGTAGGGATGGGTCTAACTCAACGGGATCTTGTTGCACCTACCCAGCACAATCGAGTCGAGTCCTTCATTGCTGCTACAGGGACAGCTTATGAACACTTCGTCTATGTAGGGGTGGGTTTAATGCTAGGTAAAACTCCCCTACCTCTAGAGCCATACATATCACAACTTAATTCTGATAGGGTTTGGTTAGTAATTGATGGTTATGGCTTTCAACATGGTTTATCCCATTGGCAAAAATATCTTGATCAATTAGCCATACCTGAAAATCTTTCTGGCTATGCTGTCCGTGTCTTTGACCAAGGTATGGGTCGCAGCATTTGGTTTGTAGATGGTACTGATGCTACTCATATCTCAAAGACAATTGCCGCTTTCCCTCCATCAAGACAAGCAGACCTTTGGGGTGGTATTGGTTTTGTCTGCACCTATTCTGGTGGTGCGGAACGCGCTACTTTAGAAGCCTTGAAGATAGCCGCAGGAGCTTATCAGTTTGCTCTAATTCAAGGATCAGCTTTCGCTGCTAAGTCCCGTCAAAAAATTGGCAGTTATTCCCCACATACACAACTAGCTTGTGAGGTTCTATGGGGAATGGAGGCTGCTAAAGTAGCTGAAAATCCTCACAACCAAGTAACACCAGACCCAGAAGTTTGGCAGCATTATCGTTCGCATTTAGTGATGTAAATGACAAGAGAAAATACAAAAAAAATTCTATAGCCAATACCTAATCACTCAAAAAGGAGAACCAAAATGCAAGACGTATCCTGGCAGCTAAAAATAAATACCGTCATGACGCTGTTAAATGATATTTGGACAGCGCGTGGGGTGCGAACAAATGATGAAAAAATGCAGCAGCGATTTTTTCAAGTTACCAATGCAATGTGGCAAACTCACCAAGCATCCCTAGCCAGTGACGATCGCGAAGTGCTTGTAAATAAGTTAAATTCCATTGGAACTGAATTGTTTGGATTTGCCTTAGAGGGAATAGGTATAGGTCTTTCACAACAAGATTTAGTTGCACCCGGTCATCAAAATCGAGTGGAATCCTTTGTTGGAGATGCTAGTGCAGCTTATCAGGCAATGGTTTATTTGGGGGTAGGTTTAATGCTCGGTAAAGGACGGTTGCCGATCGAGAAGTATTTAAAAGCGAGTGATCCGTTGAAAGTTTGGCCGGTAATTGATGGCTATGGCTTTCAACATGGGATGTTCCATTGGCAGGACTTTCTTGATGCGACAGCTAACCCTCCTGAGCAATTTTCTGGCTATACTCGCCATATTTTTGACCAAGGTTTGGGTCGTAGTATTTGGATGGTGAACTGTGCAGATGTGACTCACATATCTCAAACTATTGCAGCTTTCCCCACAACCAGACAGGCAGACCTTTGGGGTGGTGTTGGTTATGCCTGTGCCTCTATCGGTGGTGCAGAACGCTCAACCTTAGAAGCATTAGGAAGAGCCGCCGGTGCTTATCGATTTGCATTGGCTAGAGCAGCAGCTTGCGCCGCCAAATTCCGGCAATTATTGGGCAATGCCGCAGGATACACAACAATGGCTAGTGAAGTCTTGAGTGGGATGGCAAGTGCTACACCAGACGATATTATCAATCAAGCTCCAACACAACTGCCAACTAACATTGCAGATATAGATCCTGAAGTCTGGCAATTTTACCGAGTGTATCTAGTAGTAGATGATTTGTCTGTTGTGGCCAATGCTTCTTAATCATCTATTAATGAATCGTTTGCTCATTCCTAAGAATACAGCAGAAAACTATTGATAGCTGCAAATGACCTGGAGGAAAGAATGAATGTGAATATGGAAGATCAGGTTAGCCCAGGAGGCATTGCTGCGATCGCCGACCTAGAGTCCCGTGTCGAACACGGCTATGCTAACAACAATGGCGTAAAAATCCACTACGCTAGCCTCGGTCAAGGGCCACTCCTACTCATGATCCACGGTTTTCCAGACCACTGGTATACCTGGCACTACCAAATGGAGTTTCTCGCCCCATACTACCAAGTTGTGGCTATAGATATGCGAGGCTACAACCTCAGCGACAAACCCAAAGGGGTGGAGAATTACGACATTCGCTTACTTTTAGAAGACGTACAGACTGTTATCCGTCATTTGGGGAGAGAGAAAGCGATTATTGTGGGTCATGACTGGGGTGGTATGGTCGCTTGGCAATTTGCGATGCACATACCCGCGATGGTCGAAAAGCTGATTATTCTCAACTTGCCACATCCCAGGGGTTTGGCGCGGGAACTTGCCCACAATCCACAGCAACAGCAAAATAGCCAGTACGCCAGAGACTTTCAGCAGGAAGAAACGTATCTGAGCCTCACCCCGGAAATGCTTTGTAGTTTGGTGACAAAGCCAACGATGCAAGAAGCCGTGAAAGAGAAATATATCCAGGCTTTGCAACGTTCTGATATGCAGGCAATGTTGCACTACTACCAACGAAATTATCCCAGAGAACCTTATGCAGAAGACACTTCATCAGTGATCAAAGTGCAAGCACCTGTACTGATGATTCATGGTTTACAAGACCAATATCTTTTAGCTGGTGCGCTGAACAATACGTGGGAGTGGGTGGAAAATGACTTAACACTTGTGACTATCCCCACGGCTGGCCACTTTGTCCACCATGACAACCCCGATCTGGTGGCGCGGACGATCAAAAGTTGGCTATTGCGCTAACCATTCCGGTTCTTTGGTCAAATCTAAAGTTGAGATTCAGCACAAAATAACCCCAGAAGGAGAACAGAATGGAAACCCTAACGCTGTTGTCAGAAATGCACATTATGGTGTCTTCAAACAAGTCCTTTGAGGAATTTACAACAGCAATTGAAGCGATCGCTCAAAAAGATCAGATTGATTTGGCGGGTGTTGAAGAAATGGTCTTGGCCAGTCAGTCGTGGGAGGAGTTCCAGGAGGCACTAGAGTCAAAAATCGGCACTAGAAGCTTGATGACCTTTGCGATTATTGATCATGGTAGTCTGATGTCCCTAGCCTTTAAAGATACCAAGGCCAAGCTCTATGTGATTGGCAATCCCCTCATTGCCAGACAAATGTTAGAAGAAAATTTAGGGGTTGGGCTTTATGTTCCTTTGCGAATGTTGGTCTATGAAGACCAAGAGGGACGGACTCAGATCACTTACAATCAGCCCTCTTTCGTTCTAGGACAATTCCAAAACCCAAAAATCCTAGCGATCGCACAAATGCTTGATCGAAAGCTGGAAGAAATCATCAGTACAGCAGAGGCTTTCTGAGGCTAACCAAGGTATGAGCAAATCCACTTGTAGTAGCTGATCAATTTCAAAATTACTTTTTTCTGATAGATATAGGATGCTTATTTGATTTTTGAAAAAATTGCCAAGTTCAAGTATTTTCAAACTGCTAAATATCAAACTAGATTCCTATATTTTACAGAATTTATTCTGATAGTAATGCCCCTACATAAGCCATAAATTGATATGTTGAAAAAACTCTCCAAGTTTCTCAAAGGACAATTTCTATTTTTGACAACTACCACCGTTATTTTAACTGTGGGACTTACAGAACAGTCTGCTCAATCGGCTGTATTGGCTCTGAGTGATGAGAATTCAATTGCTGCTTTTGATACTTCTTCTAGTGACCCTGGCAATAGTGGTCTTATCTTTTGGACAGTTGATGATATAAATCATTTATTTCAGAGCCAATTCTGGTATCGTGTTGGCTCTACTAGTGGAGAAAATCCAATTAATAACCTCAATTTAATTGGACTGAATCAAACTCAACCAACTAGTAATATGCTCACAGCCAGCTATGCTGGTGCTGGCTTTGAAATCGAACTCAACTACCGCTTAAATGGGGGGAAACCAGGTAGTGGTCACTCTAACTTATTTGAGAATATCGAGATTAAAAATACTAGCTCTAATCCGTTAGACTTCCATTTGTTTAAATATACTGATTTTGATCTAACTGATAACGGTCAGGAGGATTCAACAAAAATCGGTTATGGGATGGCTACACAGTTTGATAACTTTACCTTAGCTACAGAAGTGATTAAACCTTCGGCAAGCTACTACCAAGTAGCTACTTTTCCTGATATTTTAAATGCCTTAACAGACAATCTTCCTACTACTCTGACAAATTTTCCTGGGACATTAAATGGCGAAAATAGTTACTCTTTCCAGTGGAGTTTTGACCTTGAACCAGAAACATTTTTTTCAATCACAAACTACACATCTATTAAACCAGTTCCCGAAGCAACAATTACCCTAGGATGGTTTATCGGTTCTGCTGGTCTAGGGTTATTCTGGCGGTTTCGCCGCGATCGCGTCTCTTGACACTCCGTTAACCTAAGCATGGGAGTCACCCCCATGCTAGAAATAATTTATTTACCCAATAAATGAGTTTTTTACTATTAATATATAGCGGTTCATCTGAAGATAAGTTAATTCAAGGTTTTGCATATTCTGGAATTTGTTTTGCTTATCATTTTCTCAGTTTTTACAATTATCTATGTCATTGTTGAATCTTCTTTAGTATTTATTAGGAAATAAGATGCGTTTCCCCTAGTACAGCACGGCGTAAATAAACAGACCATTCTCAATCGTTTAAAGTCTTAATATACAAGACTTTTGACTTTTGACTTTTGACTTCCGCGTAGCGGTACTAGGTGGGGGAGAGGTTTATTGAACTCACATTAAAAAATGATGATTATCTGCAATCATCGTAATACTTAAAAATTTATTTATCCTCTTTCTCAAGTGGCAATTGTATATCGTAGTAAGAATACTGAAGCAATAGTATAAATACTTTAATAAAATATACGGAAATTGTCATAGGTTATTGTATGTCATACCTGCCTTTTCAGGGTCATAATTTAAAAGATCAAGTGGATTCTATATTGCAACTTTTACAGCAAGAAAAATCTCTGCGATCGCAAGATATTACCCCTGTCCAAACTTCATTAGGTAAAGCAATTTCTCCCAGATTTGAAATTGTGTTTGCTGGTGCATTTAGTGCAGGTAAATCAATGTTAATTAATGCGCTGTTAGAACGAGAGTTACTTTACAGCGCAGAAGGACACGCCACAGGTACAGAATGTAAAATTGAATATGCAGAATTAGACCAAGAACGGGTAGTTTTAACCTTCCTCAGTGAAGCAGAGATTAGAGAACAAGCAACGTCTTTATGTCAACAATTAGGCTTTAAAACCGCCGCTAATCTCAATCAATCTGAACTAGTTAGCTTATTGTATCAAGGATGCGAAGCGATTATTCAGCAAGAGGGTGGAGAGAGTAAGTCAGAACGCGCGAAACAAGCTAAAGCCTTAATATTATTATTACAAGGATATGAAGCTAACCGTCAACATATTCATACCATCAACAATGCGACCTATTCAATGGAGCAATTTAACTTTTCTAACCTAAAAGAAGCGGCTGGATATGCGCGGCGTGGTAGTAATAGCGCGGTTTTAAAGCAAATTGAATATTATTGCAATCATCCCCTATTGCAAGATGGTAACGTAATTATTGATACACCTGGAATTGATGCGCCAGTAGAGAAGGATGCACAGTTAACTTACACCAAAATTCAGGATTCTGAGACATCGGCGGTGGTGTGTGTGCTAAAACCTGCATCGGCTGGGGATATGACTAAGGAAGAGACGGAACTTTTAGAGAAAATGCGGCAAAATGGGGGAATACGCGATCGCGTATTTTATATCTTCAACCGCATAGATGAAACTTGGTACAATACCCAATTAAGGCAAAGACTCGATAATTTAATTAACGGACAGTTCCGTGATACCAGCCGAGTTTATAAAACTAGTGGGTTACTCGGATTTTACGGCAGTCAAATTAAACAAACAACTCAACAAGATAGATTTGGTTTAGACTCTATTTTTGCAGATAGTGTTAAAGGTGTAAATGCGGTAGAAGAAACACCACAGTTTGTTTACGCCTTTAATAATTATTGTGTCAGTTCTGGAAAACTTGCTTCTACTAGTTTTCGGATTTCTCTCAATGGTTTTGAATCACCCAACACCAACTATGTACGCATTTTAGCTGAACAGGGGATACCCTTAATTAATCAGCTAATTCAAGACAGTGGTATTGAGGAATTCCGTACAGCTATCACTCGTTATTTAACTGAAGAAAAGCGTCCACAGCTTTTTCAAAATCTGGCTGATGACTTAGAAGATATTTGTATTAAACTGAAAAAACACTATCAATCGTTGCATCGCGATTTAGATAGTCAGCCACAAGAAATCGAGACGATGAAAAAGCATGAATTACAACGTCTCAACCAGCAATTACAACAAATTGGCAGAGATTTTAATCAGCAAATGACAGAAGAAGTTAACCAGGTAATTAATAATTCATGTGATGTGTTTGAAGCTGATTTCAAGCAGTTACAATCTCGGATGATTCACCGTTTAGATGAGTTATTAGATACCTTTTCGGTGGCTGATGCTTATCGCCGTGCAACTCTCAGTCATCCGCGTAATGCTACCGCACCATTATTAGCAATTTTAGTAGAGGCATTCTATTATCTAGCTAATCAATTAGAAGACATTTTAGTCGAATCATCTCAACAAGTAGTTGCTAATTTCTTCCAAAGGTTAATGGAGAAAATTCGTAAATCAGAATATTATCGCCAATTATATCGTTTATTGGGTAATGATGCGGGGATAGAACAACAAATAAAAGCTTTAGAAAAACGTGTATCTCAATCTTTAATTGATGCAGCCAGTGTAGAGTGCGATCGCTTCGTCAGAGAAAGTCATTTATTCTATGATGAAGGCACTTTTTCTATATATCAATTTCGGCAAACTTTGCTGCAAACTTCCCAAGGCTATGACTGTGAAAGTATGGTAGACGCCGAACCAGCTATTAGACAATTATTAAAGTTGGATTTTGAGCCAAAGGTTTCTCAAACCATCCGCAAAACCTTCCGCCAAACTATTAACCAAAGCCTCAAAACTCAATTATTACCAATGGCTGAAACCCAAGCAGAAGAGATTCTACAACAGTATCCCCAAGCACGGGTTTATTTAGAACAAACTCTGCAACAAGAAGCTGAGGAGAAGATTGCTAATAATCGGCAGTTACTCAATACCTTAGAACAAAAAATGGAGGCTTATAATATGGCAGTGACGAATATTAATGATTGCTTACAATCAATGCAGTTATATGACCATCTCTTACCTATAGTTAACATGAGTGAATCAAAGGTTGCAAAGATAGCTGCTAGTAATGGGGTGATTATTTCAGATGGTTTATTAGATGGAATAGCACAGGTTTAGCATTTGTATTATTTGATAATACGGGAATTTACTCCCCCTTAATGCCCTCGATGGATTGGGGGGCTTTAAGTAATAAGTAATGAGTAAATACCCTTAGCAACTTCAATCAACAAATTGAAAGAAAAATAAAAAATAATCCACTCATTACTCATTACTCATTAAGTAGAACAACTTGAAAACACCGAACTATGTTAAGTAATGTAAAAAAACTAAGATTGAGTTCGTAGTATTCGCGTAGCGTCTCGTAGAGAGGACTTTAGTCCTTTTTTGTTCGCGCAGCGTCCCGCAGGGAACGGAGAGAACGCAGAGAGAACTAAAGTTCTTACTACAAACCTTTAATTATTTACCCTGTTCTACTTACTCATTACTCATTACTCATTTAATTTGCTTCACTGATGATGACACCAAAACTGTATGAATAAAAAATGGGTAAATCTCATCAAAGTCAACACCCTAGGGTTAGGGTGGGGTAAAAATATTCATGCAAGCAACCTAATGCCTCTCTTTGAGTAGATTGTGCAAACTATTTAATAATTCTTGAGCAGTGAAAGGTTTAGGTAAAACTTGATAAAAACCAGTCCCCAACACTTCTGTTACAGCTTCCGGTGAATTTTGTCCACTGCAAGCGATAATCTGTACATTGGGTTTCATTTTGTGCATGGTGCGAATGGCAGTTACTCCATCCATTTCTGGCATCATCATATCCATGAAGACGGCAGTAATTTGATGCTTGTGTTTGGCATAGAGGGCGATCGCTTCAATACCATTATTAGCAGTCAGAATTTTGTAGTTGTGGTTTTCTAAAATCATTTTGATGATTTCACAAATTTGGACTTCATCATCTACAACTAATATCAACTCTCCATTGCCTTGAGGGGTGGCTGCACTCTCTATGATTAAATCTGGTGTGCCTGACACTGCGGGTAAGAACAAGTTAAATTGGCTACCTTCGCCTACTTTGCTAGTCACAGTCAAAAAACCGCCGTGGCTTTTAGTGATACCGAGTACAGTCGAAAGACCTAATCCTGTACCTGTACCTGCTTCTTTTGTCGTGAAAAATGGCTCAAAAATTCTATCTAAAATTTTGGGTGGCATCCCAATGCCTGTATCGCAGATTTTAACCAGGATGTAATGCCCAACCTGAGCATTAATATTCATCCTGGTATAAGCTTCATCAATAAAAATATTTTCCGCAGAGATGGTGATTTTTCCGCCCTCTGGCATGGCATCACGGGCATTGACGACCAAATTCATCAGCACTTGATGTAATTGGGTAGCATCTCCAGAGACAGCACCCAGGTTTTCGGGTAATTTTGTCTCAAATTCAATTGATTTAGGGAATGTCTGTTTACCAATGAGAATAATATCAGTAATCAGATGTTTGAGTTGGACTATGGTACGTTCTCCTTTACACCCCCGCGCAAAGGATAATACTTGTTTGACTAAGCCTGCTCCCCGTTGGGCATTGTTTTCTATAATTTTTAGTAGTTGTTGCGATTGCGTTCCGCCCGCCGTAGGCAATCGCGTATCACTCACATTAGACGATGGCTCAGACGCTCGATTAGTTCTATTTTGTAAGAGTTGCGCAGCTGCTAAGATAGGTGTCAAAATATTGTTTAAGTCGTGGGCAATACCACCGGCGAGTGTGCCTAAGCTTTCTAAACGTTGAGTCCGAAAAAACTGCTCTTCTAGTTGTTTTTTTTGCGTGATATCGGTATCTACAATCAAAATCGATTTAGGTTTCCCGGCTGCATCCCGCATTATTGTCCAGCGACTTTCGACAATAATGTCCTGGCCAGATTTGGTGATTTTTTGCAACTCTCCCTGCCACATACCAGCAGCAATCGCAGTTTTCAGAGCTGTTTTATGGAGATGAACAGAAGTTTCTGGATATAGTAAGGTCGTGGGTTCAGTTCCCAAAATTTCTGAGGCTGACCAACCATACAAACGTTCTGCACCTTGATTCCAGAATAGGATGTGGTTGTTTAAATCTCTCACAAAAATGGCATCGGTAGCAATATCCAGTAAAGCGGCTTGTTCGCGAATTTTTTGTTTTGCTTGTTGCTGTTCGCTAATATCGGAAAAGGAAGCAACTACCCCATAGGGTGTAGACTCATTGTTACGGAACAAGGGTTGAGAATTAATAGAAAGCCAGGTGATTTGTCCATTGGGTTTGTGAACTCCCATGATCACATTTGAACAAGGTTGTCCTGTGTGTAAACTCACCATTGCGGGATGCTTTTCATCAGGAAAGGGAGAACCATCTTCATAAATGCTTCGCCAAGAAGCATCACAAACACGTCCAATAATGCGATCGCTAGATAGTCCTAAAATCTTCTCTGCACTGGCGTTACAAGCAACTATTTTGCCATTGCGCTCATGTAACACAACACCCTCCTGCATCGCTGTGACTACAGAACGATAGCGTTCTTCACTTTCTTTGAGGGCTGCTTCAGCTTGTTTGCGTTCACTAATATCTTTGGTTGTACCAACCATTCTGATGGGTTGACCCATTTCGTGATAGTAGGTTTGACCTCTACTACTTAGCCAGTGGATGCTGCCATCAGGCCAAATTACTCGATATGTAATGGCAAATTCTTGATGTTGCTCAATACTGTACTGAACTGCATCTTGAAAAGATGTTCTGTCTTCAGGATGAACTAACTCCAGAAATGCTTCCGGGCTAGGACAGATAGTACCCTGGGGTAGTCCATACAATAGCCCCATATTGGCTGACCAGAGGGTATCATTTGTCAATAGATTCCAGTCAAATATCCCCATATGGGCAGATATGAGAGCTAAACTCAATCTTTCTTCGCTCTGGCGCAGTAATTCTTCTGTTTGTTTGCGTTCTGTAATATCTTCAGCAACGCCGCCATAAGCATATATTTGGCCTTGTTCATTACGTATGGCAAAACCCCGATCCCAAATCCAACGCACTGAGCCATCAGGTCGCAGAATGCGATATTCTTCATTGGTGGCTTCACCGTGCTTTTGTCGCTCTATTTTGGCAAGAACGCGATCGCGATCGTCGGGATGTAATGATTCTATCCAAGAGAATGGCTGATTACGTAAACTTTGACATGAACGTCCCCAAATCTGTTCGTAAGCTGGATTAACGTATAAGTTTTCCCCTGACTCTAACTGGGCAATCCAAATTAAAGCATGAGTGTTTTCAGCAAAACAGCGAAATTTTTCTTCACTTTCTCGCAATGCGATCTCTATTTGCTTGCGTGCTGTGATATCTCTTCCTACAGCCTGAAACTCCACAACTTCCTTGTATTCATTTGGGATACCAATTATTTTCCATTCAATCCAACGAATACCTTTAACTGTTAATGCTGGTTGCTCTTTGATGGTTATGTCATGAGGTGGAGACTTCAACAAATTGAAGTTTTCTACAGCTTGAGGTAATTCATCACTAGGAAACAGCGTAAATACAGAATCGCCAATAAACTTATGTAATGATTTACCAAAAAGTTCGCACGCAGAGGGATTGGCAAATTTAATCCGCGCTGAATGATCAAAGCGGAGGATTAAATCTGTTTGGCTTTCCACTAACTGGCGATAGATTTTTTCACTCTGTCGCAATGCTTCTTCAGTATTGTGACGCTCAATGATTTCTTGTTGCCAAAGCTCCTGGGATATGCCCAACTCTGTGAGATTTTCTCGCAGCTTAAATGAGTAGTCGGTTGGATACTGTAACGTTAGACTTGACTGATGTAACTCAATTTGTGGTTTATTTACAGCCTCAATAATGCTCACCATTGGTAACTGATTACACCCATGTAGCAAACTTGTGGCAGTCACAACTCCCACTAAGCGTTCATCATCGTCCACAATTGGCAAATGGCCAATCTGATGGTTTTGCAGTACCGACAAGGCTGTAAGAATATCTTGAAAATGTGATAGTTTCATCGTCGTGACTGGCTGTGTCATGACTTCAGCCATTTTAACTTGAGAAAAATCTATACTTGACGCAGCCAGCCTAAATATATCTCGTTCTGTAAAGATGCCTAAGACTTTTTCTGCCTCTACAACTAAAACACAGCTAGTCTTTTGTAAATACCAGTTGCGTGCATTGCAAACTGCGTTTAAACTGGTGAGCGGTGAGATTTGGCTTCTTTTGTGATACATCAAGCTAATAGCATCGACTATATAACTATCAGGGTCAATCGTTAGAGGGTAACGATTGATAGCATGATATAGATTAGGTAAATCAATGAGATGCTCGTCGAGTTGCATAGTTAATTCGTCAGTTGTCATGATTTTAGGAGACACCAAAAAATTAATCATTCCAAATTGGCTGTTAGTAGAGTGTGTCAGTATGAATAATTTCTTGGTATGTCCAGGATTTATCTGGCTGACTCATCCTACATATGTCAATATCACTCTAGGCACTTAGCCAAGTTGATGATCCAAATGAGAAAATACTGCGCGTATTGATAATGTTGTGGGATGCTTAAAGATTATTCTATTTTTAAATTAGGACTATGATGAACTCTTAGTTTAAAGGAATTATCCTATTTTATAGATTGATTAGTCTAGTTAAATTTTTTTACATAAAATTAACATTTTGAAATCTGGCGATCAGATCACTTTAATATCTCTTGTGTATCTTTTAATTATGTAAATTTAAATCTACTTAAACCTTTGCTATTTAAGCCTTATCCAACTTTATTCCTATAAATTTTAAGTATAGAAATAGCATCATATAAGACAATCATATTTCCCAAATACTTGTATTTCTCAGTAAAGATAACTTGCTAACACTTGATAATTTACCCTAAAATCAGTATTTAATATTCAACTTAACCTCACAAAAATTCAATGATCTCCATCAAAAATAGTTATAAGCTTTTTAAATTCAGAATTTACAAAGCTTATAACTATAGAAGGATGAATCGTTTAGTAAATATAGTTAGCTAAAACTGCCATTCATCCCACGTCTTACTCTTAGGAGTGTAAGATTAATGGCGGGGCA
This sequence comes from Anabaena minutissima FACHB-250, assembly GCF_014697125.1. Classification (GTDB taxonomy): domain Bacteria; phylum Cyanobacteriota; class Cyanobacteriia; order Cyanobacteriales; family Nostocaceae; genus Trichormus; species Trichormus minutissimus. Next base: position 166,965 of record NZ_JACJRG010000007.1, on the reverse strand, counting down.
ATGACTTTTTTTGCATTCCCTGTACCACTTTGTAGTTCGCGGTAGCGTTGCGTAGCAAAGACAGACGCTGCGCGAATGATTTGGCGGTCTGTTTGTAGTAAGGACTTTAGTCCTGATTTTTCTAAGGACTAAAGTCTTTACTACAAAAAAAGCTTATCCCTCAATTGAAATTTGATGAACTAGTACAGCATGGCGTAAATAAGCAGACCATTTCAAAACAGCAAAAGCCTTGGTATATTAAACTTTTGACTTACCCTCCGGGAAGCCGCTTTCGCGTCTATGACTTTTGACTTCCGCCTTGCGGTACTAGTGCCACTAACAGCACTTTCCATCTTGAGAAATACCACGCCCCTTATGAATAATCTTTCAACTCAGCACTGTTAATTGATAGACTTACGGTAGGAACTTGTCTATTTTCTTTCATTAAACGGCTATAAGTTCGTTGAGGGATAAAGTGAAGTGGATTGTAACCAACGAAACGTAAAAGTAACACACAAGCCCAGGAATATCTACCATCAGTAATAGCTGCAATAACTTGATTCAGTTGCTCATGAGTAATTGCACTATGAAAACTTTTAGGTGAAGAAGGAATTTGGTAGCTCATAATTATCTCTCAGGTAACTTTTTTTTAAGGATGTAGACCATTGAGAAATTTGATGATCAGTAAATTAATTGAAAATTATTTCTTCTACATTTAAGGCTGATTTTCATATTAATTAATTGTGATATTTTGTTTACGGCATTTCTCGGTTCAGTTAGGTACAAGAACCCCACCCCTAACTCACTCTCCGCAAGCAAGGAAGAGACGATGATGTACCTCATCTGATTAGTAAATGCTAGATTCATCACCTGCCCTGAATTTAAAGGATAAATTTTAAACCAGGATATTTGCCACAAAACAGTTAACTTAAATACAGAATACTAGTTTTTTGACAAAAAATTAAGCCAATTTGGCATTTTTTACCTGGCAATTCAAAATTAGCACGCTGCTCACGCCCCGCTACTGCTCTAAGCGCAGCTATGCCCGCAGGGCTTTACACAACTCAGCATTTAACACCCACAACTCTCATCCCACAGCTAGAAGTAACGGGTACTAAAGCTTGCATATCATGAAGACATAAAAGCGAAATGAACTTCTCAACAAGTTAGTAGTCAGGACTTTAATCCTTAGTGCTAACCTCATAGAGTGATAAAAAATCACCATGTATGAACTACACCAATGTATTCTGGCAGATAGTGAAGAAAAGGCTACTCTGCGTCAGTTGATATTTGCACTAGAGGCTGAAGGTAAACGTTACTTCCTCAGAAACGAGATTCTGCAAAGTTTTGCGAAATACTGTCATCAATTCCAAAAACCCACATACTTTTACTATTCTTCCTCTGTTGCCAAATTAATTCACTACACCCATGAAATCATTCTAGAAGAGGAAGCTATTTGGTTTGTGGTGCGTCCCAGAATTGCTAACCAAGAAGTTTGGCGACTGACATCAGATTTTAGCAAGTTTGAGGTGATGTCATCTCAAATATTATTAGATGTGAGCGATCGCCTAGTCAATGCCTACGACCCTCACATTTTAGAAATCGACCTCAAAGCATTTGATGAAAACTCCCCCAGAATCAGCGACCCTAGAAACATTGGTCAAGGTCTAGCTTTCCTCAACCATTATCTATGCAGTCAATTAGAAACTGATACCCAGTATTGGTTTGAACTCATATATTCAGCCTTACAGGCGTTAAAATACGATAATATTCGTTTATTACTTAACGATCGCATTTCCTCTGGTATTCAACTAGCTAAACAAATTCGCCAAGCCATTCAATTTCTCAGTCAGCGACAAGGTGAAGAACCCTACACCAACTTTCACCTCGACTTGCAAAAACTAGGTTTTGAACCGGGTTGGGGAAACACGGCTTCCCGTACTCTCGAAACCTTGACACTTTTAGAAAGGCTGATTGAAGCACCTCAACCTGCAATTCTGGAAACCTTTGTCTCTCGTGTCCCCGCTATCTTTCGTGTGGTGTTAGTTTCCGTCCACGGCTGGGTAGCGCAAGAAGATGTCATGGGACGAGATGAAACCTTGGGACAAGTCATCTATGTCTTGGAACAAGCGCGGAGTTTGGAAAAAAAACTGCGGGAAGAAATTAAACTCGCTGGTCTTGACAGCTTCGGTATTAAACCCTATGTGATTATTCTCACTCGCCTCATTCCTAATTGTGAAGGAACATTCTGTAACTTGCGACTAGAAAAGGTGCATGATACAGAAAATGCCTGGATATTACGCGTTCCCTTTGGTGAATTTAATCCAGAGATTACGAATAACTGGATATCTAAATCTGATATTTGGCCTTATTTAGAAACCTTTGCTGACGATGCAGAAAAAGAATTACTCACGCAATTTAAAGGTAAACCTAGTTTAATTATTGGTAACTATACAGATGGTAACTTGGTTGCTTTTCTAATTGCCCGGCATTTAAAAGTTACTCATTGCAATATTGCCCACTCTTTAGAAAAACCAAAACACTTATTCAGTAATCTTTATTGGCCAGATTTTGAAGAACAATATCATTTTTCGGCACAATTTACTGCCGATTTAATTGCCATGAATGCGGCAGATTTTATTATCACATCATCCTACCAAGAAATTGTCGGGACACCAGACAGTATAGGACAATATGAATCATATAAATGTTTTACTATGCCCCATCTATATCATGTAGTAAATGGCATAGATTTGTTTAGTCCTAAATTTAATATGATTCCACCTGGGGTGAATGAACAAGTCTTCTTTCATCACAGCCAAAAAGCCAAGCGAGATCCCAATTTAACCAAGAAAATTTATAACTTACTCTTACATGAAGAGCATCTCCAAATTCTTGGTAGATTAGATAATAATCAAAAGCGTCCCATTTTGGCAGTAGCTCCTATCACTTCCGTTAAAAATCTGACTGGTTTAGTGGAATGTTTCGGTCAAAATCCACGGTTGCAAGAGCATTGTAACCTGATTATTTTAACTAGTAAACTGCATACTTCAGAAGCAGCTAACCCAGCAGAAGCCGCAGAAATCCAAAAACTACATGACTTGATTAATCAGTATGAACTCCACAACAAAATGCGTTGGGTGGGAATGCGACTACCTAACTTTGAAGTGGGGGAAACCTACCGAGTAGCGGCTGATTTACAAGGAATTTACGTGCATTTTGCCCGATTTGAAGCCTTTGGGCGCAGTATTTTAGAAGCGATGATTTCCGGCTTACCAACTTTTGCAACTAAGTTTGGCGGTGCTTTAGAAATTATTGAAGATTACGGTAACAGCTTTCATCTCAACCCCACAGACTTAGAAGGAGCAGCCAATAAGATTGTGACATTTCTAGAAAAATGTGATTGCCATCCCGAATCCTGGCAAGAAATTTCTGAATGGGTAAGTCAGCGCATTCATCACAAATATAATTGGCAGTTACACAGCAATAAATTATTATCAGTGGCTAAAATATTTAGTTTTTGGAACTTTGTCGCCCCTGAAAATAGTGAAGCTAGAGTTCGTTACATGGAAACTTTATTCCATCTAATTTATAAACCTAGAGCCGAAAAGATTTTAGATAAACACATGGGTCGTTAGCTCCAATTCAAAATTCAAAATTCAAAAATAAATTAAGCCAAAACTAGCTTACATCCCAACTCCTACTATTTGCAGAATATGGGCTATGAATAAACAATCTACCTCTGGTGATTTTATTTATGAAGACTGGAGATTAATTGAAACCCAGTTTAACCCTGAGCAACTAAACTCTAGGGAAACTATCTTTACCATTGGTAATGGATATTTAGGCACAAGGGGTTGTTTTGAAGAAGGCTATACTCGTGGGTTGCCAGCAACATTTATTCATGGTGTTTATGATGATGTGCCGGTTGTTTATACAGAATTGGCTAACTGTCCTGATTGGCTACCGTTGGTAGTAACGATTAATGGCGATCGCTTCCGTCTCGATCAAGGGGAAGTATTACAATACAAACGACAACTAGATTTGCGTCATGGTCTGCTGAGTCGTTGGGTGCGTTGGCGCAGTCCGAAAAATAAAATTATTGATATCCACTTTGAACGCTTCACCTCTCTTGCAGATGAACATATTTTAGGGCAACGCTGCCACTTAACATCCTATGATGGCGATGCCTTAATCGAATTTCAGGCTAGCATCAATGGCTATGCAGAAAACCAAGGTTTCAATCACTGGGAAAGAATAGACCAAGGTAAAACCGATCAGGGTATTTGGTTACAAAGTCGCACCCGCAGCACCCGCATTGAAATTGGCATGGCGGCAAAAATGACCATCTCAGGGACAGAAGCTTCTGTACAAATCAACACTGTACCTGGTTATCCCAGCATCAGCACCACCTTTTTAGTCACAGCCCAACAAACTGTGACAGTAGAAAATATAGTCACAGTTTTTACCTCACGGGAGACGAAAACACCAGTGATCGCCGCCCACGAAAAACTGGTAGACATAGCTGATTACACAACATTATTTACAGACAATCAAAAAGCTTGGGATCAAGTGTGGCAAACCAGCGACATAGTCATAGAAGGCGATGCCACAGCCGCTTTTGCTGTGCGCTACAATCTTTTTCAGCTATTAATTGCCGCCCCCCGCCATGATGAGCAAGTCAGTATTGCTGCCAAAACCTTGTCAGGGTTTGGTTATCGCGGTCATATCTTTTGGGATACAGAAATTTTTATTCTGCCCTTTTTCACTTATAACCAGCCAGATGTCGCCCGAAACTTACTCAGTTACCGCTATCACACCATAGCCGGTGCAAGGCGTAAAGCTGCTCATTACGGCTTCAAAGGTGCAATGTACCCCTGGGAAAGTGCTGATACAGGCGATGAAGTTACCCCTCGTTGGTCACTACCAGACGATTATTATGGTGAAGACGTGCGGATTTGGTGCCGCGATCGCGAAATTCATAATAGCGCAGATATCGCCTACGCCGTCTGTCATTACTGGCAAGCCACCGGCGATGATGAGTGGATGCGCGATTATGGCGCAGAGATGATCCTCGATACAGCCATCTTTTGGGGTAGTCGAGTTGAATTTAACCCCCAGTATGACAGATATGAAATTCGAGACGTGATTGGTGCAGATGAGTATCACGAATTTGTCCACAACAACACCTTCACTAACCGGATGGTGCAATGGCATTTAGAACAAGCCTTGAAAGTTTGTGGATGGTTGCAACAAAATTTCCCCGAACGCGCCGCCGAACTAGCCCAAAAATTGCAACTTACCCCAGAAATCGAAACCTACTGGCAAGATATCATCAATAAAATCTGGATTCTTTACGATCCCTCAACCGGACTCATTGAACAATTTGAGGGATTTTTCCAATTAAAGGATATTAATTTAGCCGACTACGAACCACGCCACCAATCAATACAAGCTATTTTGGGTATGGAAGGAACTAACCACACCCAAGTTCTCAAACAACCAGATGTCTTAATGCTGTTGTACTTAATGCGGACATCGGCAGAGTTTCCCTACGACCAAAAAGTATTAGCAACAAATTGGGATTATTACGCACCCCGCACTGACATTACCTATGGTTCATCCTTAGCCCCCGCCATTCATGGCATTCTAGCTTCAGACTTAGGCAAATCAACCATAGCTTATAAACGATTTATGCAAGCGGCGATGGTGGACTTAGAAGATAGTCGCGGTAACACCCAAGATGGTATTCACGGTGCTAGTGCAGGGGGTGTTTGGCAAGCGGTAGTTTTTGGCTTTGGAGGTATTCAGTTTACAGAAAATGGCCCTGTATCTAACCCTCACCTACCCCCTGGTTGGTCACGCTTAAAGTTTCAGCTACACTGGCGGGGTGAGTGGTACAAGTTTGATTTGACTGGGGAAAAAGAGGGGACTAGAGGAGACAAGCAATCCCCCAATATTCGCGGATTTATCTTTGACCTAGATGGGGTACTGACAGATACTGCTGAATATCATTACTTAGCATGGCAAAAACTGGCAAATGAAGAAGGTCTTCCCTTTAATCGGGAGGCTAATGAAGCTTTACGCGGTATATCTCGCCTCGCTTCCCTGATGCTGATTATTGGTGATAGGACTTATTCAGAAGACCAAATTCAAGAGATGATGGCACGGAAAAACCGCTACTATGTGGAACTGATCAAAAATATTACACCCAAAGATTTATTACCGGGTGCGATCGCGCTTTTGGATGAACTGCGACAAGCTGGGATTAAAATTGCGATCGGTTCAGCTAGTAAAAATGCCCAATCAGTGATCGAAAAATTGGGTATTACTGATAAAGTAAATGCGATCGCTGACGGTTACAGCGTCCAAAAACCCAAACCCGCTCCTGATTTATTTCTCTACGCCGCCCATCAGTTAGGCTTAAACCCACAGCAATGTGTAGTCGTAGAAGATGCAGCCGCAGGTGTTGAAGCCGCCTTAGCTGGTAGTATGTGGGCTATAGGTATCGGACCCCAAGAAAGGGTAGGAAAAGCCCATATAGTTCTCCCTAACCTAGCAGGTGTCACCTGGAAAGATTTGCAGTCTCAACTAAGTAAGAAAATTTAAACGCAGAGGCACGCAGAGAATTTGTTTTATCTTACACGCCTCTGTACCTCCCTACCTCCGCGCCTCTGCGTGAACTTTTCCTAATTTAATTTAACAACACCAACAAAATCAATATTTGATATTAAGTGAAATACTACACCACCCAATTCAAAGCCACATGGAACTTAAATCAGTTAACCTGGAAATTCCTGAAAATTGTAACCTCATCTTTGGGCAAACCCACTTTATCAAAACCGTAGAAGACCTATATGAAATTATGGTGGGGATATCCTCTCAAGTTAAATTTGGTATTGCCTTTTGTGAAGCATCAGGAGATTGCTTGATTAGAATTGCTGGTAATGATCTATCCTTAGAAGAAATAGCCACAAAAAATGCTCAAGCTGTAGGTGCAGGTCACAGCTTTATTATTTTACTCAAACAAGCCTATCCTATTAATTTCCTCAATGCTATTAAGCAATGTCCAGAAGTCTGTACAATTTACTGCGCCACAGCTAATCCCGTGCAGGTAATCGTAGCCGAAACCGAGCAAGGGAGAGGTATTCTTGGGGTGATTGATGGTTTTTCACCCAAAGGCATAGAGACAACAGAGGATGTGAACGCCCGGCATAACTTACTCCGTCGCATTGGTTATAAGTTATAAAAAATGGCCAGCATATGTCCAATAATTATCAGGAAAAAATCATGGCTCTGTGGATAGTATTCCTCCTAGGAACACTGTTTCATACCCAATTGGGTTTAATGCCACTTTTTCACGGATTGAATGTAATTGAATCTCATACAGCTACATCAATCAATCAAATATCAGGAATTATGTGGTTGATGTTAGGCTTTTTCGCCCTACCAATGTTGGCAATAATTGCTACTGTTTTTACTGATAATCGACGCTATAGAGTAATTCACTTTGGATTGACTGTATTCTACAGCGTCCTCAATTTAATTCATTTGGTAGTAGACGTACTGTTACCCCAAGTGATCTGGTATCAAATCACATTAATGCTGCTATTGTTTTTGATTGGTTTGTTATTAAATCTTGTAGCTTTCCAATGGATGAAAGCACCACTGAGAGATCATCGTCGAGTTCCTGAAAGGTTAGCATGAGTAGTGAGTAGTGAGTAGTGAGTAGTGAGTAGTGAGTAGTGAGTAGTGAGTAGGTAGGCATTGTATTTTTCTCCCCCTGCTCCCCCTGCTTCCCCTGCTTCCCCTGCTTTCTTTTCCCCCAGTACCCAATCCCCAATCCCTACTTTTTTGGTTTCTTTTGTTGCGAAATTTCAATGGTGTAGCTATACTCTTTGTGAGATAAATTACCTACATTGACTGAGTAATCGCCTGGTATCCAATAACCTGATAATTCAGGGTAGCTATCAGATAAACTATCTGCCATAACGCAAAAACGTCCTCCAGGCCCATAAATCAACAACGTGGTTTTTCCTACTGGGCTTTTAGCTGTAACTCGCAGATAGGGTAAAGCCTCTGTCACTCTGATGACTTGATTAGGTGTAGCAGTGATATTACCACAGTTGCTAGGAACAGTTTTGTCGGATGTACCATTGACAACTAATGGATCTGAACTTAAGTTACGACTCATTTGAATCATGGGTGTTTGAGCCAAGATAGGCTGCGCCCCAAATAAGGCGATCGCTTCCGTAAGCACTACACTTGTTACCAGTGTAGTAAAAATAACTTTCGATACATTAATAGTATTCATAATTTATCAGTATCTCAACATAATTTTTGTTATAAACCTTCTAATTTCAGAGACGCTGATTAATAGGCGTTGTTCCTGAGTAGTTATGTATAAAATTTTATAAATTTATTTAACTATGTATAACTAAAGTATGAAAATTACATGAAGTGAATAAATTATTAGGAAACCGAGAATAATTTAAGTATATATCTACAGAATTAATAAAATTCTTAATTTATAGAACTTGAGTTAGGAATGGTGACAGCTAAACCCAACAACAAGAGCCAATAGTTAATTTTACCGACAGAAAAAGGTACTTGACACTAAGACATTAGCTAAAATCACAAACAAAACCACTAGATAATAATGGGGACTGATGCAGGGACGAAAAATTACAAATTTGGGAAAATGGCGATGACCTACGGTAGGCTGCGCCAACACCTATGGTGGGTGGGTACGCCAATCTTACGCCGCAATTTACAATGCAAAGTAGTAAATTTAACCTGATTTTGAATTTTACTTGCGTGAATTCTCATGAATAGAATTTCGTGGGTTTATTGTTCCATAAAGTGTATTAGCTGAGGTAAAAAATCATGAATCCTCAATCAGAAGAAGACTTACAACGTCGCCTCCAACAATTGGAGGCTGATCTTAATTCTGCATCTCCAAAGTCAGCACCACAACAGACTTCCCAGTTTAGTTGGCTCAATTGGAAACAGCAGTTAGAAAGAGGAAAACTCTGGTTTCAAAACTTATCAGGGACAAGCAAGCTCGTATTTGTAGGTGTGGCAGCCTTATTAGGCTTGTCAATTGTGCAAATGGTGCTGAAACTAGTCGTATCTGCTCTAAGTCTGGCACTGTTAGCTGGTTTAGTGTATGTTGGATACAAATTTTTTGTATCTGGTAACGCACAAAATAAATAGCCGTTGTGGGGGACTCGATACTGGGGACTGGGGACTGGGGATTGGCGACTGGGGACAGGGGGAAAAGAAAGCAGGGGAAGCAGGGGGAGAAAAATACAATGCCTACCTACTCACTACTCACTACTCAGCACTCACTACTCAGCACTCAGCACTCCCAAGCGGCACAAAAATAAATTAAAGGGAATTATCTAATGGCAACCCCAATTGTAAAAAAAAATAATACTAATCAATCTAACCGCACAAAAAATACAGAAAAAACTAATTCGCTAGTCACAAGGCGGTTTGCAGCTTGGACGGCAGAAATTGCTCTTTTAGTTGCCAGTGGGCTAGTTCCCTTCGGCTTGGGCGTGTATGCCAATTCTCGCAGCGATATCAATCGAGTCCCACTTAACCCTGTACTAGTAGTAACAGAAAGAGCGATCGCACGTCCATTGGCGTTACCTGCAAGCTATGGCATTCGCAATGTGGCTTGGCCGACTAATTTTCTATGGACAGTAGCTTTATTCGCGCCTACAGTCCTATCTTGGTGGCAATTATATTTACTGGCAAAAACCGGAAGTACCCTACCTAAGCGTTGGTTTGGTGTCCGGGTTGTCAACGAAGAAGGTACACCACCAGGTTTAGCAGCTGTATTTGTCCGTGAAGGTATTGGCCGCTTGACTGTGCCTATGTCCATTGCCTACATTCTCTGGCGTTATAGTTTCGCCTTCCCCAATTTAGGATTATTCACATCTTTAGCAGTATTGATGGTACTAGGCGAAGGTTTAGCCTTACCAGCACGCCGGGGACGCAAAGCATTACATGATTGGCTAGCTGGTACTTATGTCGTTGATGCCCATCGTTCTGTACCCTCGGCAGATGTCGTAAATAATGCCCGGAATTTACCCGTTAGCAGTAGCCAGACTGCTACACCAAAGGAAAATGAGGCACTAGCAACAGCCGCAATAGCCATTACTCCAGATGACAGTAATTTAATATCATTGTGGCGGCGGATGCAGCAAAATCCCAGCCTGACTTTGTTTGGGGTAGCACTCACAAGTATGACGGCGGTGCTGGCTACTTTAATTGGCACACAAGTTTATCTCCAGACTCAGCAAAGCAATCAGGAATCTCAGAAAATCAACAGTCAGCAGTTTTTGGCACTGGTTAAACGATTAAGTCCTGACTCTACGGCTAGCCTGCAAGAACGCCAAAGCTTAATCCTTGCTATGGGTAGTCTCAATGATCAGCAGTCTATCCAGTTTTTGGCTGATATGATGGTGAATGAAACCAACCCCATCCTGATAGATACCATTCAGCAAGCACTCATCAGTGTTGGTATTCCCGCAATTACCGAATTACACAACAAAAATCAGTTTTTGTCCGGCGAGTTACAGTCTATCAGCAGCACATCTCCAGAACGGGAAGTAAGACAAAAGCGGTTACAAATCAACCAGCAAACCATCAACAAAATTCTCAGTGTTTATAGCGGTCAAACCCAAGGTCTGGATCTCAGCCGCGTCCAATTAGGTCAAAGTGGCACTCCTGGTAGTTCCTTTTTTAACTTGGTACTCGAAAACACTGATTTATCAGGAATCAAGTTGAAATCGGCCAATCTCAACCAAGCTAACTTTAAAGGTAGTCGTTTCCGCAGTGCCGGTGAAGATGGACGCTTTGACACTTACGACGATATAGTGTCTGATTTAACCCAGGCTCAGATGAAACAAGCCAATTTCACTGATGCTAACCTCAGTCGTGTCATCATGACTGGTAGCGATTTAAGTCGTGCTACCCTCAACCGAGCTAATTTAGCTAATGCACGTCTAGTTGGTGCTAACCTCAGCAGTGGGCAGTTAGTCGGGGCTGATTTACGCGGTGCAGTTCTAGAAAACGCCAGCCTAACTGGTGCAGACCTAGGAGATGCTAAATTTAAAGATGCGAACTTATATGGTGCGCGTCTTGGTCGCGTGATTGCGATCGGTACTCAGTTGTCATTTGCTAACTTAAGTAAAACTGATTGGCAAGCTTCAGACCTCTCCGGCGCAGATTTGGAACGGGCTAATCTCAGTAATGCTAACCTGAGTGCGACTCGTATGACGGGTGCGATTTTACGCTCTGCCCAGTTAGAAAATGCTAACTTGCAAAATGCCGACTTGAGTCTGGTTGATTTACGAGGAGCAAATGTAGCCGGGGCTAATTTCAAGGGGGCGATTCTTACCCCCAATAGACAAGACCCAGCAGATCAATTTGTACAAACCCCAGACATCGGCGCAATATCTGCGGTAGTTAAAGGCGTAGACTTTTCTCAAGCCAAAAACTTAGAGGATAGACAAATTGCTTATATTTGTACTCAAGGCGGTATTCATCCCGTGTGTCCGTAAGTTAGGGTGTAGGGGAGACAAGGGAGTTAAATCAGTTATCAGTCACTTGATAACTGATGATTCCCAATTCCTAGGAATTCTTCACTGCGTGACGCTAACGAGTCGCTTGCTTTGCTACGCAGGCGTAAGCCTACTCCGAAGGAGTAGAATTTTGAATTGATTTGTCCTCACTAAAAAATCATTTTTGCCTTTAGCATAAGTATTAAATTAAACTTGGTAAATCTAAGACAGTGTGAGGAGTTGGGTGATGAAATATATACCTCATTTAGTTACGGCTTTAGGCGCAATTTCAATATTGAGTTTGGCTATCAATACTCAGCCAGCACAGGCTCAAGTGGCATATGGTAGTTACGTAGGTATAGGGCCGACTGTTGGCATAACCGATAGTGTACAAGTTGGTGGGGTGTTGGCTTTTCGCTATAAGCTTTTAGAAGCACCAATTTCTTTTCGCGCTCAAGCTTTAGTTGGTCAGAATACGGCAGTTGTACCTACCGTTTCCTATGATGTGCCTCTGAATTGGCAAACGGATGCTTATTTAGGAGCTGGCTTGGTGTTAACAGGTGGTGATAGTGCTTCTCCTGTGGGAGACAAAATTAGTTTTGCCTTACAACCAGGTGTTGATTACGCTGTTCCTAATAGTAATACTGTGCTGTTTGGTAACGCCATTATCGCTTTTGATGCCTACCGTAATGGCGGTGGTGCAGCTGTCTCTGTTCAAGGTGGTGTAGGGTTGCGATTTTAACTAAAAGCCCTTAATGACAGCTTGATTTGTTGATTCTTGCTGTTTGAAGTCATCTCTAGACAGCAAATTGCCTGTGCTTATTAAACTTATTTTTATGAGATGATAATCGTTATCAATATCATAAGAATTTTCATTATGACAGTGCAAGATTCATTGATGAAAACCGACATCCTACTACATCGTCCCCGTCGTCTGCGTCGTACAGCTGCTTTACGGCGTATGGTGCAAGAGACAACACTGAGTGTTAATGATCTGATTTATCCATTGTTTGTGATGGAGGGGGAAGGGCAAAAAGTCGAAATCTCCTCAATGCCAGGGTGTTATCGCTATACACTAGATTTGTTACTGCCAGAAATACAGCAGGCGTTTGATTTAGGAATTAATGCGATCGCACTTTTTCCGGTAATATCAGAATTACTCAAAGACGAAACTGGAACAGAAAGCTATAATCCAGATGGTTTAGTACAGCGTACTGTCAAAGCTATTAAACAAGCAGTTCCAGATATTGTAGTCATTACCGATATTGCCCTTGATCCTTTTACTACTCATGGTCATGATGGTTTAGTTGATGACCAGGGGACTATTCTGAATGACCCCACCGTCGAAATATTAGTCAAAATGGCATTGACACAAGCTGAAGCTGGGGCTGATTTTGTTGCACCTTCTGACATGATGGATGGTAGAGTCGGGGCTATTCGTCGAGCCTTAGATGCAGCTCGCCAGAATCGACCAGATTTCTATCAGAGAGACTAGATAAAGTTGGATTACAAAGAGAGTATTAAGTTAGGATGTCTGCAATTGTATATTTATTAATTCTGCGTAGCACTGCTACGTCTCTATTATTTGTATTTTAAAATACATCGTACTGGGGGATATTTTTGATTTGTATGACTGAACTAGACTTTTGGCGAATAGTGTTGATTTTGTAGATGAGCGTAAATTACCGTAAACACGCTTGTCAGCATTGACTTACCATGCCAGAATTCAATCAAAATCAGCATCGTAGTCATCTAGGCACGGGCTGGTCTTTTCCACTCAGGGTGAATGTCCAGGGAGGTTTGCAACTCAGCACCAAGGAACGCAACATTGAAGAGTCGATTATGCTCATTCTGCGTACTGATTTGGGTGAACGGGTGTATCGGCCTAATTTTGGTTCGCGGTTGTCTGAGTTAACTTTTGCACCGATGAATACTCAAACTTTATTACTGTTGCGCCTACACGTCCAAGAAGCTTTGGAAATGTGGGAGCCTCGAATTGTTTTAGATGGAGTTTTTACTGAAGCTGATCCGTTACGCGGTCGGGTAGATATTCATATTCAGTATCATCCAAAAGAGACTCATGATTCTCGCAGTTTGGTTTTTCCTTTTTATGTAAATGGGGTGGAAAGTCAATAATTAATGGTCATTAGATACAAAATTTGTAAAATTATATTTCTTCTATTATCTCTCTGCCCAGTCCCCAGTCTCTTTGCCAAGATAATCAACACGTTTTTTAATCAGGCTATATTATTGTGGAATTTGATTTTTTACCGAAGTTACCAAAGTCAAATCTAGACGATCGCACGTTTAAAGATTTGGTCGATGAATGTGTGCTGCGGATTCCTCGCTATTGTCCTGAATGGACGAACTACAATCCTAGCGATCCGGGAATTACGCTGATTGAGCTATTTGCTTGGTTGACTGACCAAATGCTACTGCGATTCAATCAAGTACCGAAGCGCAATTACATTACTTTTTTAGAATTGCTGGGGGTGCGCTTGCAAGCACCTGCGCCAGCTTTAGCTGATATTACTTTTTATTTAAGTGCGGCTTTACCGGATAGCTATACAATTCCGGCTGGTGTGGAGGTGGCGACGATACGCACGGAAACGGAAGAAGCGATCGCTTTCACTACAGATCGACCTTTAATTATTGATAAACCCCAAATTCGCCATTTCCTCTCTGCCCAAACTGTAGAAACTACACCTGCAATTTTACGCGATCGCTTTACTAATATCTGGTCTCTCAGTCCTGATGATCAGTGGTACGGTAGGGAATTAACTTTTTTTGATGAACAACCCCAGCCTGGCAATAGTTTTTACATAGTTATTGATGGTGAATGTCAGTGTGAAGGGAATGTCTTAGCACTGCAATTTAAGGGAGAAGCCGCCACTAGTACCGGGATTAACCCCGATGCACCGCCGCGACGCTGGGAAGCTTGGAATGGTGTGGAATGGGTATCAGTTTTACTCCAAGAATCTGACGATAGTACCAAAGGCTTCAGTTTTAGTGAGTTGGCGGCTCAAGGTGCTAATCCTCTCCAGGGTGCAGATGTGGTATTGCATTTACCCCAATCTTGGCCTGTGACTACTTTTACGGCTTTCCAAGGGCGTTGGCTACGTTGCGTTTACACGAGTCCCCAACCCAATCAACCAGGGTTTAGTTGTTCTCCCCGGATTGTGGGTTTGTCGGTGCGCTCCATTGGCGGTACGGTGGGAGCTAGCCAAAGTGAGTTGATTTACGATGAAATTTTAGGCGAAAGTGACGGCACACCGGGACAGACTTTTCAATTACAGCAGTTCCCTTTGTTAAATCGTCGGGAAGATGAACATATAGAAGTATTACCGCCAGGAAGTTTATCTTCGCAGACATGGTATGAAGTCACGGATTTTGCTAATTCTGGGGCTTTAGATCGACACTACACTATTGATTCCCGCACAGGTTTAGTCCAGTTTGGCCCTTTAATTCGTGAACCAGCCCAAATTCAGCAGCAGACTGAGTGGAGGAAGGTCTTGGGGACTGGGGACGATTCAGTGCTGAGTAATGAGTACCGAGTACCGAGTAGTGAATCTAATTCAGGACTTAGAACTCAAAACTCAGCACTTATTCCCAATGCTGAGGAATTAGAGCGTCAATATGGGGCTGTACCTACGCGTGGTTCGGTGATTCGGATGGTGGCTTATCGCACGGGTGGGGGACGGAAAGGGAATGTGCAACGGGGGACAATTACTGTCGCGAAAACGGCTGTACCTTATATTGCTCGATTGATTAATCATGCACCGGCTCGTAATGGTGCGGATGCGGAATCTTTGGAAGATGCAGTGATTCGAGTCCCGGCGATGCTCCGCACACGCGATCGCGCTGTCACTCCTGAAGATTTTGAAGTGCTAACTCTGCAAGCTGGCTCTGGTGCAGTGGCGCGTGTCCGTTGTTTAACGCCGAATTCCACCAAAGAAGCCGGGACAGTCCGCTTATTAGTTGTACCATCAGCGAATACTGATGCTATTGCTCGCGCTGAAGGTATTGACCCCGAATTATTGAGTCTTAGCCCCCAACTCCGCAGTCAGATTTTGGCTTACTTAGATGAACGGCGGTTACTAGGTGTGCAAATTAAACTGCAAGCACCGGAATATGTTGGTGTAGCGGTGCAAACTGAAGTCGCCCTAGAGCCAGAATACAATAACCCCTCCGCCCAACAAGAAATGTTAGGGAAATTGCGAGTTGCTCTCTATCGCTTCCTGAACCCCATCACAGGTGGACATGACGGTAAAGGCTGGCCTTTTGGTCGTCCTGTATATCCTTCTGATATTGTGACGCTATTTCAAAAATTCCCGGCTGTGCGCTATTTGGGAGTCGTGCAGTTATTTGAATTACGATACATCAGGGATCATTGGGTGCGATCGCTCCCCCAAAATCCTGTGATTGATCCTGGAAGTCTGGGGTTAATTTGTTCTTGGCAAAATACGCGGTTGCGTTCTGGTCACGTTGTGAATTTAATTCAGTAGGGTGCGTTAGCCTGCGGCATAACATACCCTACGTGCTTAATTACGAATTACGAATTAATTATGGCTTCTTTAAGTTTACAATTAACTCCCATGCAGCAACCGGATGCGCTGCAACCATCGACGGCAGCCGCATCTCAAAATACTTCTTTAGTGCCGTTTAATTTGGCAACTAATACTAAACTTTCAGGGTGTGATGTAGTTGTCTATCCGAGAGAACCCAGTGAAATATTGTTGCAGTTGGAAAATTTAGGCGATCGCAGTCTAGATATCAAGGTACAAATTGAAGGCAATTTCCCTTTGGAGTGGTGTTCTATTCACAAAGAACCCGATAAACAAGGGCCTTATGCTTTTGACCCCCACGCACAGATGAGCGTTGTACTGTGCTTTAACATTCCTGAAGACTTTTTTGAGCAAGAAATGGCTGTCACACCTAATCATCCGATGGTGTTAGATTTTCACAGTCGTATTCATGTTTACTACCAAGAACAAGACACGGGTAGGCAGTTTGTCGAAACAGGTGCTTTGAATTTATATGTACGTCCGCGTAGTTTATATCTTAATTTTATACCTCAGCTTTATCGGGAAGTGGACTTTATTGGTCGCTTCCTGAAAATTTTTGAGCAGGCTTTTGAACCAGCCGTGCAGACAATGGATGTGCTTTGGGCTTATCTAGACCCCATGACTGCACCCCAGGCTTTGTTACCTTTTCTCGCCCATTGGGTAGCCTGGCCACTTGATCAACGCTGGACTCTAGAAAGACAACGCTTTTTAATTCGTTCTGCGGTAGAACTATATCGCTGGCGTGGAACACGGCGGGGGTTAAGACTTTATTTACATCTTTATACAGATTTACCTGTAGATGATCATATTGCCAAAGAAGCTGATAAACATATTTGTATTGAGGAAATTCGCGGTGAAGGTTTTGTGTTAGGTAACACTTATCTAGGTCAAGATGCCATGATTGGCGGTGGTCGTCCTTATCACTTTATTGTCCGCCTACGTCCTCAACGTTCCAACCAAATAGATGAACAATTAGTTCGTCACATCATTGAACAAGAAAAACCAGCTTTTTGTACCTATGAGTTGTATGTGGAGGAGTGAAGAAGGGGACAGGTAACAGGTGACAGGTGACAGGAATTAATAGTTATTAGTTTTTCTACCCAATCGCCAATCCCCAGTTATTTAATTTTGAATTTTGTTAGCGCAGCGTTAGCGAGTCATCGAGCGTCATTTTGAATTTTGAATTGATTTATCCCCACCTATGAACGAAATCCAACCCCTAGAACGTTTACAAGTCCAAGACGGTTTATTGATTAATGCCGAAAGATGGCAGCGATCGCACAATTACCACCGTCAAAGGCAAAATATACATTATCAGTCCCTCAATCAGCCAGGGATTGTTTATGGTTTGGGTGTATGTTTAACTCCTGTACCGCCAGGAATTGCTTCACAGTACAACGATGGTCGATGGTTGCAAATTCAGCCAGGACTAGCAATTGATACTCATGGGAATCCAATTATTGTCCCTCAAGCAATAGACTTTCATGTGTCTGCTGATATTGCGGAAGATAAACCACGGCTGATTTATATAGTGGTAAGTTATGTCGATCCTGATGATTTGCAACGTCAAAAAGTCGCTGAGTTTGAAATTGAAAGTTTTCGGCTGGAAGAAAAAACTACTCCACCTGATGCTTATGAGGTGGAATTGTGTCGGATTGTGTTGCAACCGGGATTAATACCTTTACAATATCCCCAAGATGTGTTTTATCCTGAGTTGAATAGCCTAGACTATCGTTATCGTCCCATAGCGCGATCGCGTCATAGTGCAGTTGTCAGGGTTGCTTATCTGGAAACTGCTGAACCGGAAGTTAGGGATAGTTTTGCAAATCTCTCTTATTTGCTCAAGTCTGCTGAACATCTGACCCAGACTATCCAAGGGTTTGAGCATATTGACCGCATACCATTGCATTTAGAACATATCAATAATGCGATCGCTTACGACTTGTTATTTACCACAGGTGTTCAACCACTTTCTTTAAATACACAAGAATTAACTCACCTCAAAAGTTATTTAGATGCTGGTGGCGTGTTGTTAGTCGAATCACCTACTGATGCTATAGACAGATTAGAAAGTATTGTTGATATCGCCGATAAATTCAATACTAACCTAGAAGATTTACGTAAACTAGACCGCAATCACCCCATGCGGATACACCCATTTTTATTTGCGGCTTTACCTGTGATTAATCAAAAGCCAATTCAAATCTTAATTGCAGGTGGCATTGTTTTAGTAATTGGCGATTTATCCGCCGCTTGGGGATTAGATGAAAAACTAACTTTCTCACGAGAAACAATTCGCACTGCCCAAGAGTTAGGACTTAATATCTTACATTTTGCTTGGTCTAGAAAACAAATGACTCAATTACAAAAACAGCCCATTTTATCAACACCGACTACACCATCCCCATCATTTAAACCAGACCCATTACAAAGTGTATTCAACAAATTGGGGGAATAGGAAATAAAATTTTAAGTTCGTAGTAAGGACTTTAGTCCTTATTCCCCAAGCACTAAAGTGCTTACTACAAACCTCTGATTATTTTTGACTTTATACTATGGCAATTAAATTAGTCAACGCCAATATCTCAACTCAAGTAATTACATTTAAACCAGGTGGTTCGCCGACATCCTTTGAAGTCACTGTTGTTAACGATAGTGATCAGTTCGCTTCCTTCCAATTAGAAATTATTGCGGCTGGTGGTAGTTCAAATTTAAGTGCTAACTGGTACAATATCACACCTGCTGTCAGTGCCAAAAATCCCCCCGGTGACAGCGTAACTTTTTGCGTGACTATCACCGATACACCGATTCCTGGTTTTATCGGCAAAATGAATTTGATAGTCCGCATCTTCTCTGTAGAACTGCGGGAAGAAGATAGACAACTTCTGCGTTTAATTGTCGAGGCTGGAACTAGTGCTATTCCCGTGCAAGTTGAGTTACCTCAACGCGAGTTTTCCACTCAACCACAAGGACTAATTGACATTCGAGTCCGGGTGCTAAATCCCAGTCAATCACCTACTACTGTCACCCTCAGAATGATAGGGATAGACACAAGATGGCTATCAGGTAATGAAAAAAGATTATTAACAGTTACAGGTGGTAATGAAGCAGAAACTTCTTTTTCTTGTCAACTACCAATTCCCGCAGAAGTCCCTAGTCAAATATATCCTTTTACTATTGAAGCTACTCACCTCAATGCTTCACCCTCCCGCAGTCCTGAAGGCATAATTAAAGTTGCGCCTGGGGGATTTGTGGATTTTCGTTGTACACCAGAAAAGCAACAAATTCCTGCTGATCGTATTTGGTTACCGCAACGGAAAATCAACTCTACAACTTACCAACTCGAATGTCATAATGCCAGCAATTTAACACAAACAGCACATATTGATATTCGAGCAGGTCAGGAAAAACAACCACAATGTTTTTTCGATATTCAACCAGAGAATGTAGAATTAATTCCTGGGGAAACTAAGCAATTGCAACTCTTAGTAAGTAAGCGTAGACATTGGTTTGGTTTAGCAAAGAAATTATCATTTATAGCCAAAGCTATTATATCAGATCAACGCGTTAATGTTACTAATGAAAGCCAATTTTTACAACTAACTATTCATCCTGTACTTCATCCTTGGTTACAGTTAGTTTTAGCGACGCTGCTTCTATATTTACTTTGGGCTATATCCTGGCTCAATCCTAATAACCCACTATTTGGACATAATAGAACTGTAAATTTTGTACAATTTAACGGTGTGGGTGATAAAGCTGTGAGTGGTTCTCAAGACCAAAGTATTATTAGATGGAATATTGCTGGTTTTAAGAATACTTTCATTAATCCACATGATGGCAAAATGTCTAAAAACACAGGTAAATCTGTGCGGGTTGTACGCTACAAACCTGTGGAAAATGATGTAGTAGCAGCAGGGTTAGAAAATGGGGAAATCCAAATTTGGGATGTCTTAGGTGGTACTTCACAACCCAAAGCAACGTTTTCCTTTGATCAAGCTGATCGCGTGTTGAATTTAGAATTTAGTGAGGACTCCCGGTTCTTATTTAGCGCACATGGTAGCGGCTTAGTTTTGAAGTGGGATGTCTATAGTGCCTTCTTGGGTAATCTTAATAGTCTGAATAAACCTATAAAAAACCAGAATGTACAATTTTCTGTTTATGGTTTAGCACTTGTGGGACAAGATAAACGAAATTTAGCAATTGGTGGCAGATATAATAATTTAGCAATTTGGGATTTTGAAGAAGATAAATTGTGGAAAGTCTCATATAATTCCCCAGGTAGTCAAAATGATTATATTGTTGGTTTAGCTAGTGCTAAACACAAACCAAATCTCTTAGCAACGGCTGATACTAGGGGACAAATTACTTTATGGAATATGCAGCAATGTGTTAATCAAAATAATACCGAGTGTGAAGTGCTTGATAGATGGTCTGATGGACATGGAAGTAAACCTGTACGTTCAGTTGCACTGAGTAGAGACGGCTGTTATTTAGTTAGTGGTGGTGATGATAGTCGTGTGATGTTGTGGCCATTGACAAAAGACGGTAGACGCGCTTTACCTAATGGTAAACAAGTAAGTTCTAATTCCCAAAGATTTAATAGCGTTGATATCAAAGTTGTGAGAAATGAGATTTTAATTATTAGTGGTAATGATGATAATCGAGTGAGGTTAAATGTGATTCCTACAGCGAATAATACTTATTGTAAATAGTAGTGAGTGTTGGCTGTTGTTGGTGGTTGATAGTAAGAAAAAAGAATGATTAATGATTAATAATGAATAAATTATGACTGTGACAAATTCCCGTACTAAAAATTCTAAAGCTGGTTTGAGTATGGCAGATGTACTAACTCTGCCACCCCAACAGCGCAAACTTGTCCAGTGGATGCTTAAAAATAAGCCTGATGGTGTAACTTTAGATGAAGCTGCATATTATCTGGATTTAAATCAACAAGCTACCTTGGCTTTGTTAGATGAGTTGCTTGACCAAGATTTTGTGCAAACAATTCTTACTCGTGATGATGATCTCAAATATCGAGTCCATCTCGCGCCTAAACTTGGCATTCAACAGCAACAAATTCAACAAACTTTATCACCTGGTAGTCCTTTAGCAGTTATTTATAATCCTTCCGGTGATTATGCTGTGCAGGCGGGTTCTCGGTTTGAAATTAATATCACAGTTACTAATAAAGGTGCAGAAAGTGCATTAATAGATGTTTTTATAGATGATTTATCCCCACAGTTAATTCAGTGGTGTGATGCACCTCATCAAAGGTTAGCTTTAAGTCCTAACTCGATGAGTGAGGTGCTATTTGAATTTAATGTGCCAATTACAGCAATTCCTAGCATCTATAACTATGTGATAGTTGTGGATGCGCCGATGCACTACCCAGAAGATACTCCGATTCGTCATGCGGCGAAACTTCAGGTATTACCGGCGATTGAAACTGTTGTTAGAGTTAGTGACCCAACTTTTAATGTAATCCCTGCGAGTAGTTCGCGATCGCCTGCACCAATTCCCCCCGGTGGTATACTACAACTCAGCGTCAATGTCCACAACCGTTCTGATAGGGTAGACAGGTTTCGTCTGACTTGTGCCGACTGTCATGAAAGTTGGTACACTATCCGCTATCCCGAAGGTTTGGAAACAGCCGGGTTAGTTATCCCGAATATGGGTTTGAATCTCAACCCTGGGGAAACAGGACAAATTTTACTGCAATTTCACCCCTCATTAGGCGCAACGGCTGGAATCTACTATCCCACTATCCGCCTGTACTCTGCCAATAATCCTGATTTAGTGTTGTTGGATGTGGTGTATGTGGAAATTCTGCCTGCTTATTTATTGAATGCAGAACTTTTGACAGTTATAGGTAGAGTCAGACGCAAAGGTGGAGTCTTTGAAATTAGGTTAACCAACGTAGGTAACACCGTCCGAGAAGTTGTCTGTACACCCATTCCGGCGGATGAAGATAAAGTCTGTACTTACGTCACTACTCCCCCTATTATCCGGGTTTTACCGGGAGAAAAAGCCATTTCCCAGGTGACAATCACCCCGGTAAAATGGTGGTCACGTCCCATATTTGGTGCTGGACGCTTACTTAACTTCCGCATTGAACTAGAAGACCAAAAGCAATTTCCCTTACCTAACGCCTCCCTTCCGGGGACAGTGATTTGGGAAGCGCGTCCTTGGTGGCAATTTTTGCTAGTCTTACTCACAGTCTTGGGAAGTATAGTAGCGATCGCATTTCTGCTATGGTGGCTATTAAAACCCCCAGCACCTCCTAAAATCGTGCGTTTCCAGTCTTCCGATGCCGCATATCAAGAAGCTAATAATGGTTCTATTCGCTTAAATTGGCAAATCCGTCACCCCAAAACCCTGCAAACTTTGACTCTCAATGGCATATTTGCTGATGGGACGGCGGCGGTACAACCAGTAGTTTATAACTTCAACGGTCAAATTCCAGAAGAACTCAAGCAATTTTGTCAGATACAAACTACATTAACTTGCACCAACATCCCCACCGATGCACGTAAACCGGGGGATTACATTTTTGAACTGCAAGCATTTAGTCAAAAAAATCCTGAAGAAGCAGCAGACACAATTAAAACAAATACCATTAAAATTATCCCCATACCACCAGCTAAAATCATAGAATTTAATTCCTTAAAACCTATTTATCAAGAAACACTAATTAATTTAAAAACTAATAATAAAATCAGTCCTGATACAATTCGTTTAAATTGGAAAATTAGCGATTTAGATAAGATTAAACAACTACAAATAATTGGGCGATCGCCTGAAGGTGTCGTTAACAGTCAACCGCAAATTTATAACTTCAACGAAGGGATACCTAACGAATTACAACCATTTTGTAGACAACAACAAAACCAATTAACTTGTCGTAGTGTCCCCGCTAACAATCGCACAGCCGGAGACTACATTTTTGAATTGCAAGTATTTACCAAAACTGACACAGATAAACCAAGCGTACTGCAAAAAACGGATGTAATCAAACTCCAACCTCTACCCAGTCAAATTGTAGAATTCAAAATTAACGGTAGTGACCCATTACCCAAATATCAAATTCTCATCGACCCCCAAAACCAATCTAAACAAGCAATAAACCTCACTTGGAAAGTAGAAGGTAGCAGCGAAATGAAAGTAGAACTGCTACCAGCACCAGGAGACATACCTCGCAGTGGGACAATACTTTACCCCGTAAATAATCAACCCAGTAGCGAAACAATCATCTTACAAGCTACCAGTCCGACTGGTGAAAAAGTTAGTCGTTCAGTCACCATAGAAACCTTCTCACCACCTCCCCAAACACTAAACCCCATCCAACCCCAACTCCCACAACTACCAACAACCCAACCCACACCCCCAGTCATTCCCCCACCCCCCACCGGACAGAATCCATCAACTACTCCCGGAGCTACTCCAGGTTCTACATCACCCACACCCCTACCAACATCACCCACCCCATCCCAACCAGGGACACTCTCACCCTTAGAACTCCCCCCAGGATTTGATTAAAAAAAGGGAATGGGGACTTCTCTTCCCTTCCTTCCTTTGCGTCTTTCCTGCGGAACGCTCCGCGAATGCGCCTACTCTCCGAGAACAGCTACGCTGAATGCGCGAAACAAAAAATATGCTAAAACAACTCCCCAAAATCCTCCTTGCAATCCTCCTAACCGCTACCCCAGCATTAGCCAGCCCATACCGCGCCGACTTACTACTAAAACTAGGAAACAGACAACTAAACAACGGACAACTAACCGCCGCCTTAACAACCTTAAAAGAATCACTCAAACTATATCAAGAAATAGATAATCGCACAGGTCAAGCTAATACACTCTTACGCCTAGGAGAAATTAACTTTACCCTCGGCAAATACCAAACAGCTATTAACTTATATCAACAAAGCTTAAACTTATTGCAGGATACAGGTAATCAACCCACGACTGTACAAATTTTAGAACTTCTCAGCAACGCCTACATTAATACTGGAGATGAAAAACTAGCGCAAGAATTCCGAGAAAAAGCCGCAGCCTTAAGAAAAGAAATCGGTAATCCTCCCAGAGAAGCATCATTTTTAGGCAACGTCGGTATAGAACATGAGAAACTGGGAGAATATCAACAAGCAATTGCTTTCCATACCCAACAGCTAACAATTGGACAAGAAACTAAAAATCGTGAATTACAAATATATTCTCTACAAAACTTGGCGGCGGTACATCGAGAGTTAAAACAATATCCGCAAGCTATTAGTTTTTATGAACGAGTATTAAAAATTGCGTCCCAATCTAGTGATTTAGTTTTAACTAAAATTACCTTAAAACACATCGCCCAAACCTATGAAAATCAAGGAAATTTTGATCAGGCGATCGCACTATATCAGCAACAACTAGAAACATCAAAAAATCCTGAGAATAAAGCCGATTTAATCAAACAGCTAGGACGGGTTTACACATCTGCAAAACAATATGATCAAGCCTTAGCATTATATCAGGAACAATTAGATACAGCCAAAGCTAACAAAGATATTTACACCCAAGCCGCAGCGTTAAATAATTTAGCCTTTGTCTTACTGAAATCAGGTAAAGTAACTGAAGCTCAAACCACCTTACAAACCAATATTAAAACTTGGGAATCTCTCCGCGCCAACTTAGGCAATACTATTGATTACTCTACTGAACAAACTAATACATATAGTTTACTACAACAAGTCTTCGTCAACCAAAATCAGCCAGAAGCGGCTTTAGAAGTTGCAGAACAAAGCAGCCTGATGGCAATTTTAAACCTACTCGGAATGCGCTTGGCAACAGAATCAGCCGGCAGTGGTTTAAAAGCTGCACCTAAAGAAATTATCTTACCCACAATCACCCAAATTCAGGAAGTAGCTAAACAAGAACAAGCTACCATTGTCAGATATTCATTAATTGAAGATAACGAAATTTATGTTTGGGTAATACAACCAAGCGGTAAAGTTACATTTCGTAAAATAGACCTGAAATTACAAAAACCAATTATTCCTTTTAATTCTCTAGCTGAACTGATTAATAAAACTCCTATGGCATTGGGAGTGAAAAATACTAAACCACCTGCTGATAACTATAAAAATCTCTTATTACAACTCAATCAAATACTCATCAAACCAATCGCTGATTTATTACCAAAAAATCCTACAGAACAGGTTATTTTCATCCCTCAAAACGAATTATGGTTTGTGCCATTCCCGGCTTTAGTTGATATATATGGCAAATACTTAATTGAAAAAAATACTATTACGAGTATACCAGCAATTCAGTTACTCAAATTAACTAGACAAAAACGTAACAATACAGGCGGTAGTAAAGTTGTGGTCGTGGGTAATCCTACCATGCCAAAAGTTGCCCAACAGTCTTTACCTCAACTTGTAAATGCAGAACAAGAGGCTTTAGAACTTGCCGATTTATTGAAAACAACCGCTTTAGTTGGCAACCAAGCGACCAAAGCTGATATTTTACCTTTATTACCAAAAGCGAAGACAATTCATCTAGCAACTTATGCTGTTTTAGATGATACCAAAAGACAAGGCATACCGGGTGCGATCGCTCTAGCTAGTGTGGGCGACAACAACGGGTTACTAACAGCCAGCGAAATCCTCAATCTTTATACCCAACCCAAAGGCCAGCGTTTACGGGCAAGGTTAGTATTTTTGAGTGCAGGGGAAACAGGTAATGGTAGCATTGGTAACGGTGTCCTTGGTTTATCTTTAGCACTCATTAATGCTGGTGTTCCCAGTGTGATTATTTCCCAATGGGCAGCACCCGATACACCCACAAATGTTTTCACTACTGAATTTTATCGCCAGTTAAAACAGAATCCCAATAAAGCCCAAGCCTTACGCAATGCGATGTTAACCACAATGAAACAGCACCCAAATCCTAAAGATTGGGCAGCTTTTACATTAATTGGGGAAGCACGTTAAAAAAAGTTAAAAGAAGGAAATAATAGCTTTTCACAATTCACTATTGAAAATGCCACAACTTAAAAATTACATTTATTTATTTTCTAAAAACGTCTTTGAAACCGTTCTTTTTACTTTTTACTTTTTACTTTTTACTTATCCCGCATTCCCACAAGCACCAAACCCAGAAGGAAGCCGCAATCAAGAAAGGTTTCCCCAAGCTCAACCAACACCAACACCTTTAACTCCAACATCGCCAAATTTACAAACAACGCCTACCCCAGAAACTTCACCTACACCTACATCTGGAAACATTCAAGTAGAGAAAATTCAAGTTACAGGTAGCAGTATTTTTGATGCGGAAATATTTAACCCCATCACCAAGCCAATAGAAGGACGTACCGTTACCTTAGATGAATTAACCAAAGTAGCAGATAGCATTACCCAACTTTATTTAAATCAAGGTTACATCACATCTAGAGCCGTTTTAGTAGATCAAAAAATTACTAATGGTGTAGTGGAAATTCGGGTGATTGAAGGTAGTCTAGAAAAAATTATTATTGAAGGGACAAAACGTTTAAACTCTAATTATGTGCGATCGCGGATTAACTTAGGTGCAAGTAAACCTCTATCTTCAGCTAATTTAGAAGACCAGTTAATATTACTCCGTAATGACCCCCTATTTACCAACGTAGAAGCTAGCTTACGTCCTGGGAGTGGTCTTGGTCAAAGTATTTTAGTGGTGCGTGTCACTGAAGCGAAACCTTTTGAAGCGACATTTAGCATTGATAACTATTCTCCCCCTAGCATTGGTTCGGAAAGATTGGGTGTTAACGCCACTTATCGCAACCTGACAGGGATTGGTGATGAAATTGCCGCCTCCTATTATCGCACTACCCAGGGAGGCGCAAATGTTTATGATTTCAGCTATCAAGTACCGTTGAATGCGATGAATGGTACTTTACAACTAAGAACCTCAATTAATAATAATCAAGTTATTCAAGAACCCTTCAAACGCTTCGAGATTAGTGGGGAATCACAACTATACGAGATTAGTTACAGACAACCATTAGTGCGATCGCCCCGTGAGGAATTTGCTTTAACATTAGGTTTTACCGTCCAAGATGGGCAAACCTTCACCTTTGCAGGGGCTACACCCTTCGGATTTGGCCCCGATGCAGATGGTAACAGCCGTACCCGCGTGATCAAGTTCGGACAAGATTATGTTAGCAGAGATGTGCAGGGTGCTTGGGCGATGCGATCGCTATTTAGTTTAGGTATTGGTACATTTGATGCCACTATCAACTCTGACCCCATTCCCGATGGCCGCTTTTTTAGTTGGCTAGCACAATTCCAGCGCGTCCAACGCTTAAATTCAGATAACTTATTAATTGCCCAAGCCGAAGTGCAACTCACACCCAATGCTTTGTTACCTTCCCAGCAATTTGTCGTAGGTGGTGGTCAATCAGTGCGTGGTTATCGGCAAAACGTCCGCGCTGCTGACAATGGCGTAAGATTTACTTTAGAAGACCGCATCACAACCCAACGTGACGCAGCAGGTAATCCCACCTTACAAATCGCCCCATTTTTTGACTTAGCCTACGTCTGGAATGTTGAAAATAACCCCAACAGCTTACAGAGACAGAAGTTTTTAGCCAGTTTGGGAATGGGTATCTTATACCAACCAATACCAAATCTCGACATCAGACTAGATTATGCCCTACCCCTAGTTGACTTAGATGACCGGGGGACAAATGCCCAAGATGATGGCTTTTACTTTAGTATGGGCTATCGCTTGTAGATCAATAAATATAGTTTATGTCAGTAGAGTTAACGTTATGGGTGGGTAGAGACGTTGCATTGCAACGTCTCTACAGGCGTTATTATTTTGGCAAATTATCTTATCCAAACCGGATTGTATGTAGAAACCCAATTTATCGCGTCTTCAAAGAATTATCATTTCAATCAAGAAGTTTTCTCCAGGGGATTTTTTCCAGTTCTCAAATAGTTGACTATCATGTAGTCAATAGTTATGGAGATAGAATAAAGTAATGGCATATTCCAATGAGTCAGACAAAGACAAATTTCTTCACCCTCATGCTCGCTACTACGGACAAGTAAAGCCAGAAAACCTGGTATTCAATGCCAATCTTCAAGAATTTACTCAAAAAGTCGGCTACATTACCAGTTTAGAAACATCTGGCAAGCTTTCCCCCCAGGATGCTTATCAGCAGATTAAAGCACTTTGGAAACAGTTGAAGCATAGTAAAAAAGAACTAGAAATTGGTCAAGAACCACCAACTTCGGCGTAAATCACTTTTACTATGAGTTAATGACTTGAAAATCTTGGGGAGTGAGTGACACCAAAATATTATCAGTATCCACTTGGATGAGCCAACGGTTGCTGGGTTGACCATCTAAGGGTGACTCCCGACCATAAACCACCCCAACTTTCCCGGCTACATAAGCTGGATGTAAAATCAAAACTTTGTTTCCTACTTGAATACTTTTGGGAATTTGCAATACTACTCCTACAAACTCTGAATCTAACAAGTGAACTGATACAAGCGAAACCTAGTGTGTTTTCTCTCCTATATTTTAATCAAAAATAGTGCTTTTTATAATCTTTTCTTAACCAAAATAACCATCCTTAATGGTAGCTTCTTTGTGCCTCTGTGGTTCAAAAGCTTTTGATTCCACCACAAAGCCTATTGATAAAAGACTTACAGGCTTAACTTGTCACTAATGCCACTCAGCACCGGCTAAACGCCGCGCTACCGCTCTAAGCGCAGCTATGCCCGCAGGGCTTTACAGCACTCAGCACTCATCACTCATCACTCAGCACTCATCACTCAGCACTCAGCACTCATCACTCAGCACTCATCACTCATCACTCAGCACTCACCACTCACCACTCACCACTCATCACTCAGCACTCATCACTCAGCACTCAGCACTCATCACTCAGCACTCATCACTCAGCACTCAGCACTCAGCACTCACTACTCAGCACTCTATCGAGCCATGCTGACAATTTGCTTCCAGGCTTTAACTGCTGTCTGTAAATCCTGCGGTAAATTGTTTTGGGAAATATCGTTATACTGCACCGTACCTTTGCGGCTAGTGAGAGTGTAAGTAATATAATCAGCTGCACCTCTAGACGCTGGATAACTCAGATTTTGAAATTCTCCTTGTGCGCGGTTGATTACTCTTTGAAACTGACGCACCTGTGCTGAAGTCACCCGATGCACACTCCGTTCAGAATCATTAGCATCACCAATCCGCACCCGAATTAACCTACCATCATTAAGTAATACTGTTTCGTAGGTTCTGCCAATAAAGCCACCACTAGATATTTGTCGAAACACCACATTTCTATCTAAAGGTGGCGGTAACTCACTAGCAGGAATCGGTACTGGGCGAAGAGTGCTAGAATCATCCTCTTTGCGTCTCACAACAGAACCAGTTTCGTTAGTGTGATAAACCCACTTTTGTTGACCACGAGCAACAACAACGCGCCAACCAGGGACTAAGGCTTGAGAACAAAGTTCATCTGTTCTTTGCAGTTCCAAACAACCATTACGCCAAGTTTTACGAATAGAATCAGTAATTTTGAGTTTTTTCGTTGCAATTCCGTCTCTGCGGTTGATATCTTGCAAGACTGCGTTAGCTACTGCTCGTGGTAAAGGCTCTAATTTAACATTTTGTTTAACGACTTCCTTAGGGGTCTCTGCTAAAAAATTTATCGGTAAAGCAGTGGCATTTTGCATTAATATGAAACCACTACTAACAGATAAAATACCACTCAACATTACAGCAGTAAAAATCCGGGCTTGTTTAGCGTTAAGATTAGTTTGCAGCATAAGTTTGTTAGCTAAAAATCCAACTGGTTTGATGATATTTTGCGCCCAACGGCTGTAGCTACCGGCTTTAAACTAGCAACTAAATTCACCATATCTTCCAAAGATAGGGCTTGACGAGCATCAGACACAGATTTTTCTGGTTCTGGATGACATTCAATAATTAATCCATCTGCACCACAAGCTATAGCCGCTTTAGCTACAGGTGCAACTAGTTCTCGTTTACCGACAGCATGGGAAGGGTCTACAATCACGGGTAGGTGAGTAATTTGCTTGAGGGCGGCTACAGCAGCTAAATCTAAGACGTTGCGGGTATAAGTATCGAAGCTACGGATACCCCGTTCACACAGCACTACATCAGGATTACCGTGGCTAACAATATATTCAGCCGCCATGACAAGTTCTTCAATAGTCGCAGCTAAACCACGTTTGAGTAATATTGGTTTACCAGCTTGTCCCAAGGCTTTGAGCAAGTCGAAGTTTTGCATATTGCGGCTACCGACTTGTAGCATATCTACATGGGCGGCGACTACCTCGATTTGGGAAATCGCCATGACTTCAGTGATGACTGGAATATTGTAGCGCGATCGCACTTCGGCTAAAACTGCCAATCCTTCCTCTCCCATGCCTTGGAAAGCGTAGGGCGAAGTACGGGGTTTGAAAACACCACCACGCAAGGCGTGTACAGGTGCAGCCGCAATATTTTGGGCGACTGTCTCCATTTGTTCTAAGCTTTCCACCGTGCAAGGACCACCGATAATTACTAAGTCTTCTCTACCGAAAGCCACTGTTTCCGTAAGTTTAACGATTGTCTGATGATTGGAATGCAATTGGGCAACTAGTTTGGCCTGAATCATGATTTTAGTCTCCTGAAAATTTGGGGGTTGGGGACGGGAAAAGAAATTTTTCCTTGTTTAACTTGTGAAAAAAAAGCCCAGAACCTTTAACAGTTCCGGGCGCGTATGATTTATCAGCATGACGCTATTTACCCGGAACTTGCTCTAGGCCAAAAGTAAAAGCTATAAAACAAGTTACTGGAATAGGTCATCATGATGAAATTTTGCTCCTTAAAAACAGAAAAACCGCAGAGTTCTCTCTGCGGTTCACCGGGCGGTTTCCATTAGGAAACTAATTCACCGCCGGTGAACCGCCTTAAACCAAAAATAAAAGTAACGAGGGCTGCTGAACATTTTTGAAATGGTAAGCTAAATAGATTAATGTACAACTTATATTAAGAGTAACGATACCAGAAGGTTTTGGTAGCGTCAAGGCCAGTCAAAAACCCAAAAAAGCGATAAACTCATTAGCAAGTTTAGAAATTACAACTTGATTGTATACAAACTAGATAACGAGTTAGTGATTAGTATTTATCAGAATCCTTGATCATTCGTGAGAGCCAAAAACCCCATTTTTCCCAGTAAATTTGTACAAAAACGCATATTTTTCCGTGCTTTGCATCTCAAAAAGAATATTTTTATTTTTGTGCATCGCCAGGGGCAAGATTTGTACCTTTTTTTCCTTCTGCCTCCTGCCTTTCTTCTATCAAATAGGATTGCTATATCTCTAGAATTATATAAATTTTATTTTTAGGTAATCGTGATCACTTCTATCAGCAAAACAAAATGAAAAAAACCACATCTGATGATAGTGGTAATTCTAACCAAATTGTGCATCTATCTAATCAAATTTTCAGCACAACTTAGTTCAATTATGCCCAGGTCTAAAATCTTCACTCAACCTTTTGATACTCACGATGTTTACCCTTGTCCAGTCTGTCGAGTTGGTAAGATTTCCCATATACCATTGATGGAAGCAATGGGTTGCGATTTTTGCCATGAAATTTTTACTGTCAATGTAGAACAACAACAGATTAAAATGCCTTCTCGACAACCGCCTTTGATTTGGCGATGGAATGGGTTTAATTGGTCAGAAGTCCAATTAGAAGGTGTGGAATTAGGTTGGGGTTATGTCTTGGTTGCAATTAGTTTTGTTGTTATGCCCACTTTCTTAATTGGGATAGTAGCTTATTATTTTCCTCCTCATCCTCACGATCCTATTAGTTGGTTGCCTTATATTTGGACAATATTCACGTTCTTGTCACATTTATCAATTATTATTTGGATTTTTATAGAAATTTATCAAATACCAATAGCGGCCTATTTGCAAGCCTTGAATAGATGGAGAAATAGACAAATGGAAAGATAATGAAAAAATTTCTATTTGAGGAATATACATATTAACAGGAGTATGGCAATCACTTAGCTTGGATCTGCACATCATTCCTTTACTATTTCGTATCAAAAGTTATTGATAGACTTAGCTGGCTGCGATAGGCTTATATAATGCCATAATATTAACTATTTACCGCAAAATCAAAGTGTGTAAATAGTAACAACGAAATCGCCCAATCCTATTTAAAAATACGGAGGGCTACATTTTTATCACTTCAAGTTGATTCTTCATTAAAACATCTTATGAGCGAACTGGAGCGATATTATAGGGTATTAGAATTAGAACCTGGTGCTACCCTTGAGGAAGTTAATCAGGCTTATAAAGATTTGGTGTTCGTATGGCATCCAGATCGTCTACCTAAAGATAACCTCCGCTTACAACAAAAAGCACAAGACAAGCTTAAAGCAATTAATGAAGCGCGTGAAAGATTGCGTTCTTTGAATGGTAAAAACCAAAAGATTTATCATTCCCCACCACCTCAATCTCAAAACCCACCCCCAAACAACTATCCGCCACCTAAGCAAAATTCAGATTTAAGTGGTAAAGATTTTAGCAGAGCAAATTTAAGTAACAAAGATTTATCCGGCAGAAATCTTAGTTATGCTAACTTAAGCGGTGCTGACTTGAGTGATACTTTTATGCACAAAGTTATTCTCAGAGGTGCAGATTTATCAGAGGCGAATTTATTTAGAGCCAATTTACTTTTAGCTGACTTAAGAGAAGCCAATTTACGCGCGGCCAACCTCATTGGTGCGGATCTTAGCGGTGCTGATTTGCGGGGTGCTGACTTAACAGGGGCGCGGATTCGCTCAGGCGATCGCCTACTGGTAAAATTAATTGGTGCGAATTTAGCAGGTGCAATTATGCCTGATGGTCTTGTGCATAAATAATCATTAGTCATTAGTCATTAGCTTTTCTATTTTGTCTACCCATTCCCCATTCCCTATTTCAATAGTATGAATATTGTAATTATTGGGTGCGGCTACGTTGGTTGTGCTATTGCTAAATATTGGCAGCAAAATTCATCCTTTAACGTCACTGTCACTACAACTACACCTGAACGTATATCAGAACTACAATCTATCTCACAAAAAGTTATAGTTACCAAAGGTGATGACTTAGAAGGATTGAAATCAGCCACAGAAAATCAAGATGTTGTGCTGTTAAGTATTGGGGCGAAGAGAGGTAAATCATATCAAGAAACTTATTTAAATACTGCTAATAATTTAGTTGGTGTTCTCAAACAGAATACTACTGTCAAACAAATAATATATACAGGTAGCTATTCTATTTACGGGGATAGAGATGGTGAGTGGGTATATGAAGAAACACCTGCTAAACCTATTACTCCTAATGCAGAAATTATGAAAGCAACAGAAGATATTTTACTAGCGGCTGATAGTGAAAATCTGCGCGTTTGTATTTTGCGATTAGGTGGTATTTATGGGATTGGTAGAGAACTAATCAAAATATTTAGTAGAGTGGCTGGTACAACTCGCCCCGGTAATGGTAGTGATATCACAAACTGGATTCATTTAGATGATATTGTAGGGGCTATAGAGTTGATCAGAGAGCAGCAATTACAAGGTATTTATAATTTAGTAGATGATGCCCATCTCACTAGAAAAGAATTACTGGATACTCTGTTTTTAAAATATAATTTACCCCTAATATCATGGGATGATTCACTCAAGAGTGATCGCCAATATAATGTGACAGTTTCTAACAAAAAAATTAAAGAGGCTGGCTATCAGTTAATCCATCCCCAAATGATTTTTTAGCAACTACCAAAACATGGGAATTATGCAAGCATCTCCATCCACCCAGTTTTATACTTGGCAGAATTATCACTGTGCATACAAAGTATATCAATCAGATAACTCCAATACTGAAGGTATTCCCTTATTATTAATTCATCCTATTGGCGTGGGTTTATCTGGGAAATTTTGGCAACGTTTCATCTGTGAATGGTTTAGTCAGGGAAACCACAATGTTATTTACAATCCCGACTTACTAGGATGTGGTAAAAGTGAGAAACCCCATGTGGCTTACACACCCAAAGATTGGGCAGAACAATTAAAATACTTCTTACAAACTGTAATTCAAAAACCTGTAATTTTAGTAGTGCAGGGTGCTTTATCACCAGTCGCATTTGAATTAGTTCACAAAGAATCAAACCTAATTGCTGGGTTAGTCCTTTCTGGAACTCCAGCTTGGCCTGTAATTACTAATAAATTACCAGCATGGCGACAAAAACTGTTTTGGAATCTTTTCGATTCACCCATTGGTAATGCTTTCTATCGCTATGCACGCACACCAAAATTTCTAACATCTTTCTCTACCCGTCGATTATTCGCCTCAGCTAATAATGTTGACGCAGAGTGGTTAAATACTCTAGTCGTAGGTGCAGCAGATACAGCTAATCGCTACGCTGTCTTTTCTTTTTTAGCTGGTTTTTGGAAACAGAACTATACCAGTTTGATTGCCTCTATCAAGCAACCAACTCTTGTAATCTTGGGAGAATCAGCGTCAAGTATTAGCAAAGAAGGGAAAACACAAACCCCTGATGGAATTTTAGCTGATTATCTTGTCCGTTTACAGCGAGGTATTGGGGTGAAAATACTGGGGCGAAATGTTCTACCATACGAGTCTACTACTGAATTTGTTAGTGCGATCGCACCTTTTGTTACTCAGCTTACGTGACAAATATATTTTTACGCTATTAGTATTTTTTTATACGTAAAATTTACTGTATAAATTAGTGCTTACTAGCTAACTATACTTAAAATCAGCTAACTTTATCGTAAACTTTATATAAAGAACTAGTAAATTTACATAAACAATTCACTTCTCACTAACTAGACTTTTTTTCAGAAAAAATTCTTTATAAGCTTGATTATGTCTAGATTTGGTCGAAAAAACTACCAGACTCTGCAATATATTTTTTCTGTAAAGAGTCGAACTATTACTTGCGGACTAAGTAAATTTATCCTAAGTTATTAAGTGTTCAAATGAGGAAAATACGGAGTCAAGTTTCGCTTATAGATGAAATCAAGACACAAAAAAAGCAATCCCCAGTATAAATGCGGGGATTATTTGTGTGCGATCGCAGCAAGCAAGCTCATCAAAGGCTCTTGCGTGTATGTACTTAATAAGTAACTTCATCCTAAATCCTCAATTGGGCTGTTTATTGCATATAGATAAGTAATTTCGCTAGATAAGTAATTCCGCAATCGAAATCTATTGTTTTCTAATGTAGCGAGATTAATCAATGAAAACTTCTTTCTTTTTCCAGGCAACACTCACAACAGTAGCTGGTACTCTGTCTGCTCTAGCTATATCCACAAGTGCTAATGCTGCTACTCTTGTTGATACGGAGTTGTCTTTACTGGTTGATGTATCTGGTAGTGTCAGCACCAGTGAATTCAATTTGCAAAAACAAGGCTATGTAGATGCCTTTAATAATGCTAATCTTTTTAACAACTTTATCTCAAAGGGAGACCGTGGCAAGATTGCTGTTAACTTAATCTATTGGTCTAGTGCTAGTCGGCAGCAACAGTCTGTAGGCTGGACACTAATTGATAGTGTGGAAGCGTCCCAAAATTTTGCCAATGCAATTAGTGCGACAACTCGTCCCTTCAATGGAGGCACTGTCATTGGATCTGCAATCGATTTCGCTACCCCCCTTATCTTTAATAATGATTTTGACAGCACACGCCAAGTAATTGACGTGTCTGGTGACGGTACAAGCAACGCAGCTACTACATCTGCTGCCCGCGATGCAGCTTTAGCAGCTGGTGTTGATGCAATCAACGGTCTAGTCATTGGTAACAGCACATCTCTCTTCAACTTCTATAACAATAACGTCAAGGGCGGTACTGGTGCTTTTGTTTTACAAGCCAATACCTTCCAAGATTTTGCTGCTACAGTTCAACGGAAACTTGAGATAGAGATTTCTGCGCCTCCTACCACCTCTGTTCCCGAACCTGCAACTCTCATTGGCTTACTGGGTCTAGGTGCTTTCGGCGTAACCACCAAACTCAAACGCCATCAAAAACAATCAGTTAAGTGCTAACAAGAGAATTTTGACACTGAAACTCTAGATTCATAACTGTCGTGTTTAAGAATCAGCAACACGGCAGTTTTTATTTTCGCCTAGCACTACTGAAATTAGCTTGACGTTCTGATGTTGTAAGTCTTAAGAATCAATTTATGATAAAGAGTTGGGTCATTCAATCAAGCGGGTGGGAAGAAATTCGCCAAACAACTTTTTAAGGAATTACTAACGGAACTCTGTCCCCCTCCGATGTTAGAGTGAAAGATGACATTGCATAATCTTATGTCTTCTAAGACCCATTCTGAAATATAGCTTCAATCATTAGGCGCAGCATGGTCACCACCGCAGAAAAAACAAACATCGGTTACATTACCCAAATCATTGGTCCAGTTGTAGACGTTAAATTCCCTGCCGGAAAATTACCACAAATCTACAACGCTTTGACCATCAAAGGCACTAACGAAGCTGGACAAAACATCAACCTAACCGTCGAAGTACAGCAACTTTTAGGCGACAACCAAGTTCGCAGTGTTGCTATGAGTTCTACTGATGGTTTAGTGCGTGGTTTAGACGTTGTTGATACAGGTGCGCCCATCAGCGTACCAGTTGGTAAAGCTACTCTTGGTCGGATTTTTAACGTCCTCGGCGAACCCGTAGACAACAGAGGCCCCGTCAACAACGAGGAAACCTTACCCATCCACCGTGCAGCACCTAAACTCACTGAGCTAGAAACCAAACCTTCAGTTTTCGAGACAGGGATTAAGGTTGTTGATCTGCTAACCCCCTATCGTCGTGGCGGTAAAATTGGTCTGTTCGGCGGTGCAGGTGTTGGCAAAACCGTGATCATGATGGAGTTGATCAACAACATCGCTACCCAGCACGGTGGCGTGTCTGTATTTGCTGGCGTGGGAGAGCGTACCCGTGAAGGGAATGACCTCTACAACGAAATGATTGAATCTGGGGTAATCAACAACGAGAACCTCAACGAATCTAAAATTGCCCTAGTTTACGGTCAAATGAATGAACCACCCGGAGCAAGAATGCGGGTTGGTTTGTCTGGTTTGACAATGGCAGAATATTTCCGTGATGTGAACAAACAAGACGTACTGCTGTTTGTTGACAACATTTTCCGTTTCGTACAAGCTGGTTCTGAAGTATCCGCACTATTGGGTCGGATGCCTTCTGCTGTGGGATATCAACCAACCTTGGGTACTGACGTAGGTCAACTGCAAGAACGGATTACCTCCACCACCGAAGGTTCTATTACCTCCATTCAAGCTGTATATGTACCTGCGGATGACTTAACTGACCCCGCACCTGCAACTACCTTTGCTCACTTAGATGGTACAACCGTGCTATCTCGTGGTTTAGCATCTAAAGGTATTTATCCTGCGGTTGATCCTCTGGGTTCAACTTCCACCATGTTGCAACCCAACATCGTTGGTGATGAACATTACAACACTGCGCGTGCTGTACAAGCAACTCTGCAACGTTACAAAGAATTGCAAGACATCATCGCCATCTTGGGTCTAGATGAATTGTCTGAAGATGACCGACTCATCGTAGCACGGGCGCGGAAAGTTGAGCGTTTCTTGTCTCAGCCCTTCTTCGTCGCGGAAGTATTCACCGGTTCTCCTGGTAAATACGTGAAGTTGGAAGACACCATCAAAGGATTCCAGAAGATTCTCTCTGGTGAATTGGATGAGCTGCCAGAACAAGCATTCTACTTGGTAGGCGACATCAACGAAGCGATCGCTAAAGCCGAAAAAATGAAAGGCTAATAGAGGGAACAGGGAACAGGGAACAGGGAACAGGAAATACTGTCACCTGTCACCTGTCACCTGTCACCTGTCACCTCCAATCAAGCATAAGTAGAAGCAAAGAATTATGACCCTAACTGTCCGTGTAATTTCCCCAGATAAAACAGTGTGGGATGCAGAAGCTGATGAAGTGATTTTACCCAGCACTACCGGTCAGCTAGGTATCCTGAGTGGACACGCGCCACTATTAACCGCATTGGATATAGGTGTACTGCGAGTACGCGCTAACAAAAACCAAAATTGGCAAGCGATCGCACTTTTAGGTGGTTTCGCCGAAGTTGAAGAAAATGAAGTTACTATTCTGGTGAATGGTGCTGAACGCGGCGACAAGATTAATCTAGAAGAAGCCCGTACTGGTTATAGCCAAGCTCAAGCAAAATTGAGTCAAGTACCGGCAGGCGATCGGCAAGCTCAAATCCAAGCTAACCAAGCCTTCAAACGCGCCCGCGCTCGCTTTCAAGCTGCTGGCGGCTCGGTGTAGAATAATCCGAATTGGGAATTGGCAATCAGTCCTTCAGTATTGTAGGGTGAGTAGAATTACTACTCACCCTATATTTTTGGTTTAAAGCAGTGAAAAGCTCTTGAGGAGGGAGAAAAACCACCCTCAATTCCACTCGGTTTTGAAGCTTATTCTTTTGATAAATTACGCTGTGTGCAACTTTTCTTCAAACCTAACCCCATCCCCTTCGCTACATTCGCGCAGCGTGTCGGAGACAGGAAAGGAGAGCAAGATTCAAAGCCTCTCCCCGCGTCGGGGAGAGGTTTGGAGAGGGGTTCTAATCTATAACTCCCGCGCCTTCGCCTCTGGGTCAAACTTCAAACTCTTATCCCACTGCTGCGCTGTGCGGAACTTAGCAACTGCGCCCTTAACATCACCAACTCGCGCCAACTTCTCACCTTGGATGACTAACACCGTTGCTGCTGGAACTAACCGCGCTGGTGTTTGGCATGATGACAACTCCTCTAACACCACTGGATGGGCAATGAGGTAATTATTCAGCAAGTCGCAACCACTGCGTAATAAATTATCGAAATCCAAATCCCATAATATGACTGTCTTGTCCCAACTGGCGGAAGCTAACTGTTTGCTATCGGGACTGTAGGCGACGCTAATGACTCGACTGCTATGATCAGAGAGAGTTTTCAGGGGTTTACCTGTGCTGATATCCCAGATTTTTATGGTGTTGTCAAAACTAGCGGAAGCTAACTGTTTGCCATCGGGACTGTAGGCGATGTTATAGACCGAATCGCGGTGGCCAGAGAAATTTTTCAGGGGTTCACCTGTGCTGATATCCCAAATTTTGATTGTCTTGTCAAAACTGGCGGAAGCTAACTGTTTGCCATCAGGACTGTAGACGACGCTAATGACCGAATTGTTATGACCAGAGAAAGTTTTCAGGGGTTTACCTGTGTGGATATCCCAGATTTTGATTGTCTTGTCTCCACTGGCGGAAGCTAACTGTTCTCCATCGGGACTGTAGGCGACGCTATAGACCTTATCGGTATGACCAGAGAAAGTTTTCAGGGGTTTACCTGTGCTGATATCCCAGATTTTGATTGTCTTGTCTCCACTAGCAGAAGCTAACTGTTCTCCATTGAGACTGTAGGCGACACTAATGACCGAATCTGTATGACCAGAGAAAGTTTTGGTGGCTTTACCTGTGCTGATATCCCAAATTTTGATTGTCTTGTCTCCACTAGCAGAAGCTAACTGTTGCCCATTGGGACTGTAAGTGACATTATTGATCCAACTGCTATGACCAGAGAGATTTTTCAGGACTCTACCTCTACTGATATCCCAGATTTTGATTGTCTTGTCTCCACTGGCAGAAGCTAACTGTTGCCCATTGGGACTGTAAGCGACACTATTAACCCAATCGGTATGACCAGAGAGAGTTTGCAGAGGTTTACCTGTGCCGATATCCCAGATTTTGATTGTCCTGTCATCACTAACGGAAGCTAACTGTTTGCCATCGGGACTATAGACAATGCTATTGATCCAATTGCTATAACCAGAGAGAGTTTTCAGGGGTTTACCTGTGCTGATATCCCAGATTTTGATCGTCTTGTCGTCACTGGCGGAAGCTAACTGTTTGCCATCGGGACTGTAGACAATGCTAATGACCGAATTGCTATGACCAGAGAGAGTTTTCAGGGGTTTACCTGTGCTGATATCCCAGATTTTGATCGTCTTGTCCCAACTGGCGGAAGCTAAATGTTGCCCATCGGGACTGTAGACAATGCTAATGACCGAATCGTCGTGACCAGAGAGAGTTTGCAGGGGTTTACCTGTGCTGATATTCCAGATTTTAATGGTGTTGTCAGCACTAGCGGAAGCTAAATGTTGCCCATCGGGACTGTAGGTAACGCTATAGACCGAACTGCTATGACCAGAAAGAGTTGTCAAGAGTTTACCTGTGCTGATATCCCAGATTTTAATGGTGCTGTCAATACTAGCGGAAGCTAACTGTTGCTTATCAGGACTGTAGGCGATGCTAATGACTGGACTGCTATGACCAGAAAGAGTTCTTAGGGGTTGACCTGTACTGATATCCCAGATTTTGATTGTCTTGTCCCAACTGGCGGATGCTAACTGTTGCCCATCAGGACTGTAGGCGATGCTATTGACCCAATTGCTATGACCAGAGAGAGTTTGCAGGGTTTTACCTGTGCTGATATCCCAGATTTTGATTGTCTTGTCAGCACTTGCAGAAGCTAACTGTTTGCCATCTGGATGATAGGCGACGCTATTGACCAAATTGCTATGACCTTCTAAAGTATTTACCTCAATAGCACGATTTTCTTTTTTTTCGTTTAGTTTTAAATAAACTGCTTGCCGTAAAGTTGTCACCGTTCGTATTCTGGTATCGCTTTTTTCCTGCTTCCAAACTGTGCCGTTGAGTTTTTTACTTGCCCTTAATGCTTCTATCAAAGCATCTCGATGTTTATCAGATACAAAAAACGCTTCTGAAGAATTATTCAAGGCGTTAATTTCATTGGCTTCAGCGTTTTGTTTTTCTCTTTGTGCATCGTCAGCCGATCGCACTGCTAAAGTAGTCAAAATAGCCATTCCTATACCTGCGGCTACCGAACCAAACAAAGCGCGTTTGAGAAATTTATTCAGTTTAGCTTCACTTTGTTTTCTTTGTTCTCTCTCTTTTTGCAGTTCCGCCATCACCTGCTTTAACTTAGGTTCTTGTTGCTGGTGGATAAAGTTGGCTAAATAGTCATGTACTAGTTGATAACGGTCAGTTGGGTTTTCTGGTAGCAAAACTACTAAGCCTGATTTGACAAAAATGTCTAATACTAAATCTAAATTATCTATACACAAATCATCTGATCCCCCTAAATCCCCCTTAAAAAGGGGGACTTTAAGAACATTGCTCCACTTTGTCAGCGAGGTTGGGGAGAATTGCCAAAATTTGCCCCCCTTTTTAAGGGGGGTTGGGGGGATCTCCCCAGATTCAACATCACTAGCCGAGAAATATTGCTGCAAATCCCGTTCTAACTCCACGCGAGTCTTTAACGGACGCGTCCCTCTTTCATCAGTCAGCAAAAACAGCACAATTTCCGCCAACTGCTGATTTTCTTCACCGCAATCATAGACAACTTCATTTAAATAATGCTGCACCAAGTCTTGTTTAGTGCCGAACTGCCGATATTTTTCTAAAGTAGTGATGTTCTCAGCTTGCAATTGCGCCCCCACTACTTGCAACTCAATGGGACGCACTTCACCAAAATCTCCCGCTAAGTCGTCTACCATTGCATCAACTAAAGCAGGTTCTAAGCGAAAACTAGTATTTGCAGTTAAACGCTGAATAATTGACTTCGTATCGTCGGGGGAGAAATTCCCCAACTTGTAAAGCACGTTATTACTGAGAATGTCATTAGCAATAATCTGAAAGTTGGGCAAATCATTACATTCCAGCAAGTAATGGATGTAATCAACCCGCAAGGATAAGATAACTTTGGCTGATAGAACCTCTAGACATGACCCCAGAAACTCAAAGAACTGCTGACGTTGTGCTGGTTCGGTGTAAACAAAGAAAAATTCCTCAAATTGATCAAAAACTAGCACCGTGCGGAGGTTGCGTTGTTCTTTTTCGCGCAATGAGTTGAGGAGGGAATGAGGAAGCAGGGGAGCAGGGGAGCAGGGGAGCAGGGGAGATGCGAAAGAATTAAGATTTGAATGAGAATGTTCGGGTTCTAAATGAGAATGTTCGGGTTCTAAATGAGAATGTTCGGGTTCTAAGTGAGAACTTTCAGGTTCTAAGTGAGAACTTTCAGGTTCTAAGTGAGAACTTTCGAGTTCTAAATGAGAACTTTCGAGTTCAGAACTCGGAGTTTGATGTTCAAAACAAGAATCTTTAGGTTCTGAGGCTGAACTGTGAACCTCTGAACTCGAACTGTGAACTTCGGCAGTAGAACTGTCCCTTTTTATTCCCCTACTCTCCTGCTCCCTGCTCCCTGCTCCCTGCCCCCTGCTCCCTGCCTCCAACAACCGTCCCAACTCTTCCACCCAGTTGGTGTAAACGCGCATGACAATGACTAAATTATCTTTGGCGCGGATTGATTGTTGTTGCAAGGCTGGAACTAAACCCGCGTTGACAAGGGAACTTTTCCCAACTCCAGACTGACCATGAATAACTATCAACTTATAATCATCATTGTTGAGGCGTTCGACTAATCTTTCTACATCTAATTGACGACCAGAGGCGGAAATTTCTGGGGATATATTAGATGTTGTGTATAACGTCTCTACAAATGTTTGTCTACTAGCTTCTAATCTCCCTGCACCAACAAAAGCTCGCAGGCCGAATTGTTGTTCTATGGAGCGTCGTTGCTGTTTAATGTTGTAAGCTTTGAGATATTGTTTCTGTTCAAAGTAAAACTGCTGTAACTGATTGAGAATATCAATATAAAGTCTGACATCTTCTTGGGGATTTGCCCCATCTTTGGCAGTTTCTAAGTTATGAATGGCATCTTGAGTGTTACCCAAACGATATTGAGCGCGACTCAAGATAAATTTATATAAATTTAAGTCGTAAGTTTGAACGGACTTTGCCAATCTATGATCTAAAGACTGACTAGGAATGGTCGGGATAATTTCTAATGCTTGTTTAACTAAATATATTGCTTGTTTCCAGTCTTCTTCAGCTAAAGCTACCTCAGCTAAAAAACCATAATCTCTGGCTAGTTCTCTTAGTCTGTTGTTTGTTTGATGAATAGATAAAGATTGTTCAGCAAAGGTTTTTAATTGTTGCAAAAGTTCTAATTCCTGGAGAATATCACCTAGTTTATTAAGAGAATTAGCAATGATATCTGGGCGATTAATTTGAGTGCTTAATTGAATATACTCTGCAATATATTGCCGTGTTGCCTGCCAAGCTAAATGCTCTTTATCTTGTTGTTTAATGGCTTCGAGATACGCACAAAAAGCTTTCTCACCCAGGATTTTTATCTGCCATTCTAGATTATTGTTTTGCTGCCACAGGGTTAACGCTGTCTGATAATGTTGGATGGCAGCATCTTTTTGATTATTAATCTGTTTTGTTAAACCTAATAGGGATTCTATAAAGGCATTAATTTCTAAATTAGGGTATTGACCTAACCCCCTAACCCCCTTCCCTAGTAGGGAAGGGGGAACAGGAAAAGCCTCTCTACTTTTAGGGGAGAGGTTGGGAGAGGGGTTTTCTTCATTTATTAGTTCTTTCTGTGCGGCTGTTAATTCAGTTTCTAGTTTTAGATATTCATAAAAATTTAAATTAAGTTGATTATTAAACCATTTATGAGCAATGGTGATAATAAAATCTGTTAACTCTTGTTGATTAATATCAAAACTTTTAGTAATTGCCCAACTTTCTAAATCTGGTGCAACTTGT
The DNA here is from genome assembly GCF_014697125.1 of Anabaena minutissima FACHB-250. GTDB lineage: Bacteria > Cyanobacteriota > Cyanobacteriia > Cyanobacteriales > Nostocaceae > Trichormus > Trichormus minutissimus. The sequence goes on along the minus strand of NZ_JACJRG010000007.1, from coordinate 123,039 downwards.
ATTAATTGTTGATAAATGGCATCATCAATCCACACTACCAAAGGGAAATTAAAGTGTTTACGAAATTCTTCCCTAACCTGATTAGCAGCAGTTAACATCTGCGATAAATCCTGCACAGCCTCCAAGCCGACAACCATCACACAGCCGGAGATATTTTCCCCAAAGGTTTCCTGAATAGCTGTGAACAGAGTTCTGTGAGACTGCTGGACTACTAAAACCTGAATTTCAACTTGGCAGATTTCCTGCAATCTTGCAATCAAGCGATCGCGCAATTTACTATAATTACACCGTGCCAAAATCAGCTTGAACTGTCCGACGCTATTTTCAATCGCCCAAGCTAATTGTGCAACAGAGCGATCGCTATTGATTAGATTATCTTCTGGTTGTTGTTGACTCATAAAGCTAATTTAGTTCGTAGTAAGCACTTCAGTGTTTTGGTGTAATAAGCACTAAAGTGCTTACTACAAACCTAAAGGCTGGTTAATTCCCTAGCTTCAGCCAAGATGGGGTTAACATCAAACCACGACTCACCGCTTTCTCGATATTCAAAGACAAAGCGGCTACGAATCAATTTTTGATATCCGTCGTCATCGCTGACTCTTTTATTCCGCTTGACATCCCTTAATAATCGCCATTCTGACTCAGAAATTGGCAACATCATTTCATTGCGGCGAGAACGTATCACTTGTTCTAAGGTTTTACGGCTAAGGGGAATCGCCATTTCTTCCATAATCCAGCTATTCAAAAGCCTGAGCAAGTCCCGCACATGACCACCACTCATCATACATAAACGCTCTAAGGTGCTAACACTATCAAAAATTTCGGTAATCTTTTCTAGGCGTTCTGCTGCTTGCAAGTCGGGAAAGGCTCTAGCTAAAACCATCTGCTGCATTAATCCCATCCCCTCTTGATGGATACTCCCATCAGGATATTGTACAGACACCATCGGTAATACTTTGGGGTCGTCGTGAAATCGCTGGGTGAGTGTGCCGTAATCGTTGGAAAACTTCAGAGACAGGGGCATGGTGTAGACTAGATGACAATTCAGCTTGGTGAGATATTCACCCTGGTCTACAAATAAATATTCCTGTTGTGGTCTACCCCAAGGCTTGGGACTATTATCTATGCGGTCGAGGTTATCGACAATCACAACCAATCCTTGTTTACCTTGCTGCTTGAGTTTTGCGATCGCCGGCTGCAATAATTCTTGGTTAATAGCTTCTAATAGCTGAATCTTCTGCGGTGCAAGATACTGATTGATTTTCTCCCGCAGTCGAGGATCACTTTTAATCTTAGTTGTAATTTCGCCAATACCTACCGACAGCGATAGTTTTTCTTTCTCTGCACTAAAGCCGACATCACCCACCCCAGGAACTTTAGCTTTTACCCCTGTCACCTCGGAGTTGAGCAATTGCAACGCACCTTGCAGCAAAGCATTAAACTTGTTAGTATCCTCCAGGATAATTTTATCCAGACTTTGACTAATTCTGCGCGCGATCGCCAGCAACACATCGGCAATACCGACATCAGTGATTTCTAAATCATCGGTAGACTCAAAATAAACTACATGAAAGCCTAAACTTTCTAACTCTGCCTGTAGTCTAATCAGTTCCGTAGATTTTCCACAGCCAATATGTCCAGTAAATAAGGTGCAGGTAGGTTCATCTGGCTGAAAAAAGGTAATCCTTTTCTTGAGGGTTTGAATAATATCCCCACCGCGCACCGAAGAGAAATCAATATAATACTTACTATCTGAGCTATTTTGAATAAACAGAGTCCGGCTAGGGTCTGTCGCTTTAAAGAATTCCCGTAAATCTATAGTCATAAGTCCTGTTAATCTGGTGAAGGCAGGAGGTAAGAAAGCTTCTTTAATAAGCTTTTTGGCATTTTTCAACAGAATAGTTATTTTTGCTACCCTGAATAACCCTAATTAACACATTATAATTTTCTACCGTCTTTTGCCCTAATTTTCCCGTTTTTCTATGAATTAGTTTATGTAGGGTGTGTGACGCTGCGAAAGTATTGGAACGTAGTCATCAGACTGATAGCGTCACGCACCATCAATTGTGACACTTGCGTAAGTCCTGCTTCTCACTTCTATACCTTTAGTTTGACAATTCCCATTTCTTGTACGCAAAACTGCTGGTTACGATAGGCATAAATCAAAAAAATTACACCAAGTTTAAGAAAACCTGTCTTTAGCAAGTGAAGTGATACTTTAGATAATTAGTTGCCCAGAAGGGCGCAAATTATGAAAAATTTTTCATCTTCCCTTGGTAAGACTAAAAAAAATAAATTAGCTTGTTTTGCAACTACATTTATAGCTTCCTTAGCATTAGCTGGTAGTGTTAACCCTGCCAACGCTACTAATGTAAAAACATCTACTTTAGAAGAAATTGCCTCTGCATCAGTCCCACTGGAGCAGACACAACCAAATATTGCTCAATTACAAATCAGCAACAGGCAATATCAAGCAGTTGGAGTTGATCCTGTATTGCTTGTCCCCATTGTGGTGGTTGGTGGTTTAGTCATCTTTTTTCCCCTGTTCTTTGGTGGATTAGTAGTTATTGGCGAACGAGAAGTTGGTGTTGTTGTCAAAAAATTTACTATTTCTGGAAAAGGTCTGCCAGCCGGACAGCTAATTGCCCTCAACGGTGAAGCCGGCTTACAGGCTGACACCTTAGCACCTGGTTGGCACTGGGGTTATTGGCCTTGGCAATATTCGGTACGCAAAGAGACAGTTGTTGTTGTTCCTCAAGGTGAAATTGCGGTTATTGTCGCGGCTGATGGTGAATCTAATCCACCAGAACGGATATTAGGTAAAATCGTTAGCTGTGATAATTTTCAAGATGCCCGAAAATTCCTCACCCAAGGGGGTGAAAAAGGGCGGCAAATGGGGTTTATCACTGCGGGTACATACAGGATTAATACTGCCCTGTTTAAAGTAATCATGGCTGCCAACGCCACATCTCACGGTATGACTCCCGAACAGTTACGCGTGTATACTGTGGCATCTGATAAAGTGGGCATCGTCACCACCTTAGACGGGATGCCGATATCCGGAGGGGAAATTGCCGGTACAGTGATTACAGGACACGATAACTTCCAAAACGGTCAGAAATTCTTAGATGGTGGAGGACGCAGGGGTTTACAAGAGCAAATTCTGCTTTCTGGTTCTTGGAATCTCAATCCCTGGCTTGTCAACGTTGAACAAGTACCAATGACGGAAATTCCCATTGGCTATGTAGGTGTGGTAATTTCTTTCGTCGGTAAAGCCCAAGAAGATGTGAGTGGTGCAGCTTTTACCCACGGTAACTTAGTGAATCCTGGTCATAAAGGTGTCTGGGTTGAACCTCTGTATCCGGGTAAACATCCCATCAACACCCGCATCATGAAAGTAGAATTAGTACCCACTACTAACATCGTATTAAACTGGTCAGGACGCACAGAAAGGCATAAATACGACGCGAATTTAGAATCTTTAACTGTCCGTTCTAAAGATGGTTTCGCCTTTGATTTGGAAGTATCGCAAATCATCCATGTCGGCGCGTTGGATGCACCTAAAGTTATTTCCCGCGTGGGTGCAATGCAAAACTTGGTTGATAACGTCCTTGAACCCAGCATTGGTAATTATTTCCGCAACTCAGCCCAAGATTACACCGTGCTAGACTTCTTGAATGCCCGGAGTGAACGCCAAGTTGAAGCATCAGAGTATATTAAGGCAGCATTGCGAGCTTATGACGTGCAAGCGATTGATACCTTAATTGGTGATATTCAGCCGCCAGAATCGCTGATGTTAACCCAAACAGAACGTAAGATTGCCGAAGAAGAACGCAAGACTTACGAAGTGCAACAGATGGCACAAACCCAACGCCAGAAACTTGTGCGGGAGACAGCTTTGGCTGATATTCAACAAGAAATGGTGAAATCAGAGCAAAGCGTGCAGATTGCGGAACTGAAAGCTCAAGCAAACATTAAGCACGCCAATGGGGAAGCAGAATCTACCAAACTCAAAGCGATCGCAGAAGCGGAAGGAATTAGGGCTACAGGTAACGCCAAAGCTGAAACCTACCGTACTGGTGTACAAGCTTTGGGAACACAAGGTTATACAGCCATGCAACTCATGCAAATTATCGGCGATCGCAATGTCCGTTTGATTCCTGATATTTTAGTCGGTGGTAGCAATGGCAGCACCAACGGTTTAGTTGATGGGTTACTGTCAATGATTTTATGGAATCAAACCAATAAGGATGGTGAGGCTACACTCATAGATCCACAACCAATAGTCCCTCCCACATCACCAGTCAACAGTACCAGCCAGATATTAGTAGAATTACCAAAAGATAAGTATTAGAAAATACTTATAGCAAACCCCCAATTTCTTCAAGAAATTGGGGGTTTATTTTTTAATATGTATTAATACTAAGGACAAAACAAACTATCCCGTGTGTCACGTCCAGTAGTAGGGTTAGTGCCTTTAGCTAGCTTGCACAATTTTTTTTGTTCATCCTGACGTAATAGCGCATCAGTAAAATCTGCTCCATCAATAATTGCGCCGTCAAACTTGGCACTAGCCGCAAATGCTCCTTCCAATACAGCATTTGTTAAATTAGTTTTGATGAGACGAGCTGAGTCCAGGGTAGCATTTGTTAGGTCTGCCCCCTGTAAATTGGCTGACTCTAAATTGGCCGCGAAGAAACTCACACCCCGTAAATTAGAGTTACTAAAATTACTTTGACGCAGATTGGCTTTGGTAAAACTAGAGTCTGTTAAATCACGTCCCGAAAAATCAGCCTCTATTAAAATTTCTTTGTTGTACTCAAGTGCTAAAGCTGTGGGAGAAAAACCGGCAATTGCCGTAATGCCGACTGCTATGCACAGCAATAAACTAAGTATATTGGTCAAAATTCGATGATATTTTTTATGCCCTAACTCGAAGTGAGTAGAAGATAAATCGAGTTTAGAAGCTAATACGCGATCGCTGTTTCCGTAATTTTCCGCAGGAAAAGTAGGGTATAGCCCATCGCTTAACTTAGATAACTTAAAATTCATGCTATTCCCAGCCAATGGTAAATCCTCCTCCATCACATTATGCCGATATTGGGGACTTAGGAGAAGACCTCGTAACTCAATGGTTACAATCTACAGGTTGGTTAATTATACAACGGCGTTTTTGTTGTCGTTGGGGAGAAATTGATATTATCGCTCAGTATCCCAATACAACAAGAAACCAAATAGACTCTACACTGGCTTTTATAGAAGTTAAAACCCGTAGTATCGGTAATTGGGATTCCTGGGGTAAAAATGCCATTACCCCTAAAAAACAGGCGAAAATCGGACGGACTGCTGGCATATTTTTAGCCAAATACCCTGAGAAAGCAAATTGCTCCTGTCGCTTTGATGTGGCGATTGTTCGTTGTCAGCCAATTTTGCAACAGTACGCTCATCAAAAAATCATTCCAGAAGCCCTAGCCATCTCATCGGGTGCAGGATACCAATTTCAGTTACAAGAATATATTCCAGCTGCTTTCGATGTGATTGATTAGAGGCGATCGGTAATTGGTTATGGATGAAATATCTCTATTACCAATTACCAAATTGTATGTAACATTTTTAAATACATAAAGTTTTACGAAAAGAGGTAAAGGGCTAACTAGAATTTTGTCTAATCTAGTTTTTCCTGTCACCTGTTCCCTATTCTCTATTCCCTTTCAGGCCAGAGTTTCTGGACAATAACCCAACCCCCGGACAAACTGTTGCCGGAAAGCCTCTATTTCCTCTCTTTCTGGGCTACCGTGAGAAACGATCGCTACTTGATAGCGGCGCATCACATCAACAGGGCATTGCCCAGCTTCTAAACTCCAAAGTGCCATTTGTACCCGCATCGGCGGCTCATAGCTAATTCCCATTTCATTGAGAAAAGCTCGAATATCTCCATCCTCTTGGGGCGAAATTTGACCTTTTAGTTTGATCCTCACCACCCAACCATCAATTTGATGAATCACGGTGACGAACGAAACAGGAGTTCTAGGTCTAGCGTGCAAGTGTTGAACAACTCTCAGGGTGAGACTGGCATTTGCCAGATAATACAAGTATTCCATCATAATGCTTTTGGATCAAAGCCAATCCTACATTTCTATCTTCTTAAATTGATCCCTACTTTCGGTAGGGTAAAAGCCCCCGTCTTTGCATGGGGAGTTTTACCCAATTTTTATATTCTTGTGTACGCGTCACTGATTCTTGTAGTCTAAGCAAAGGACTAGCACTGCTACGCGGAAGTCAAAAGTCAAAAATGAAGAATTTTGCTTGTATGAGATGGTAGGTTGATTTACGCTGCGCTTTACTAGCACCGCTACGCGGAAGTCAAAAGTCAAAAGTCAAAAATGAAGAATTTTGCTTGTGTGAGATGGTAGCTGATGGACTGGGATTTTTACTCAGCACTCATTACTCATTACTCAGCACTCTTTCAAAGGAACAGCTAGTATTACAAGTCAATCACATTCAAATGTCTAAACAAGCAACACAAGATACAAATTTAGATTGTTCATTAGCTGGATATGATTATGAACTGCCTTTAGAACTGATTGCTCAAAATCCGGCTGTTCCTAGGGATAGTTCTCGTTTGTTGGTAGTTAATTCTCAGGCGACAGGTAACACAACAGCACCATTACACCACATTTTTCATGATTTACCAGACCTCCTGCGCCCTGGAGATTTGTTAATCATGAATAACACCAAAGTCATTCCAGCACGACTATATGGACGTAAGTCAACTGGTGCAGAAGTAGAAATTTTACTCCTAGAAGAACGCCAGCATAACTGTTGGTTAGCCCTAGTTAAACCCGGAAAACGGTTTAAAACAGGAAGTAAAATCTTTTTTGAACCAGGAAGATTTCCTCTCTCCCCAATCCCCAATTCCCAGTCCCCATTGCCCCTTATCCCCAGTTCTCAGCTAACAGCTACCGTCTTAGAAACAGACAAAGACACAGGCGGACGCTTATTGCAATTTGACATACCAGATAATCAATCTTTAATCAAAGTTTTAGATAAATTCGGTGAAATCCCGCTTCCGCCTTACATTACTACATCCCAAGCAGCAGATGAACAGTATCAAACTGTTTACGCCGAACAACCAGGAGCGATCGCAGCTCCAACAGCTGGGTTACACTTTACACCAGAATTAATTGCTAATTTAGGCGATCGCAATATCGACCAAGCTTTTATTACTCTGCACGTTGGTGTAGGAACTTTTCGCCCTGTGGAAGTGGAAGATGTCACCAGCCACGAAATGCACGAAGAATGGATTGAAGTTCCCGCCGATACTGTAGAGAAAATTCGCGCCACCAAAGCCGCAGGGGGTCGCATTATCGCTGTAGGAACGACAGCAGTACGCGCTTTAGAAGGTGCAGCCGCCGCATCTGGAGATTTGCAACCTTTTTGTGGAAAAACTAACTTATTTATTTATCCTGGCTACCAATGGCGAGTCGTGGAGGGTTTAATTACTAACTTTCATCTACCCCGTTCTAGTTTACTAATGCTGGTTAGTGCGCTCATAGGCAGACAAAGGTTATTAAATATATACCAGCAAGCGATCGCTTCTCGATATCGGTTTTATTCTTTTGGTGATGCCATGTTAATTTTGCCGGAAGCTAAGAGAGTGCTGAGTGCTGAGTTGTGAGTGCTGAGTAGGGAGTTGTGAGTGCTGAGTAGGGAGTTGTGAGTGCTGAGTAGGGAGTGCTGAGTAGGGAGTGGGGAGTGGGGAGTGGGGAGTGCTGAGTTTAGATAAAAGAAAAAGGTAGTATTTTTCCCAATGCCCAATTCCCAGTCCCTTTACAAATTTTTCTTGTGCAACTTTTAATTTTTCATGTAGTGGTGGGTACTCTGACTTATAAGGATCTAAACCTTCGTGCAGAGATTCCATTATGTATAAACAACATCTTCTTAAACAGTGGTTTTACGGCTTATATCCCATCACCTGCAACCGCACTTCTTGTTGGCAAACGCCACCGATAGGACTTCTCTGTGCTGCTTCTGCTGTTTTGATGTTGGCTGCACCAACAGTCATTAATTTGCCAGGAGGTAAGGTATTCGCACAAACTCCTATCTCTCAGGATTTAGATGCGGCTATTTTTTACCAACAGGGAGTGACGCGCTATAACCGCAGCGACTGGCCAGGTGCAGAATATGCTTTTCGTCAAGCATTGCAGCAAGATCCAAATATTGGCATGGCAAGGAATTATCTAGGTAATATTTTCCTCATGCAAAATCGTCTAGATGTAGCTGTGCAGGAATATGGTGAGGCGATTAGAATTAACCCCAATCTGGGAGAAGCTTATTACAACTTAGGGTTAGCATTGCATCGCCAAGGACAAAAAGAAGCAGCTATTACAGCTTATCGTCAAGCTTTGGTAGTAGATCCAACCAGGGCAACAACTCAATACAATTTGGGTTTATTACTCTACGAACAAGGAGAACTACCAGAAGCGATCGCAGCTTACCAACAAGCAATTAATTTTGATAGCAGCAATGCTAATGCCTATCATAATCTAGCGATCGCCCTGCAAGAATCTGGCAAAATGGAAGAAGCGATCGCCTCTTATCAGCAAGTTCTTAAATTAGATCCCAAAAATGCCGCCGCTTATAGTAATTTGGGAAGTCTGATGGTACTCCAAGGTCAAACTGCTGAAGCTATTACAGTTTATACGCAGGCTGTTCGTCAAGATCCTAAAAATACCTCAGCTTATTATAATTTAGGTGTCACTTTATACAATCAAGGAGACCTGAAAAAAGCTAGCAGTGCCTTAAAACGCGCTCATAACCAATACCGCGAGCAAGGTAATCTTGAGCAAGCACAAAAAATTGAACTACTAATGCAGCAAGTTGATCAAAAAATCGCACAACAAAAACTTGAACAGCAACAAGCATCTAATTCTCAGCAGACACCAAAGCCTAACAACAATGAAGTAGAAACTAATTCTAGTGATACGCCTGTCTCATCTGAACCACCTTTACTTCAACCAGTTATTCCTGGTTCTACGCCAGATCAAGATGATCGTAATGGCAAAGTGTAAATAATTAAAGATTTATAGTCAGGGATTTAGTCCTAAAAAAAGGGCTAAATCCCTGACTAAGAAATCAATTCCGATAACTTTACATTGTTTAACATAGTTTTATTTATTCCCACGGCTTACTTAAGATAAACAGCAATCGCCGGATCTTAAATAAGTTGGTTTACTGAACCAAGAACCCTCAAAATTTTATTTCGAGGAGTGCTAATATTCTAAAAATTGTATTTTAGAAAACAAAATTATCTGAACTATCAAACATATAAGAGTTGCTAATTGTATTTTATTGAAAGTTTGTAAAATCTCTCACTTTGAAAAATGTCACAATCAGTTATTATATGAGCGTATGCTTTAGTTCAGAAGCAGAGGAGGATTAGTTGAAGCTCATGCTAGCAATATGAATGCTGCCTTACAACACTTGCCATCTGTGACTTAAAAGAGACTATGCAAGCTTTGCAATCTGTTTTATCGCTGAACTACTTGCTCTGTTTTTGACAATTACGTGATCCCACATGACTATCTACGTTGGAAATCTCTCTTACCAAGCTACCGAAGCAGACTTGAAAGCCGTATTTGCAGACTACGGCGAAGTCAAAAGAGTTGTTTTACCTACTGACCGTGAAACCGGTCGGATGCGTGGTTTTGCTTTTGTTGAAATGAATGAAGACACCCAAGAAGATGCAGCTATTACTGAATTAGATGGTGCAGAATGGATGGGTCGTCAACTTAGAGTCAACAAAGCTAAACCGCGAGAAGATGACCGACGAGGTGGTTGGAACAAAAGACAAGACTTTTAATCTGGCTACGATTTTTAGCACTATTGTTTAGAGTAGAGCAACGTCCATAGGCGTGAAGTTTACCTTTCCAAGTGTCACAAGTAGAAACATGATTTTTTTCCTATTTCTGTGGTAAAAAAATCATTTTTTAAACACCAAAACACAAAGGAAAAAATATTCTTCTCTACTAAAATTTGTGTGCATTGTATCTTTACCTTCAAAGGATTGAAGTGTTGATTCTGCTATGAAGTGCTAGCAATAATCAGCCATTATTAACAAATTGACAATACCAATCCGACCAGTTAACTTTAGGCAAAAATTTCTAATAACTCGTCGGATTTTTTTTGGTTGAAAAATTTGTATTGCTAAGTGAATTTGGTTTCTTTGGCTGCAATAAACACTAAGTATAGTGACTCAAACTCATTTTTCTGCAATAGCGACCGCCCAAGCATGGCAACCAAAAAAATTGATTCCTTTAGTTTATCTAAAATCACATCTAAGTTATCAAATTACCTTTCTAAGATAGAGGCAGCAGCTATAAGTTGCCATAATAAAACTGACTCACCCAACTAACAAACAGCCAGTCCCTAGGGAGTAACCAAAATGACTAAAGCGTCAGAACCTTTAGAGATGTATATGAACGACGCTACAGACAAAAGCCTAGATCGTGATTGTACAACCTTATCACGTCACGTACTACAGCAACTTCAAAGTTTTTCCCCAGATGCACAAGATTTAAGTGCGCTGATGAATCGGATTGCTTTAGCCGGCAAACTAGTTGCGCGTCGCCTCAGTCGTGCCGGTCTAATGGAAGGCGTTCTGGGATTTACTGGGGAAGTCAATGTGCAAGGAGAATCCGTCAAAAAGATGGATGTCTACGCCAACGACGTATTTATCTCAGTGTTCAAGCAAAGCGGCTTAGTTTGTCGCCTAGCTTCCGAGGAAATGGATGAACCCTATTACATCCCTGAAAATTGTCCCGTTGGTCGCTATACCCTGCTATATGACCCCATTGATGGTTCATCAAACACTGATACTAATCTGAGTTTGGGTTCGATTTTTGCAATTCGTCAACAAGAAGGAGACGATAGTGATGGTCAGGCTAAAGACCTGCTTACCAACGGACGCAAGCAAATTGCTGCGGGGTACATACTTTATGGGCCTAGTACGATGCTGGTCTATAGCATTGGCAAAGGAGTTCATTCTTTTACCCTAGATCCCAGCTTAGGAGAGTTTATCCTTACTGAAGAAAATATCAGGATTCCCGACCACAGCCCCATCTACAGCGTTAACGAAGGTAACTTTTGGCAATGGGAAGAATCCTACCGGGAATACATCCGTTACGTCCATCGCACAGAAGGTTACACATCTCGCTACAGTGGCGCAATGGTAAGTGATATACACAGAATTTTGCTACAAGGTGGTGTATTTCTTTACCCAGGCACAATTCAAAAACCAGAAGGAAAATTGCGCTTGTTGTATGAATCTGCTCCCCTGGCCTTTTTAATGGAACAAGCTGGCGGTCGTGCGACTACAGGCTTAGTAGAAATATTAGATGTAGTACCGACAAAACTACATCAACGCACTCCATTAATTATTGGTAGCAAAGAGGATGTCGCCAAAGTAGAGTCGTTTATTCAGAATGGTCATTGAGGAGGCAGAAGGCAAAAGGCAGGAAATGAGTGAGTATAGTATCAGTATCTTTTACTGAGTATCGGCTAAACGCCGCACTACCGCTCTAAGCGCAGCTATGCCCGCAGGGCTTTACAGCACTCAGATTATCTCACCTGGCCGATGCAATAAGTGAATAACGACGCAAAAATGCAAAAGTCACCATCAAAACTTTTGATTTTGATGAGTTTGGTCAAATTCACTTAGAAACATCATTAATGGAGTCAGACAAAAGCTATGGCCACCAATCATCTATTAGAAATTAAACAATACGGCCAAAGTATTTGGATGGATAATTTGAGCCGGGACATTATTCAATCAGGGGAACTCAAAAACCTAGTTGAAAATCAAGGAATTTGTGGTATTACCTCCAATCCAGCTATCTTTGAAAAAGCGATCGCAGATAATGCGATTTATGATGCTGATATCGAAGCCGGTATTCAGGCAAAACTACCCACATACAAAATTTATGAATCCCTAGTGTTTGCAGATATCCGTAATGCCTGTGATATCTTGCGCCCTGTATATGAAGCCTCAAATAAACAAGATGGTTATGTGAGTATAGAAGTACCACCAACCATCGCCCATGATACCCAAGCCTCAATAGCAGAAGCCCGGCGGTATTTCCAAGAAATTGGGCGGGAAAATGTCATGATAAAAATCCCTGGTACAGAGGCAGGATTGCCAGCAGTTGAACAGGTAATATCTGAAGGTATTAATGTGAATATCACTCTGCTATTTTCTGTGCAAAGCTATATCAAGACATTAGAGGCTTATATGCGGGGCTTAGAAAAACGCTTGGCACAGGGTAAAGATATCAGCTCGATTGCTTCTGTGGCTAGCTTCTTTCTTAGTCGCATTGATAGCAACGTTGACGGCAAAATTGATGCCAAATTACAACGGGGCGTTGATGATATTAATTTAGAAGCCAGACTTAGAGCCGTCAAAGGTAAAGTAGCGATCGCAAATGCCAAGATTGCTTATCAAGAGTACAGAAAAATTATTGCGGATAGTCGTTGGCAAAACCTAGCCGCCAAAGGCGCAAAAGTGCAAAGATTATTGTGGGCTAGCACCAGCACCAAAGACCCCAACTACAGCGATGTCATGTATGTTGATGAGTTAATTGGCCCAGATACCGTCAACACCCTACCACCAGGAACAATTACCGCCTGTGCCGAACACTGTAGTGTCGCTAATCGTCTAGAAACAGGAGTAGATGAAGCTTATCAGCTAATAGAAAGCCTCAAAGACCCCGACATCAATATTGATCTCAATGCTGTTATGGATGAACTGTTAATCGAAGGTATTAACAAATTTGTCCAGCCCTTCCAGTCCCTAATGAACTCTTTAGAGCGCAAAGTCAAGCTATTGTCACCAGTATAGGGACTAGGAATTTTAGATTTTAGATTTTGGATTTTAGATTTGAACTCCAATCCAAAATTGCAAATCTAAAATCTAAAATTTTTTCCCCAATCCCCAATCCCCACCTAGAATCGAAAACTGTTATGGTTAGTCTCCTAGAAAATCCCTTGCGCGTTGGTCTGCAACAACAAGGGATGCCCGAACCTCAAATCATCGTCATCTTTGGCGCATCTGGTGATTTAACCTGGCGCAAACTCGTCCCCGCACTGTACAAATTACGCCGGGAAAGACGCATTCCCCCAGAAACTACCATTGTCGGCGTAGCACGTCGTGAGTGGAGTCACGAATACTTCCGCGAACAAATGCGGAAAGGTATGGAAGAGGTTCATGGTGGTGTTGATCCCGAAGAACTCTGGCAAGATTTCTCTCAAGGTCTGTTCTACTGCCCTGGAGACATAGATAATCCTGAGAGTTACCAAAAACTGAAAAATCTCTTAAGCGAATTAGACGAAAAACGGGGTACACGAGGTAACAGAATGTTTTACCTCTCCGTTGCGCCTAACTTCTTTCCTGAAGCTATCAAACAGCTAGGGGGAGGTGGAATGCTAGACGACCCCTACAAACATCGTCTAGTCATTGAAAAACCCTTTGGTCGGGACTTGGCATCTGCTCAAAGCCTCAACCAAATAGTACAAAAATATTGTAAAGAAAACCAAGTTTACCGCATCGACCACTACTTGGGTAAAGAAACAGTTCAAAACTTGCTAGTCTTTCGCTTTGCCAATGCGATTTTTGAACCCTTGTGGAATCGTCAGTTTGTTGACCACGTACAAATTACCGTAGCTGAAACCGTAGGTGTGGAAGACCGGGCTGGTTACTACGAGAAAGCCGGCGCACTGCGGGATATGTTGCAAAACCACCTGATGCAGCTTTACTGTCTCACTGCGATGGAAGCACCCAACTCAATGGATGCCGACAGTATCCGCACCGAAAAAGTCAAAGTTTTACAAGCTACACGGTTAGCTGATGTACATAACCTGTCACGTTCAGCCATACGTGGTCAATACAGTGCCGGCTGGATGAAAGGACAGCCAGCACCAGGGTATCGGGAAGAACCAGGAGTTGATCCCAGTTCTACAACCCCTACCTATGTAGCAATGAAGTTTATGGTGGATAACTGGCGTTGGCAAGGTGTCCCCTTCTATCTGCGGACTGGTAAGCGGATGCCGAAAAAAGTCAGTGAGATTTCCATCCACTTCCGCGACGTTCCTTCTCGGATGTTCCAATCCGCCGCGCAACAAAGAAACGCCAATATTTTGGCAATGCGGATTCAACCCAATGAAGGAATTTCCCTCCGTTTTGATGTCAAAATGCCAGGGGCAGAATTCCGTACCCGTTCCGTGGATATGGACTTCAGCTATGGTTCTTTTGGGATTGCCGCTACTTCCGATGCGTATGATCGCCTATTCCTCGATTGTATGATGGGCGACCAAACATTATTTACTCGTGCAGATGAAGTAGAAGCAGCTTGGCAGGTAGTCACCCCCGCCCTTTCTGTTTGGGATACACCCGCCGACCCCCTAGTTGTTCCCCAATATGAAGCAGGTACTTGGGAACCCGCAGAAGCAGAACTTTTGATTAATCAAGACGGTCGTCGCTGGCGCAGACTGTAGGAATAGGGATTGGGGATTGGGGATTGGGGATTGAGAATTGGGGAATAGGTATTGCTTGTTGACCTCTAAAGGTTTTTCTTCCCCTACACCCCCACACCCTCACAGCCCTACACCCTCAATTCAAACTGATCACTGACAACATCACAACTACTATGACTTCCCAAGCCCCAACTATTTTCTCTCTTCAAGCCCCCAAGGATATTTCGCTTAACGAAATTGAAACGGAACTAAATCAAATTTGGCAAAGCTACGGTATCACTGGCGAAGATGGCGCATTACCTGCGGCTACCCGCGCTACCACCTTTACCTTAGTGGTTTACGAACCAGAAGAAACCCAATATCTGTTAGCATCTCTGGGATTCTATAATGGCCCCATTGATGGAATTTTAGGCCCACAGACAGATGCAGCTTTGCGACGAGTGCAAATCAAGTATGGGCTACCAGAAACCGGAACAACCACACCCGAAACCCTAGCTAAACTGCGGGAAGAATTTGCTAAACGTCAAGGTAACGGTACAACAGGAGAAATTGCTAACGGCATCACTTCCTATAGTTTCAATGCCACCAGCCCCAGAATTGCTGATGAAATCGCCCTCCGCAATCCTTGCCGCATTATTGCTTTGTGTCCTATTGCTGGTGAAGATGAAGGTGTCAAGGCGCAGGTTTCTGCCTACTGCCCAATTCAAAAGCAGTCTTCCAGTACACTAATTTGCTGTGAATACATTACCTTGAGTGGCACTACCGCCGCTTTAGAACGAATAGGCGGGATGATTCCAGCTTTGTTGATTGGTGGCTTGCCCAAGTTCCTCTGGTGGAAAGCTACACCAGACCCCAACAACTTATTGTTTAAGCGATTGGCAGCTGTTTGCAACAACGTCATTGTTGATTCTTGTAATTTCAACGAGCCAGAAAGCGATTTAAGTAGCCTCCAAGAGCTAGTAAAAATTGGTGTACCTCTAGCTGATTTGAACTGGCGGAGACTCGCAGCCTGGCAAGAATTGACTGCTGAAGCTTACGATTCTCCCCACCGTCGCGCGGCTTTGGGAGAGATTGACCGTGTGACACTTGATTACGAAAAAGGCAACCCAGCCCAAGCATTACTATTTTTGGGTTGGTTGGCGAGTCGTTTGCAATGGCTGCCAGTTTCCTATGAAAAGGAAAGTGGAGATTATGATATCACCCGCATTCGCTTCGTTGCCCCAAATCAACGACAAGTAGAAGCAGAATTAGCCGGAGTTCCAGTTGCAGATGTGGGTGATATTATGGGTGATTTGATTGCCCTGCGTCTAAGTTCAACTAATGCTCAAGCAGACTGCGGTACTGTCATTTGCTCTGAGACTGGCGGTTGTATGCGGATGGAAACCCACGGCGGCGCACAATCTGCGGGTTTATTCCAACAGGTGAGTTCTTTATCAGAACAAAAAGCAGAAGCGTTACTCAGTCAACAGGTACAACGCTGGGGTCGTGAGGCGTTATTTGAAGAAAGCCTAGCAGTGATTGGGCAAGTATTGAAGTTAGACGCGAACAGTTAATACCAATTCAAAATTCAAAATTAAGGTTGCTTGATTTTGGAAAATTGGTATAAGTTAGCTCAGATACTAAAGATAGCTTTGAACTCAGAACCTCAGTTTTAAAGAAACTGGGGTTCTCATGTTTGACGCAAAAGTTTTGATAGGCAAATACCCCGGAGGTCTTGAACTTTGTTAGCGCAGCGTAAAGCCTTCTCTTAGCAGAGACGCTGCGCGAACGGCATAGCTTCTCCTGTCGGAGAGCCTGTGTCCTGCAGGGAACGTAGAGAGGGTCATTTTGAATTGATTTGTCCTCAGTCCCTAGTCTCCACATCGTGATGTACATTGAGAAAGAGCGCACATATTTAACTGTTCATGACATCTATTCTGCTGAACAATCGCTATCAAGTTATTCAGGTACTCGGTGCTGGTGGGTTTGGGGAAACCTTTTTGGCAGAAGATACTCATATGCCTTCTCGCCGTCGTTGCGTGATTAAGCAACTCAAACCCATTGCTAATGACCCTCAAGCCTATCAAATGATTCAACAAAGGTTTGAAAGGGAAGCCGCAACTTTGGAATATCTGGGTGAACATAGCGACCAAATCCCCAAACTCCATGCTTACTTTTTAGAGAATGGACAGTTTTACCTGGTGCAAGAATGGATTCAAGGTCAAACTTTGAGGGATTTGCTGGAAGCTAAAGGATACCAGAGTGAAACTATTGTTCGGCAAATTGCCTTGAGTTTGCTATCGGTGTTGGATTATGTTCACAGTAAAGGGATTATTCACCGCGATATTAAGCCAGATAATATTATTCTCCGTGCTGTTGACCAAAAGCCAGTTTTAATCGATTTTGGTGCAGTTAAAGAAACGATTCGTTCTGTGGTGGGTTCTCCAGGATATCCTACACGCTCGATGGTGATTGGTACACCGGGATTTATGCCTAGTGAACAAGCTGTAGGTAGACCAGTTTACGCCACTGATATCTATAGTTTAGGTTTGACAGCGATTTATCTGCTGACTGGTAAACACCCTGAAGAACTGCCAACTCACCCCCAAACCGGCGAGATTCTTTGGCAACAACACGCGCCACAGATTTCCCCGGATTTTGCCAGGGTGCTGAATCAGGCGATTAAACCGCAGGCAAGCGATCGCTTCACCACTGCCAGTAAAATGCTGTATGCTCTATCTGCTGGTGATCATACGCCTGTGTCATCGATTGCTAATCCTCCTCAAGCAACCCAACAAACCCAAGCCATACCCATTCCCCAAAAAATCTCTCCTAGCAGAAAACAACAGCCTGTTTGGATATTTGGGGGCTTAATCGTAGCCGGTTTGATAGGTGGAGTAGCACTATCTAGTCTGACTCGCCAATCTCCATCTGAAACAATCGTTAGTGATTCTATACCCTCACCAGAATCTCAGAGTCCCGATGCTGTAGCTTCTAATCCTCCTATCTCTGCCCCATTTTCTCCATCCCCCGTTATCCCCAACTCTACCCCGCAGCCAGAAATCTCACCTCCTGAAACGCCAACCAACAATCGCCCCCTAGATTCTGATCCTCCTCCTATTCCAGTGGATACTCCCGCGCCTCAAGTGACAGCAACACCACCAGAAATGGAGAATGAGACCGTTGTTGTCCCACCACAAGAAGATCCATTACCACCAAACCCACCTCCCAAGAAACAAAAAAGGAATACCACTAGACAAAGTGTTCCAGCTTTCCCCACAGGAACATCCAGAAGCACTGTAGAGGCTGCACTGGGAAAGCCAAATAGAGATTTAAGAGGTGCATGGGGTAAAACCCGCGCTGTTGTCTATAAATTAGTACCCAACCAAGTTGACTTAGGTTATTTATTTGACCGTAATTCTGGAGTGCTAAAGCAAACAGAGGTAGCCTTTGCCCAGTCTGTAGATCCACAATTGATGCAGACTACTTTAAATGGAATGCTAAATGGTCAAGCCTCGCCCAAAATTCAGCAGGGACTACAACAAATCCAACAGCGTCAGTTAGAAGATTTTAGTTTTGCTGTTGGTTCAGTGAAAGGTCAGATTATTCGGCAAAATTGCGATTTAATTTACATTAGTGTTTGGGATGCAGACTTACACGATTTTGTGAATCCTGCATCTGCTAAAAAGTGCTGAGTAACGTTAGCGGTAGCGCGGCCTTTAGCAGGTGCTGAGTAACGAGTGGGAATACGCACTTATTACTCAGAACTCAGCACTAATTTTTGACTTTATGCCAAAATGGGCGAAAGATAAAAATCTTGTTAGACCCATTTCTAAATAACGCCGTGTGCAACTTTCTCTCAAACCTAACCCCCATCCCCTTGTAGGGAAGGGGAGCAAGATTTAAAGCCTCTCTCCTTGTAGGAAAGGGGGTTCAAAAATAAGTTGCACATTGGGTTAAATATTAAAAACCAAACAGTAGTTTTTAAGGAACAGTTATGAAAGCAGGGATAAAACGCATTGAAGCAACTCTACACGATTTAGGAACTCGTGATACTACTGTGACAGACGCAGGTGAAAATACCAAGCGGCCTGTGTCCTTTAGGATTAGCGTAGTAGCTAAGGAAGGTACAGACAGTCAGACTTCAGAACACATAGAAGAATTAAGTATTGACTCCCCAGGCGAAACTACTGATACTCAAAATCTATTTCCTCATCACAGTTCTGTACAAACCTTTCCTACACAGGAAGATGGTGGAAAAACTCCAAACCTACCCAAGTTCAAAACTCCCAGCTTCAGTAACCATCGTCACGGTGCTAATCCAGCATTAGCCACGAATATCCTGCAAGAAATTCATGAACACGTCGCAGGTTGGCAAAAAGAACTGCATACGATTGTGCAGCAAATTCAGGATATTTACTTAGAAGGCCCCATTGTTAACGGTTGGTTAGAATCTAATCCTTGGGATAAAGAACATGGTGGAACTGCTACACTCCGCCACGGAGAAGTGGAACGCCTGATTGATTATGTAGAAGAAATTTGCGCTCCTGACGGGAGTAAAATACCCCATCAAAATCTACGGACGGGTTATCGCCTTTGTGGTGTCGATGGATCAGGTAAAGTATGGTCACGTCCCTGTCCACCCAATCAGCTAGCGACAGTCAGCATGGCGATCGCACGTTATCAAAAATTACGCCAACTTCTAGGACGCAAGCAATACCTAGAAACTCGTCTCAGCCAACTAGCAGAAACTTTGGTGGTTTTACACAGCCATATTCAGCAAGTGTAAATTAGGTGACAGGTGACAGGGGACAGGTTACAGGTGACAGGGTGGGGATTGGGGATTGGGTTATTAATTTTGAATTTTGAATTCCCCGTTCACGTAGTGTCTCAAAGAGAAGGGGTTGACTAATATGCAAATCTCTGCGGTTATATGTACTCACAATCGAGATAATTATCTGGGTGCGGCGATTGATAGCCTGTTGGGGCAGGATTTCGCGGGGGAATTTGAAGTCATAGTGGTGGATAATGGGTCAAGCGATCGCACTCGTGAAGTGACGGAAGAAAGGGCGAGTAATCCCCGGTTAAAGTATGTTTTTGAACCCACGCTTGGTTTATCTGTAGCTCGTAACACTGGCGCAAAAGAGGCGAAATCTGAAATATTAGCGTATTTAGATGATGATGCGGTGGCGAGTGTTGGCTGGCTGCAAGTATTATATGATGCTTATCAACATAATTCTCAGCTAGCGATCGCTGGTGGTAAGGTCACTCTATTATGGCCTCCCAATATTGAACCACCTTCATGGTTATCGGCTGGTTTAGCAGGCAACTTAGGAGCTTATGACTTAGGGGATAGTGTGGTTTACATTGAAAAATCAGGTTTAACTCCCAGAGGTTTGAATTACTCCATTCGTCGTCAGTTTCTCGAAAAAATCGGTGGTTTTGACCCCCAACTTGGTCGAGTTGGTAAAAACCTTCTATCTAACGAAGAACTCCTCATGACGGAACTGGCACTTAAGCAGGGTTGGCAAGTTGCCTATCTTCCCACCGCCTTAGTTGCTCATAACGTCGCTCCAGAACGCATCAATCGTGCCTGGTTTTTAAACCGTGGTTGGTGGCAAGGTATCAGCGAATGCTATCGGGAACAACTGGCGGGTAAAGCCGGAATTGGACAGTTTGCTAGAGGTGGTGAAAGATTTATTCGTGGTTTGTATAAAACATTACGATATGCCTTTAAAGATCCAGCCGAAAGCTTTGATAACTTTGTTTATAGCTACGGACAGATAGGTTATTTAAACGCCGTTGTTCAAGGTCTGTTGTTTAAAAAATGAGGGACTGGGTACTGGGGAAATTTTCCCTCGATGACCATTAACTAATGACTAATGACTAATGACTCTTTTGTAGATTTACGCAAATATGACCAATCTTGGTTTGATCGGGGGCGGCCTGGTTGGTACATTTTATTATGGTGGTTTGTACAGGCGATCGCTTTTCCCCTGACGCTGCATTCTTTTAATGGTCTGCGTTGTTGGCTACTGCGATTGTTTGGAGCGCGTATTGGCAAAGGTGTAATTATTCGCCCTACTGCCCGTTTTACTTATCCTTGGAAAGTTACCGTTGGCGATTACACTTGGATTGGTGATGATGTAGTTGTATATAGTTTAGATGAGATTCATATCGGTCAACACTGCGTCATTTCCCAAAAAACTTATTTATGTACAGGTAGCCATGATATTCAAGACCCAGCCTTTGGGTTGAAAACCGCAACTATTACCATTGGTAATGGCGTATGGGTAGCTACAGATTGTTTTGTAGCACCAGGAGTACAAATTGGTGCTAATGCTGTAATTGGCGCACGTAGCAGTGTTTTGGCTGATATGCCATCTGGACAAGTTTGTTGGGGGAGTCCCTGCCGCCGCCAATATCCTAGAGTCATGAGTGCTGAGTCATGAGTGTGAGTCATGAGTGCTGATGGGGGTAAAATCTACCTTCCAGTTCCCAATCCCCAGCCTTTCAATTTTGGATTTTAGATTATTCAATCCAAAATCCAAAATCTAAAATTCCTAGTCCCCAATCCCAATCAAGGTTGACTTGAAACCAATGGTTGAGATGCAACATCCTCTAAGCGGATGCTAGAGAGTAAATTCTGCCACTGTGCTTTGATTTCTTTATCTTTGGGTTTTTCTTGGTGTAATTGCGATAGCGTTTTTAATGCTTCGTGCCAAATCCCATTTTGGATATATATATCAAAACGTTGCAGAGGTGTAGCTGTCTTTAGTTTTTCAGTAACTTTTTTGTCAAGAGTGACTCGTTTTATTACCCCTTCCACGTAAGTTGGGGGTGAATCCTTTTGTGGGTCACAATCAACTGTGAGAAACCAACGATATCGTTTATTCACTGCCAAGGTAATGTTTTGCGGTACAGAAATACTAATGAATCCTGGTTTTGCTGGAAGAGCGATCGCTGTTTGATAAATTGAATTTGACTCCTGATCTTGCAACACAAATTCTGTAGGGTACGCAGAATTACGAGCGTAGGGCATATAGAACATCAGTGTCGGATGTGCCTCTGTGGTCAATCCCCAGACATTGGTGACAGTAGGAGTATCTTCGGTGTAGGGTACTAGTGCTGTAAGTTGCGGTTGTACTGAGGGACACAAACCCCGTTTAGCCCCACCACGGACGCGACCACCTGGGGGCGGCTCAGAAGCTGGTGCTGGTGGTGGGTTAAAGCTGACTTTTTTAATCTGGTTGATAGTTGAGTTAACGGGTGCAGGTGTAGCCAGTACCAAGGTTTGACCGACTAAAAAACTTGTGTAGCCAATGGCTAGTGAGAGCAATATTTTCATACTAAGTTAGTTGTTGTTAATTAACTAAAATTGCTGACTAATACTTGTGACTCTACGGTTATTGAGTCTGTTTCAGCTTATTTTGAATTGATCCTACGGTTACAGTTGCTACTAATGCGAGAGCTGATGGTACAAAGGGAAACCAAACACCCGAAATCAACAGACTCCAGCAAAGTAAATATAAAACACTAGCACTAATACCAACTGCTAATGCCAACTTGGGGAATAAACGCCATTGCCAAGCTAATAAACCACCTAATCCAGCCCAACCCCAAATCCAAATTACTTCCAACCAAGGCGACACAACCCACAACAATGGACGACCATCCAAAACAGCACTAATAATTTGGCTAACCATGTGAGCTTGTACCATTACCCCTGGCATTTGTTCATCTAACAGATTGCCGTAAGGTGTAGCCCAATAGTCGGGAAAATCTCCCTTGGCTACTACACCAATCAAAACAATGCGGTCTTTGATGGCGTTGGGGTTAATGGGGTTAGATAATAGTTGGGTGAGTGTCACCTGTTCCGCGATTTGCTTAGAGGCACGATAGTTCAGTAGGATTTGACCACCATTGGCATCAATTCCTTGATAGCCGCCACTATGAGGTGATAGGCGGTGCAATACCGTTTTACCTAATTGCAAATTGGGAGATGTACCAGGGGTAAATTTTCCTTGGATTCCTGAAGATGAGAGATATAAAAATGCCAGTTGGGTACTGAAGGCGTAGGGGGTAGAACACAAGGAAGCTGTTTCCTGGGTCATAAACAGGAGATGGCGACGCACCACACCATCCTTATCATGAATAAAGTCACTAAATCCTAAGCGTTCCTTGGGAATTTCTGGTGGTGGTGCAATACCTTTAGTTTTGGCTGTAGAGTCACTCCCTTTACAGATGCCGATGACATTATCAGTCTGTTGCAGTTGTGATTTTAAATCTGCTTGTTCAGCCTGAAAGTCGCGGTAGATATCTAAACCTATGGCTTTGGGTTGGTATTGATTAAGTTTGACTAGTAATTGATTGAGGGATTTTTCAGATATAGATGTTCCTTTTAAGCTTTCGCCGTTGCGTCGCTGATTTGCTAAATCCTCATCGTCAATGGTAACTACCAACAAACGCCTATCTGTCCCCTCATCAGGACGCGATCGCATCATCAAATCAAAAGCTTGCAGTTCAAAGGCTTGTAATCCTCCCAACAGCCGTAAACCACATACTACAGCACTTACCACCAAACTAGACAACGCTACCATTTTACAGGCGCGTTTTTTGTCAACTGGTGGGGTATAAAATATTTGTTGGGTTGGGGTCTGGGTCAGTTCATCCCAAGTTAGGGGGATCTGAGACGGATTTTGGCAAATTACTGGTAGCCAAGTTGCACAAGGAAATTTATCTTCTAGTCCTTGTAAACGTTCCCGTGCGTGTCGGACTGCTTGGTATAAAGGTTCGCCATGGGCAAAACTTTGTAGAAAATATTTGAGAAACTCTTGCGCTACCTGATCAGGAACAGGTTCACGCATCACGATAATTTGGGGAATGTGTAAATCAGCTAGTTCCCGCGCCAAACCCAACCCATCACAAGAGTTGAAAATTGCTAGTTGTAAACCCCGCTCTATGGCTTGTTTGAGGGCATACTTAAGTTCACCAATGCTGAGACTATCGGTTTTATTCAGGTAAATTCTGCCAGTCGTATCATTCCCCTGACTAGAACTGTGTCCGGCGAAAAATAATATATCCCAGTTTTTTCTCCACAGATGATCGGTCAATTCCTTACGCTGTGGTTCTACCACAAAACTGACATCAGCATGGGGGCATTTTTGTAAAACAGCTTGATCCGCCTGGGTATCAATCCCCTGACTATTGCCGACAATTGCCAAAATATTGACCGTTGAGTTGGGGTTAGGTGGTTTATGAATGCGATCGTAGCTGGGTGAGGATAGGGCAATTTCTGCTTTTGGGTAGCGTTCTAGTAAGTCCCAAATGTGCCAGGGGAGTCTTTGCAATTGGCTATTTTCTGATTGCAATATGACTCTGATTTCGTCTGTGGGCTGTAATTTTTCTAGCCATTTTTCCCGCAAGGGTCGAAAATCTTCCGCCTGTAGCCAGGCATTAAAGCGGGCGCGTAAGATATGGGCGAGTTCGTGACAATCTTGTGTGACAGATACATTCGTCACTTGAATTTTGTCTGCATCTAAACGGTAACTGTTACCTAACTGTAAATAGCTAGCCTGCCAACGGGTGTAGTAAATGGTAATTTCAGGACATGGTGGTAGTTTACCTGTAATTTCTGTGGAGGGGCGATCGCTTTCTTCCCCAATTTGCAGAGTGACGGTAAACCCTTGCTCAAAATTACCGTCGCCAAATTTCAGCACCACTAACTTAGCCATGACCGTCGCTTTGCTCCGATTGCCAAATCACTGAAGTTCTGATACGTTCAGACTTCTCTCAAAATGCGCCTTTCCAGCAAACATCTCTAAAATTTTATACATTTAGGACATCTATTTACTCACCAATTACTTATGACAGGTATTAGATCACAAAGTTTTCTATGATACTCATATCATCCAATGATACCTGAACGCTAAACTGTTCTTGGAGTTCACCACGAAACTGTAACTGAATGTAGTTATCTGCACTTCTGGATTGAGCTTCTAAAAATACTGCGCCAGAATTATCTAACACTTTCAGTTGAACTCCAGTTGGTAAATACATTTGATTACCTGTAGAGTGGAGTTGCAGCCGAATACTAGTTTTTTGGTTAACTTCTGGGGCAATTTCCACAATCATCATCACTGGTTGATTGACAATTTGAATGCCCAAGTCAATCAGTTTTGCTCTTCTAGTTACTGTTTCTGACTGCCCTTGTACTGTCTCTGGAGTGGTGACTGGGCTACGAAAGGCATAAGCTGGTCTGAATTCTGGTGAATTCCATAAGGATTCTACTGTTTGCCAACCAGCCTCAACTTGACCGACAAACCACTGGCTGAGATTGACCAGGGCATCTACTGGGGAAGTTCTCAATTGTGCCAGACGATCAATTAGTGTTTCTATCGGTTGTAGTTGACTTAAAGCCAAGGTTTCTGTTGCCACATTTTTGACAAAACCTAGCAATTGTGCTTCTTGGGAAAATTCATCCACTTGCACAACTACATAACCTACTCTGTCTTCCCAAGTTTCTGCGGGAATCGAGCATACTTGGTTGGAGGAACTTACAGGACGGCATTCCAAACGACCAACTGAGGAAACCTCTAAATCAGCCACATTCGAGCAGAGTTGCATAATAGGATTCCAACTGTCGCCAGCTGTTAAATTGGTAGGAATATCCATCATTTGTAAATAATCATTCACTACCCATACAGCTAAAGTATTCAGCCTGACTTGCTCGGCTTTTTCTGACGTAGGCTGTTGATTCGCGAACTGTTGGGCAGTTGTAAGAGCCGCTTGAGAAATCGGCAGCGTAATTGCGAAATCCTCTAGCTTGAATGTGTTGTTAGTCATATGTTTAATCCCCAGTGATCAATGCTGCTATGTACATATCATCCAAATGCGCTCAATTTATGCCACAAAATGAATGAATGTTAGACAATTTTTAGAAAGAACTGGGAAGTGGGGATTAGAAGGTAGATGAAATTTCCCATGCCCAATTCCCAATTCCCAAATTACAGCCAATTGCCAATCAACACATAGGCCGACCAAAAACTAGGGGCTTGGTAATTGGGATGGCTGAGTAGTTTTAGTTGGGCTAGTTGGAGAACTTCGGCTTTGGTCATTTTGCCATTTTTGAGTTCTCGATAAAATTCACCAACAAACAAAGCCGTTGATTCATCATCAATTTGCCATAGGGATGCGACAGTGCTACGTGCGCCAGCTCTGACGGCTGCACCTGCTAGACCGAGGGCGGCGCGATTATCTCCGGCGGCTGTTTGACAGGCACTTAACACTAATAGTTCTATTACTCCTGGTTGGGTTTGTTCTCGATTACGCAGCAGATCATCAAATTCTTTGACGTAAATTCGGCGATCATTAGCCAAAATAAAGGTTTCGTCGGCAATTGAACTAAACTGACCATGAGTAGCTAAATGCACAACGTTAAATGAAGCACTACTTACCTCTTTTTCTAATGCTTGGCTGGTGAACTGCTGATCTAAGAGGCTTTTGGTTGAGACTCCGGCACTAGCAATGAAGTTTACTTCTGATTGGACTGCTGGTAGGGCTGAAAAATTAGGAAACCCTTCAGGTGGCTGAGTTAGTCCAGCCGTTAAGGCTCTTAACTGGCGGCGTTCTAGGGGTTTGGGGTCAAGTAGTTGTAGACCGACGCTGAGGGCGATCGCATATTTTTCAATTAAATATTGCTGCCCGTCATAAAGAGCCGCCATTGGTAAGTTACGTAACGCGCCATCTAGTACAAACACTAGGGTCTTGACTCCCCTAGCAGCTAATTCTGACTCAATGGGTTTGAGCAACCAGTTATAAACTTGTTGTGATTGGGTTTTAATTTTGTTGGTAGCTGTGGGATTAACCAGATTTTTTCTGAGTTCGGAAAGAACTTTGTCTACTTCTGGTTGAGTAATGTTGGCACTGTAATGTTTGAGGGGTTGGTTAGGAATTTTGACAATTACTTGCAGGCGTTGCGGCAAAATAATTGGATAAAGAATGGCAGTTGTGGGGTTATCTTTGTCTACTACTTGATCAATTAGTACACTCTCACCTCGCAGACAAGCTTCCCGAAAAAAGTTATCTAATTCTGCCAACTGCAAAGCCTCAATCCTTTGGCGGGCTTTATCTAGCGTTTTTTCATCGATTTCTCCCGCGTCAGACTGTAACAATAACTCTACTGATTGGCGATAGATAGGTTCTACACTGTCACGAAAGTTAAATTGTACGTCTTGATTGACGGCTACCAAGTCACCTCTGATAGACTGGAGTGTATTCACTGCTGCATCATAGGCAGCGATCGCACTAGATATATTTTTTTGCGCCGATAGCAATCTCCCTAACTGCCACTCCAAGCGATAGATAATATCTGGAGCATTACTACTCTGTGCCAGACTTAATCCCTGCTGAGTCAGACTTTGTGCTTCTTGCCATTGCTGGTTGTTCTCGTACAAATGCCCCAAACTTAACAACCCATAAGCTTCGGCTTGTTTATCCTCCAAACTGCGGGCTTGTTTGACGGTATTAGCTAAAAGTTGGGCGATGTGTTGAGCATTGGAGGACGAGGTAGAAGATTCTATTTTCTGCCCCCTGACCAATTTCATCAAACTTTGAGCGTAGTTAATTTGGGCATAAATAGCAGCCCGACTAGTGGGAAGTTGTTTGAGTTGATCAGGAATTGAGGGGATGAGAGGTTGTGCTTCTGAAAATTGTTGAGTGTCAATTAGCAGGCTGAGTTGATTGAGTTGGGCTTGAATTTTGGTGAGGGGTGAAGTAGATTTTGTTGCAGTTTGTTGATAATAGTCGATTGCTTGTGCTAGTTGTGGTTTGGCGCGTGCGTTATTGCCTAAATTTAATAAATTGGCGCGTGCATTGTTGCCTAAACTTAATAAACTAGCTCCTATCTGTACAGGTAATTGCAGACGTTGTGCAACGGCTAGACTTTGCTCTAAAATCGTGCGGGATTGGGCTAAATCGCCGATTACCATTAAAGCATCACCGAGCGATCGCAATCCGACGGCTTTTTCTACAGAATCTGGTTGTGCTTGTAATTTTTGATTGACTGCTAGTAAAATCTGCACTGCCCGACGATAAAAGCCTTTGTTCCGCCACGCTTGGGCTTGATTAATCTGCGATCGCATTTCGCCCGCTTGATTTTTGGTTTGTTGGTAAATCTCTGCGGTTTGTTGCCAAGTAGTTAAGGCTACTTCTGGTTTGCCCATCGCTAATTGCAAACGACCTTGAATATCGAGTGTTTGAGCTAATATTTGCAAGGTTTGCGCATTTTTTTGGGTTGGGATTAATTCTAGACTGGTTTTAATGGCCTCCCCTGCTGCTTGCCAGTCGCCAAGTTGCTGGTAGGCTAAGGACAAGTTACTGTAAGTAGCAGCCAATTTCAGACTATCACCCTGCTGCTTATATGCCTGCGTTGCCTGTTGTAATACTTGCACCGCTTCTGCAAAGCGTCCAGCATTGTATAAAGACTTACCTTGTTCTATCAATAAGTCACGCTCAGAATTGACCACCTTTGGCGCATCCAGAGGCTGCTCAGTTACCGTCTTCAGTTTTCCTCTGTCCGCAGTTACAGAGTTGATTGCCAGTACAGGTACATTAACTGTCAACACCAAAGCTACCAAAAAGTATACAAGTAAACTGAGTTTTATTTTCTGCTTTTTACCTGCGAGATAACGACAAAAGACCCTAACTAAGTTATTCATAGTATGGCAACCGGCAGATGACAACCCATGACTGGGCTGCAAGAATTTTAGAGGAATTAGGTAGTCAATAGGTAGCTCAAGGGCGATCGCTCAACTTAAGTTATTCTCTATTAAATCAAACCTTCTGATTCTGCAAAATTACGTAAGCGTGGCAGACATTGACGCTGATAAAAGCTGCTTAAGGTGGGAATTGCTAACCCAAATTCCTCAGACAATTCTTTCCAACTAACTTCCGGTGGTAGACGTTTGAGAATTAATATCTGACAGTTTACCTCTGGACGACCTTTAACGTGAGTAGTCCTTAATTCTCCAGTGGGGTCTGTTTTTATCCAAGTTTCTAACTCATCTAAAATTGGTGGTGGTTCAGGGGTAGCAGCTAAATTGTCTACAGGGTCAATAACATCACTACTTCCACCTGATGTAGACTGGCGAACCCGCAAAGGAACTGTTGTTGCTTGTTCTTTATTTTGGTTGATATAAAAATCTTGTAGTCTGCGTTTTAAGTAAGCATTTAACCAAGTAACGACAGTACCATAGGTAGGGTCGTATTTTTGCCCTGTCAGACCTTCGCAAATGTTACGACAAAAATATAACCAAGTTTGTTGTAGTGCATCTTGATAGTAGGGGGTATTTTCCCGCCAAAGTTTTTGGGAACTGAGGCGAATAATTTGCGTGAGCAACTTCTGACGTTGAGGACTTCCTGGAGGATGTCCACAGACTTGGGAAACTATGTTACGTAGCTGTTCATCAAATTCAACCATGATTACTAGAACGAAAAAGGCAAGAGTTTATAAGGAGCAGCAAGAATATATTATTACTACGAGCTGCAATCCTCAAAAAATTTCTCTTGCCTAGGATTTTTGAGTAGTGAGTCAGGGAGTAGAGACACGATATATCGCAGCCCATTACGAAATTAACGCGATGTCCAACTTATTTTTGAAACCCCTCTCCAAAGACGCGGAGCGGCTACTCTACGAGAACGCTAAGAGCGAACTCGCGCTTAGTACCTCTCCCCTGCAAGGAGGCTTTAAATCTTGCTCCCCTTCCCTACAAGGGAAGGGGTTGGGGGTTAGGTTTGAGAGAAAGTTGCACACGGCATGAATTACGAATTACATACCTAGCCAAGAGAAGAAATTTTCCCACCACGAACTGGTGAGATTACCAACACTCAACTGCATTTTACGCCGGATGTCTTGGATGTTCCAGTTAGTTAGTTTAGCAAGGGTTTGGGCTTCTTGTTCAAAACGTTTTGGTAAAGACCGCCTGTATTCTTTGCCAGCTTGACATTTAACTTCCCCAGTAAAGGGATGTTGCAAAATATATCGTCCCTGGAAAGATTCCCGGTTAGAAGTATCTTGGAATATCAAGTCTTCGGGGAACTTGTCACGGGTGTAGCGGACGTGTAAGCGAGAGATAAAAACGTTACTGGTGGGAAAGGGACGACGAAAGCCAGGGGATGATGTATTGGGGGAATTAGTATCTAGCCAAAACACACCTGCTTGTTTGAGTTCATCGGGTGTTAAGGGTTCAGCAGAACAGGGATCGCAATTACCCATATCCCAGGCATATTCTAAAAAGGCGACTCTTTTACCTTCTTTGGTATAAGCCGTTTCAAATGTAGATTTGTAGAAGTCACCAAATTCTTGTTTGATAAATATAGGAACGTTGAGGTTAGAGGGAAGCTTTACAGTCCGGTAGTTGGTGATTTCAGCTTGTCCTTTGGGTGAGAGGACGTAGACAATTAAATCTTGCTCAGTTGTGGCGTTAATCATCCCCAAGCGAATTGGTAACATAAACTTGGGTGATTGGTAAGAGATTTGCAAGGGTCGCAGAAACTCGTAACCAGATTGTGCAAATTTATCTAGATTGACCTTAGCTACAAAAAACTTCATGGAAGAGCGAATGTAGGGCTTAAGTAACTGTCTTGCGCCTCTGGGGATTTTGTACCCATTACGATTAAGCCAAGTTTCTAAACCACCAGATTCTTTGGCACTCAAAACAACAATATCGTATTCACCCACATTAAAACGCGCTTCGACCGTTACACCCAAACTGCGATCGCGTCTTGCACTTTGTGCTTCATTAACTGCGGCTGAGGGTGCTGCTAAAAATACATCTCCTCTGCGTCTATATGGAGTGCAAGGGTCTTGATCAAAATACTCTACTAAACGCGGTGCGCTAAAAGCGTCCAAACGCTCGATAATTTTAGGGTCAGCAACACGCACCTGCTCTTTTTTGATCACCGTAGGTACAGGGACAACCATCGCAAAATCTTTGACTTCCCCTTGGTAGTCATTCGCCATCGTCAAGACAGTGCGATCTGCATCTCTAGCAATCACCACCTGAGACGCTTTGTTATATAGTTTTGTATCAGCTTTCGCTACATAAAATCCACAAAATGCCCAAGCTGTAGGTGCAAAGCACAATACAGAAATTAATACTGATAATAATGGGATAATGAATCGAAAACGCTGCATTTTATACCTCATATGTAAAGTAATGAGTAATGAGTAGGGAGTGGACAAATTGTTTACCTTGTCACCTGTACCCTGTCACTCATCCATGAAAAGCGCGGGGCTGCACAGATCACATCAAATAGGATGCTTAAAGGTGCAAACATGAACAATGCCCAAAAAACTGCCGTGGGAATAAAGAAATAATTCCGCAGCGTAAAAGTGACAATGGCAATGCCCACTGCCCAAAGAACACGCCCCATCCGTGCGTTAGGAATTGACCGGGGATCTGTCACCATAAATAAGGCAAACAGCAACAAAGACCCACTCATTAACCGATGCAAATAAACATCCCAAGTCCAGCCCAACCAGAGATTACGCATGGCTTCTAATAGGGAGTAAGCACCCAAAAAGGCGGCTGTAGTATCCCAACGACCAACGCGTTGCAAAATCATCCCTCCAGCCCCAGCAAATAACAGCCCATACCACCAATCTTCACCCCACTGTCCTGGAGAAACCCAAGCATCAGAAGTGAAAACTAAGGCAGCAATGATGCCAAAGTTAGCTGGATTAAAGAAATGTTTTTGGTTAACTCGTAAGAAAAACTTACTAGCGATCGCACTAGCTGCCGCAAAAGCCATTGTTGTCCAATGATCAGCCCGTAACAGTAAACTGAGTCCCAAAGCAGTAATCAAAGCACTGCGGAGATTTAGCGGATTGGGCGCATCTTCTCCGTCCTGGCTTCTGACTTGCACTAATGACAAAATATATTGTGTTGTTAGGCAGGTGGCGATCGCTACTGCAATTAATTCTGGTCGCAGAGTCCAATCCCTTGTTCCAATACCCAAAATCAGGAACAAGCTGAGAAAAAGAATTTGATAATCCCGTATATCTTTGAGCAACATTAACTCTTTATTCAGGGATTCCCCGTAGATTTGTCATCAATTTAAACGAGTCAAACCCCAAAATATGTTGCCGTTACAAATTTTGTAACAAAAAAACCCTCAAACCTCCGCGCCCCTACCTCAACTAACCCATTAGACAGACTGATACAATCAAGATATCGCTTCGTTAGTCAGAGGACATTTCATCTTCAACTTCTTAAAATCGAACCACAGTAGAAAAACCAAATTACGAATTACGAATTACCCACGCCATGCTATTTAAAGACCGCACAGCCGCAGGCCAAGTTTTAGCCAGCAAGTTAGCAGATTATGCTAACTGTCCCGATGTGCTGGTTTTAGCCCTACCTAGGGGTGGTGTTCCCGTTGCTTTTGAAATTGCTCAAGCTTTAAATGCTCCCTTAGATGTATTGGTAGTCCGCAAACTCGGCGTACCGGATAATCCAGAACTAGCTATGGGAGCGATCGCTTCTGGTGGTGTCCGCATCATTAACCAACAAGTTGTCAACGATATCAATATTTCCGAGGAAGTAATTGCTAGAGTTGCAGCCCAAGAACAACGAGAACTAGAAAGACGGGAAAGTATGTATCGGGGCGATGAACCTTTTCCCGAATTAACAGGACGTAAAGTTATCTTAGTCGATGATGGTTTAGCCACCGGTGCAACCATGTGGGCGGCTGTAATCGCTGTCAGACAAAAAAATCCCCAAGAGATTGTGATTGCTGTCCCCGTTGCTGCACTGGAAACATATCAACAATTACAAACCAAAGTAGAAAAAATACTCTGTATCACCACACCCAGCCAATTTTATAGCGTGGGTATGTGGTACGAAGACTTTCCTCAAACTACGGATGCTGAAGTCCGTGAATTGCTCAAAAAAGCCAGCAATTTAGTCAATAGTCATTAGTTCTTTCCTTATACCCCTGCACTGCTAAAGTTCGGGCAATAAAATGAAAGTACCACTAGAAATTACATATCGCAACTTAGATAAAACAGATGCGATTGATAACCTTATTAAAGAAAAAGTTGCCAAATTAGAGCATATTTGCAGTTATATCAATAGCTGCCATATTGCCGTTGAAAAGATACACGATCGCCCTCGTAGTGGTTCACCTTATCGTGTCAGAATTGATCTCACCGTACCACCAGGGCATGAAATCGTAGCACATAGTAATCCTGGTCAAAGTATCCAGTATGATCCTCTAGATGCCGTCATTAGAGATGCTTTTGATGCAGCGCGTCAGCAGTTGACTAAACTCACCCAAATTCAACAACAAAGCGATCGCGCCCAAACCCAGGAAGACGCAGGAGAAACCACAGGACTAGTCATCAAACTATTCCGAGATCAAGGTTACGGCTTTATCAAAAACCTAGATGGCGAAGAAATTTACTTCCACCGCAACAGCGTCCTCCATCACGACTTTGAACGCCTAGAAATTGGTACTGGTGTCCATTGTGCGGTAGAAGAAGGGGAAGAAGGACTACAAGCCAGTACAGTCAAAATCGTAGATAAACCAGGTGTCCGTGCTGGTAAATCTGGTCAAACCCTAATTGAACCGCCCTTAGACTGGAGAGATTAAAAAAATAACCCCCAATACGGTTCGGATAAGATAATTTGCCAAAATAATAATACCTGTAGAGATGTTGCAGTGCAATGTCTCTACCCACCCATAACACTAACCGAACCGTATCAAAAAACACCCATCACCCATTTGTATAGATGCGTAGACGCTCAAAGAGTGGCTTCTCGAAGAGACGAATTGCGTCTTCTACTAGACAAATTTTTCACGCCAATAACCTATCAAGAAACATTACCAATCAATTAATTATGAATAGCGAATTGAAACAAACTGCATCTCAAATTTTAGCCGCTATGCTGTCTAACCCTCATATATACCCGCAATTAAGCGATGAGGGCGGTTACGGCAAAATGGAACAGCAATTAATTCTCACAGCCGTAGAGATGGCAGAAATCTTAACTCAGCACATTAAAAAAGCTCATTCCCAAACTGAAAAGAAACTACAGCAGAAAAATTAAATTAACAGAAGAATTTACGTTTAGAACTCGGATGTTATTTTTGAATATACACGACAATATTTGTATAGAGTTTATATAAAAATCTCTATACAAATATGTAATTTACCCCCCTGTATAACCTTGAATATTTTCCGGTTCAAATTGACGCAATACACGAGTAGCTTCGCGGACTATCCCCTCATTACCATTGACAACAATTAAATATTTACCAGCGTTTAATCGGTTACGGTAAGACAACACATCACCACTACCAACCGTTAAGCCAACTAATCTACCTACCACCCAAGCACCTAACCCACCAGATGCAGCCCCTAACAAACCTGCAATAAAATGATTACCAAATGTTGTCAATTGAGGTAAAACTTCAATCCTAGTCAGCAAATTAAAAGCATAGCCTGCAATAAATCCAAAGGGTATAAGCCAATATAAAAGCCGACTTACCTCTTTGCGTGCTGGCTTTTCA
Source organism: Anabaena minutissima FACHB-250 (assembly GCF_014697125.1). Taxonomy (GTDB): domain Bacteria; phylum Cyanobacteriota; class Cyanobacteriia; order Cyanobacteriales; family Nostocaceae; genus Trichormus; species Trichormus minutissimus. Next base: position 88,959 of record NZ_JACJRG010000007.1, on the reverse strand, counting down.
GGATTAATCAAACCAAATTCATCAGCACTTTTATAACCCTGTCCTAAAATATTAACTTGTGATTTTGACAATCCTTGTTGTTCGAGAGCAGAATAAGCAGCTTCTGCTGTTGTTTTTTCAGGTAATACTGCAACAAGATAATTCATACTAAGTAGAACGGCGTAAATAATTAAAGGTTTGTAGTAAGGACTTTAGTCCTTATTTTAGGACTAAAGTCCTTACTACGAACTCAATCCTATTTTTTTATATTACTTAACATAGTTTAGTTTTCTCAAATCGCTCTATTTAATTCGTAATTTTTAATTTAAAATAAATTGGGAATTTCTCCAACTTTCAGCTAATTGCCTTCATATCCCAGACCATTATCTGTTAGTTTGATAATTCCCAAAATCATTAATTACTACTACTGCTAGTAAGCAAGATAACTATTATATTTTGCTCTTACTTCTAACTAAAGAGAGAAATTACACACAACTATTCTGGTTTTTTGTGCCACTCTCCATCATCACCCTTTTCGTAGTCACGCTTGACTGCACTCCAAGCAACACGAAAAGCACGTTCTTCTTCATCGTATTGTTCTTCAGCACTATTAAACGCTGCTCGAAAAATTTCTTGCGCGTGTTGGGGTAAGTGTTCTTTTACCGAATCTGGTAAATCTTCAATCTGTTTGTAAGGCATCAATTCAACTCCTTTACTCTACTAGTAAAGAGAGTCATGCTGCTTTCCTTGGTCAGTTATCAACTAATTAAATATTTTATCACGGTTATGAGGTTCATCAAAATCAATCACAGGCCCTTTCGGTACAATGCGCGTGGGGTTAACTTTGGGATGACTCCGATAATAATGGCGTTTAATGTGATCAAGGTTACAAGTCTCTCTTACTCCAGGAAATTGGTAAAGTTCTTTCAGATAATTCCAAAGATTGGGGTACTCAACAAGTCGGTACAGATTACACTTGAAATGGACATAATAAACCGCATCGAAACGGAATAAGGTAGTGAACATACACCAGTCCGCTTCTGTAATTTGGTCGCCGCAAAGATAGCATTGTTCACCTAAGACTTCTTCCCAGTAATCAAGAGCCGCAAATAATTCTGTTACGGCTTCATCATAAGCAGACTGACTAGTTGCAAACCCTGCACGGTAAACACCATTGTTGATTGGCTGATAAATTTTATCAATCGTCTCATCAATTACTGTTTGTAAATGTTGAGGATAAAAATTGATATCTTTTTCAGCTAAGGCATTAAATTCTGTGTCTAACATCCGCATAATTTCGCGGGATTCATTATTAACTATTGTCCTGGTTTGTTTATCCCATAAAACTGGAACTGTTACCCGTCCACTGTAATGAGTATCTGCCTTAAGATAGATTTGCCAGAGGTATTGAGTGCCGTTAACTGTATCGGGAATACTCCCAGGCTCATCATTAAATTCCCAACTATTTTGATCAATTTCTGCTGCAACCACTGATAGACCAATCACATTTTCTAGTCCTTTCAAGCGGCGCACAATCGCAGTGCGACACGCCCAAGGACAAGCCCAAGAAATATATAAATGATATCGCCCTGATTCGGCTTTAAATCCACTTGAACCATCGGCTGTAATTTGGTTACGGAATGTAGTTGAGGGGCGAATGAATTTACCCTGTAAATCTTCTTGTTTCCGTTCAGTTACCCACTGACCATCTTTGAGAATTCCCAAACCCATGATTTCCTCCTTGCGTATTAGTCAATAGTCAACACTAATGACTAATGACTATTGACTAATAACTAATAACTAATCAGCATTCATAATTTTTGGCACTTTAAAGAATTCGCCTTCTTGCTCAGGCGCACTGTTGAGGATGGCTTCTCTGTCAGCATATGGTTGTAATTCATCTTCTCTAGTCACATTGCTGACATCAATAGCCCGTGTTGTAGGCAGTACATCACTAACATCCAACTCACTCAACTGCTCGACATAATCCAAAATACTGCCTAGCTGAGTGGTAAATTGTTCCTCTTCTTCTGGAGTCAATTCTAAACGAGCTAGCAGAGCGACTTTATGAACTTGTTCCTGGTCAATCATGGTTTGTTGAAGATTTAATAGTTAATGGTCAACAGTCAACAGTCAACAGTTAATTATCTTTACCTGGACTGTAGACTACTGACTTTGGACTAATGACTAAAAGAATACGTCGATTTGCATCCGTCCAGTGGTTTTGAGCCAGTTTTGGGCTTCAATGTAGTTATTGGGGGCCATGCGGATAGCTCTAATCCAGTAGTCTGCGGCTTGGTCAAATAGTGCTTCGCCGCCGTCATGATCCCCACCTTCTTTGGCTCTTTCACCTTGATAGTGGTAAATTACAGCGATATTATTTAAGGCTTGGGGTAAGCGCGGGTTAAGTTCAACGGCTTGGTGATAGAGTTCTAAAGCTTTATCGTGGTCGCCATTACTGGCATAAATTAAACCCATATTGTAGAGAATATAACCGCGATCGTTGGAGTCTTCCTCTAGGGTGAGGGCTTCTTCATAATATTCTAGTGCTTCGGCATACTCACCTTCTGCCTGGGCGGACATCCCATCTCGGTAATAAACGAATGCTTCTTTAGCTTTTTTGTTAGTTGGCAATATCTTCAGGATGATATCCGCCATAACTGTAAAGGATTTATCAATAAAGTTATCGTTTTTTTGCGTTCTTGGCATATTCGTCTCTGGTTGGGGACTGGGGACTGGGGACTAGGAATTTTAGATTTTGCGGAAAGTTCTGTAGGCGGGTTTCCCGCCGTAGGAACGCCACTTGCTACAAGCCGGGAAACCCGTCCAACGCAGTGGCTCAACTTTTCAAGACGGATTTTGGATTGAATAATCTAAAATCCACTCATTGCAAATCCAAAATTGAAAGACTGGGGACTGGGGACTGGGGACTGGGGACTGGGGACAGGTGATTCTTTTCCTTTTCCCTAATTCCTAGTCGCCATTCGCCATTGCTTTAGTACACTCAATAGCTAATTTAACTGATTTGGGTGGGTGTTCTGCTCGTTGACTGGGATGATACATTCTGGGCTGTTGTGTTTTGGGCTATTGACCAGTTTGCTCACGGGGTAGGCGGTCATGGCTGCGGTTGGATAGGGCGATAATAGGGACTGTAGTGGTTGGGGTGTCTGGACTTCAGGATCTAGCCATAAATCGTAATCTTTGGGGTCAATAATTACTGGCATCCGATCATGGATTGGTTGCAGTAATTCGTTAGCTGCCGTTGTCAAAATTGTACAAGAGATGATTTCTTCTTGAGTAGGGGAACTCCATTTTTCCCATAAACCCGCAAAGCCAAAGGGTTGTCCGTCTCGGAGACGAAAGTAAAATGGCTGTTTTGTACCTTGTTGTTTTTGCCATTCATAAAAGCCATCAGCCACTACTAAACAGCGTCGGTGCTTGAAAGCGGAACGAAAAGAGGGTTTTTCGGCTACAGTCTCTGATCTGGCATTAATTAATTTTGAGCCGATGCTGGAATCTTTAGCCCATGAAGGAATTAGACCCCAGCGTAACTGCTGCAATTCACGTTGATTAACTTCAGGATTATGTAAAACTGTCACCACCATTTGCGTAGGTGCAATGTTATATTGTGCAGCTAAATTTTGCTCTGGTTGAACATGAAAAATTTCAGCTAATGCTTCTGCTGTCTGGGTTAAAGTAAATCTTCCACACATAGTTTTTTTTGGACTATTGCATAAAATAAAACATTTAAATTACGACATTAAATATTACTAATATTTTTATTTTTCCAGATAATTAATATTTACTATATCAACATATTAAATTCAACAGAATATCCTGTTTGATAAAAATAATTTTGTAAGATATTGTATTTTAGACCTTTAATCGTAAACACATTCTTTATTATATTTTGTACATGGAAGCATTACGTTTGTACGATTTTTTACTTTCAGGTAACGGCTACAAGATACGCCTTTTGTTAACACAAATGGGTATGCCATTTGAAAGAGTAGAAGTTAATATCTTAAAAGGAGAGAGCCGCACACCAGAATTTTTGAGTAAAAATCCTAACGGTAGGATACCAGTTTTAGAAATTGAATCAGAAAAATATTTAGCAGAATCAAATGCTATATTGATGTATCTGAGCGAGAATACAGAATTTCTACCTTACGATCGCTATTTAAAAGCGCAAGTAACGCAATGGTTATTTTTTGAACAATATAGCCATGAACCATATATTGCTAAATCAAGATTTTGGATGTCTATTTTAGGGAAAGCAGAGGAATATCGCACCGCCCTAGAACAAAAGCGTGAACCGGGTTACGCAGCCCTAAAAGTAATGGAAAATCATTTACGCCATCATCGCTTTTTTGTAGATGAGCGTTACACAATTGCTGATATTGCTTTGTTCGCTTATACTCACGTTGCTGATGAAGGAGGGTTTGATTTAACGCAATTCCCTGCAATTCAAGCTTGGATAGAAAGAGTCAAAAACCAACCAGGATATATCAGTATCATTCACGAGCCTCAATTATGCTTGGATTGGTAGTAGGTGGACAGGGGACAGGGGACAGGGGACAGGGGACAGGTGACAGGTGACAGGTGACAGGTGACAGGTGACAGGTGACAGGTGACAGGTGACAGGTGACAGGTGACAGGTGACAAGCAAATCATCATTGACTAATGACTAATAACTATTCACACTAAACCTCTGTATCAATTTCAATAAATTTTTGTCGTGAAGATAAACCAGACTTAATTCTGATCTGAGATTTTGATACATCAAACTTGTTAGCTAGCAGTTTAATTAATTCTTCGTTAGCTTTACCGTCTACAGGCGGAGATTTTAAGTGTACAGTTAGGCTACCATCAGATTGTTCTGCAATTTTTTGCTGTTTTGAGTTGGGTTTAACCTTCACCTTTTTGTGCATAATCTATATTCTGTAATTTTTTTAGCCACAGCCAACCTAAAATACAACCCAGTGCATAATGAGGAAAATCCCATTACTTATCAATGTAGCGCGAACCGGATTTAATAGTGGTGGATGCCAAAGTTGCAAAAATTCAATAATCCAGGTAATAATAAAAACCCATATGGGAATTTGGTTGATAGCAGCTTGATTTCTGAACAACCAAAAGGCAAACAGACACCAAAGTATTTTGTAAAATACTACTGCTCCATAATTATTTAACCATTTATTACCAATACCTGGGTAGTATTTAAACAAAAATCCCATCGCTACTACAATGAGCAGAGACAGGATGATCAATTTTGATTGGGTGCGATTATTAGGCATTTTATCAAGCCTAAAAACTATGCACGATTTTAGCCTTTAGGTATTGAAAAGATGGACTGGGGACTGGGAAGAAACAGTAATGACTAATGAATAATGGCTACTTAGGGGTATCTTCTACTACCAGCACCGACTACACCTATTTTGTGGCGGTAGGAAAGTTCTGCACCGAACCAGCCGGAAATGCTAGTGAGAGTACCGACGATTAAGGAAAGTAATAGTCCCCAAGGTAAGATTTTGGCTTCAGCATCGCCTAGCCGCAGTAGGAAATTAACTACAGTCAAGGTTAAGAGAGAAACGTTGAGAATCAGGTGCGCCCAGCCTGCTTGACGCTTACGGACGCGTTCGATTTGCAAAAAGTCGCTTAAACCGATGATTGCAGCGATCGCACCACTAGCTAACCCTAATCCAATTAACCAAAAGGAAGCCCTCGCCCAGAAGAAATCACGGGTTAACCAGTAGCCGAAATCGCTTCCCAAGGCGGCTGCTAAAAAGGCTATGGGAAAAATCACACTCAGGGGATGTAAGGGATGTCCGGCGATCGCTACTGTACTGGGTACACCTGTATCACGATATTCGCGATCGTCACTTTCAATGACTGGGGGAATATTGGGGAATGGTGTGGAAGCGGTGGAATTGGTAGAAGTTGTTTCTGTGGTTTCCATAATATTTGTCCTAGTTTTCATTCAGCAAAGGGAATTTTTTCTACGTCCGCTTCGGCTTGCAGTGTGAGTTTACCTGTGTCTACTACTAGTTGTTGAACTCGCAAGCTCATTCCTTCTAAATCGAAGTTACTCAAGTCCAATATTTCGCTGGTTTGTGCTATTAAAGCTTTGGTTAATTCTGGTGAAATTTCTTCACCTTCACCATAGGTAACATTTTCCAAAGTTACAGTTGTGCCATTAGGATTGACACGAGGTACTGCTGTAAATACAACTTGGTGATTTTCGTTATTTTCTACTACCAAAATGCTGGCATTGAGTGCAACTTTACCTTCACCCGGTAGGCGAAAGTCTACTTGTTGCGGTACAACTGTTTTGGGTTGCTCATCAATATTTATCTTCTGGCTTTGAATTTGATTACGAACATATTCAGAGTTAAAAGCCCGGTTGATGTCTGCTTCTGTTAACACAACCCGCGCCTTACCTGCTGTTGGTTTTGTGAGTTCAATTTTCCCAAAAGCTGCGCTTAAAGGATTGATAGCCACACTATTGATTTGCATTTCCATGACATCCATACGGAGGTCTTTTTGCATGACCAAACCTTCACCTGAGATCGCAACTGTTTCCACCTCTCCTTGAACCAGCTTTAATGGGTCTGTTTTAATATTTACATCTAGATTTTCTACTTCATCTAATTGGCTAGATAAACCAATTTCTGCTGCCTTATTCAACGCCTGTTCCCCTATTCCAGAAGCCTCTGGCATTATCAATTAATCTCCTGAATTTTAAATATCTTTGAGTCAATTTAGAAAAATAAACTTTGTATTTTATCTACCTAAAGACAGAGTAAATACTAAATCCCTATCTGTCTGCAAGTATAAATATAAGTTTATGTCAAGAAGAATGTTTCTTTTCTATCCTGAGTTACGAGTCTAATCGCTCAAAAGAAGGAGGAATATTACTAGTAAATATGTCAAATTTATCTTAGTAAGAATACGAGTATTTTTTTGAGGAGAACTCAAGATGGTATCAACTTTAGATGATACAAAACGCAATGCTATCGCTGCTAAATTGGCAGATATGAAATTAATTCAACAGTTGCTCATAGACAATGAGCAATTATTTTTGAGAGAATCCACTGATAATGAAATCAGCGATCGCTTTCGTACCATGCTCGATGATGATCGCAAAAATTTGGGGATTCTAGAAACTGTCAACGTGCAGTATGGTATCCAACAAGAACCACGCAATACAGTCAGAGAAATGGTGGACAAGCTTCGCCAATTAATGCAAGGCTCTCAATTGAACTTTTACGAAAAAGCATTTCAGCATGAATTGTTGAAGCACCAACAAGTCATGAGTGGTTTGCTGATTCACAAAGCAGCACAAAAAGTTGGTGCTGATGTCATGGCCGCGATTGGGCCTCTCAACACCGTTAACTTTGAAAATCGCGCTCACCAAGAACAACTTAAAGGTATTTTGGAAATCTTAGGGGTGCGTGAACTGACTGGACAAGAAGTTGATCAAGGTATCTGGGGACGAGTCCAAGATGCGATGGCGGCTTTGACGGGTGCGGTAGGTAGTGCTGTCACCCAGGGTTCTGACAAACGGGATATGAATATCCAAGATGCGCTACGCTTAGATCACAACAAAGTCAATATCCTGTTCACCGAAATACAGCAAAGCAACGATCCACAAAAGATTCAAGAGTATTTTGGTCAAATTTACAAGGATCTAACTGCTCACGCTGAAGCTGAAGAAGAAGTAGTCTACCCCAGAGTACGTTCTTTTTACGGTGAAAGGGATACCCAAGAACTGTATGATGAGCAAGCAGACATGAAGCGAATGTTAGAGCAAATCAAGGCTCTGAGTCCCTCTACCTCTGAATTTAAAGATAGAGTTAGACAGTTGGCAGACATCGTAATGGATCACGTTCGTCAAGAAGAAAGCACAATGTTTGCAGCAATTCGTAACAATCTCAGTTCAGACCAAACTGAGCAATTAGCTACACAGTTTAAAGCTGCTAAAAGCCGCATTCAAGAAAGATTGGGTGGTCAAACCACCGGTGCAGGTGTTTAATGTCGATACTGTAGGCGAAATCACTTCATTAAATTGAGTGTAGCTCAAGCTGATTTATAGATTCATTTAAGCCCGTCCACTCCTTGTTTCAACGAGTGAACGGGCTGTTCCGTTTCGTCATTGAAAATGCGATCGCCCGATAACGATTTCACTCAAAGCAACAAGAGCAATTTTATTAGAGTTTTAAACGGTTTTGAACTTCACATAATGTTCTTTAACTCCATGTTTACACCTCTCAAGAACCTCTTTCTCGTTTTTTCCAGCCCAAGAAAAGTCATTGCGAATATACTCTAATGTTATTTCACCTAATGTTACAGTTTGTCGATACGCATAAAAACCTACACCGCCCAATGCTGCTAACGCTCCCACAGCAAAGCCTGCTCCGCCAACCGGAACTAGTGCAGTTGATGCTATGTCTACTACAAAGAAACCAACCAATCCAGCCGTACCATTTACACCTATAACCTTCAAGCAAGCCCACATAATTTTGGCTGCATTGTCCTTTGTGACTTCTTTTCCCATGATTTTAGAAACTGTCAACACCATAGCTGTCAGGAGGGCAGGATAACCAAAAAACGTAGCGAATGGTACTACTATAGTCATTGCAGCAACAGTACCAAAAATACTGATTACCCTGCGCGCTAATTTTGCCCTGAACTGGAATATACGAGCGTTCATATCATTACTCAAATCAGCCGCACGTTTAGCTGGATCTAGAATATTCATGACTGCACCTAAAGTTCCAGCACTGTCATATAAGCGATCAAGCAATTGAGGTAGCTTCTGTCTGACCATTTCATCACGCTCTGGGTCAAAAAGCATGGCACTACCATAAACAATATCCTCTGGAGACTTCACAAATTTACCCATTTTTTCGGAAATTCGAGAGCGTATAGTCTCCTGTTCTTTCTTGGGTCTATTGTTTTGGATCTGATCCCACTTGTTAACAAAAACAATTTTGGGAATGTCTGGTGAATTATTATGGACTAAATCGAACAATTCTATTTCGTCTCCATAAGGCTCACCATCAATGGCAAAAATATGTCCATGAGCTTTCTTAGCCTCTTCAATTGCCAACTTTTCATTGCATTCTTCACCCATTATCCCAGGCACATCTACTATATTCCAAGGTTCTTTTTTATAAGCGGTTATTTTAGTAGTTTTATCATGTTCAACACCAACTTCGGCGACATCATCATTTATTAATGAATTTGTAATTGCTGACTTACCAACAGAAGTTTTGCCGAACAAAGATACAAATATTAAACCAGTTTTTAGACGTTCCAAAAGGTCGTTGATTTCTTCAAATTCTTTCTGAATTTCTTTGCGTTCCTCATCCTTCAGCTTTTTACCAAATTGCTGAATCATACTTTCCAGGGCTTCCTTTAGTTGAGCCTGAACTTTGTCCATGTCATTACGAATTTCTTGATTGCTTACCATAGTCCTAAAAAATCTCCTTTATTTTATTAATTAATTGTGGTAACTCTTGCCGGATCATTTGATCTCGCTCTATGTCAAAAAGCATGGCATTACCATAAACAATATCCTCTGTAGAATTCACAAATTTACTCATCTTTTCAGAAATCCGGGAGCATATAGTTTCCTGCTCTCTCTTGGGCTTATTTTTTTGAACTATATCCCACTTGTTAACAAATACAATCTTGGTAGTATTCGGTGAATTTTGATAAACTAAATCGAATAATTCTATTTCATCTTTATAAGGCTCACTATCAATGACGAAAATCTGCATATCAGCTTGTTGAGCTTTTTTTATTGCCAATTCCTCATAATTCTTATCACCAATTATTCCAGGTACATCAATCAAAACAAAAGGCGATTTGATACAGATAGTCATTAAATTACTTAGCCCTAAAGTTTCAGCTATATCAGTATCAATCAATGAATTTAAAATTGCTGACTTGCCAACAGATGTTTTGCCAAACAGGACTATTATCTTATCTTTGACATTAGATACCGTACCTGAAATTAGCCGAGAAAAATCTACCGAACCTCTAATAGTGTTAGATTCAACAGGTTCTACAAATGTTACAACACTAATTAATTCAGTTTTATCATTAAAATCAGCTAAATTAACTTGGTGTAGATCAATAGACTTAGCCTCTATTTTTGCACCTTGTATATCTACTTCAATATTTTGCTCTTGTATCAACTTCTTGAGTTCATCATTTGACAATGATAATTTGCCAGCTATCTTGCCTTTAATTTGCGTCAATGCCCCCGCGTCGGCATTTATATCAGCAGAAGGATTAAATTTCCAGTGGTTTTCATGTTCATCTTTTGTGAACATTTTATTTAGTTGTTTAGTCAGGATGCTAGGTTTTAAATCATCCTGATGATATGTTGACTGCCATTTAGTTTCGTCAAAGTTTTTTGAAGATTCAGATTGATTCCAATAAGTTAATAATTTGTCCAATAGTCCAGATTCAAAATGGTCTGGTTTCTCAATAACAGCATCAAAGACAACTTCTGTATGAATTCCCTCTAGTAGCTTTCTTAAGTCGTCTCGGTGTACATAAGCTACATCACCCAAACCACGCAAATTTGTAAACAGTTTGCTGTTCTTGAGTTTCTGAAGTGAGAATCTAACTGTATTTTGCTGTGATTTTCGAGCAGATATAGAAAATTCATACTCAAGAGTCATAGAAGATAAGCCCTTTTCAATTTTAAGAGCAGTATCTTTATCAGGAGATTTAATCTTGATTGTAAATTCTTTAGATGGTTGAGAAAATCCAAAATTCTCTTTGATAATAGTGGCTTCTGGTGCTAACTCTTTCAGTTCAGGAATATTGATTTTAATATAAGCAATTTGTAGAGCAAAAACGCTTGAACGTTGAATTTTACCCTTTTCTTCTGGATACAGATTATATACAGATTGGTATGCAATTTTTCCCGCTTCTTCGTTGTCTAACAGTATTGTCAGGCTAGTTATCCAATAACTTCCCTGCCATTCCTCACTCCTAACTAATAGCTGATTATTACTAACTTCTGGCATAAAAAGCGGATCATAGCGAAATTGCCAAGTTTGAGGGCTACCAGGGCGATTATTTGTTGCTTCCCAAATACGTTTCTTTTGTTTATTGAAATCAAAAGCTGCAATCTCTGTTGCTGAGAAAACAAAGTCTGAAAAGTTCATATTTACTTGCTTAATTGTAGGTTGCTTTAGTTGTGAATTTGGCTTTTTGCTATATGCTTTTAACTTCTAATCTCTTTCTTTTCAAAAATAGATAAATACATATAAGGCTAATCAGAATTTCCAACGGTGTTAAATAGCTCCAATGACCTGACATTTTGTCTAGAATATGCCAGGGAAGAATAAATATGATGAGATAGGTTAGTTGATGAAGTTTTACCCAGTTCTTCTTTAATAATTTTACACTCCAGTCATTTGAAGTCACTGCAAGTAGAGTCATAATAAAGAATATTGTTATTCCTTGGAAGTAGTGAAAATAAGTAGATGGAGTTAGTAAATTAATATCCTTTTGCAGCACCATAAGTAAACCATGATTGGATGCTAGTACATAGGATGCAATACCAATATGTCGCCTGTTTTTAAGTAACCAAACTAAACTTTTGTTCATGCGTGTATTCACAAAAACAACTCTAAATATGCTTGGTGCTAGAGTCATCATGTAAACTATCAACGCTAAGAAACCAAGAAAGTTAGCCAGAGTTACAGGTTTAAAATAGAATGATAGAAGTGCAAATGCGAGGTAGCTAGTGAAGCAGAGAGCCAGAAATATAAGAGATTGCTGACTCTTTTCAAGATTTATCCGCATATCAATGAAGAGCCTTTATATATGTAGTAATCGTTTAATAATCTCAATAGATTACAGCGATTGCCTTGTCATGTAGATTAAAATCTTTACTCTGTGGGAATAAGATTTCCCGTCACTACGGAGAAAAAATATGATCCCAGTTATTGCGATTAGTTAATTTCACTTTGCTGCATACCCTATGGGAAGGCTAACGCCAACGCAATGACATTGTATGGTTAATTATGTTTACCTAATTAGCTAGAAGAAGATTGACTAGTACAGCACTGCGTAAATGAATATACCATTTCAAATGTTGCAAAAGCCCGGAATACAATTCTTTTGACTTTTGACTCCACCTTGCGGTACTAGTTACTTTTTATCTGTACTGACAAACCAATCTCCCGTCTTGATTATTAATCGTACCTGGTCGGCAACGATGATAATTTTGTAATGTTGTACTTACCCATTGGCCACGCCGATTTCGACAATCTGCTGCCAACTCAAAGTATTCACGACCACGAGCAATAGGAACGGCTCTAGTTTTAATATTTCTACAAGACTGAGTGTAGCTTCCTGTAGTAGCAAAAGCTGGCGCAAACACTATCTGAGCAGCAAATAAAGAACAAACTAAAATTGTTGGCTTCATGAGCATTTTTTATTTTTCCTTACTTAATAGTCAAATGAAATTTTGTCATGTAGCATTTTCTTAGAGGATGTTTGTCAAGTCTCCAGTGGTATTAAGACCCCCTAACCCTTTCTAGATCAAAACTTTTAAAACATTCGCTAAGTATTTTGACTACACTACTCACAGTTATGCAAATCAAAACTAAGTGAATATACTAAGCCTAGAAAATAAGCTCAACTTTGTCGCTAGCGAAATGTTGGGTTTTAAACCTATCAAAATGTGAGGTTGATAAGATGCTAACTACAGCCTAACAATCCCCCGATTCAGGGCGGTGACTAGGGCTTGTGTCCTATCGCTCACGTTCAATTTGCCGAAAATATTATTGGCATGAAACCTGACGGTACTCTCAGCGATATTGAGGTCTGTGCTAATTTGCTGGTTGTTCTTGCCCTTAGCGATCAAGCGCAGCACTTCCAACTCGCGATCGCTCAATTCCTCGCTACCCATCCGCTCGGCTAGCTTGGCTGCTATACTCGGCGGAATATACCTTTTGCCTTTATGAACAGTACGAATCGCATCTAAGAGTTCATTCGGTTCAGCCCCCTTGAGGAGATAGCCCTTTGCACCAGCCCGCAGTCCCCGATAAATATCTTCATCACCATCAAAGGTGGTCAATACAACGATCCGGGCGTGCCTAAACTTAGCACAGATGGCAGCGATCGCATCAGCACCTTCCATCTTAGGCATTTGCAAATCCATCAGTGCCACGTCGGGTTGATGTTGGCGGAAAAATTCTACCGCTTCTCGCCCATCGCCAGCATGGCCAACTACAGTCATGTCTGGCTCACATTGGAGAAACATTGTTAAAGCTTGTCCTAGAATCGGATGATCGTCAGCAATCAGGATGCGAATGACATGGGATTGGCTCATACGAAATAGTCCAAGTATGTATTATTTAATAAGCAGGAAAAAAAGCTCACAAACAGCCATTGACAAGCTTTTATATGTAACTAATTATCAATTAGAGCTTATTTATAATGTAAATATACGTTTACTTCATAAATCAGCTCTTACCAATTACGAACTACCAATTACAAATTACAAATTACGGATTAGTATCATATATTGATAGTCACCACCACCTCAGTTCCCTTTCCTGGCGAACTCTGAAGTGTTAGTTTTGCCCCGATGCGTTCAGCCCGTTCGCTCATGATTAAAAGACCAAAGCTGTTGACAATAGATACACTACTTAGGTCAAACCCGTCTCCATCATCTTTGATCCGTAAGCTGCACTGCTTTTCTTGATACGTCAGTTCAATTTGAATTTCCCTAGCTTGGGCGTACTTGAAGGCATTAGTTAATGCTTCTTGCCCAATGCGGAGCAAGTTGTTTTCAACATCTGGAGGTAAGGGGTATCTCTCGCCTACTACTTGGCAGACAATATGTGTATTGGTAGGGGAAAACATCTGTGTGATGAAGCGTTTAAGAGCATGACAAAGGTCGCCTTCCTCTAAGAATTGAGAGCGTAATGCTTTGATGGAACGGCGTGCTTCAGTCAACCCAGAGTGAGCCAAGTCTCGCCCGGCTTTGATTAATACCTGTGCCACTTGTATATCTGTAGTCAGTTTCCGTGAGGCGGTGTCTAAGTGGACAATGACAACGGCGAAGGCTTGGGCTAAGGTATCGTGGATTTCCTGGGCTAAACGGTTGCGTTCTGCTAATACCGTAGCCTGTTCAGCCTGCTTGCGACTAGTGATATCCTGTATTGCCGCCATCCTGATGGTACGCCCACGATATGACATGACTCTGGCTCTGATCTCTGCGGGAAAAGTGGTTCTATCCTTGCGGAGACACACGGTTTCATAAACTCCCTCATCCCCTGAGAGCATCTTCTGCATCACCTGTTCCCGGTATTCAGGAGCAGTAAAATCCATGACACGCATACCAATCACCTCGGAAGATTCATAACCAAACATCTCGGTATAGGCTTGGTTGGTGTCTACAAGTATGCCTTTTTCGGTAATGGCGATCGCCTCAAATGTTGCCTCTGCCAATAGCCGAAATCGCGTCTCGCTTTCTATAAGTGCTTGCTCTGCCTGCTGGCGTTCGGTAATTTCTCGTTGTAGTTCTAGGGTACGTTCAGCAACCTGCTGCGCTAAAATCGAATTATAATCAGTCAGGATTTTCTCGGCTTTTTTGCGTTCAGTAATATCAATACAAACGGTGAGTGCATATATTACTTTCCCTGATTCATCAAAAATTGGTGTGCTTAAAACTTCTACAGGGATAGTTTTATTCGGGTGACGAAACTCCATATTATCAACATGGACAGTTTCACCTGCGAAAGAATACACAATGGGGAGTTCATCAGTAGGGTATAATTGGTCAGTTCCAGCTAGATAAATTTGATAATATTCTGCTATTTCTTCCCGTTCGATAGATGGTAATAAGTCTACGCTGATTAATCTTTGTACAGCTCGATTATTATAGTAGATTTCCCCACCAGGATCATTGATCGAAATAGCTACAGGTACAGCGTCAAGAAATTGCTTCAGGCGAGTTTCACTCTGCAACAAAGTTTTGTTTAAATCCTGCATTTCTGCAAATGTTATTTGGAGTTGATCCGCCATACTATTAAATGACTTGGCTAATTCCCCCAACTCATCAGAATGCTTTATTTCTATCCTCTTTTCCCATTCACCTTGAGCTAGTGCGAAAGCTGATTGTTTTAAAGCCAGAATTGGTTGGATTATCCACCTGAGAATCAGAATGCCAAAAGCTACAGCTACTATCAAAGCCAGAATACATAACACAATAGTTGTGTGGGTATTAGCATTAATTTCTGACATGAAGTCATCTTCTGGAACTACCACCACAATTAACCAGTCAATTCCCTGCTTTTCTTGGAAAGGTAAAACTTGAATAAAATGCCGCTTCCCATTTATGGAGAAATCTAATTGGTGTTGACGTGTAATAGAGTTGAATTTACCAAATTTTGTCGCCAAATATTTAGCAGTAGCTTGTGTTTTTTTATCATTACTCTCTATAGCTAAGAATGCTTTGATTTTATTCTCTGCTAGTTTATGTTTTAATTTATTTAAACGAAAAGGCTTTTCATTAGTTGATGTGGCAATTAAGTTTCCTGACTGACGCTCGATGACAAAACTTATGCCTGTTTTACCAATGTTTAATTTATTAAGAAAATCACCTATTTTTGACAGGTTTAAATTTGATAATAAAACACCTTGCAAGTTTCCTTGTTGATTATAAATAGGCTGACTAGCAGCAATATATAAAGCAATGCCAGAATTGTGAGGATAAATTTCACTCCAAATTTGTTTTCTATCTTTGATCGGTTTTTTATACCAATCACGTCTTTGAGGATCATAAGGTTGTCCAGAATCACTTATGCCTGTACGTTTGCCTTGAATATTAGTAGTATAAGTCCGCAAATGATAATTAGTTAATTTACCAGATACTCTGATTGTCGAAGAACTATCAGGAAATCTTTCTGCTGAAATAAACTCTTTATTTGGATTAGCAAACCCAATTAAGCTGACTCCATTAAATACTTGTAATTGGTCAAAAAAATAACGTTCTAATATATTAAAATCTTTGACATCTAATTGACCAAGCGTAATGATATTAGCGTTATTTTGATTAACCTTATGGGGAGTTGCCAGAAAATTTTCTAGATTCTGTTGAACACGGTGACTAATTTCAGTTAGTAGCTGTATTGCAATATTATTTACTGCTTGCTGTCCATTTCTAAATGAGAGATAACCAGTTAAACTGACTACTGCAAGGATTTGCAGAATAAAGGGGATGATCAAAACAGTTCGCAGAGAAGGCTTGGTATGGCGATCGCCTAATTTTTTCAGAGATTGGCTCAACATAAAAACCATGCTCTTTAGCGTCCTGTAGCGAAGGTACAGCGTCTACTTTTTAGGTAGAGATAGGGTTTTTCGAGTGGTTAATTACCATTAATGTTGGTAAGTATACCATACTTCCACTGAGGGATAAGCACTAAAGTGCTGACTACAAACCTGAATCAAATAAGAGCCTTAGACTACAAATCTATTTAGTTGAATGTCTGCAAATTATTTTTAGTTTAAAAAACTGACTTTATCTATTTTTTCCCACGGCAAATCTATATCATCTCTACCTACATGACCATAAGCAGCCAGCTTTCTATAAAATCCACCTTTCGTCAATGAAGGTAAATGTCTTAAATTAAACTCTTTGAGAATACCTGCTAGGCGAAAATCAAAATATTTTTCTAACAAAATTGTGATTTCATCATCAGATATTTTACCTGTACCAAAAGTTTCTACTTGCACGCTTACAGGACGAGATAGACCTATAGAATAACTTAGTTGCACTTCACATTCATCTGCTAGGTTAGCCGCAACAATATTTTTAGCAGCATAACGAGCAGCATAAGCTCCAATTCGATCTATTCTGATGGGGTCTTTACCACTTAAAGCTGAACCACTATGTTTAGAATATTCACCATAGGTATCTATAGCATTTTTTCTGCCTGTTAAACCAGAATGCACCGCAGGCCCTCCAACAATAAACGGGCCATCGGGATTGATAAATATTCTAGTTTCTGCATCTGGTTTAATTTCTTCATGTTCAAACACCGGAAAAATTACAGTTTCTCTAATATCATCCTGCAATTGTTTTAGCTCAGGTTTTTTGCGTTTATTTTGACTAGCAACAATTGTAATACTATGGATTCTATAGGGACGACGATTTTTATATTCAACTCCTACTTGAGTTTTACCATCAGGAGTTAGATAATCGAGGATATTTTTATTTCTAACTTCACTCATTTTTCTAGCTAGTTTATGTGCTAGCCATATAGGCAAGGGCATGAGTGTTGGTGTTTGCTTGCAAGCAAAACCAAAAACTGTCGCTTGGTTAGTTACCGTAATTTTTTCTATCTCTTCATCTGATAGTTTTTGCTCATCAAATAAGTGATATTGATCAGGAGGTAATTCTGTTAAGCTAGTTAAAACACTACAAGTTTTACCATTAAATTGTTTGTGGTTATAACCAACCTGATCGATAACTTGTCTGGCTATATTGGTAAAATCAACGTTGGCATTTGGTTCAAATCGGGCAGCCAGAAAAACAATCCCTGTAGCAACAGCGCATTCTGTAATGACTCTGGCGTAGGGGTCTTGTTGTAAAAAACGATCGACGATCGCATCACTAATCTGATCACAAAGTTTATCAGGATGTCCCTCTGTCACCGATTCTGATGTAAACATGAAGTCTTTTTTCATAATTTACCTACTTTTGGGGATTGGGGTAAAATCTCCTCTGTCACCTGTCACCTGTAACCTGTCCCCACCAGTCCCTTTTGTTCCTTCATTCAGCAACAAAGGCAGTACAGCACTAGCACCAATGACAGCACCATCCACAAGATTAATTGGGGTGATTCTTAATAGATTTCTCAGTGGGGGGATGGCGATCGCTAAAACTTGAATGGCAAAAGAACCTGTCATGGCAGCATTTAAGTAAGGATTATTCGGGAGTTTTTCTTGACTAAAAATGCTGTGAGTTTCGGAACGACTGCTAATTGTATGTAGCAGTTGGGCTGATGTCAGACTCATAAAGGCAATGGTACTAGCCTGGGGAGTCATGCCATATCTGACGAGGCTGTAACCATAGGCGGTGAGGGTACTAGCAGAGATGACTGCTGATTCAAAAGCAATTCTGCCAAAATCAGAATTTTTGATGATTGGTTCTGCTGGATTGCGGGGTGGTTGGCTTAATACTTCTGGTTCTGGTGCTTCCAACGCCAGAGATAAACCAGGGAAAATATCTGTGACTAAATTTAGCCATAGTAGTTGAATGGCATTCAATGGTTCACCAATACCCACGGCTGTAGCAGTAGTCATCACCATGATTTCGCTGAGGTTGGTGGAGAGGAGAAAATGCACTGATTTACGAATGTTGTTGTAAATCGTCCTTCCGCGACTGACGGCGATAATCATGGTTTCGAGGCGGTCATCTTCTAAGACTATATCTGCAACCTCACGGGCGACATCTGTACCACCTTTACCCATTGCGACACCAACTTGGGCAGCTTTTAAGGCGGGTGCATCGTTAATTCCATCGCCGGTCATGGCGACGACTTTACCTGCACTTTGCAAGGCTTGGACGATTTGCAGTTTGTTGCTGGGACTGATGCGGGCAAATACGTCTACTTTGTCGCTGAGGGCTGTTAAGGCTTCTGGGGTGAGGTTGTTGAGGTTGGTGGAGTCGAGAATTTCTAGTTGAGTGTCGCGGTTTAATTCTAATTCTTTAGCGATCGCATAGGCGGTAGGACTTTGATCACCGGTAATCATGACGGTGTCAATCCCGGCCTGATGGAAGTCGGCAATTAAGGCTTTCGCACCTTTTCTGATGGGGTCTGCCATTCCTACCAAACCCAACCAAATCAGGTCTGATTCATGGTTATGATTGTTGCCATTGCAGTTGTAGTCTTCATCTATATGGCTGTAGGCTATGCCCAAGACTCGCAATGCTTTACCGGCCATGCGATCGTTTTCAATTTCTATTGTCTGCCTTTGCTCGTCATCTAAAGGCACCACTTGCCCATTTTTTATCCTGCATTGGCATAGCTGCGCTACTTCGGCGGGGCTACCTTTGACAGCTACAAATTTATTTTGATTATGAGTTTGGTGAATTGTACTCATAATGTTGCGGTTTTCAGAACGCAGATTAGTTTGTAGTAGAGGATACTTTTCTCGCAATGCGATCGCATCGACTCCCGCCGCAATAGCCATGTAAATCAGGGCATTTTCTGTAGCTGAACCTGTAACTGCATACTCCCCATCTGCTTGTCTGCTGACTTCACTTTCATTACATAACACTGATACATGAATCAGCTTTAACAGTTCATCGTCAGTGTAGGGGTTAAGATTCTGTTCCCCAGCCAGAAAGTCACCATTGGAGACTTGAATTTCTCTGGTGTTGGCGTGAATTTCTACCACTGACATTTTATTTTCGGTGATTGTCCCGGTTTTATCCATGCAAATTGTCTGGACAGAACCTAACGCTTCGACTGCGGACAGACTTCGCACCAAAACTTTATGCTTCCGCATATCGCGGATACCTAAAGCTAGGGTGGTAGTGGCAATTGTGGGTAGTCCTTCGGGAACAGCCGCCACCGCTAAAGATATGGATGATTTCAGCATCTGTACTAAACCATATCCCCGCATTACTCCCATCCCAAAGACTAGTCCGCAAATCCCCATACTGATTAACACCAGTTGTCCGCCTACTTTGTCTAGTTGTTTGGCTAGGGGTGTTTCTGTGGCTTTGGCTGCGCCTACTAGCTGTTGAATTTTACCCATTTCTGTATATGTGCCGGTCGCCACTACTACCGCCAAGCCTTGACCGCCTGTGATATAAGTGCCTTTGTAGGCCATGTTGAAGCGATCGCCTAATGGCACATCTTCACCCATCAAAGATGCCGTAGTCTTATTGACGGGGATACTCTCACCAGTCAAAGCCGACTCATCAATACTTATATCATCGCCTGCAATCAATCTGGCATCAGCCGCTATATAATTGCCTGGTTTGAGAATTAAAATATCTCCCACAACTATATTTTCAATGGGTATTTCTATAGACTTTCCATCCCTCATTACCCAAGCAGATGTTTGCTGATGATGTTTCAGGGAGTGAATAATTCTTTCTGACTGGCTTTCTGTGACATAACCAATCACTGCATTCAAGCCCACCACGCCTAAAATCACCGCAGCATCAATCAACCCACCAGTAAAAATTGATACCCCTGCCGCTACACCCAATAACGCCACAGGTAAAGACTGAAACTGTTCAATGATGATGCTCAAATTAGACCGCAATTCTGTTTCTGCAAGGACATTAGCCCCGTATTTCCTCAAATTAATGGCAGCCGCTTGACTCGATAGTCCTGATTCCTGGGAAGTTTGGAAGGTATGGAGAACTTTATCTGTTGGGATTAAATGCCAATTATCTGTTCTTTGTTCTTTAACGCTACTATCAATTTTTGTGGTT
Organism: Anabaena minutissima FACHB-250; assembly: GCF_014697125.1. GTDB lineage: Bacteria > Cyanobacteriota > Cyanobacteriia > Cyanobacteriales > Nostocaceae > Trichormus > Trichormus minutissimus. The sequence continues at coordinate 68,483 of NZ_JACJRG010000007.1, read as the reverse complement.
TTATGAGTAGGTTTTATTAATTTTGTTGTTTGACTTTTTGTGAATTTTAATATACTTTTTTCAATCAAAGCTTGAATTTGTTGATAATTGTATTGTGGCGTAAAATTTACCAACAAATTCCCTGTCAATGTATTAGCATGGACTTGCCATATTACTGGGTTTTTGACCAGCGATCGCTCTAAATATTCTTTTAATTCTATCGAACCATAAAGTTCTGTGATTTTATATCTGGCTCTCCCTTTAACTTGAGTATGTATTGCTTTAATCACAACAACCTTGACCCCTTCCATCTCTAAAAAGTTTGTTTTATACGTATAGACTTAATTAAATAATCATAGTGTGACTAACTCTAAAATATAGTTATTGAGCTTGTTAAGAGTTTCAACGTTTTAATTACACATCATTAGTCATTTTCACTATATATGCACATGACTATGAAAATATGACTTCACATAAAAGCTTAATTAAAACAATTACTAGTGCCATCAGCCAAAAGTGACAGAAGGGTTTTGCCATTATTCACAAAACTATTGTGGTTTGGCTATCCATTACTTCCTCTGCCATCATGGTCTTGAAAGTAGCGATCGCTTTTCTGATAGCATTCTGCATGAGTCACAATCTCAATACTTGAAGCTGTAGAAGTGTCAGAATATTAAGTGTAAACTTTAATCACAAACGCACTTATGCCGAAAGCTATTTGGAACGGGGCTGTTTTAGCTGAAAGCGACCAAACCGTCGTCGTGGAAGGCAACCATTATTTCCCATCTGACGCAATTAACAAGCAGTATTTCCAAGAAAGTAACACTCACACTACTTGTCCGTGGAAAGGTGTTGCTAGTTACTACAGCATCGCCGTTGATGGACAAGTCAACAAAGACGCGGCTTGGTACTATCCCAACGCCAAGGAGAAAGCTAAGAATATTGAGGGTTATGTTGCTTTTTGGAAAGGTGTAAAAGTCGAAAATAATTAGGAAAAACACCTATTTTTCTCTGTGTCTCCGTGTCTCTGTGGTGAATAAATTATTTTTAACCACAGAGGCACAGAGGCACAGAGAATTAGTCTTACCATGCTTCTGCCCAATAGACAATTTCTGAGGCTGAACTATCAATAGCTACACCATAACTATTACCGTGATTCCACTTAAAGCCGGCTCTACCTTTATCCTCGGCATTTAAGACTAATATTTCGTAGGAAGGGGGAAAAGATTCACCGCCAGAATCGCTGGTGTAAAACAAAGTGGTTGGTACACCATTGGGTAAATTGGCGTGGTCGTTACTGTCTCCACCCCGATATTGACGTTTTGCCAGTTTTCTGTATTGTGTCAGTAACTTTTGAATCTGTGCTGGTGATTGTTTGAGTCTAGTTTGAAAGAAAACACTCGCTTGGGAAACTCCCGGTGAGTAAGCAATGCGTAAATTCTCGGTATCCTGTGGTATTTCTTTAGGGAAATGTTTAATTTCGTTTTGACTTAACCAGAGTTGATGACGGATTTCATGATAACGAGATGTATCAGTAATTACTTGATTGGTGCTACTACTAAACGCTCTTCTTAGAAAGAAACTCCCGCCGACAACGCCAACACTGCCTAGGGAGAATAAAACTATCATCGTGAATTTGACAAAGTGCGATCGCTTCATAGCCTTGGGTAGCTTCTAAGGTTTATAGCTATATACCCAATTACTAAACTAAAACCGTAATATTTCGGAGATGGATCTAGATATTTTGATGGAATCTTTTTGTAATCAGGGAAAATACGAGGTTAGCGTAAAATTTCCATGAAGAATATCTGGCTATCTAGTCAAAAACCACAAGTAACTATTTTCAGCATTTTAGCCATTCTTAGGCATTCATCATCGCCAAAAAGCCTAATTTCCTTAAGAAAATAAAGTTTTAAACGATACCCGTATATTTGCTGTAGGTGTAATTTGTATAGTAAATATTTTAGCGATCGCCTGAGTTGGAATGAGTGCTGAGTTTAATCAAAGTTCGTAGTAAGGACTTCAGTTCTTAGAAGAATAACCCTCTTTTATCACTTTCGGGAGAGAATAATCTGGAATGCTTACAGCATAAGACTTTTACCAAAAACCATGATTTCAACCATTGTGTTAGAAAATAAACGCTCAAATGCCCGTTCTATCTACAGTTCAAGATTTGGCTTTGATTTTCCCAGAGTAACAAAAGAGGGATAAGGACTGAAGTCCTTACTACAAACCTCAGAATATTTTTGAATTTTTATGTATCAAGTCGGTGGTAGCCTTCCCACAGATGCGCCAACTTATGTCAAACGTCAAGCTGATGATGACTTATATACGGGCTTGAAAGCTGGGCAATTTTGTTATGTTCTCAACTCGCGCCAGATGGGGAAATCTAGCCTGCGGGTGCAGGTGATGGGGCGATTGCAGGCGGAGGGGTTTGCTTGTGCAGCTGTGGATATTACCGCCATTGGGACGGCAGAGATTACGCCGGAACAATGGTATGCGGGGATGATTGATACTTTGGTGGGATATTTTAATTTATATACAGATTTTGATTTAGATAGTTGGTGGAATGAGAACGGTTTAATTTCACCAGTGCTGCGTTTTAGTAAGTTTATTGAAACGGTTTTATTAAAAAAAGTTACCGAAAATATTGTTATTTTTATTGATGAAATTGATAGTGTTTTAAGTCTGGCTTTTAATCTGGATGACTTTTTTGTAGTGATTCGGGATTGTTATAACCGACGGGCGGATCATTTTGAATATCATCGCATCACTTTTGTATTGATTGGCGTGTCTATTCCCTCAGATTTGATTCAATATAAAGGACGCACGCCTTTTAATATAGGCAAAGCAATTGATTTAACGGGCTTTGAGTTAGATGAGGCTGAACCTTTGGCGCAGGGTTTGGTGGTGTTGGGAAATCCCCAAACAGTGATGGCGGCGGTGTTGGCGTGGACGGGTGGACAGCCATTTTTAACCCAAAAAGTTTGTAATTTGTTCGTTGGGGATTGGGGACTGGGGAAGATGATGAGGGTGTAGAGGATGTTAAACAATCCAAAATCCAAAATCTAAAATCTAAAATTGAAGGGTTGGTGGAAGGTGTTGTCAGAAAGCGAATTATTGAGAATTGGGAAGGACAGGATGAGCCGGAGCATTTAAAGACAATTCGTGACAGAATCATGAAGAGTGGGAAACAGCGCACGGGGCGGCTTTTGGGGTTGTGTCAGCAAATTGTACAGCAGGGTGAAATAGTTGCTGATGATAGTTATGACCAGATGACGCTGCGGTTGACTGGGTTGGTGGTGCGGCGGGATGGGAAGTTGCGAATTTATAACCGCATCTATGCAGAGGTGTCTCAGCAGGAATGGTGTAACAATCTTTTAGCTAAGTTGCGTCCATATTCTGATGCTTTTAATGCTTGGGTGGCTTCTGATTATGAAGATGAGTCGCGGTTGTTGCGGGGACAAGCTTTACAAGAGGCTTTGGCTTGGCGCATTGGTACGCTACTATCTGGCTGTGCTGCCAAGTCTTCCACTATCCTTATTAACCGCTTGTTTCGACGCACATCTCCCAAGTCTACTTGTGCTAATTCTTGGGCTGCCCACTTTTCCATGATGTCATTCCCCTCTCTCTTCTCTCAAAACTCTACTCATCAAACCTTTCGCTCTGATGTTAAGTCTCTTTTTGATTTGTTAAGAAAGATCCGGGTAACGGATAGCCTTGTAGGGAAGGGGTTGGGGGTTAGGTTTGAGAGAAAGTTGCACACGGCGTTATATATGACGAGTCAATTTTAGTTATGTAACAAGTATGATGAGATCCGTCCAGTCTATATTTAGATTGTTATGTTAAACACCCAAACTTATGACAAAAAAACAATTTATCGGGTTGGAAACAGAGTTTTATGAGCATCCATTTGATCATCAAGCACGCGTCTCTTTAGAACGGACTCCAGTCCTACGTTTATTGTTGAAAAAAGTCAATGAATATGGCATCGATAAATTACTGCGGATGCAAATAACTGGTTGTGAATTTAAAGTCACACCTCGTAATTTTCCCAGACTCAATGACGCTTTTTTGGAAGCCTGTAACATCCTCAATATTAATCCTATTCCAGAACTGTTTTTATTTCGCGGCACAGGGTACATTAAAGCCTACGCCGTTGGGGTAGAAAAGCCAGTAGTAGGGATAAATCTGGAAGGGATGGAATGGCTTTCCCATGATGAATTGTTGTTTGTGTTTGGACACGAAGTTGCAAAAATTAAAGGCAAATATCTGGCATATCAACAAATGGCTCATGTTATGCCTGTGGTTAAGAACTTGATTAGTAGTACAACATTAGGAATAGGTGGACTAGCTGTTAATGGTATAGGAATTGCCTTATATAACTGGATGATTATGTCCAAATTTACTGCCGATCGCGCTGGTTTATTGGCTTGTCAAAATGTAGATGTAGCGATTACTGCTTTGATGAAATTGGGTGGCTTACCACAGGAATATTTGAATGAAGATACAATCAATGATTTTGTAATTCAGGCTCGTACTTTTGAATTTAATAATCTGGATAGTTTGGATCAATTTGCTAAAACTTTTAGCTTCATGGAACATCTTCTACCCTGGACAGTAATGAGAGCATCTGAACTTTTGAAGTGGGTAGACTCAGGCGATTATGAAAATTTGCGAGAAGGAAAAGAACTAGGAAGTCAGCAACCTGAAAATCAGGAAGATGACGAAAACTGGAACTTTCTTACCGCCTGGGATGGAGACAGGGGACAGGTGACAGGTGACAGGGAAGAGTTTTTTTGAATTTTGAATTCGGAGCGAAGCGACGTGACCATAATTTTAACTAATGATGACGGTATTGATGCACCTGGGATTAAAGCGTTGGCACAAGCTCTCAACGCTAAAAATGTGATAATTGCTGCACCAAAGCATCATCAATCTGGTTGTGGTCATCAAGTCACGACTACTCGTCCAATTAATCTGAAGCGGCGTTCTGATTTTGAGTATGCGATCGCTGGTACTCCTGCTGATTGTGTCAGAATTGCCCTAACGCAACTGTGTCAAGATGCCAAATTTGTTTTGTCAGGAATCAACGCCGGCGGTAACTTGGGAGTTGATGCTTACATTTCTGGTACTGTCGCTGCTGTACGAGAAGCCGCCATGCACGGTATCCCCGGTATCGCCATCTCCCATTATCGTAAAGCCAAGCAAAATTTTGATTGGGAGTTCGCAGCTAAGTTGACGGCTGAGGTTTTAACCGACTTATTACACCGTCCCCTAGAATCGGGGTGCTTTTGGAATGTGAACTTACCCCATCTACAACCAGGAGAACCAGAACCGCAGTTGGTGTTTTGCCAACCTTGTCATAAACCTTTACCAGTCAACTATCGCATTGATGGTGATGATTTTTATTATGTGGGGGAATATGGCAAACGCGATCGCACTCCTGGCAGTGATGTAGATGTTTGCTTTTCTGGTAATATTTCAGTTACTCAATTAAAAGTTTAAGAGAATTGCGAATTGGGCATTGGACATTGGAGAAAAATTTAAAACTCACAACTAGCACTCAGCACTCAGCACCGGCTAAACGCCGCGCTACCGCTAACAGCACTCAGCACTCAGCACTCACAACTCAGCACTCATCTAATCCCTGAATTAATGAAGTCAATTTATCTAAAGTTTGTGTGAGTTGAGCTAATTTTTGCAATGAGTCATCCTGTGATTCGGCCAGACTTTGGACTGCATCACACAAGGCAAAAATTTGATACCCTTGTTGCTGTAACTGCTTGCCTTGCGCTTCAACTTGGCAACTAAGATTTTCTAATCTGTCTGCCAGACGTTCAATTGTTTCAGTTGTAGAGAGTACAGCTTCTCCAATTTGCTCAACAATGGATTCTAGACGGTTAATTTTTACTTCGACCCCAGATGAAATCATGTCCTGACTACCCCGATAGTGAGAGAGCATTTGCGTATTTGAATATCAATAATAAGTAATTTAATTTACTAAAAACAACCTGATATAATCGCTGCGTTAATAATATTTCTAAGTTGTTTGTTACTGCTTCTGGCAAATGATAGAAGCATTTTTTCTAGTTAAGTGATATTTTCTTAGTTTTGTTTCACTTTTTAACCTATGTAATTTAGATATTACAAAAATGTAGAAGGTAGGAAAACTTATTGCAGAAGCTTTTTAACCTTTTTAAACTAAATAGTGATTTTTGCCCAGCTTATTTAGTTGTTTAAGCTATAGCATTTCCTCATCACATGAGGTATGGGTAAGTAAGTTGGTGCAATAAAACTAAACTATGTGAAGAAAAGTAAATAAGGCTCAAACTCTTTCTCCCCCTGCTCCCTGCTCCCTGCCTTATTCCAACAATAATTATTTACGCCGACCTACTTGTATCATAGTTTCCTCTTCGCGGCAGAGCGAAGTCTGAGCGGCCGTTTCCACCGAACAGAACTTCGGGGGAGAGGTTTGGGGGTGGAGTTCTTCTACCTCACTCAACCGAGAAACGCTATTCTACGAATTTCCTTACCCGTCAAATTTAACTTGCTAGCTTGCACTAGTAGTTCATCAAGTTTGAATTGATGGATAAGCTTTTTTTGTAGCAAGGACTTTAGTCCTTAGAAAAATCAGGACTAAAGTCCTTACTACAAACCATCAAAACTAACTTGACACAGCACTAGGAACAATTTTTAAGCTGGATGAGTTTTTTTATACATATTAATCTGTGCCAATCATCCTCTATGAGATATATTTATCTCTCTTTATCTTAAATTCATAAAACTTAATGATTTCCTGAATTTAGATGAAGATCAAGTAAATATACCGTGAAATATCAGTTTTATATGAAGTAATGTTTATATCCTGAGCGAAAATCAGTAATACTACCATTGTTCCTAAACATTCGGCTAGAGTATGTACCATGTACCCAACACCTGTACAAAAAATCTTGCAAAGTGATACTTATCAAGACTGGAGATTAGAATTTACTCAACATCCATCAGTACAGTCAAAATTTAAGCGTTGTCTCGATATTTTAGGGAGTCTGGTGGGACTGTTGATTTTTGCTATTGTATTTACACCGATCGCGATCGCCATCAAACTCGATAGTCCCGGTGCGATTTTCTTCTCTCAAGAACGCTACGGAGTTTACGGTCGTCCCTTTCGCATTTGGAAATTCCGTTCAATGGTCAACGATGCGGAGAACCTCAAATCTTTAGTAGACAACGAAGCTAATGGACTTGTATTTAAGAACAAAAATGATTTCCGCGTCACAAAAGTAGGACGCTTTTTACGCAGCACCAGTTTAGACGAACTCCCCCAGTTTTGGAATGTGTTGATGGGCGATATGAGTTTAGTGGGGACACGTCCACCCACTGGTGATGAAGTAGCAAAGTATAACAACCGCCACTGGCAACGTTTAAACGTCAAACCAGGATTGACCGGTGAATGGCAAGTTTATGGGCGATCGCAAGTAAAAGATTTTGAACAAATAGTTGAATTAGACCTACGTTATCAAAGCAATTGGCATCCACTATACGATGTATATCTAATTTTTAAGACCATCTACGTCATTGTTGGCAGAATTGGAGCTTGTTAACTCAGAAATGAAGAGGATTTGACTTGTTTCTTCTTTTCCTAGCTACTAGTGTGAGGCTGACATCTTGCACCTGGGTCAAAAACCGGATTTCTTGAGTATATTTGAGGTTGAAAGCCTCAATATCTCTTGAGAAACCCGGTTTTTTAAGTTTTGTTGATACTAGTCCAAGGCATAAAAATCACCATTTCTACTCAGTTAACGGCAAAATTGTAGTTGAGAGCAATAACCAAAAAATTACAAATTAACGCGATGTGCAACTTATTTTTGAAACCCCTCTCCAAACCTCTCCCCTGCAAGGCTACGGTGTACACACAAGTCTGATAACCTTATTCCACATCGTTTTGATCCCCCCTAACCCCCCTTAAAAAGGGGGGAACTAGTAGAATCAAAGTCCCCCTTTTTAAGGGGGATTTAGGGGCATCAAGCCACATTTTGCACTCAGCATAGAGATGTGTGTACACCGTAGCCTGCTAGGAGAGAGGCTTTAAATCTTGCTCCCCTTCCCTTGCAGGGAAGGGGTTGGGGGTTAGGTTTGAGAGAAAGTTGCACACGGCGTAAATTACGAATTACGAATTAATGACGATGATTAGACCAAAATCTTGGAGAAATCGCCTAACTGGCGTCTGGAAGAAGACAGCCGGAGGTTTAAGACAACGTGTACCTGTAGACCAAGTTACACAGACAGTAGCGCAGTGGTTTAGCGTTAGCGAAACTGAAATTACAGAAATTTTAGAGAGAGTCCGCAAGGAACTACCAACAACAGAGGCTTTGTTAATCGGTAAACCCCAAGCTGGCAAAAGTTCCATTATCCGGGGATTAACAGGGGTCTCGGCTGAGATTGTTGGTCAAGGATATCGTCCCCACACACAACACACTGAACGGTATGCTTATCCTTCCAATGAACTGCCGTTGCTGATTTTTACTGATACAGTAGGGCTAGGAGATATCAACCAAGAGACCCAGGCGATTATTCAAGAGTTGGTAGGAGACTTACAACAGGAAACGAAACGTGCCAGAGTCTTAATTTTGACAGTAAAAATTAACGACTTCGCTACTGACACCCTACGCCAGATTGCTCAACAGTTGCGTCAGAAGTACCCAGAAGTACCCTGTTTACTAGCAGTTACCTGCTTGCATGAAATTTACCCTCCCAGCCTCTCGGACCATCCAGCCTATCCCCCAGACTATGAGGAGATGAATCGAGCTTTTGGGGCGATTCAAGAAGCCTTTGCGGGATTATGCGATCGCTCGGTTCTCATTGACTTTACCTTAGAGGAAGATGGCTATAATCCTGTGTTTTACGGCTTAGACGCACTTAGGGATAGCCTGGCAGAATTACTTCCCGAAGCAGAAGCACAGGCGATTTACCAGTTATTAGATAAGCAAGCATCAGAGAAACTGGGCAATATCTACCGAGATGCAGGCAGACGTTATATTTTATCATTCGCTGTGATGGCGGCTACCCTCTCGGCTGTGCCATTACCCTTTGCTACCATGCCTGTATTAACTGCCTTGCAAGTTTCGATGGTGACTATATTGGGGAAACTCTACGGACAGAACTTGTCGCCATCGCAAGCTGGTGGTATTGTAAGTGCGATCGCAGGTGGTTTTTTAGCCCAAGCCATTGGTAGAGAGTTAATTAAATTTGTACCAGGTTTTGGTAGTGCGATTGCGGCATCTTGGGCAGCTGCTTACACTTGGTCATTAGGGGAAACCGCCTGTGTCTACTTTGGTGATTTAATGGGTGGTAATAAACCCGATCCCCAAGAAATTCAGTCGGTAATGCAAGAAGCATTTGAGAAAGCCAAGGAACGCTTTAAGGGAATCAAGGGTTAATTGAGGGAGTAGGGGAACAGCTAATGATTAATGACTAATGACTAAAACAGCAATTTTAAGTATCTGCTTAGTGTTTTTATTTCTATTGGGATGGAATGATCATGCAATAGCTGGTGAATTATCTGAACACTTGGCTAACTTTCCTCAGTGGGAAAAACTAACCTCTGTGCAAACAGCAACGGGAGATTTAGTTTACCCGGAATGGATGGCGGGAAATTGGGAAGTTAAAAGCACTTTGGTAGATTTAGCCGCACCTTTAGCACCAAATATAGTTACACCTGGATTTGAAGGAAATCGCCAAGAACTCAACAAACCTGTCAGTTTTTTAGTCCGGTTTATTCCATCAAAAATACCTAGTTCTGGCTTAAAAATAATTCCTAAAATAAATAATCATTCTAAAAATTTAGTTGCAGATAGAGCATTTAATAGCTTGAATTTAGCGCGGGCTTACTTGGGAGATGAAAGGGTATTAACAGTCAAAGTTGATCCTGATTCCCCTAATCGTCAAATTACATTTTTACGGGGAGAACGCCAATTAATTTCGATTGTGACTGCACGCGCCACAGAAAATACACCAGAGGGAAAATTTATCACTTCAGAGGTATTTCAACAACTATTTAAAGGTGGTTCTCGACCTTATTTAAATTCAGTTGAATCGACTACAGCTTATCATCAACTTTCTCCAAATAATCCAGCAATTGAAGCAGATCAAGTTACTGCTGTCTATCTCTCACCCCAAGACCCAGATTATTTTAAGGCTGCTTCTCAACCCGTAGCTCTTTATCGCTATCGCTTAGAATTTTATCCCCAGAAATAATAAATGTAAAGATTTTAAACATCCACACCCCTACACAGCTCAACTCTCTCACCCATTTGGGTGATTTATTGATTTAGCTATTGACTACAATTGTATTATGTATGTAATATTATAACTCCAAGCGAACACTCGCACTCTTGGGCAGTGTGCATCATGGCTAAATTTCGAGACCTTCTCAATTACTTTCGTCCCGACTGGAAGCTGAGTGTTTTCAGTATTGCAGCGTCTAGTATTTACGAAATTGTTGATTTGCTTGTCCCTTATGCGATTGGACAGATTTTAAATGTTCTGTCTGGTCAACCTTTGGATCAACCATTGACGCAGGCGATAGCAAATCTTTCTGATCTTACTAATTATCCAGTCAATAAAACTCTATCATTAGGTGTGTTGCTAGGGATAATTTTCCTGGTGACTGTAATTAAAGCACCCACACAACCTTGGTTAACTAGTTGGTTTCACTGGGATATCGCCTTAAGATCGCGTCGAGATAAAACCCAAATTGCCATCGAAAAAATTCTGACTCTCCCCCTAGAATTTTATGATGAAAATAACCCAGGACGGATAGCCGGCAGAGTTGCTAGAGGTATTTCTAACCACACTTGGACATATCCCGAAATCGCCGGACAGTTAATTCCTAAAATGTTTCGTGTAGTGGGAATCTTTGTATTTATTGTGTTGATTGAATGGCGAATTGCTCTGTTATATTTAATTTCTTTTATAGCTATACTTGGCTTTAGCTTGAAGGAATTAAAACGGATAATTTGGCATGAAAGCAAATTAGATAAATACATGGAAGATACGGAAAGCCGGACTTCTGAACTAATCACTAATATCAAAACTGTCAAAGCTTTTGCAACGGAAAGCAAAGAATTAAAACGCCAAAAGCAACGTTTAGATCGAGAGCTAAAAGTAGTAGACCATCGCATTCACAAAGGTTATGTGAAACTGCTGACTTGGCAAAAAGCTGTAATTCAGTTTTGTGTATTTAGCATTTTGAGTTTAACGTTAGTAGCCACAGTCAATGGTAGAGTTTCCCTCGGTCATTTTGTCATGACTTTAACTCTTTCTAGTATGGCTTATGCTGAGTTAGAACCAATTAGCACCCTAGCAGAAGTTTTTGCTCGTCGCTATTCTTCCATGCTGCGATTTCATGAATTTCTACAAGAACCAATTGGTAATGAATCAGTTGGGATTTTAGGTAAAGAAGACGAGACAACATCACCCTATAAATTTACTGGCAAAGTTGAATTTGTTCACGTTGGTTTTGGTTATGATGCTAACCGTAAAGTTCTGCAAGATATCAACTTGTTGATTGAGCCATACCAAACAGTCGCCTTAGTCGGACGTTCTGGTTCTGGTAAGTCTACCTTGGTGAAGCTACTGTTGCGTTATTTTGAACCCCAAGATGGACAAATTCTCATTGATGGTCAAGATATTCGCACCTTGAATGTAGGTAAGTATAGACGCAGGCTGGCGATCGTACACCAAGAAGTAGACGTGTTTAACGGGACTATCTTGGAAAACCTCACCTATGGTAGACCGACTGCTACCTTGGAAGAAGTTCAAGAAGCCTGTAGAATTGCCAGAGTTGACGAAGTAGTGCAGCAACTAACCCAAGGTTATTACACCGTTGTTGGGGAACGTGGCGTCAGGTTATCTGGTGGACAAAGACAGCGTTTAGGTATTGCGAGAGCCTTGCTAGTACAACCCGATGTGCTGATTTTTGACGAAGCCACCTCTAGTCTAGATTACGAGTCTGAGCGTTCCATTCAATTAGCGATGCGATCGATTCAAGGGACTTGTACCACAATCGTTATTGCTCACCGTCTGAGTACAGTCAGGGAAGCAGATAAGATTGTCGTTTTAGATCAAGGAAAGATTGTAGAAGTCGGTAGTCATGATGAACTCTTACGTCATGAAGGTATTTATCGCCGCTTGCACTCCCTGCAAGAAACCGGAGAACTTCTAGATTAGACAGTTTTATAGTCAGAACTTTAGTGCTTAGAAACTTTCAGGACTAAAGTCCTGACTACAAACTTCCTAAACTTTTTCTCAAGCCCTTGCCATTTCTAAAATATGCTGCTATTATTGTAAATCGTGGGACATACGGGTCGGTGTCCGAGTGGTTAATGGAGACGGACTGTAAATCCGTTGGTTTACGCCTACGCTGGTTCAAATCCAGCCCGGCCCACCTTCAATTTTAGGTTTTGGATTTCATGCAAATTCAAAATCTAGAATTTCCAAAAAATTCGCCCGTGTGGCTCAGTGGTAGAGCACACCCTTGGTAAGGGTGAGGTCACGAGTTCAATCCTCGTCACGGGCTTTATAAAAAATCAACCAACTTCTCACAGAAGTTGGTTGATTTTTTATACACTCAGCACTCAGCACTCAGCACTCAGCACTCAGCACTTTTCATTGAGCTATTTTAGCTGGTTTGATATTTCTGGCTTTATAGAACGTTTCCAGGCTATCGCGATCGCCCACAAAACGCCAGTGCCAAGGTTCATAACTCACCCCTTGTTGATTATCTTGTCCAAAGGACAGCTCAAAGCCAAAGCGCGCAGCATTAGCTTTGAGCCATTGAAAAGCTCTGGTATTTTCAAAGGTAACTTGCAGATTTGTAGCTGGTGCTGCTCCATCCCCAATATCCACAGCGTAACCAGTATGGTGTTCACTATGTCCTGGCGGCGCACTGAGAGCTGCTCTTTGCGCTGGAGTTTGATTGCGTTGTGCGCCAATAGTAAAAAATAACTGCTCCTGTTCTTTTACAGCACGAAAGCCAGAAATAGGGACTAAAATTACCCCTGCACTCCTGGCCGCTTGTACCATCGCCTGATATCTAGCGGCGGCGTTTTTCCGCATTCTGATTCGGCCATCGGCGGTGATTGGGACTAATTCTGATGCTGGTGCTTCTGGATATGCCAAATGTCCCAATACACTATCAATATTATTGGGAGAATTAGTAGGAGTTGGTGTAGGAACAGAACTAACAGGTGAAGGTTGAGATTCGACGGTTTTCTTCGGTGTGGTGAGCGAAAACAAAAAGCCGCTAATTATAGCCAGCAGTACAAATATTGTTACTCCCCCCAGCAACAAAACTATGGGTTGCAACTTTGTCTTACGCGCGACATCAGGAGTATCGCGTAAAGCTGCTGGAATATCGTCAATAGGTTCACCTAATGAGTTTTTTGGTTTTCCAGAATATCCAGCTTTATTCAAAGGTCAACTCCTGTTTTTGTTCACAATTCATAACAGATTTTAAACTAAATAGAAATAAACTGATTGGGTAGCATTTTACATCTATATCCCCAGACACAACATTGATAAATCTCCTAGAACTATACGTCAAACTTGTGGGATTAGTCTTCATAGGATTCATGCTGGGACGGAAACTACCTAGTACAGTCCCGACTCGTTTAGCTCAATTCTTGTTTTGGGTGGGAGTACCTATCAGTATTGTTGCTTTCTTACGCCAAGCTGACTTATCAGGGCCGATTTGGATTGCTCCAGCGATCGCTTACCTTGCTATTCTACTAGGAGCATTTTTAGCATGGCTAGGCATCAAAGTACAAACTTACTTCAGCAAAACCACCCCCCAAAAGTCTACTCAAGGTAGTTTGTTGTTAGCAGCGATGATTGGTAACACCGGATATCTGGGTTTTCCCATCACCTTAGCAATGATCGGTCAAGAATACTTTGCTTGGGCATTATTTTACGATTTACTGGGGTCTTTTCCTGGTGCGTATGGCTTGGGTGTAGCTTTAGGTGCGCGTTTTGGTGACAATGGACACAATCAAGGACACATTACTCAAGTAGCTAAAGCTATTTTGATTAACCCCGCCATCTGGAGTTTTGGCTTTGGCTTATTATTCCGTCAAATAGCAATTCCTGATGAGGTAGCATTCAGCTTAGATACATTAGCTTGGACTACAGTAGCTTTATCTTTAGTATTAATTGGGATGCGGTTGGCAAAGCTTAACACTTGGGTCAACTTACCACAGGTAGGAATCAGCTTACTCATTAAAATGCTGATCGTTCCCTTCATTTTGGGCTGTACTTTGCCCTTTTTGGGATTAACGGGGCCAGCCGCCAAGGTAATTATCCTACAAATGGCTATGCCTCCAGCCTTCGCTTCCCTCGTAATTGCCGAAACCTTTAATTTAGACCGCAATCTCGCAGTCACAACGTTAGCACTAGGATCTATTCTCTTACTATTCACACTCCCGATGTGGTTGTGGTTATTCTAGCTCTGTGTTCTCCGTGCCTCTGTGGTTAAAAAGCTCTTAATAACAGCACAAAGGCACAGAAAGAGAGATTAATGCCCCCTCAACCCACCTTAGCCGCCATTTCCGCCGGACTTATCTGTTCATAATGTTCAAAAGGTTGACGAATCCAAGGATTATCGGGCAAATAATCAATGTAATAATTGGGTACAACGACAGAACAAGCTTTATACCAAATCACGGCTGTGCGAATCTCCTCAATTGGGGAGTCAATATTTTCATCCAGCCAAGGAATAGTTTCCTTAAGTGTGATGCCAGAATCTACTAAGTCATCAACAACCAAAATACGCGAGCCTAATGTTTCAGTGGTCATGGTTAAATGACGAGCAAAGCTTAAATTACTTCTTTCTTGTTTACCAGGGCCACTGTAAGATGATGTTGCTAAAATTGCCAAAGGCTGTTGATATATACGGGAAAGAATATCACCAACTCGCAGTCCGCCTCTGGCTAGACAAACAATCTGATTAAATTCCCAACCGGAGTGATAAATCTGAGCCGCCAGTTGCTCAATTTTATAGTGATATTCTGACCAAGAAACGTAAAGGTCTGGCATAAGGTAAGTATTTTATAGGTGATACTAAAAGCGATCGCAAATTTCTTATTTTAGTATGAGCGCAAAACATTATGAACGATTCTGCGGCTGATGACTATCCCCAAAAGCATAAACTTAGTCAAAAACTAGATTTAAAAACCAAGCTGGCCTATGGTGCGGGAGATTTAGGCCCCGCAATTACCGCCAACATATCCATATTTTTTCTCTTGATTTTCTTTACCAATGTAGCGGGGATTCCAGCAGGTTTAGCTGGTAGTGTCTTGTTGATTGGTAAAATCTGGGATGCAGTCAACGATCCTTTTGTGGGAGTGCTAACAGATAAGACCCAATCAAGGCATTGGGGTCGTCGTTTACCTTGGATGTTTTATGGTGCAATTCCTTTCGGCATCTTCTTTTTCTTGCAGTGGATTGTACCGCAATTTAATAGCAACCAAAGTATTAATGTTTGGGCGTTATTTTGGTATTACGTAGCGATTGGGTTAATTTCCCAAGTTTTTTATACTGTGGTGAATTTGCCTTACACCGCACTCACCCCAGAACTCACCCAAGATTATGACGAACGTACCAGCCTGAATAGTTTTCGCTTTGCCTTTTCTATTGGTGGTAGTATTCTGTCATTGTTGTTAGCGCAAGTAGTGTTTTCCCAGATAGTCAATGAGCAACAACAATATATAGTTTTAGCAGCAATTTGTACTGTAATTTCCGTTATATCTTTATATTGGTGTATTTTTGGCGTGCGCGATCGCGTCTTAGCTTTTGAAGCTCAACGTATTCAAGTCGAAGAATCTGAATCTATACCCTTTTTTGCACAACTCAAAATTGTTTTTACTAACCGACCTTTTCTCTTCGTTATCGGTATCTATCTATTTTCTTGGCTAGGCGTACAAATCACCGCCAGTATTATTCCCTTCTTTGTCATCTACTGTATGTCCCTCAAAACCGCAGATGTACCGACAGTCATGATTGCAGTTCAAGGGACAGCCCTATTAATGTTATTTGTCTGGGCGGCTGTGAGTAAAAGAGTTGGTAAAAAACTAGTTTATTTCCTCGGTATGAGTTTATGGATAATTGCCGCCGCCGGACTCTTTTTCTTACAACCTGGTCAAATAGTTCTGATGTATGTCATGGCTATCATGGCGGGTGTTGGCGTATCCACAGCTTACTTAGTTCCCTGGTCGATGATTCCCGATGTGATTGAATTAGATGAACTCCAAACTGGACAACGCCGGGAAGGGATTTTTTATGGTTTTATGGTGTTGTTGCAAAAATTTGGTTTAGCTTTTGGGCTATTTTTAGTAGGTAATGCCTTGCAAGCATCCGGTTTTCAAGAAACTGTAGCCGGTCAAAGTCCACCACCCATACAACCTGAATCAGCCTTACTAGCTATTCGCATTGCCGTTGGCCCTTTACCCACCATCTGTTTAATTTTGGGCTTAGTCTTAACCTATTTCTACCCCATCACCCGTGAAATGCACGCAGAGATTATGCTCAAACTCCAAGCACGCCAACAACAGCGAGATAACCCATAGAAAAATTGCCGTAACAGTAGGGTATGTTAAAGCGTAGCCTAACCCTAGTGGTCTATCAAGTTAGTTTTGACGGTTCGTAGTATTCGCGTAGCGTCTCGTAGAGAGGACTTTAGTCCTGATTTTTCTAAAAACTTTAGTCCTTACTACAAAAAAAGCTTATCCCTCAATTCAAATTTGATGACCTACTAGTTCCGAATTTCGGGTAGAGTCTAGCACTTAGCTCACAATGTACTGAGCAAAGATATCTCGGTTGACCGTTGTATTTTCCTTTACAAAGTAAGAATGGTGCGCACAGGATAACCTATAACCAAACCACTCTAATAGACAACCAATTGGGTAAAGTCCCAGGTTTTCCTGAGTAATCTCGAACATATCTCCTAACATTCCGCCAACCAAATCCCCTTGTGCATCAAGATTAATCCATTTATTCACCATAGAAGGTCGGCGACCATCCTGATTTTCTCGGCGCAAAGAGGCGCGGACTGGTCCAATGGATAATGCACTGCCCACAGTAAAGAAGTTTGAGACTTGTCCCTGTAAAAATTGTTCAGCCTCAAGTTCTCGTAACCCTTCGTAGGCAACTACAGTACCCCAACTGTGGGAAATAATGTCGATTTGATTATTACTGCCAAGGAGTGGTTTCACAGTATCAGTAAAGCGATTGATGATTTGTTGGCGCATTTCGCTGTTCAACATATAGATGAGAAAGTCATCAATTCCCAAAACCTGACTAGGTTCTATGACACGAGTCTGCATGGACAGATGTACCTGGCGACCACCGCCAGTTTTTGTGGCTATCTCTTGTCGCTGTCTATCTTCTAAAATTGCCAGAATCTCTCGCTTTAATTGCTCTTTTTGCGTAGTATCAACCATATCAGCAACAGTTGACGCATTAACTAAATCACTCCACAGCACCTCTCTACGGGTATCACCAAGATTGCCATCCTCGAACACTTTTCCAATATAAGGTTGTAATGCTTGCCACCAACTGTTGGAATATCCATGTTGATGCTGGCTAATCCCATGCACATAGACAAGATAACGGTTTTTAGTAATGCTTGGCAGCACCCTTGTTGATACTTGGGATACTGCAACTATATCTAATAGCTTTAGATAAGCTTCAATCAGAAGCCGTTGATTTTCTGAAAAACTTTTGGCTATTGTCAGAGGTGAAGATACCTCTGGTAGGGCTTGTTTCTGCTGATCCAAAATCGAACCATTACGAGTTTGGTTTTCTTGCTGTGGTACTTGCATAAATTTTTACTTTTTTAGTTTCTAGATATAGCTACTTCATCCGTTAATCTTGGGTTGATCGAGTACCAAATAAGTTTCAATATCGTCCAGAATGATATCTGTTAAAATCTTTGTTGTATATTTGCAATACATCGTTTCAGACGATTCAAACAAGCCATTTTCAAAGTATTTGTTAGCAGGAGAACCACCTCCACAGACAGAGAAATATGGACAGGTATGCTGACACAAATCGACCCCTGCTTGAATATCGTGATTGATTCTTTTGAATTTATCTGTTTTATAGGCTGATTCAAACGTGTCATGTTCCACATTACCCAAAATAAAATCCCCATAGATAGAACTTTTCATAGATAAAAGTTCTGGTGAGAATGTAGAAAAATCACCTTGATAGTCTATGCTGATAATTGAAAAAGGTGTAAATTGACCTTTTATTTCATTGGGCATTCCGTAGCAAATTTTATGTTTAAGCTCCTCGAATTCTCTAATTTTTAAGTACCAATTCGTGCTTTTCACTAGCTCATAGAAACGCTGCATAAAATCACGGTAGCGTTCTTCTATTCCCCTATTTTCAAAAGATGATGACTCATGAAAGCCTATTTTTTCGTCAATATTAAATCCCACCTTTCTAATGTCATTTTCCATGAAGAAATTGAACATCTCTTCTGGATAATCTAAAGAGTCTTGAGTTAGCACAGCAATTACACGAAAGTCAATATTATTTGCCTTGAGTAGCGATAATCCTCTCATAGTGCTGGCATGAGTACCCAAGCCTTTCCTAGTCTTGCGGTAAGCATCGTGGATAAAATCCAGACCATCAAGGCTAATACCTATCCTCACTTGATAGCTTTTAAACAAATCACACCAAGCTTGATTAATAAGTGTTCCATTAGTTTGAATGGACTGATATATGGTGCAGCGATTTTGGTTAAACGCTTGATTGAGTTTATTAATATTTTGAAATGCCGCATGATAAAAAGCGATCGGCATCGATAAGGGTTCGCCTGCGTGCCAAATAACAGTAAATTCTTGATCAATTAATTGGCTGTGAAAAAGATTTTTAAAGATGGGTTCGAGCAAATCGAGGGACATCTGTAGTTTAGATTGGCGATTGGGTAGATAGCAATAATCGCAATCTAGATTACAGAAGGTAGTGGGTTGAATGACAACGAGTCTGACGAGTCCAATGTTGGTGTATTGCATAGATTTCATCACCAATTTTTTGGATTTGATGGTTGGGCTACTTGCCCGGTGTTTTACCCCACGCGATTAAAATGGTATCTTTAGACTTTAGATAATCTGGTCGTGAAGATACAGTGAAATACGAATCTGTGAGTTCTTCACTTCTCTGCTGTATATGTTTTCTCACCTTCACTAAGCGCTCTTCTATTGTTAACTCTGAAATACCTGCCGCCTCTACTACAGCAGAATTGGACAAAGCAGAACTAAAAATTATAGCAACGACTAATACTGTAAAGAGTTGCAAAACCTTCCATTCATCGTGTTTGGTTTCCATATAGTCAAAACTCCCTATTTATGTTGACAGAATGACAAATTTTGGTATCGGGATGGGTCGCGAGATAGTCTTTAAGCCAATCACAACCACTTGCTAGCAAGTTATTTAAGTTGTCACCAACCTGTCGTTTCTCACCTGAAACATCCCAGAAACGGACAATCCCGTTGCCGTAACCAGCAATCAGAATATTCTGATGGGGATTGAAACTGATGCCCAATACTGGAAATGGAACTGGATAGATTTTGAATTCTTTTGGTTTCTCATCCTTCTCACCCTGTATAGTCCACAGGCGGACGATGCTATTGTTGTAGCCAGTAGCTAGATGCTGCCCATCTGGGCTGAAGTTGAGGCTCCAAACACTAACCCGATTCGGTAAAGGGAGAGCCTTGAGAAGTTTGAGATTGTGGAGATCCCACAGGCGGACAGCACCACTTTGGGAGCCAGTAGCTAAGAGCTTCCCATCTGGGCTAAAGCTGAGGCTATAAATTGGATCTTGAGAAACTTGTAATTCATTCAGTTTCTGACCCTGTAGCGTCCACAGGCGGACATTGCCGTCAACGGAACCAGTGGCTAAGAGCTTCCCATCTGGGCTGAAACTGAGGCTCAATACTGCACCACCTGGAACTGGGAATTGATTTTTTTGCTGACCCTGTAGCGTCCACAGGCTGACATTGCCGTCAATGGAACCAATGGCTAAGAGCTTTCCATCGGGATTGAAACTTAGGCTCAAGACTTTACCTCCTGAAACTGGGAATTCATTCAGTTTCTTACCCTGTGGCGTCCATAGGTGGACAGTGCCGTCGGCGAAGCCAGTCGCTATTAGCTTCCTATCCTGGCTGAAACTCATGCTAAACATGTCACTCTGAGGCATTGGGCGGAGAATCAGGTTATTTTTTTCTTTGATGTTATTCAAAATTTTTTGTAAGACCTGGATTGAGTTATTTTTGTACCCATTAATTCGAGGTGCGAGTACAGGGTTCCAAGTGATTAACGGATTTTTCAATGGAGCCAACAACCTATTTCCTGCCTGTATTGCCGTGATTAATCCATCAATCTGTCCGGTGGGTCTATAAGGTTCATTAGT
This sequence comes from Anabaena minutissima FACHB-250, assembly GCF_014697125.1. Lineage (GTDB taxonomy): Bacteria > Cyanobacteriota > Cyanobacteriia > Cyanobacteriales > Nostocaceae > Trichormus > Trichormus minutissimus. The sequence goes on along the minus strand of NZ_JACJRG010000007.1, from coordinate 48,031 downwards.
ATAAGCATCCCCAGCTTTTTCCATTTCAGTATCTGCTACTACTAATTGATGTAAGTTGTTACTTACTTCCAAGAACAATGCTGACATAATAATGCTGAATAACAGAATTCCTCCGCCAATTAAACTGCTTCCTAAAATCCTCTTTTCTGCTTTCTGTTTTCCTTTTTCTTTTTCTTCTTTGAGTCTTTTGTCCAGTAAGTATCGGTCACGCCATTTTAAAATTGGTAAAGCTATAATGTCGTGAAAAATTTCATAGCGTTTTATATCTAAATGATTAGGAGCTTTGACTGTACGCAAGATGCGTTGTCTGTCGAGTTTGTCTAGCACCGATATCAGTTCACCTTGGTCAAGTCCTGTAGTCTCTGGCAAATCGAGTACAGGATAAGCAATCTTAGTCCCTCCTGCACTCACCAAGTATTTAAAGACAGTTGCCATAGCATCCCGTTCTCTGTCTGAGAGAATATTCATCTGTTCACTTAGATGCTCATTAGCGATTCTTTGGGCGGCAGTTATATTCTTCTCTGGAATGCTGAATTGATTCAGTGTTTCTAACCGTAGGCAGTGTGAGCTTTTTTTGCCGATCTCTTCTTTCCACAGGCGTTCCATGACCAGTTCTAGAAAGGGAGCTTCAATTTCTATATTGTCTTGGGAGGTAGATGGAATACTAATCCTACCCTGATCAGTTTCGATGAGAGAAACCATACCCACCTGAACCTGATTTAAGACCTCCTCAACTAGTTCGGGTTCGATCGCGATCGCCTGGCTTGTTTTGTCGGTGCTTTCTTCAATCGGTTTGACTAAATCTGCGATCGCTGAGTCTTCCTCTAGTTCTTTAATACGCAAGTGGTTGTCAAAAATACCAGGTATGCGCTGTTCAAAATATTTGAGTAAATTTAATTCCTCATCACGGATGGCAATTAGGAAATGGACAGGTAGTTCAGCATAATTGACCGCACGGGCAAATTCGGCAACAAAGCTTCCTTCTCCCATGTCTGGCTGCTGATACTGGAAAAACTCTTCAAATTGGTCGAGGATAATAAAAAGTTCACCTTTTTCTTCTTTACTACCGATATGCTCCGCCCACTCCTGCAAGGTTTGAGCCAATGAAGTCCCGGCTTGAGAAACTTGGACATCGGGAAAGATTGTTCTGATGTGGTTATCCACCTGCTGTTTTAAATTAACGACCGGATTACCACGCCAGGAATTAAAAATAACTGTAGCTATTTGAGTTACGCTCTGATTGTGCAGATTTCGCTGGGCGATCTGCTGCAAGCGATGGACAACACCATACTTGAGGATGCGGCTTTCTTCTCTGCTAGGTGTAGAAAGCAGGGTGAGTCGCGAGGTCATAAAGTAGTTGGTAATAATCTGTTGCAGGTTGTATTGCCCAATTGGCTTGACAATTGCCTCTCGTGCTGAAGGTCGGTCAAGACGCTGGAGTACCAGTTGATTGTCAAATATATTGATAATTCGTCCCTGGAAGTGATTGAGTTTAGCTAGAGCATCTTGGCGCATAGCAATGAGGAAATTGACCGACAAGCTGGGACGATTGACCCATCGGGGAAACTCATCGGCGAATGTTCCTTCCCCAGACTCCTGTGAGTGATACTGAAAGAACTCCTCAAATTGGTCTAGAATAATGAAAATTTGACCTCGTTCTGGCTCTTCACTCAATATCTCTGTCCAGGTTTGCAGACTTTCGGTAATTGTTGCCTCATCTTTCAAACTAGTCGGGTCAATTTTTAATGCTGTGGCAACAGAATGCCGAATCTCGTTTACTAGTAGCATCAACGGATTATCACTGTGCCAGGCATTGAACACAACAACAGCCCACAAAGGCTTACCATCATGCTCTTGTTGATGTTGTTCGCCATCTCGGTGGAACTGGGGAACAACGCCAGCTTGCAAAATGGAACTCTTGCCTACTCCACTTTCCCCCAGCAGGACTGTTAGACGCGAAACCCGAAGATTTCTGGCGATCGCTCTTTTTTGCTCATCCCGTCCAAAAAAGAATGGTGCGTCTTTTTCTGAAAATGGATTTAAACCCAGGTAAGGTACTTCACCCATAGAATTAACTCCAAAGCTCATATAGGGACTTCTTGGGTGACAACTTTTCTATCCCATTGGCTAAGTCAGTACAGTAATCTTCTAAGCGGCTATCGATCAGTTCTACCTGTCGCTTATTCCAGAAGGTTTTATCTAGCTCCCCTGGCTTCGATTGATGGATCATCCAAGATTTTTGCCCAACTAGCCGCTCTCCCCAGATTCGATTGATGATAACCCGCAGATCCGGATCGCTGGGGTTAAAACCCATAAACAAGATGTTGTGACTTTCCCATAAAATTTCCAAAATATCCTTAGGCAGCAGTTGTCCAATCTCTCGGTAGGCTAAATAATTGATGTGGTGATCTTCAGTAATGACAAAATTGCACTGTTGACTCTCAATTAAATCAACTACGCCATAGAGTTTGAGAATAACTGGACGATCTTTTGCTTTGCTGATGACTTCCAATTGATTGGGCTTGTCAATGGGACGGGCTTTTTCTTCAAACGGCTTATATTTGAATCGACCACGCACCTCTTCACCTTCTGCTACATAAAACACTAAATCAAACGGTTGATTAGCTGCTCTAAAAGCCCGTTCCAACATATCATCGTAATTGGTGGTCACGATTAATTGGTAAGGCAAAGGATATTGCTTTTCTTCCATTTTTTCAGGGAGATTAGCCCAGAACAAGTAAAATCGACTAGGACTGTATTTCCCTCTCAAAAGTTCGTACAACCTTTCGTAAACATCCTTGATGCCGAAGGTAAGCTGGACATATTGAGCAAGGCACTGAAGATTCATCTTCGCCAGAGCAAGTGCCTGTTCGTTAGCGAGTGGACAAGCTGTAATTGTGCCTTGCAGCAGGGCTTTCTTAACAGGACAATCGGCTGGCAGATCATCTGCACTGACAAGGCAGAGTGGACACGGCGCACCTACTAAATCTTCATAGGGAGAGGTTATTCCTAAATTCTGGGCTAAGTAATCTGCTAGTTCAATTTCACTGAGTCTCTGATTCGTTAACTGTTCGTCAAACAAGTTAAACCCCGGACCAATAAATGGAACTAATCGTCCGCTCTTTAGGGCGTTAATAATATTTAGGTAATGGTGAGTTGTCGGGGGATTTTCGGGAAGTCGTGGAACAGTTAAATTGAGTTGAGTATTTTCCTTAAAGTCGATCAAATCGTCCGGTATTCCCTCCAGATCGAGAGCAATACAACCAAAGTCATAGGCATCTTTATAGGTACGACCGGCAATTAGGGAGGCATAAAAACCGACGGCAAATTTAATGGCTGCTGTATCCTCAATCTGATTACTGATACCAATCACGTAATGAATGTGTTCGTTGATTGCCTGAGCTTGAAATTCGGAATAGCAAGCATTCAAGAGAACACACTGAATTTCATTCCTAAATTGCTTAAATAGCCTTGCCAGAGCTTCTGCACTCACTAGCTGAGACTGTCCTGCTTCATTCTCAAAAACTAACCCTGCCTGCTTTCCATGCCCAGAGAAATGGACAATCTCTGGTTTTTCGGCTTCTAGAACCCGAATTAAGTCGCCAGGGTTGACTGCCAATTTAGGAATAATTTCAAACTTATCGCGATTTTTAGAGCGATCTAATTCTTGCTCGATCGCTTTAATTTCTTTATCTACCCGCAACCTTAAATGATTTTCTGGGCTGGCTGTTAAAATCAATATTTTTTTCTTAGACATTGAAGGTTCATTTTTATTTTTTTATCCACGCATTCTTTTGTTTTTAGTAGCTTTATTTTTTTCTTCTAGTTCTGTTGCGCTTAAATTAGTATTATGCTCTTCCTCTTCTCCCCGCATTATCTTTCTCTTGATAGCTCTTTTTATTTCTATCAATTGATCTTCGGTTAAACTAGTTTTTATCTCTTCATTATTAAAAATTGGTACAAGGGTCACTTTTATAGTATGTATATCTTTTCTTTCTAAACTTCCAGATGCTTTACCACTAGCTTGGAATTCGCCAATTTTGAAGAAATCCATACCTAGTACACTAATTTTTAAGTCAGATTTTCCCATGACTTCACCTTCAAGTGAACCCACTTTTGAAACTGCTACATGAATCTCTAATTCTGCTTTTTCTAAAAAGAAAATTGGTGTATCTTCTGTAGGTTTCAAGTCCTCTTTGACTTGACAAAGAAATTCATTTAAGCTAATTTTGTTTGACATATTAATTCCTACTCATGGGAAGTTTACTTTTGTAAGAATATAGAAATTTATCCTCTGCATATAGTTTCTGGTCTATTATTATTGGACATCAGATTCCGGTGGTGCTAATTTATATTCTCGCGACAGTTCCACATGAGAGACTCCTTCAACTTGGGCAAGAGCATCCACTTTTTCCGAATCACATGAACCAGTTATAATTCCCAGATTCTCCAACAGTTGTCCAACATTCATTCCAGAAGACTCTAAGTTTTGAGCTACTTCCTGGATCTGATCTATGTATTTTTCATCAACTGCAATTGATAAATTAACATTTGACATATCAACAATTCCCTACCGCTTTCTGGAGTAGAACCTGCAATGCTTATCAGCTAAGTCGGCATTGCTAAAATAGGTACTCACCATCCCAAGGTATAGTCTAAGGATGGTTGAAGTACGGTCTTCAGGTGAGAAGATAGGAAAAATCTTCTAAGGTGCTTGAACAAGTCCAGCCCCAACATCTACTGAAGGTAGGGACAGTCTGAGAGCATTTTGAGTCAGTCGATTCCAAAGAACGCGGCCAGTAGCCCCTATAGCCTCAGCATACAGAGCAGCTATACCAGCAACATGGGGTGCAGCCATACTCGTACCCGCCGATCTTCTGTACCGCGTTGGCATCAGATAGCTTGAATGAATATCAATTCTCGAACTGCCCCCCGGTGTCCCCGGTTCAGCCCCTGGCGCGACAATATCGACCTGGCCACCATCGGTATTCAGCCCAGCATTAGAAAACCAAGCAACTTGAAGTTGAGAGTCGATCGCACCTACAGCCATAATCGAGGGACAATTAGCTGGGTGACTAACTGGCTCAACTATGCCTAAATGACGCTCACTTTCGTTACCAGCCGCAGCGATAATTAACATCCCATTGCGGAGCGCACGATCAGCCACAACCTCGAACACTCCTGAGTACCTCTGTCCAGGAAATACACGCGCTCCCAGAGACATCGAGACAATTTGGCAGCCATTGGCGATCGCCCACTCAATGCCTGCTAAAATTTCGCTATCAGTCCCACGTCCCTGATTACTTAACACTTTGCCTGCAAAGATTTCTGTTTCGTAACCAATGCCATAACGCGGGGGGATAGCAGGAGAAAGGGGGCCACAAGCTGTACCGATGCAGTGAGTTCCATGCCCGTTTCTATCTTGCACCTCTTGGTTAGGTATGAACGATTTGCTGATTATCCTCCGTCCGGCAAAATCAGGGTGAGTCAAGTCGAACCCTGTGTCAAGAACTGCAACTTTAATCCCCCGTCCACTAAATTTGGAATTGACGACTTTTGTGATTTGTAGTCCCCATGTTGCTATTGTTTCGTCCACTACCTGGATACCGGGCATAGGCAACATCCTGGTAGTACCATTTGTGGGTGCTAGATGATCTACGAGCCTATCCACAGCATCTCGGTAGCCTTTGAGGTATTCCATTGCCGGATTAGTGGTACTCCTGGGTGCTAGTTGTTCGACGATACCCCCCAATCCTTGACCGTTTAAAGCGTAAACAACTCTTTCTGCTTCAATGACAGCAATCGGACTACTTTCATCACTCGCCTGATGGAGTGACTGCAACTGTTCTGGGTCGAGAGTACAAACAGCAACACCTAAATTGTCAAATATTGTGGTGTCTGTTTGCTCTAACTGCTCTGCGGTAACGGCATTTTTCTCAAAGTCGGCTGCTCTAGCAACTCTCCTATTTCCAGTGTAATCACGCAGTGTGCGGATTCCTGAATCGATGGCATTTTCACGCAATAATACTAAATACCTGCCTGTTGTCTCCGACCCATTAATTGATGAGATGGGGCTAATCATAATTTTCTTCCCTTCTAGTTCTCTAGCGACTTAAATTGATTGCAAAGGGCAAAAGTGTTGTCCAAACTACTTATTAGTGCAGAGTAAACATAAATTCTTTAAGAGGTTGTTTGAACAGTCTATTTTTTTGTCATGTTGTAGCTTGTTTAAGAGAGAGCGAATGGTAATAGCTATTTAAGGTCTATAAACAAAAATTATTTCGCTCACAGATGAAGCATTTTGAACTTAAAAAGTGTTGAGCAAAAAAACATATAGTTTAGGCAAATTTGCTAAAAGAGCGTCGAATATCTGCCTTTTAACTAGATGATATTTCACGATTCTGATGTTTGCAAAAATTCAAGATTCTTCAAACAGTATTTCAGGTTTTGTCAATGCTTGTGCAATAACTATTTCCACTTTTAACTTCAGATTCTCATAGATTAATAACAGTTAAACCTCTTACTTAAGGTGGAAACTTATTTAAGAATATGACACTGACTACTGCAACAGTAAAAACATTGTCAGCAAGCATTTTGGCATTTTATCTAGGTTAAATTAATCAATGGCAGGCAACAATAATATATCGAATGGCTTCTTCCTAAAGTAGTAAAAGAAGTTCTGGTAAGCAATAAAACAAAATCCTACACAGGTTTCGTACAGAGATTGAACTAAGACATGAGCGAAAAAGAACAGGCTGCTCATATGCCAATAAGGTTTAGTTAAGCGTAAAAGTCATGTATGCAACTGACACAACCAGTCTCAATAGATCGATAAAACTGATACAAGTATACATTCCAAAACAATGCTTCAGATAGACTCACACACAAAGGAATATTTGATTTTTTTTTCAAAGCAACATAACTTCTGAAAAACTTTAATTGATTTAGATAACCTAGTAAATGTATTGCCCCTAATTGCACTTGATATTTTTACGCTTGTGTCCGCTTTATCTACTAGGAAGGTTAACAAGATGCAGATTTTTTCACGTTTGCAGCAATTTCGCAAATATCCGTTCAAGCAATTATTTGCTCAAACAGCAGCTTTAGGAATGAGCATTGGGGTTTTTCTTTCAAATACTCATGCTTATGCTGCTGAACAGGTTATTTTAAAATATGGCAATTTTCAAACTCCCATCTCTGTTCAAGAATTAAATCAATTTGCAGTTACAGGTGAAACTACACCAGCCCTCTTAGATTATTTCCAGGCATCTCAACAAGACCCAGATTTAGCTCGTAAAGCACTCCAAGATGGAATCAAAGCTAATCCTGCTCTTTTAAATAGTTTGCTTTCTAGTTGGACAGGCCCAATTTTGGTTTCTCAAATTGGGGAAGTACTTCATCCTCCCGCAAAACCACTAGACCAAAAAGCACTCCGAAGTGCTGTGACTGCATCTATTCAGCAAGATGGTGAAGTTACTCTACTTGGAGCTATTCGTAATTATCCAGAGGCTACTGTCGAAGTGCAAGGAGAAAAGATTATTCCTGTTTATCAACGACTTAACGACTTGGCGAAAATCTTCGGATTTATAGGTTAAAAGTTAAGCAGAGACGCAACCCAATACGGTTTGCTTAAAAAGTTGAAGGGTATGGGGCGTAGTCCAAGACTGTTTTCCCCATACCCTACACCTTAAACCCTACAACCCTTTCATCTTTGTGGTACTTTTTAAACTTTTTACCATCCGATTTAGTGATGGTGATGGTGATGATGATTAGTAGTTACCTGTGGATTTACAGTGACTGCCTGCTGATTTTGTAACTCAGCAATATGACTACTTGCCCATTGTGCAACCATTGCCAAAAACTCTGGATGGTCGTTGACACAAGACATTTGTACATAATCCACATCGGGATACTTTTTCTCTAAAGCATGAATAATGTGGTGTACATCCAATAAAGTTTCGTGGTTTTCTGTGGCAAAACCAATAGGCATAAAGATTATTGCTTTTGCACCTAATTGAATCAAGTTATTGGCTGCTTGTGTTGCATTTGGTTGTGTCCATTCAATTAACGGTGTGTCGTGATTCAGCCAACCTACCGAAATTAAAGGATAGCGATTGATTAACTCATCCCGCACCAAATCATACAATGCTTGACTTTCGGTAATACCGGAGGTGAATCCTTTGGCTTTATGAGGACACCCATGATTCATCAATACAATACCGATTTGAGAAGGTAAATAGGTTGCTGCTAAATCAGCGTTAATTTTCTCTTCAACCAGACGCGCCATCAAATGAATATATTTCGGCTCATTATAAAAAGACGGAATATAACGCAGTCCTTTGACCCAATGGTTGTCACCATCAGTCATACCAGCTAGAGCTTTATTGACTTGCTCGATCGCAATCCCACTAGTGAAGATAGAATCAACCACCAGTAGCGGGTAAATCAGAATTTTATCAAAGCCTTGGGCCTTAATTTCTGCGAGAACTTGTTGTGGTAAAAACGGAGCGCAAAAATTAAAAGCTTTGAAAACTTGGATGCTATTACCCCATTGAGCTTGTAATTCTTGTTCAAGACCAGCGCGTTGCTTTTCAAAGATGGCATTGTGGGGAGAGATAAAATCGTGGTGCTGGTGTCCCCACTCGTGGCGGTCAAATAATGCCAATAATTTTGCTAAAGGTGGATAAATCCAGGTTGGTACAGGTGCAAATTTTGCTGTAAGTAGATTTAAAGCCTGTTCGTTGTAGTTGGCGAAATCTTCGTAGCTTTCGACTTCACCATACCCCATCAGCAACACTGCTACTCGGTCGTGAGTTGATAAATGTTCCTGGGTGTTTTGTAATTTTTCCGGCGTGGCAACCACAATGAGTTCCTCAATATAAACCAGAATTCAGAGCCAAATCAGCAGCTATGACAAAGCTGGAGTTCACTCTAATTAGTAACCTAATTATCCCATCCAGGGGGATGGGATAACCACAAAATTGATAATAATACATCAAAAGACATACTAGTGTTATTACTTGATACCGAGTGTTAAAGAGGGTTAAGGAGTGGAGACTGGGGATTGGGGACTGAAGGAAAAAACCAATACCCAATTCCGATTGGCTAACGAATATTAACTAATGAATATTAACTAATGACTATAATTATTTGCCCTGGAATCCATGAGACAGAATTAACGGAAAGCTTTATTTCAGGGTGCAGTCAAGATAGAAACAATATATTAGTTGTTCCAGTGGAGGGGGTTTTAGCTTTATCAGGATTTCATATTTTGCAGTTTCTGCACGATCGCCTGCACAATAGGCTAGAATCGCCAGTTATATTCGTCAGCTTCAGTGCTGGTGTAGTTGCAGCGATCGCGGCTGCTACACAATGGCAAATTATGGGAGGTCATGTCCAAGCCTTTATTGCTATCGACGGATGGGGTGTACCATTATGGGGAAATTTTCCCATTCATCGTCTTAGCCATGATTATTTTACTCATTGGAGTTCATTATTACTTGGTAGTGGGCAAGATAACTTTTACGCAGAGCCATCAGTTGATCATTTAACCATGTGGCGATCGCCCCAAAATGTACAAGGCTGTTGGGAAGATCCCTCCCAAGGTGAAATTACCACCCCAAAAACCCGTCTAACAGCAGCCGAATTTCTGCATTTATTATTAAAACGTTATGAAGAAAAATAATCCGGAAAACAGTATAAGCATACAGGAGTGAGAAATAAAGGATATTGGGCAGGAGTGACGAATCCAGGTGATAGGGGACAGGTGACAGGGAAGACAAGATAAACGAAAAGATGTAAATAATCCCCAGTACCCAATCCTCAATCCCCAGTACCCAATCCCCATTACCCCTTATCCCCAGAGGGGGCCCCGAGTTCCCCAGTACCCAATCCCCAGTACCCATCTACCCTAGTTAAAATACCAAAGTGACCCATGTTTCCAACTGAACCTGCTGCCGTCAATAATGGGTTTGGCGCACTGCTAAAAAATCGGAATTTTATACTCCTATGGATGGGACAGTTGTTATCCCAGTTAGGAGATAAAGTCTTCTTTGTCCTAATGGTGGCGTTGCTGGAGAATTACCCACCGCTTCCGGGTTTAGCAGAAAACTCCATGTACTCAATTTTGATGGTGGCATTCACTCTACCTGCAATTGTATTGGGTTCTGCTGGTGGTATTTTTGTTGACCGCTTCTCTAAAAAGCTCATTCTAGTTGGCTCGAATATATTACAGGCAATATTGGTACTGTTAATAGCGTTTTCACCAAAAGAATTTCTGTTATTTTTAGTCCTGACTTTTGCGATTTCTGCCTTGGCACAGTTTTTTGCCCCAGCCGAACAAGCGGCTATTCCTGTGTTGGTACGGAAAGAAAATTTTATGGCAGCCAATGCTCTGTACAGTAGCACCATGATGGGGGCTTTAATTGTCGGTTTTGCTATTGGAGAGCCAATATTGAGTTTGGCGAAATCTTGGTTGGGAGCAGGCTATGGTCAACAAGCCGTGGTGGGTGGGTTATATATAGTGTCAGCAATTGCCTTTCAGTTAGTTGATTTTAAATCAGAACACAAATCTGTGAGCGATCGCCGGTCAGTTATCGATCCTTGGGCTGATTTAAAAGAAGGCTTGCGCTATCTCAAAAAAAATCGTCTGGTATTAAATGCCATGCTGCAACTAACTACTCTATATTGCGTATTTGCAGCTTTAATGGTTCTGGCGATTAGATTAGCAGCAGATTTTGGGTTACAAGAAAAACAATTTGGCTTTTTCTTAGCAGCCGCCGGGGTAGGTATGGTGTTAGGTGCAGCTATTTTAGGTCACTGGGGCGATAAATTTCATCACAAACCCTTACCCTTAATCGGATTTTTGGTGATGGCCTTGGTTTTAGGCGTATTCACCTTTACTCACAGTCTCTTGCTAGCTTTAGGACTTTGTGCATTGTTAGGTATAGGTGCTTCCTTAATCGGTGTGCCGATGCAAACCCTAATTCAACACCAAACACCACCTACCATGTATGGTAAGGTGTTCGGCTTTCAAAATCATGCCGTGAACATTGCCCTATCATTACCTTTAGCTATTACCGGGCCATTAACTGATGCTCTAGGTTTGAGAACTGTATTAATAGGAATGAGTTTTGTAGTTGCAACCGTCGGCGTTTGGGCATGGAAAAACACCCGTCGAGTTTTGCAAGATGTGATTTAGTCAACGGGGATTTCCCGGATTTCTCACCAATTATTGCCACCTCAGTCCAGAGTCCGTAGGGGCGGGTTCACAGATATGCTCGAATCATTCACGAATATTTCGCTCAACCCGCCCCTACTGTTTGTGAGAAATGCGGGATTGGGGATTGGGTTTTTTTCCTCCCTATCTTCATCTGCTTTCCTGTCACCTGTCCCCTGTCACCTGTCACCTTCCCTCTACCATAAGTCAGGGAAAATTAACTAATATTACCTGCCGCAGTTCTAAACTAAAATCATGGGTTATCTTGTATAGTCCACTCCTAAGCATGATACAGATATATCAGCTACACTCTAAAGACAGAAATTTCAGTTATAACTTAGTTGAAGTTTTACCCTAAAATTGACATATTAAATACAGAAATTCCAGATTAACTTAGCTATCCTCTGAGGTTTGATCGTGACTGTGAGCTTGCCTTCCCCGACTAGTCCCTCACAAACAGAGCAACACACCCAGTCTGCCAGCTCTACTTCATCAGTTGTGACCCCAAAACGGGCAACTGGTGGTTTTGCGCTACTGGATAGCCTCCTGCGCCACGGTGTTGAGTATATTTTTGGCTATCCCGGTGGAGCAATTCTGCCGATTTATGATGACCTGTACAAAGTAGCAGAAAATGGTCTTCTTAAGCACATTCTCGTCAGGCATGAACAAGGGGCCGCTCACGCTGCTGATGGTTATGCCCGCGCAACTGGCAAAGTGGGTGTGTGCTTTGGTACTTCCGGCCCTGGGGCGACTAACTTGGTGACAGGTATCGCTACGGCTTACATGGATTCAATTCCAATGGTAATTGTCACAGGACAAGTACCCCGGAAAATGATCGGTACAGATGCTTTCCAAGAGACAGATATTTACGGCATTACTATACCAATAGTCAAACACTCCTATGTAGTGCGTGAACCGGCTGATATGGCACGCATTGTAGCGGAAGCGTTTCACATTGCTAGTACAGGTCGTCCAGGGCCAGTTTTAATTGATGTTCCTAAAGATGTAGCCTTTGAAGAATTTGATTATGTACCTGTAGAACCAGGTGCAGTCAAATTACCGGGTTATCGTCCGACTGTGAAGGGTAATCCTCGGCAAATCAACGCCGCAATTCAACTAATTCAAGAAAGCCGTCGTCCTCTACTTTATGTCGGTGGTGGTGCGATCGCTTCTGGCGCACACGCAGAAATTCAAGAACTAGCTGAGTTATTTAATATCCCCGTCACAACTACCTTGATGGGTATCGGGGCTTTTGATGAACACCATCCCCTGTCTTTAGGGATGCTGGGAATGCACGGCACAGCTTATGCTAACTTTGCCGTGACGGATTGTGATTTGCTGATTTGTGTGGGTGCAAGATTTGATGACCGCGTAACCAGCAAATTAGATGAATTCGCCTCCCGCGCCAAAGTCATTCACATCGACATCGACCCCGCAGAAGTCGGTAAAAACCGCGTCCCGGAAGTACCCATCGTTGGGGATGTGCGAAAGGTTTTAATTGACTTGTTGCGTCGCTGTAAACAAGCAGGCGCAAAAACCACACCCAACCAAAATATAGAATGGCTCAATTTAGTCAATCGTTGGCGAGAAGAGTATCCGTTAGTAGTCCCCCAACATCCTGATAGCATCGCACCTCAAGAGGTAATTGTCGAAGTTAGCCGCCAAGCACCCCACGCTTTCTATACTACTGATGTTGGTCAGCACCAAATGTGGGCTGCACAATTCCTCAAGAATGGCCCCCGACGCTGGATTTCTAGTGCAGGTTTAGGCACGATGGGTTTTGGTCTACCTGCGGCTATTGGTGCAAAGGTGGCTTTTCCTGACGATCAAGTCATCTGTATTAGTGGTGATGCTAGTTTCCAAATGTGTTTGCAAGAATTAGGAACTGCTGCACAATATGGCATTAATGTCAAGACCGTAATTATCAACAACGGTTGGCAAGGGATGGTGCGCCAGTGGCAACAAGCCTTCCACGGCGAACGCTACTCATCCTCAAACATGGAGGTAGGGATGCCAAATATTGAACTGTTGGCACAAGCCTACGGTATTAAGGGGATAATCGTAACTGAGCGTGAGCAATTAAAAGATGCGATCGCACAAATGTTAGCCTACGATAGCCCCGTAATTTTGGATGTTCACGTCACCAGAGACGAAAACTGCTATCCAATGGTAGCTCCTGGTAAGAGTAATGCTCAGATGATTGGTCTACCCAAGCAACCACCAAAAGCAAATGTAGAACCAATCTATTGCAGCCATTGCGGGACAAAAAACTTACCAAACTATAACTTCTGTTCTGAGTGTGGGACTAAGTTGTAACTAGTTTTTGTTCTAGTCAAGCCTCTAAAATCCAACCATAGAACCCCGGTTTCTTTAAGAAACCGGGGTTCTCATCTGTTTAGTCGTTTTTTTGAACCTAAATTACGAATCCAAAATGGCATTTAAATTATAAATTGTCATATCTGGCGGTAATTCAGGCTGTGGTATAGGTTCTAAACTAGCACTGATACCATTTTTGATTTCTACCTCACAGACTGCTAAATGCAAATCAAAATTTAATTCCCGCATAATTTGCCGGGCTTGTTCAGCGTACCACTCAGGGAAAGAACGGATTAATATACTTGACTCAATTACCTCATAATCTGCGTCAATTTCTTCAGACTCATCTCGCAGTAGAGGAGGTATATCATTTGTCAGCTTATTTAAGCTGGGCAATTGTTGCTGATTTGTATTAACTCGGTAAAAAGGCATAAGCAATTCAAGATTAAAAATATTTTACGGGATGTTGCTAACAAATTTAAAGTTAAAACATCCTTTGAAGGACAGTTGATTCAGGATAAGTACCATCATTATCTGGTTACTGAGTTCTTCTCAATACTTTTAATTTTGTTAGAAGACTCCGTAACATGAAACTTTTGAGTTATAGATTTCAATCTAACTTTCATAGGTTGAAACCCTTGAATTTTGACGATTTAGGCTTTTTTTTACAGCTAATGATTCTAAATTTTGGCGAAGGTATTGTTTATGTTAGTGCCAAGTTTATAGGTTGGCAATATTATCAACCTGGTAAAAACAAGCAGAAGTAACTAACCAGTACAAAATTTAACTCAGCACGGACTGCTCTAACAGCACTTTTGCCCAAAAATTTTGTTAAAAAAAGTAACAAAAATTATTCGCCTACATAAGTGCATATAAATTATCAAAAAATAAAAAACAGCACAGACGCTGAACTCGGACTGAGAATAAAGTGAAGAAATGGGTTCAATAGGTCTAAATTTGAGATTAAGTACATCGGCGCGAATTGTTCCCTTCCTCCACAAGCCATCATTAAAGCCTACTATGCGTATTTGTTTGTCTGACAAGGCAATTACCAATTTAATTGCTGAAGATGTTCCCTATTTTGACTTGACAACTTTGGGACTGGGTATTGGTAAGGAACAGGGGAAAATAGAATTCTATACTCGCCACCCCATGACTGTCTGTGCTACGGAAGAAGCGGTAAGGGTGATGCAGCAGTGTGGAGCAACAGCACATTTCTCTGTAGAAAGTGGTACTCATTTAGAGGCAGATCAATTAATTTTGGCAGCTACAGGTAGTGCAGAGTCTCTACACATCGCCTGGAGAATAGCCTTAAATTTGCTGGAATATACTTCAGGAATAGCCACGCGCACTAATGAATTTGTGAAGGCGGCAAAAACAGTCAATCCGGCTATTTCTGTTGTGACTACGCGCAAGGTATTTCCAGGAACTAGAGCATTAATGATGAAGGCGATCGTTGCGGGTGGTGCGCTACCTCATCGCCTGGGACTCTCGGAAAGTATTCTGATTTTCAAGCAGCATTTAGTCTATATGGGGGGTCTGTCTGGATTGCTGGAACAGATAACTCCCCTGAAGCAGCGATTTCAAGAACATAAAATCTGTATTGAAGTGGAAACTGTAGAAGATGCTTTGGTTGTGGCAGCGAGTGGAGTTGATATCATCCAACTTGATAAGATGTCAATGGGTACACTCAAGGAGCTAGCCCAGAATCTTAAACAACAGTATCCTGATATTAAACTGGCAGCGGCCGGCGGTATTACACTGAATAATGTCCAGGAATATGCCGCCACTGGGGTAGATTTATTAGTTACAAGTTCTCTCTATTTTGGTAAGCCGGCGGACATTGCGGCGAAGATGTCATCATAATTCGTAAGTATCTCCTCACAAGTTCTTCAATCTTTTCTCGTAAGTTTAGGAGAGAGAGATAAATCAAGGATGTCTACCGAGTGAATACGATGAAAAAAGATGATATGGATGTTTTAGAAGCATTAATAGATAAGTTGACATTAGCGGCAATTCTAGAGATGTTAGAGCGCATATGCCACAAAAAAGCTGAAAATCTCAGAAGTCATTGGCAGGATGAGATTACAGCAAAGCTGTGGGAGAAAGCTGCTAGGCATATAGAACAGCTAAATGTAGATGTTTAAACGCGGAGGAGCGCGGAGTATTTTTAAGTTAAATTTGGCACTTCTACCCAGCTTGAGGAGTGATGAGATTGATGGGATAAATCCATTAATAACTGTGAGTAAATGCCTTCTTTTAGGGATGGTATTGTTTGCTGTTTAGTATCAATTCCTTGTATCCATTGATTAACTACGCGCAAAAATGCACAAATGCGCCCATCAGGGTAATGTTGGGGAAATAGTAGTCTTTGGGGAATTTCGATTTCTTGGAGGGGTTGGCCTGGCTGAGAACCCCAGACTTTAAAGCCATGTATGTAATCTTTTTGGTTGTCGCTGCCTATGATTAGAGTACCGCGATCGCCATACACTTCTACCGAATGTGTCCGGGAAGCATGAACTACGGCACTGATAGCGACTTGGCAAGGTGTACCGTTGGCTAATTCTAAGGACAGCAAACAGGTGTCATCTGTCTCTACTGGCTTTAATTCACCGCTAGCAGGTTCAACTCGCGCGGGAATAGCAGTAGTCAAATGGGCGTTTAATCTCTTGACTGGGCCAAATAACCAATAAATGTAATCGAAGGCGTGAGAACCTAAAGAACCCAATGCACCGCCTCCTTTCTCTTGAGAGGAATACCAATTCCACGGGCGGGAAGTGTCAGCACGGGAAGAACCTAACCAATCAATTTTAATTAGGCGTTGGTTGCCTACATAGTCTGATGTCAATAATTCAGCGAAAAGTTGCCAGGCTGGGACAAAGCGAAATTCAAAGTCTACGGTAGCAATTATACCTTGTTTTTGGGCTAATTGATACAGTTCTTTGGCTTCAGCAAAATTTAATGTTACGGGCTTTTCTAGTAGTAAATGTTTCCCTGCTTGTAATACTTGTTTTGCCATTTCGTAATGAAGAAAGGGCGGTGTTGAGATGCTAACTGCTTGTACTTTTGGTAAAGCGAGAATATCAGCAATTGTGTCGCAGGCATGGGGAATATTATTAGCTTCGGCAATGGCTTTGGCTTTATTAATATCGCGGTGATAAATCGCAACTATTTCTGTACGATGATGGGCTTGGAATGCGGGAATGTGGACTTTTTGACCGAATCCAGTCCCGACAATGGCTACACCAATTTTATTTTGTAATTCTAAAGTCATTAATTATAAATTTTGGCTGGGTGTAATAAGAGTATGATTATCTCACGCAGAGGCGCAGAGAGAAAGAGGAGTTTTTTCTTCGGCGTTGCATGAATGCGGTATGGGTTGGGATTATTAGCTAATGGTAAACCTAGATGATACTTGCCTACTCTGGGGGTTCTGCCTTGCAGTATGTGCGAAGCAAGATTATTACTTTAAGAGTCTCATGGTGAAGGGATAGCGGTAATGTTCGCCGTTATATGCTTTGGTGGCAGCGAAGGTTACTAGGAATAATTGTAATAAAAATAGGGCGATAATGAAAGACATCCAAATAAATAATAAGCTGTCTAAAACTGTATTTACTTGATTGATTTCACCATTCGTAGCTAATGCAATACCACAACTAGCTAGCACTAGTAGTAAAGAAATCATGATAATAATTACAATATAAAAAGTTAATGTAATTTGAAAATTTAAAGATTCTTTTCCTTGAAAGTTAACCCAGGGATATTTTATTTTTCTTATTTGCCAAATGATGAGCGGGGCAGCGATATTTAGGGGTATAAATAAAGGAATACCCGATAAAATTAAGGCAAATAATAGTATCCATGCTAACAATGCTGAGAGATGACACAACATAGCCCAGACACGCATTTGTTGGTTGTATTGTTCTCTCATAGCTTGTAATCTCATGTGGACAGAGAAAGAATGTTTATCCACATTATCAATAAAAAAAGACTCCCAACAGCTTAGAATCTTAAAATTTCTTGGTCATAATTTTCTGGTAGGGGTTCTACTTCCCAAACTATACCTTCGCCAGCATCTAGGGCAACTTCGACGTAGAGTTGTTCTACGGCGGTTGTGGCTATATCTTCATTATTGGGGAATGGTTGTAAGTCTTCGGTGAGGAGTCTGAGTTTAAAGCCGCCAGGAATGACTGCGCCGACAGTAGCATTGCGTAACTCAAACCGCCAAGATGGTTCTTCTGGTTCGCCTTGGGGTGAAATTAATAGTTCGTAGGTTTGGCCTGCGATCGCTAATCTACGAGATAATGTTACTCCTGGTTGTATTCCTTCTACACTCCTCGCGCCAGCTGCACTTAATTGTAAATTCAATTTTCCCCAACCTATCGCCTCAGCAGTTTGGGAAACACTCTCTTGCAACCATTGCAGCACTGAACGCTGTTCTGGAAGTCCTAGGCGGCGTTCATATAGGCTTTTGCGCCAGCCTCCATGTTCCATCAATCCCCCCCACAATTCAAAAGGGACGGCTAACCGGGGGGTAATAACTTCGGGGTTTCCTAAACGGGTAATTAAGTTTTGAACTTGGGCTAGAGGTAAGGTAGGTAAAGTTGCCAGTTGGCTGCGTGTGGCTGTCTGGGAACAAAATTGTAATTCCACAGGTAACACACTGATGTCAGTGGTTATATCACTCGCATCTAAAGTATAAGTGCGATCGCCTGCGTCATATTTACCTTGATTTTTCAGTTGTGCGTGACTACAGTAACCCCAAACCCTAACGTAGCCTGCATCCGGTTCTACTTGCACCGCTAAATAATAATCCCCCACCCAACTTGGTAAATCTACCCATTCTTGGGGTACACGTAATTCACTTAAATCAATATTTTCACTGGGAACTAAAATAAATTTAGTTACGTCTAAAGTGACGGCAGTTCCATTTACCAGTTCCCAAATGCTGGCTAGAGAATTGGTATAAGGCCAAACTTTTGCTTGGCGTGTAAAATCTTCTTGCAACCACGGCAAGACTGCACTCAAGCAAATTTCATTTAAATAGGCTTGATACCAGGAACTGGGATGTGAAAACGACTGACTAGCAGCTATATTTACTTGATTTTGGGGATAATTAGGAACTTCTAAAATCAAGTCTGTTGAGTCAGCAAAGGTGAATACAGTAGGGTTAGCAGTCATGAGGGACACTCCGGGGGGATCAATTCAAAATTCAAAATAGCCTGTGGCAAGTCTTGCGCCTACAAAATTCAAAATTAAGAATTTTTTGGATAATTAGCTATTTCTCGAACAGACGTAAAAATCTACAAATCTTAATAATCAATTTTCGACTGTTTTAGCATAGTTTAGGGGTGCGAGGCATTGTAGTAGTTCTGTAGCCAGTCTTCTATCAACGTACTCATACCCTTTAGTATGTCTGGTGTCAGGGAAATATGCAGTGTATCTTGACTCCAGGTTGCTAGCGATCGCAATAAAGTTTCTTTAGTTTTGCTGAGTCGTCGGGAAACGGTATATTGCTTGATGTCTAATTGTTGAGCGATCGCATCCTGATTCAGCTTTTGACCGTAGTATAAAACTAAAATTTCTTGCAATTGAGCATCTAGTTGAGAAATTGCCTTCACTAATGCTTGATTGATTTCTGCTTGTTGCGAATTTCTAGCTTGTTCTTCCTCCAAAACAATGATTTCTTGAATTAAAGATGGCTGTTCCGTACCAGAAAGATTATCTAACATCTCAAAGGAATCATCACTACCCTTAGTAACATTCAGAGAGTCTGGGTTGGGATACAGATATTTGCGTGCAGCCTTAGCCGCACTCAATAACCATTTCTCTAGGGTTTGGGGGTTAGTTGATTGTGTGCTTTGGGAGTTGTAAGCTTTAGCGATCGCCTCCCAGGTTGCATCATCTGGGGGAGATAATTGGCGCGAGTTAGCCGCTTTTGTAGGCACATACAGTGTTTTAAAACAACTCCATGCTTGGATGTAAGCCCTAATTTCTGTTGGGGACAAACCAGCATTTTGCAAAGATTCCTCCAACCGCTTTTGGCTGATTTTGCGTAACAGACCCCAATCAGTGCAGATATCAACTTCCTGGCGTTGGCGTAGGGTTTCCCGAATCGCACTACCAAAGATAATGCTAGCGTAGTTTTTTAGCGTACTGGTTTGACTGGGATTAAACCCTTTGAGGACTCGATCGATTTGGGCGATCGCTACTTGAAAACAATCTGACAGCTTGTACTGCGTACTAGTAAGACTAGCGGCTGTTTTTTGGGATGTCCAATAACAAGGTTCTTGCAGATAAGCCATCAGATGTTGCTTGGCTAAGGATTGAGTTTCGGGAATCTGCAAAAACTTATACCAATACAACGCCCAAAAGTGTTCCGAAGTTTCCTTGGGGGTTTGGTGGAGACAACTTTGAATGCTGCGACGCAAGCGCGATTCCATCGCCCACCGACTGAAGCGATCGGCATCGAACTGCACAAAAGTTGAAAAAATTTCAATGATGCTTTGCCGAGGTTGCATAAAAAACTAGAAGCCGACCTAGAGGACAACAGAAGGTGTTCAACAACACCTGCACACACTTTACTATAAGGAAAAAGTATCATGTTTCGTCTAGGACTTAAATCTTTAACACTTGGGGGCATGGTAGTCTTAACTACAGCAACTACAGCTTTAGCCCAAGTACCAAGACTCCAAAACTTCCAGCTAGTTCAAAAACAAAATTTTAATTGTGGCGCGCATCTGCGAACTTACGTTGTCAAATCTCTTAATGATAGTCAGGGTACTGGTATCCGTTGCGTCAAATTTAGCCAAGGTAAACCAGGAACAGCAATCCCTCGATTGGCTTGGTATGGCGAAGGAAATTGGGGCGGTTCAACCTATCGCCACGTCGGACAAGCCATCTACAGAGGCCGCAATTTGGTTGGTTTTGCTGCTGATATTCACGGAAATGGTGAATATTTTAACGGTAACTTCCCTGGAAATTTAAGTGTACAAGTCTTGGGTGGTGGTTCAACAATTCGTGTTACTGGTGCGTGGAATGAAGAATGGCAATTAGTTAACAGCACTAATTACAAACCTTTACCCAGACCAAAAACCTGTGGCGGATACTTTGATGAATACCAAGTATCTGACCTTTCAGGTAGTCGTAGAGGTGATGGCTTGCGTTGTGTTCTGCGGAGTGGTCTAAAAAACACCACTTGGTTTGGTAATGGGAATTGGGACGGTTCTACTTATTCCCATCTAGGAACTCGTTCTGTCAATGGTTACGGTGCTGGTGATATTTGTGGTACTAACTTCGGCACAATTTGTAACACCTTTGGTTGGGGTTCATTGAAGTTAACGCCTGTTTCTGGGGGTATTGATGTTACAGGTGCTTGGAGTGAAAAGTGGCGATAAACAATTCAAAATTCAAAATTAGGAACTAAGAATTTTGGCACACCGAGTTTATCTAAATAAAATCCCCAATATCAGGGTTCATCTATCAAAAATTAAAGCAATAAAATACTATTAATGGAGTATTACTACAATGATGAAAACTGCTTTAAGTCTTGCTGCTGCAAGTATAGCTTTAACTGCTGCTTTTGCCAGTCCTACTTTAGCTGCACCTGGCGATTTTGTTGGGACTTGGGTCAATAAAGATGCCAATACTCGCGGTATTACTCGCTTAGTTATTACTTCTGCTGGTAGGAACACGTTAAATATTCGCGTGTTTGGTCAATGTCATCCTACTGATTGTGATTGGGGTACTACACAATTAGCTACCTATGGTGTTAATGTCCAAGATACTAATCATGGTTATGGTTCGGCTAATTACAATAAGGGCTTTGCTAATACCTTTTTAGGTTTAGGCTATGCTGGTAAACAAATCATGCTACAAAGCTATACGCAATTTTTAGATAATAGTGGTCGGCAAAACTACTATTCTCGTGAATACTTTCACAAAATCCCAGTAGTTAAAGTGCCGATTAAACATTTACCTCTTAGTCCTAATAGATGATTTGCAGAAATGATAACGCCTATGGAGACGTTGCAATGCAACGTCTCTACACCCTAAATTAAACCTGTTCCTTTACCTCTTATATCGCCTTTTTCGGTTAATTCGCCTTCTTTATCTTCATTTACTTCGGCTAATTCTTGCATACGTTCTGCTGTATCTTGTGCTGCTTCTTCTTTGGCATCACCTGGAACTTCATAATACATTTCTGGTTCAACTGCGTAGTTATTTAATAAACCTTCTTTATCTACTGTATAACCATCTGTAGTGCGAACACTTTGGGCATTTGTTTGATCATCTGTAGGTGCATCTGCTTCTCTTTCTTCTGTTGGCAATGTTTTGTATAAATCGCCTTCTCTTTCTTTGCGGGCAGCAGTTTCAGCAGGGACAATTCCTCTATCATATGTATCTACTTCTGCGCGTTCAGATGAATCTACACCTCTATTTTTTTCACTAGCCATAAATATGTCCTCGTTTAAAAAAACTGTTAAAACTTCGAGAACAATATTAAAATTTTGATAACAATAAATCTACTATCTTTAGTAGTAATTTAAAATTAACTTTCTATATTTATTTATTCCTTGCGGTATATTCAAATCAGTATAAATGAGAGTTGAAAATCTAAATGATTGCTAAAAACTAAGAATCCCGATTTCTGTGAGAAACCGGGATTGTGAATTGCAGCCATACTCAAAAACTAAATATGATTGCTACCGCATATAAGAAGAACTTAATGTTAGAGAATTTATCCACCAAAAAATTGATTTTTCAGTGAATTAACTTCAGATACTAGTTCTTGGCGAGTTGAAGACTTAATAAGATAACGGAAAATAAACCAGGTTGAGTAACTAATTCCAATCACTTCAAAAAGAGGTGATAAAAGCGGGATATCATTGATTGCATCTATTAAAGCTAGTAAGACCTTCAGTGTCACTACAAGCGATAAAATTAGCAAAACAGTAACAATGGGCTGCTTATATTTTTGATAAAAACTCCCTAAATACTCAGGGAATTGTCCAAAAAAATCTGCTACTTGTTTGGCAGTTTGTTGCCACTGGGCATTGCTGTCAGTTGCAGGTGGTAGCTTAGGTAAGTTACCATTTTGTGCCTCTGGTAGTGCTATTGTGGCATTTAAGGATTCCGGTTGCTTTTGTTCGGTTTCCATAATTTTTCTATTTTGGTAATCAAAACAGTTTTTCTAAGTGATCAGATGTAAATAAACATAATCATGAGCGTTGTCAATTGTCAATCATTAGAAGTAAGTAGTTACACTAGCGACTGACTATTTTAATGATTAGCTATATTTATTTACACCTAAATAATACTGTAGCCACCAAATTTAGGACACTTCCGAATCAAGAAACATCCCTGATTCCCTTGTGGGACAGGTGAGGAAAACCATTCCACATTTCCCATGCCACAAGAGGGTAATTTATTTCTCAGAAAGCTCTAGCTTGTTGGCGGCGCAACGGTTGCATTGACGATTACCTGTGTGACACCTTTAATTTCTTTTGCCAAAGGTTCAATCTTCGATAACTGCTCTTGATTGTTTACAGTTCCTGCAACAGTAACAATTCCATCTTCTTCGGCATTAACCGTTAATTGACCATCAGGGATGTTAGCCTCCAATTTTGATCGCACTTCACTGGCTAAATCACCTTCGGTTCTCTGTGCATCTCCACCCGTCAGATTATTTCGTTCTTCACGGGCGCGAATGTCTGCATTTAGTTGTCTTCTGCGAGTTTCACTTTGAGCATCTTCTTGAGCTTCTTGTGTTACTTGTGCCGTTGGAGCTTGTGGTGCTTCGTCTGGTGCTGGTGCAGTCACAGTTGTTTTGGCTGTGTCTTGACAAGCCGCCGCACCAATAACTAAAACACAACTAATAAAAAAAGGAGTGAGCTTGTTCATTGCTTTATTTCTGGAGGTAAATATGAAAAAGGTAGACTTGCTTAACAAATGGGAAATAGCTTGAAAATCTAGGTTTTGCCCCACCCTAATCCTCCCCTTGCACTAGATGCGAAGCGGCTTTCCGAAGGGTAGGGGAGGGAACTGGATTAGGGAGATTAAGGGGGTTAAATTCGTTCTTCCCGGCGGTCAACAATCACTACCGCAGGATCATGCCGATCGCCTGTAACTGGTTTTTCAGTCCGAACAATATCTTCGTGTCTCGCCCGTTCTAAACCTTGGTGGTGGTGGCGTTCCGCGTCTAAATCAGTGGCATCAAAGACGGCGAATTCTTCAATCCCCCGGCGTTTGAGGATTGTTTCCGCGTGGTGGATTTGTGCTTCTGTTCCATCGACAATTACTAAGTAATCACCTCTTTGGAAGCGATCGCTATAAACTCGTGCGCGGTCTTCAGGAATCCCTAAACCAACTAGTCCGCCAACGATACCCCCGGCGGCTGCACCTACAGCACCACCTGCTACGGTGGTCGCTAAAGCAGTTGCGGCTGCACCACCCGCAATCACTGGGCCAATTCCCGGAATTGCCAATGCACCCAGACCAACTAATAAACCACCCAAACCGCCTAAAACTCCGCCTGTAGCAGCTCCAGCCTTAGCTCCTTCGTCTGCTTTATTGCCTATACCTCTATCTACCCCTGGTGTACCGTGACCCTCGGTATCTTTAGCAATCAGTGAGACTTGATTCATCGGGAAAGCGGCATTTCGCAATTCGGCTAATGCTACTTCCGCATCTCGACGATGAGGAAATACCCCTATCGCCCGTCTAGTTCTTTGTATGGATGTAGTCGTACCACTGGTTGGCTCAACACGAGCGACATTTGTAGTAGGACGTTGTGCATCAGGAGAGTTATACACGCCGTACTCTTCAATACCACGGCGATGTAAAATTGCCTCTGCCTGAGCAATTTCTGCATCTGTGCCATCGATGATCACTAAATAGTGTCCCCGCCGTACACGCTCTTCGTAGACTCTAGCTCGCTCTTCGGGGATACCCAAGCCAATTAATGCGCCTAGTAACCCACCAGCCACCGCACCAATACCTGCTCCTGCTAAGGTGGTGGCTATAGTAGTTGCAGTTGCTCCCGCCAGTATGATCGGGCCAATACCAGGAATTGCTAGAGTCCCCAGACCCACTAACAAGCCACCTAAACCACCTAAAACTCCACCTGATATCGCTCCGGTTGTTGCACCTTCATCAGCTTTATTGCCTACTTTCTCCTGTACTGGAGTCCCAGCCATATCATTATCCCGGTCTGCATTTTGTGCGATCACCGAGACTCTATCCATCGGAAAGCCGGAATGCTTCAATTCATGTAGTGCCTGTTCAGCATCCCGACGATTAGAAAACACACCTACAGAACGTCTATGTATGCCCACAACCATGTCTTATTTCTCCCGATAATCAACACAAAAATTACTAATTAAAAAATTCACTTTCACAAATAAAGAAAATTTTTGAATGCCATTGCTTCTAATAAACATTTTTTTCTATTTCTTTTCATCAATCTGTTGGCATAATTTCCTGTTCTACCAAGAGAGATAGATAATTTCCCTGAAAGCATAAAAATTACCAAAGCAATAAAAAAAGACTTATTTCCTTAGAAAAATATAATCAAAATATAAATGAATTACCAATATAAACGCTTGTAAATGCGTATCATATTGATTGTTTTGGTAATAGTTGTAATGTGATTTTTTATTAAACCCGTTACTAGAAGATATAACTTTTGATAGTTAAACTTCTTACCTAAGAAAGTGTAGTTCAACTACAAATAATAAATAAATTTATAAATAAGCCATTCTCTAAGAAGTGGATATTTAATCTATTGGGCATAAGAGAAAAAATACTATGTTTCAAACTTGGGAAAATATTTTGATACAACCTTGGCTATCTTTTGGTGTAGCACCTACAACAAGATTGCCAGATGTCATAATTCCAGTAGAACCATCTTTTGTGTTTTCTAGTTCTCAGTTTCTAGTAGCTTTGTTAGCTGGTACTTTAATGGCGATCGCCTTTCAATTATTGTTAACTAACCTTTCAGTAGCTGCCAGAATATCAACTTTAGGAACTGATGTAGATGATGGAGAGTCAGACAGTTTTGGGAGGAAGATTCGCAAAGTTGAAGCTAAAGTTGGTGCTTGGGGAATCATCACCGCCAGTATTGCTTTATTTGCGGCTTGTTTTTTAGCAGTTAAACTCAGCTTAATTGACAGTGCGCTGCTAGGAGCTATTATTGGCGTTGTAATTTGGTCTACCTATTTCTTATTGGTGGCGTGGTTGGGTTCTTCCGCAGTTGGTTCTTTACTCGGTTCTATCATCAGCACTGTCAATTCTGGTTTACAGTCACTGATGGGAACAGCAAGCACAGCCATTGGTGCTGGTGCTGCACAAAAACAAGCGGTGTCCACGGCTGAAGAAATTACAGCCGCAGTCAGGAGAGAATTGACGGCTGGTTTGGATACGGAAAGTATTACCAATACCCTGCAAAATTCCTTAGCATCTCTACCACTACCAAAACTAGATTTAGGAGAAATTCGCAGTCAATTTGATAAAATTCTGAGCGATGTAGATTGGGGAACACTTGCTGATGGCGACTTACTCAAAAATATTAATCGCCAAACCTTTGTAGATTTAGTTAGCAGTCGCACCAATTTATCGAAGGAAAATATCAACCAAATTGCTAACCAATTAAACGCAGCTTGGGAACAAACCTTTGCTCGCCGCAACCCTACAGAACAAGTCATCAATTTGTTACAATCTGCTACTCCCGAAGAGTTGAAATCGGAAGATTTAGGTGAACGACTACAACAGTTAGTTACCGCAGGTAGAAAAAACGGTAATGGCAGAAATGGTGTAATCAAGCAAGCTGTACAATATGGTGTAGCTGCTGCTATGCCAGCAGTCTTAGATCGCGTTGATATCGCTGATATTGATGTCGATAAAATCACCAATCAATTACAAAAGTTAAAAGACAAAGTTCAAGATATCGATGTCGATAAAATTACCCACGAAATACAACAACTCAGAGATAAAACGACTGAGCAAATTACTGAGAGATTTACTGTGCCAAGTGATGACACTATCAAATCAGATGTCAAAGACTATATCTTGAATTCTTTTCCTTGGCATTTTAACCGCATCACTATTAGAGATGAATTTCCTGAAGTCATCTATGACCCCCAAGCAGATTCTACAAATGTCCGTCAGCAACTAGAACAACTCCAGCCGGACGAATTTAGCAACTGGCTGAAACAACGGGGTGATATTAGTGAAGCGAGGGTGACAGAAATCTCTCAACAGATGGATAGCATTTGCCAAGAAGTTCTAGAAACTGTGCGTCAGTCTGAAAGAGTCGAAAAAGGTCACGAAATCCGTCTGCGGATTGAAAATTATCTGCGTGCAACTGATAAAGAACAACTGAATCCAGAGGCGATTGGGCGAGATTTTGCCAATTTATTAGCAGAATTAAATGGTCAATCCATAGATTTAAGCACTCTTTTACAGGGATTTGACCGGGAAGCTTTTGTACAGATACTTTTGCAACGGCAAGATTTTAGCGAAGAGGAAGCTAATAATATAGTTAGTCAACTTGAAGGTATCTGCAATGATGTCTCAAATCAAGCTAGAGAGAAACAAGAACAAGCCACAGATAGAGTTAATGAACTGTGGCGAAGAATTGAAGATTATCTGCGCCATACCAACAAAGATGAGTTAAATCCTGATGGTATTAGACGCGATTTTAGAGCGTTGTTGGCAGATCCTGAAGTGGGAATCCGACTATTACGATCGCGTTTATTGCAGTTTGACCGTGATACATTTGTAAAACTGCTCAGTCAGCGTCAAGATTTGAGTGAAGAGCAAATTAATCAAATTATCGATCAGTTAGAATCTGTCCGGGATAACGTTTTACAAACACCACAAGCAGTAAGGGAACAATACGATCGCACCATCACAGCTATTGGTGACTATCTCCGCAATACCAACCTAGAAGAACTCAACCCGGAAGGGATTAGAAGAGATTTAGAAACTTTACTAACTCAGCCAAGAGAGGGTGCGGAAGCTTTACGCGACAGACTAGCACAAGTTGACCGCGAAACCTTGGTTAAACTCCTCAGCCAACAAGGAAACTTGAGCGAAGAGCAAGTTAATCGGACAATTGACCAAGTACAAGAGGCGATTGGGAATATAATCAGAACGCCACGCCGCTTGGCAAAACGCACTGCTCAGAGAGTTGGAAATTTTACAGCCAGCCTAGAAAACTATCTGCGTCACACCAACAAAGAAGAACTTAACCCCGAAGGTATCAAACGGGATTTAAGATTACTCTTGCAAGACCCCCGCTTGGGAGTAGAAAATTTAGGCGATCGCGTTTCTAAATTTGACCGTTCGACAATGGTGGCGTTATTATCTGAACGGGAAGATATCTCTGAAGAGGAAGCTAACCGGATTGTTGATCAAATCGAATCAGCACGTAACTCGATTGTCCAGCAAATCCAGCAAATTCAACAAAAATTCCAGTCAGCCATAGACCAAATTTTTGGCAAGATTCGTAACTACCTCGATTCCTTAGAACGTCCAGAACTCAGCTATGAAGGTATTAGACAAGACTTTGCCAAAGTCTTTGATGATCCGCAAGTGGGATTTGCAGCTTTGCGCGATCGCCTCAGTCAATTTGACCGTGATACCCTAGTAGCCATCTTGAGTTCCCGTGAGGATATCTCCCAAGAAGACGCTAACCGCATCATCAACCAAATAGAAGCGGCGCGGGATAGTGTACTGCAACGCGCCGAAAGGATTCAGCAAGAAGCCCAAAAACGCATTAAAGCTGTACAACAGCAAGCTCAAAAACAAGCCGAAGAAACTAGAAAAACCGTTGCTAGTGCAGCTTGGTGGCTATTTGGTACAGCATTATCTTCTCTCGTAGCCAGTGTAATTGCTGGTGTAATAGCCGTCACAGGCTTATCTTTGCCTGGTTGATATATTATCTTTGCTTGACAAACTGAGAACCCCAGCCTGTTCAAGAAACTGGGGTTCTTTTACAATGTATTCAAAGAAAACATATTTTTGCGTAATTTCTGCCTTCGCTAGCGATATATATAACAAATATTATTGAGGTATGGATATCCTGGCACTAAGTCGGTGATCCCATATTTTAGATAAAGATAAATCACGGTTAAGTATTACGTGAGTTTAAACTATTTTATAGTTGTGGGGAGTGCAAACTATGCTAGAAAGACTATTTTTAGCTGGTATCTTAACATTTACTTTCAGTTTATTTGCACAGGTGCATCGTTCATCTTCTTTGGTAATGAATCAACAAATAAACTCATATTACAAAGTGGCTTTCACTCTGAGCCAAAAATCTTTAAAGGAATTCAAAGTTCCAAATTAAGTAGAACAGGGTAAATAATTAAAGATTTGTAGTGTACCCCTGCGGGGTGAATCCTACGCATACGCTACGCGTTCACGCAGTGTTCCGCAGGAAGCGCGGTAGCGTTGCGTAGCAAAGCAAGCTACGCGGAGCGTCTGTCTACAACACGCTCCGCGTTGGCGTAGACAGACGCTCCGCGAACAAAAAAGGACTAAAGTCCTTACTACGAAATCTATCTTAATTTTTTACATTACTGAATATAGTTTGGTTTTTTCAAGTCGTTCTACTTAAACGCACTCAATACTTTTTCAACACATATTGTATAGAGATTAAGTGAATACCGTAGGTCTTTACGGAGGGCAAACTGCTAACATTACTCCTATCATAAGCCCAAGTATAAATTTGTCTTAGGTTATTTTGGGTATTGAGCAAAAAATTTGCTAACTGATTATGAAAAATATAATTTTAGCTACAACTGTATTTTTGACTACCATTAGTCTGACAAATGTTGTCCAAGCGGCAAATCCTGAACATTTAAGACAGTTATTAGCAACAAAACAATGTCAAAACTGTGACTTAACCAATGCAGGCTTAGTCATGGCTGATTTGTCAGGTGCTAACTTAAGCGGTGCTAATCTCACAGGTGCTAATCTGAGCCGTGCTAACTTAAGTGGTACAGATTTGCGGGGTGCAAATTTGAATGGTGCGGGTTTATTTGGCGCAAATTTGAGTGCAGCTAAACTGGGTGGCGCAAATCTTGCTAGTGCTGACTTGCGAAATACCTATCTAGCAAACACAGAATTTACTGGTGCTTACGTCACTGGTGCAAACTTTCAAGGTGCAGTAGGCATACCATTACAAATTGCTACAGCAGATGAATTTTATGCTTGGGGCGTAGCTGAGGCACAAAAGGGCAATCAAAAACAGGCGATTAATTATTTTAATCAAGCGATCGCCATCAAACCAGAATACGCAGGTGCATACTTAGCGCGTGGTGTTGCTCGCTACCAAATTTTTGACAGAGAAGGCGCATTTCAAGATGCTCAAGCAGCAGAAAAACTGTTTACATCTGAGAAAAACGCTACAGGAATGCAAACAACCCAAGCCTTTATCAAAGAACTACAAAATCCTTACACAGAAAAAATTAGCGCAGGTAAACCCAGTTTCTTTGACTTTCTGGGTAGCCTCAGTTCAGTCTTACTACAATTTCTACCATTTTGAGTGTTTAACTATCAATTAAACGTAGATAAACTCGCTTGTTATTAATTAAGTTGCGCGCAACAATTAGCCGATATTTGTAAAAAATTTTGTAAAATAGGGGTTAAACTGTTTTGCTGCCAGATTACAGCAGTTTCTATTACAGGTACTTTTTCTAGTATGGGACGATAAGCTACACCAGACCTTTGCAGATTCTGTAAAGAAGATGGTGCGATCGCTACACCCATTCCAGCCGATACTAGTCCAATAATTGTTTGCATTTGAATCGCCTCCTGACTAATGTTAGGGCTGAAACTTCCCTGCTGAAAAAGACTCATGATGCGATCGTATAGTCCCGGTGCTAAATAACGGGGAAACATAATTAAAGGTTCATTGAGGAGCGATCGCACTGAGATGTATTCTTGTTGAGCCAATGAATGAGTTGAAGATAAAGCCACAACTAAGGTTTCACTGTGAATACACTTATAAGATAGTGTGTCATCTTCCAAAGGTGGATGGGCAAAACCCACATCAATCCGAGAATCTCTCAGTGCTTGCTCCTGTTGACTTGTAGTTAACTCCAGTAAGACTAGTTCTACTTCCAAAAATTGCTCGCGAAATTGTCGTAAAATCAAGGGTAATAGGTCGTAAATTACTAAACTAGTAAATCCTATGCGGATTTGCCCTGTTTTACCTCGTCCAGCCCTTTGAGTTAGTGCTACTGCTGTTTCTAGTTGCGCCAGTAGTTGATAAGCCTCTTGTAAAAATACCTTACCGGCTTCTGTTAGCTGTACTTGTCGCTTAGTTTTGCGGTGAAAAAGTTTTACACCTAGTTCCACCTCTAGCTGCTGGATTTGTTGGCTGAGAGGTGGTTGAGATATATGCAGTCTTTCTGCGGCTTTACTGAAATGTAGTTCCTCCGCTACAGCGATAAAGTAGCGCAGATGTCGTAGTTCCATATTTATAATATTTTATAAGTCTTAATTTTAAACAAATATATATTGGACATCTCAAAAAAGTCTACCTATGATACTTCTACAGAGATATGAGTGAAACAAAGATGTCAGAGAATCTGAGAAGTCAAGTTGTCACACAAGGGGTACAGCGATCGCCAAATCGCGCTATGCTGCGTGCAGTTGGTTTTCAGGATGAAGACTTTAACAAAGCAATTGTCGGTGTAGCCAATGCCTACAGTACCATCACTCCCTGTAATATGGGGATTAATCAACTAGCACAAAGAGCCGAAGCCGGAGTTAAACTAGCTGGGGCAATGCCGCAAATGTTCGGCACAATTACTATTAGTGATGGGATTTCCATGGGAACTGAGGGAATGAAATATTCCCTAGTGTCACGAGAAGTTATTGCTGACTCCATTGAAACCGCCTGTACCGGACAAAGTATGGATGGTGTAATTGCGATCGGTGGCTGTGATAAAAATATGCCAGGGGCAATGATTGCGATGGCGCGGATGAATATTCCGGCTATCTTTGTTTACGGTGGCACAATTAAACCTGGACACTACAACGGCCGCGACTTAACTGTTGTCAGTTCCTTTGAAGCTGTGGGTGAATACAGTGCAGGGAAAATTGACGACACCGAACTGATGGAAGTAGAACGTCAGGCTTGTCCTGGTGCGGGTTCTTGCGGTGGGATGTACACAGCTAATACTATGTCTTCGGCTTTTGAAGCGATGGGGATGAGTTTACCCTATTCTTCTACAATGGCGGCAGAAGATGACGAAAAAGCCGATAGCACCGAAGAATCAGCTAAGGTACTAGTAGAAGCAATTCGCAATCAACTTTTACCCCGGCAAATTATCACCCGTAAATCCATAGAAAATGCTATTTCTGTCATTATGGCAGTGGGTGGTTCAACTAATGCCGTATTACATTTTCTAGCGATCGCTAACGCGGCTGGTGTAGAACTAAATCTAGATGACTTTGAGACTATCCGTGGTCGTGTACCCGTTTTGTGTGATTTAAAACCCAGTGGTAGATATGTCGCCACAAACTTACACCAAGCTGGTGGTATTCCCCAAGTGATGAAAATGCTACTCGTACATGGGTTACTTCACGGTGACTGTATGACCATCACAGGTAAAACCATTGCCGAAGTTTTAGCAGATATCCCCGAAGAACCACCCGCCAATCAAGATGTGATTCGTCCTTGGGATAACCCGATGTATGCCCAAGGTCACTTAGCTATTCTCAAAGGTAATCTAGCCACAGAAGGGGCTGTAGCTAAAATTACCGGGGTGAAGAAAGCCTTAATTACTGGCCCCGCCAAGGTATTTGATTCCGAGGAAGAATGCTTAGATGCTATCCTTGCAGGTAAAATTCAAGCTGGTGATGTGATTGTCATCCGCTACGAAGGCCCTAAAGGCGGCCCCGGTATGCGGGAAATGTTAGCACCTACTTCAGCAATTATTGGTGCGGGTTTGGGTGATGCTGTCGGTTTAATTACCGATGGACGCTTTTCTGGCGGTACTTACGGTATGGTAGTCGGACACGTTGCACCAGAAGCAGCCGTTGGTGGTGCGATCGCTCTGGTTGAAGAAGGTGATAGTATCACTATTGATGCTAATTCTCGCTTGTTACAGTTAAATATCTCTGATGCAGAATTAGCCAGCCGCCGCGCCAACTGGAAACCCCGCCCACCTCGTTACACAAAAGGCATCTTAGCGAAATATGCCAAGTTAGTCTCCTCTAGCAGTGTTGGGGCTGTCACAGACTTGGATTTATTTAATTAACACTAAATTGAATTGAAATTTTGGTGTTGCAAAAAAGTGGAATGAATTGATACAAGCAAGTGAAGAAAGTTTGAACTTTGCTTAAATTATCCCACCAATATGCAACGCCAATTTTTTAACTGTCCCCTGTCCCCTGTTCCCTGTCACCTGTCCCCAATAGTTGCTTCTAGCCAAATTTCCCCATTATCCCCTAATAACTTTTCTGCGGCTTCTAACATTAATCCTGATATCTCTTTAAGGTCTTCACGATTGTGCAAGTAAGTTTTGAGTGCTTCCATCGGGTCGATGCTACTACTAGCAGTCAATTCAGGAATACGGGGACGAGCTAGCTGACTGATTAATTCTGCTTGAATAGTATAAGTATGGGCAGCACTCAGGGCAGAATGTAAGGCAGAGTTATCAATCAAATCGATTTGTTCAGAACGAAGTTTATAAATTAACCGTACTACTGCATCTTCTAAATCATGTTTAGCGATCGCTTTTATTAAAACACCTTGGGGTTCTTCTGCTTTCGACACATCTACTTCTAAAGTGCGAAAAGTCCGAACCGATAGAGGGCAAAATTCCCATTTCGCACTTCCCCGTTCCAGTTCTAGCATGATATAACCTTTATCTTCTTTCTCCTCACTAAAATCTACCCGTTCAATACTCCCCGGATAAATCACAGGTGGGTTATTAGATTTATTTAAATTTTGATGGCGGTGGACGTGTCCCAAAGCCACATAATCAAAACAAGGACGAGTCAATAAAGATAAGGGGAGAGTAAAACCTTTACCCACCGCCAAAAAACGTTCAGCCCCTAAAGTTGCATTATCAGCCATCAAGTGGGCTAAAAGCACAGTTGGCACATCGGGGTCAAGCCGACGAATTTCCCCTTCGATAACAACTTGCAAGCGTTCCGTTAACAATTGGTTGACTTCCGCCAGTGATAAACCGTCTGTTTCTTGACGAGTCATCAATGTGGAACGGGTAAGCCAAGGTAAGGTAATTATTTGCACTTTACCGTTAGGGGTAGAGATGTGGTGAGTAGTTAACTTATCCCCAACCACAAAACCCGGTACTCCCAAAGTGCGGTAAATATTTAAACTCGCGCCTCCCTGTCCTTGGGAATGTTGGTCATGATTTCCCACCAACAACACCGTCGGAATATTAGCATCGACCAGTCGCCGAAATTGACTAGCAAAAGCTTCCTGTACATAAGGCGGCGGTGTCGCATCAGGAAAAGCATCCCCACCAAATAAAACTAAATCTACAGCATCCGTCAACGCCCGATCAATACACAGAGATAAAGTCTGCACAAAATCTTCCAGTCGCGTGTTTAAACCTGTAACGGGATTAATTCTGCCGTGGGAAAAACCGCTTCCCATATGAATGTCAGAGAGATGAAGGATTTTAATCATAAGTTAGGTCGTCGGCAATATTTTTGATTAGTTAGGAGAGCAGGGGAATATCAGTGAATTTGCTCTTATCTTGATGCCGCGTGAATTTGTAATTCCTAAGTTATTGTACGGAATGAAAATTTCTAGTGATAAATCTAATTTCTTAGTAAATACTACAGCATTTGCTAAGATATATTGCTGTATTTTAAGTTTTACCTTGGTTTCTTAGATATTTGTACGGTGACTGATATGTTTATGAGATAACAAAATTTGCAGGATTCTACTATGATAAATAATCAAAAAAGTCGTAATTCTTTGGGAGAATCTATGATTATGGGTGCTTTAATCATGTTGACTAGTGTCAGTATCATCATCATCATGAGTGTTTTCTAAACATAAAAAATAAAATTTTAGCTACAAAAGTTTACAAAATTCCTCTCATAAATGAGAGGAATTTTTTTATCAGGGGTGTGGGGGTATAAGGGTATAGGGGGTTCAAGCGTTGGACGAGGTTTCAATCCTCGTCCAACGCGCTAGTCCCAAGAGACGGGGCTTTTAACAAGCGGGGTTTTGGGGCTAGTCTTTTTTCCCTACACCCCTGCTGAGTAAAGTCAATGCCAAGAATTAATACAGCGTGGATCTGACAAGCTTGCCTTTTCTGGCTCTCTGGGAAACCAGGGTGCTGTGCGTTTGCAAAATTCTACCAGCATTAACATAACTGGGACTTCGATTAAAACGCCTACTACCGTAGCGAGTGCAGCACCAGAATTTAAGCCAAATAGCATAACAGATGTAGCAATGGCTACTTCAAAGTGGTTACTAGCTCCAATTAAGGCGGCGGGTGCAGCATCTTCATAAGAAAGATTGAGCTTTAATGCTACTACATAACTAATTAAGAAAATGAAATTAGTTTGAATAAACAGTGGCACGGCAATTAGTAAGATGTGCAGGGGATTGTTGACGATTAATTCACCTTTAAATGCAAATAGTAAGACTAAAGTAATTAACAAAGCAGTAATGGAAATAGGACTGAGATACTTCAAAAATTGCCCTTCAAACCATTCTCTACCTTTATATTTGAATATCCAGTAACGGCTGTAAATCCCGGCAATTAAAGGCAAACCAACGTAAACCAACACTGATAAAACTATCGTTTGCCACGGGACGGTTAAGTCATTTGCTGCTAATAACCACCTGCCTAAAGGTGCGTATAAAAATAGCATAGCCAGAGAGTTAACTGCTACCATGACTAAAGTGTGTCCTTGATTACCGTAGGACAGATAACCCCACATCAAAACCATTGCTGTACAGGGAGCAATCCCTAGTAAAATTGTGCCAGCTATATAAGAATTGGCGATCGCTACTTCACTACCACGAATTAATTCTGTCCCGGTAATTAGCGGACGAAATAGCCAGCCTAAAAAGAATTGGGCAAAAGCTACCATTGTGAATGGTTTAATCAACCAGTTCACCACTAAGGTAAGAATTACAGGCTTTGGGGTGCGGATAGCATTGATAGCTTGGCTAAAGTCAATCTTCACCATGATGGGGTACATCATGAAAAACAAACATACCGCAATGGGAATTGACACTTGATACACACTAATTGCATCAAGTTTTACCGCTATCTCTGGAAATAACCTCCCTAGAGTAATTCCAGTCAGAATGCACAAAAATACCCACAATGTGAGGTATTTTTCAAAAAAACTGAGATTACTCTTAGTTTTACGATTTAAACTCATCGTTATTACCTTGATACATCGGTTTAATCCCGATTTTCCTCAAGAAGTTGCATTACAACGTCTCTACATTTTGAATTGCTTAGTCTCCGTCACCAGCTTTCCAGGCGATTGCTTTACTGGGTTTGGGATTTGGTAAATTCAGTGAAACTACTGCTGCCCCTAGTACCAAAAACGTTGATGTCCACAGACAACCCACTAACCCCAGCCATTGATATACCAACCCTGATAAGACAGTCCCAGCCAACCGACCACCGGAGTTAGCCATATAGTAAAAGCCAACATTTAACGCCACTTTGTCATCATCGGTAAATGCCAATACCAGATAAGAATGAACCGCAGAGTTAAAGGCAAACACCACACCAAATACCAGCAGTCCCCCCACGATGGCGATATTGGCGGGTACACCTAATTGTAGAGCTATGGCGATCGCAGCTGGAACGGCTGTGAGAGTAAATGTCCAAAACTGGATAGTTTTAGATTGTGGCGGACGACCAGAACCAAATCGCCGCATTAATGTTGGTGCTGATGACTGAATAATGCCATAGCCAATCACCCACACTGCCAAAAATCCACCCACTTGATAAAAAGACCAACCTAAAACCTCACGCAAGAAGACTGGCAAAGCCACCACAAACCAGACATCCCGCGAACCAAATAAAAAGAATCGGGCGGCTGAGAGAATATTAATCTCTGGACTCTTAGAAAACAGTTGACTAAACTTGACTTTCTTCTTGATTTTGCCCATCCCTTTCGGCAGCATCAACCCAGTAAACATCAGCAGGAATAAAGCAGCTGCCATCACTAATAGGGAATTGACAAAGCCAATTCCAGCCAACAATGCACTACCAACAAAAAAACCAACTCCCTTGAGAGCATTTTTAGAACCAGTCAGCACCGCCACCCATTTAAATAAAGCAGAATGGGCATCTTGGGGAACTACCAAGCGAATGGCACTTTTAGAACTCATCTTGGTTAGGTCTTTGGCAATTCCAGAAAATGCCTGAGCTACCATCACATATGCAACAGCCAACCACTGCGCCCAACTCGGATTCAGATATGCCAGCATCACCAAAGAGAAAATCTGTAACCCAATGCCAGTATAAAGAGTAACTTTTAATCCTAGTTGCGAGCCAATCCAACCGCCTAAAAAGTTGGTAATAATACCAAATACTTCGTAAAACAGGAACAAAGAAGCGATTTGTAATGGGGTATAGCCGAGTTTATTGAAGTAGAGTAACACCAGCATTCTCAGCGCACCATCTGTAATGGTGAAACCCCAATATGCAAGTGTTACCAGAATATAATTTTTGAAATTTGCTTTAGAAGCTGTAGTAGTCATGGGGAATGGGGGGTACAGAGGGGCAGGGAGCAGGGGGCAGGGGAGAAGAACTATTACCCAGTCCCTTCTAGTTCAAACTCAACGCAACCTTACGAGCGAGTTCAACCATGCGGT
This sequence comes from Anabaena minutissima FACHB-250, assembly GCF_014697125.1. Lineage (GTDB taxonomy): Bacteria > Cyanobacteriota > Cyanobacteriia > Cyanobacteriales > Nostocaceae > Trichormus > Trichormus minutissimus. The sequence continues at coordinate 10,646 of NZ_JACJRG010000007.1, read as the reverse complement.
TGGCATAACCCCATTCGTTGTCATACCAAGCCAGAATTTTTACTTGTGTCTCGTCAACAACCATTGTGGAAAGGGCATCAATGATGGAAGAACGAGGATCATCTTTGTAGTCAATAGATACTAAAGGACGCTCTTCGTATCCGAGGATGTCTTTGAGTGGTGCTTGTTCAGAAGCAGCTTTTAACAGGCCGTTGATTTCTTCTACTGTGGTGGGGCGTACAACTTCAAACACACAGTCTGTTAGCGAAGCGTTGAGTAGTGGGACTCTGACTGCAATACCGTTGAGTTTACCGTTGAGTTCAGGATAAATTAAAGCGATCGCAGTTGCCGATCCTGTAGTGGTAGGAATTAGAGAGAGACTCGTAGCACGCGCCCGACGCAAGTCTTTATGGGGCGCATCGACGAGGGTTTGAGTATTTGTATTGTCATGGATTGTAGTAATGATTCCATGTTTAATCCCTAAGCCTTCGTGAATGACTTTAACTACTGGGGCTAAACAGTTGGTTGTACAAGAAGCCGCAGTTAAGAGGTGATGCTTTTCTGGCTCATAGAGATAGTCATTCACCCCCATGACAATATTTAAAGCTTCTTCCTTCACAGGAGCAGCCACAATTACCTTCTGCACCCCATGCTTAAAATAGGGGTCTAGGGTTGCAGGAGTCCGAAATTTGCCGGAACATTCCAGAACTATATCAACGCCTAAATCTTCCCAAGGTACATCACCCGGTTGGGCATACTCACTAAAGCTGAGGGGTGTGCCATCAATTAAGACACGTTCACCCTGTGCTTCTACTTCTGGTGTCCAACGTCCATGTACAGAATCAAATTTGAGCAAGTGAGCTGCTGTTACAGATCCACCTTTGATTTCGTTGATATGCACAAATTCTAGTTCTGGCCAACCCCAAGCAGCTCGTAATGCTAGCCGTCCAATCCTACCAAATCCATTAATGCCAACACGAACTCTCATGATTTTTCCTGTTAATATCTACATTCAAAAAATTGGAGTTTTGATATCGGCACTTTCACAACCGGATACCAGACAGGTAACAGTAAAATTTAGGTTGTTTATCATTACTGCACCAATATTTATAGCTTTTGATTTCAGTCAGCTATTTCCCTTCTGCTGATTTTAATAAGTCACTGATTGTTAAATCAATCTGTTCTTTTCCCGCAAATAAAGTTCCTGTTTTGGCTTTTTTAAACCGTGCTTTGGCTATTTCGTATGATTCACTGGGTAAAGGCACATATCCTACAGAAGTAGCTGTAAATTGTGCATATTTGATGTAGTAATCAATTAATTCTTTGAGTGCTGGATTTTTTTCTACAGCCTCAGCATTCACATAAATGAATAAAGGTCGAGACAAGGGTTGATATTTGGAATCTTCAACAGTATCACGGGATGGTAATACTGCTCCTTTGCCGTTATCTACTGCTAGTGCTTTGACTTGGTTTTTGTTGTTTAGATAATAAGCGTAGCCAAAATAACCCAAGGCATTCACATCTCTAGCAACTCCTCTGACTAGTGCTAGGTCGTCCTCACTAGCTATATAATCGTTGCGGCTAGCTCTGGATTTACCAACGATCGCCTCTGTAAAATAATCAAATGTTCCTGAATCTTTACCTGCACCATATAAGTTAATTGGTTGATCAGGCCAAGAATCACGTACTTGTTTCCATCGTGTAATTTTACCTTCAGCTTCTGGTTGCCAAATCTTTTGCAACTCTGCTACTGTGATATCTTTTGCCCAAGAATTATCCTTATGGACGGTAATTGTTAAAGCGTCATAAGCAATAGGAAGTTCGATAAACTTCACACCATTTTTATTGCAAGTTTCTATCTCAGCTTGCAAAATCGGTCGTGAAGCATTACTAATATCGGTTTGTTTCGCACAAAATTTCTTAAACCCGCCACTTGTACCAGAAAAGTCAACTTTAACTTGTCCTCTGTACTGTGGTTTTGTTTGTTGAAACTGGTTAGCGATCGCTTCCGTAATTGGATAAACTGTACTCGAACCGTCAATCTTAATTTGTGATACTGTTTGAGTGTTGCTCACTTCAGTCACATTCACTGGTGGCTGAGTTTCAGCAGATTTGTCGGATGTGGTAGCGCAACCTGTGGCTATAGCCAGCATCCCAACTGCGAGAGCCAATTTCTTTGCTATTGCGTTCATTGATCTCACCTTTAGGGGTGATATGGAGTTTATATTTATATCATTTCAAAAAAAATTGATATGTCAATCACACAATAGCTTATATACACAAAAATTCATCAAAAAAAATTGATGTATCAGGAAATATTATCACAGGGGCGTGCAGGTAGAGTTTGCCCTAATTTGCGGTAATCTGCCAAATATTCTTCTAAAACGCCAAATTGAGGCAAATTGAGTCTGTAATAAATCCAACGTCCTTGTTGACGGGAGTTAACTAAGCCGGCTTCTTTCAGAGTCTTGAGGTGAAAAGATAATTTAGATTGGCTCACCCCCAAAGCTTCGCACAAGTCACAAACACACAATTCTCGCTGACGTAGCAATTCCAATACATTAATCCTAATGGGATCGGAAAGGGCATGGAAACCAGTAGCGATGAAATGGGGAACGTTAGCGATGGGGGTTTGCATGAATTAATTCGGTCAAAAATGCTATCTATGTTTATTCTGAGGCAGAAACGAGGGCTTCCGGGCAATAACGAATACCAGCTTGTTTAATGCGATGTAAGGCTTCACCCAAGCGATCGCAATCTGCGATCAAGCTAATCCGCACATATCCTTCACCGGCAACGCCAAAGGCATTACCAGGGGTAACAACAACGCCTGTCTGCTGCAACAAGTTTAAAGCAAAATCCGTTGAACCCATACCCACAGGAGATTTCACCCACAAATACATTGTAGCTTTGGTTTTGGGGATATCCCAACCCAACTGTCCTAACCCTTGAATGAGAAAATCTCGGCGGGTGCGGTAGCGTTGTTGTACTTCGTGTAAGTAAATATCAGGTAGTTGTAAGGCTGTCTCGGCGGCTGTTTGTAAGGCGGCGAAAATCCCATAATCCAAGTTAGTTTTGAGTGTCCGCAAGCCTTGAATCACATGGCGATTCCCCACCACAAACCCCACACGCCAACCAGCCATATTGTAGGTTTTTGATAAGGTGTGGAACTCTACACCAATATCTTTCGCCCCAGGAATTTCTAGTAAGCTAGTGGGTTGATAACCATCAAAAGCTAACTCGGCATAACACAAGTCATGCACCAAGAGAATTTCGTACTTTCTAGCAAACGCGACGATTTCTTCAAAAAACTCACGGGGTGCGGTGGCGGCTGTGGGGTTGCTGGGATAGTTGAAGTAAAGTATTTTGGCTTGTCTAGCAACTTCTTCAGGAATGGCAGCTAAATCAATTAACCAATCATTTTCAGGCTTCAAAATCAAACTGTGGACTTTACCGCCAGCAATTACTGGCCCGCGAAAATGGGCAGGATAGGCGGGGGAAGGCACTAGTACCACATCACCAGGATTAATATATGCGATCGCTAGATGAGTTAATCCTTCTTTAGAACCGAGTAGCGGTAAAGCTTCACTATCAGGATCTAATACCACACCGTAGCGACGCTTATACCAATTGGTAATGGCACGGCGGAAACTAGCAGTGCCTTCAAAGGGGGGATAACCATGATTGGCGGGATCTTGCAAAGCCTTGATAGCCGCTTCTACCACTGGTTGTGGTGTCGCGCCATCGGGATTGCCCATCCCCAAATCAATTAAATCAATTCCTTGTTCTCTAGCCTTAGCTTTTAATTCATCAAGACGGGCAAATACATAAGGTGGTAGTTGCTGTATCCGATCTGCTGGGGTAATCCAATCCAAACTCATTCCTCAACCTCGTCACTTATTCCCCTGGTGGAGACACGATTAACTAAGTCTCTATTATCTGTCGGTGCAGTGGTAGAAACCATCGCCGCCATTAACTGTTCCAATGCAACTTTAAATGGTAGTCGATGAATGTCAGATTCAGGTGCTAACGCAACTTCGGCGGCTGTTTGTAACTCGCCGAGGGTGATGTTACCCAAACCCAAATCAGCTAATTTTTGTGGTAATCCAATCTCTGCATAAAACTTCAACAATTGTTGTCTAGAAGCGGCTGCCAGTTGGTTGCCTTGTACCATTTCTTCTAAACGCAGCTGCACTAAAATACCATAGGCGACTTTTTCGCCGTGGATGCTGCTGTGTCCAGCAATGTGAGTTAAACCATTATGGACTGCATGGGCGGCAACGGTGCGACACTGCGCCCCACCCAAACCGCCAATGACACCAGCTAGTAAGACAGTAGCATCAACAACTTCTTGCCATACTTCACTGCCTGGTTTTTCTAAGGCTGCGGCTGACTTTTGCAATAAAATATCCCGCAAAACTCGCGCCTGTTGGACTGCGGCAATAATTAAAGTGTGTTCTAAATGCCCACTACTAACTGAAGCTTCATACCATTTTGCGATCGCATCCCCAATTCCTGCTACTAAGGTATGTGGTGGTGCTGTTTGAATCAACTCGTAGTCCAGTATCAATAAATCGGGAGAGCGAGACAAAGCCACATCATAGAGAAATGCCCCTGATTCAGAATAGACATTAGATAAAGCCGTCCAAGCTGCACAGGTAGCGGCTGAGGTGGGAATGGTGGCGACGGGTAACTGTAACTGATGGGCAACTAATTTAGCTGTATCTAAGGCTTTACCACCACCAACACCGATAATCACATCAGCTTTATGTTCTTTTGCTACCTTCTTCAGAGATTTTAAGCTAGCTTCCGAACAGTCCGCACCATAGGAGGCTGGAGTCACTTGCAGATTTTGGTGTTCTAAAATCGGCTGTAAACTCTCCTGAAAAATAGCAAGGGTGCTATTTCCTGCCACAATCAAGGGACGAGTGCCAAGTTTGGCAATTTCTAAGGCGGCTGACTGCAATATATGCACGCCACGCATCACTTTTGCTGGGGCAATGGCGAGGGTGAGGAATGAACTAGGAGTTTGAGTAGTCAAGGTTTGAGTAGATATTTGATTAGGCATATACTCTAGTTTGCCAAAATCTTGATGTTTCTTAATAAAATTAAATTTATAGCAATTGTAGATGAGATCAGCTAGGGTGGGAAAAACACGATCGCTCGCCTACACAACTGAGCAATAACGCCAACTACGCCTTATTTTGACGGTTGGAGTAATTCGTTGGTATTGCCTATTAGCCATAAATTCCGAACTATCAAAGTTTTGAATCATCGGATGGTTTCCTCACAATACCACTGACAGAATGCTCAGTGAAAGTAAATATTAGAGTATCTAACGGATATGAGGCAGTTTTAGCTGTACTTATAGCCCGTGAATGACACTGTAATTAAATTTATGTGAATAATATCTTAATCTAAAATTAATCAATATTGTATATACAAATACAAAAAAATAATATTCTCTTGATGTAGCCAGATCACTTTTACTTAAAAACTTAAGTAAAAAATGATACAGCAAATAAAGCTGTTGTTTAGGAAGGTAGATGTCCGGTGATTCTGGTAAAGGTAATTTACCTAATTGATATTTAACGGTTGCTTCCCACACTGAAACACAACTTAAATATACATTGTTGTTTAAATTACGAATAATACTTTGTAAATGAATTGGTAGTTTTGGATCACCACTAATAAACCATAAGAAAATATGGGTATCTAACAATAAGTTTATTTACCCTCAAAACTATTCAAAATTTCATCAGGTAAGGGAAAATCAAAATCATCTGGAATAATAAACTCACCAGCACATAAACCATACGGTCTTATGTGTTGAGTATTAGGGGAAATTGGTTTAATTTCTGCAATAGGTTTACCTTCTTGCATAATAATAATGCTTTCTCCTGCTGCTACTTGGTGAAGGTAGCTTGTTAGGTTTTTCTGTATTTCATCAATGGTTACTGTTAACATAAGATGAATTTGTAGGAATGCCCCTATTATATCGAAGAATCAAAGAGAAGTAGTGGATAGAAATTGTAGCTACACAAACATGAACAATAAATAAAGAAAATTATAGTGAAGAATTTGGTCAATATTCAAAAAGTCCAGCATTACCAGAACTTCTTATACATTCCCAAGTTAAACGTTTAAGATCGACTCCTAGACGATAATCAAAGTTATCATCTCCTGATGCGATTTTCATAGCTTCAACACACTCACTAATATGTTTCCCTTTAAAAAATAAATGATAAAAGGTAATGTAAGCTATTGCTGCATCATGATAGTAAACCTTGTGAGTATTACCTACAAGTGCGCCCAAAGGTTGTTCACCATCAAGATTCATATCCATTAATGCACCATAAAAACCTTCACATGAAGACATACAAATAATTAAGTTACCATTCATATATATTTTTAATGGAAGGATTAATTCGTATAATTCATCCCATTTTAAAAAATATTTATTAGTGAGTTCTACACCATCTTTGTTGCCGTGCATACTGAGATGAAGAACAAAATATTTTTTATTGAAATTCTGATCCTTTAAAGCTATGACAAGGCGTTGATGTAGTGCCTCAATAAACATTTCTTTGTTAGAAGCAAGATTATATATGTATGGAATGTCAGCAATATTAAATGCTTCGCTTAATGAGCGACCTAATGTTATTCCATTGAGAAGATCATAGTCTGAAGGTGATTCTATAATGTGAACAAAAAAATCAAAAGCCATTAATTAATTAATTACCGTTTGAAATTGAATAATTCAATTGTAATACAAATATTATAAACAATAGATTTGGAAAGTGAAGTTTAAATATTGATTATAAGTGTTAGCTATGCAATACCAATGCCAAAAATGATTACTTTTCGTCTTTGCGCGAAACAAAAAAAGGGATAAGCCCGAAAGCCTATCCCAAAAAAATTAACTACTCAAAATATCAAGTACCAGACTGCCAAGAATTGATATACTCAATTTGCTCAGGAGTCAAACTATCAATGTAAATACCCATAGCTTGCAACTTCAAGCGAGCAATTTCTTGATCAACTTCAACAGGAATAGAGTGCAAACCAGGTTCTAACTTACCCTTATTCTTCACCAGGTATTCACAAGCCAAAGCTTGGTTAGCAAAACTCATATCCATAACTGCGCTGGGGTGTCCTTCAGCAGCAGCCAAGTTAATCAAACGTCCTTGTCCGAGTACGACAACGGATTTACCATTGGTCAACTTATACTCTTCAGTGAACGGACGGACTTCCTTGATTTCCTTAGCATTAGCAGCCAAGTATTTTAAATCTAGTTCTAAATCAAAGTGACCGGAATTACAAACGATCGCACCGTCTTTCATCACATCGAAGTGTTCACCCCGAACAACGTGCTTGTTACCAGTCACAGTGATAAAGATATCACCAATAGATGCAGCTTCTGCCATTGGTAGGACGCGGAAACCATCCATAACGGCTTCAATTGCCTTGATGGGGTCGATTTCGGTCACGGTGACATTTGCACCCATTCCACGAGCGCGGAGGGCTGTACCCTTACCACACCAGCCGTAACCAACAACAACAACGTTCTTACCAGCTAACAAAATATTTGTAGCGCGGATAATCCCATCTAAGGTAGATTGACCAGTACCGTAGCGGTTATCAAAGAAGTGCTTGGTGTCAGCGTCGTTAACGTTGACTGCGGGGAAAGTCAGAACGCCATCTTTGAACATGGCGCGTAAACGCACAATACCTGTGGTGGTTTCTTCGGTTGTACCAATCAAATCGCTGATTTGATTTTGGCGTTCTTGTACCAAAGTTGCAACCACGTCACTACCATCATCAATGATGATATTGGGGCGATGATCTAAAGCAATTTGGACGTGGCGATTATAGGTGGCGTTATCTTCACCTTTTTGAGCAAAAACAGGAATTTCGTGGTCTAAGACGAGGCTAGCGGCTACGTCGTCTTGAGTTGATAAAGGATTACTCGCAATTAACAGCGCGTCTGCACCACCAGCTTTGAGCGCGATCGCTAGATGTGCTGTTTCTGTGGTAATGTGGGCGCAAGCTACCAAGCGCAAACCAGCAAAGGGTTTTTCGATGGCGAAGCGATCGCGGATTTGCCGTAAAACTGGCATTTCGCGTCCAGCCCATTCAATACGCTGTCTTCCCAAGGGAGCGAGGCCGAGGTCTTTAACCTCGTGCTTTAATCGGGGAGATGTTGCGGTCATTAAACAGTTTCCTCAAAAAAAAGTAACAAGAGCTACGTAATTTTACACGCACTCCTCTAGAGTATGCCACGACTCAGAAAATTTGGCTGTAATTAGCAAACAGCTATTCAAAGCTTCTCTGAACTAGCCTAGCGGTTGATAAGCTTCATATCATCCGCATCTTTGGCTTTTTTCTTTTAAGTTGATTTTTGGTAAGAGTATTACAAAGATTTCTCTAACTATGACTCGCGATAGATGAAGTTAATTGTCATCTATCTCAAGACAACTAACTCACAGCAAAGTTACCAAGCAAAACCACACTGAAAATCAAAAATTGAACTTTTGATAGGTACAATTACTGAATTTAATCGTCGAGGATACTAGGGAATTAATTAGAATTTAGGAGGTGTTTGAGTGCGAGTTAAATTTTTGGCGATCGCAGGTTCAATGGTTGTCGCTGTTGTATCTGTACCAAAAGCTACAGCCCAGATTCCTCTTTTACCTCAACTACCAGCTGCGAGCAGTCCAGGCAATGATACTAGTAACAGAACTGTTTCAGATTGGGTATATTTAGATGGTCGCCGTTTGTTCCAGATAGCAGCATCAAAAAGCAATTTTTCTGATCGTTCAGAGAATATCCAAAAGAATTTAGCCCAAATCAGTCAAAAATTCTTTCAATCAGATGCACAACAAATTGAGGTTACTACCCGACCAGTCAACGGATTACCAATCATTGAAGTCAATGGTAAATACTTGATGACTGTCACTACCTCAGATGCCAGACTACAACAGCTAGATCCCTCAACATTGGCAGATCAAATTGCTGAAGATTTAAGAACAGGCTTAGAACGGGCTAAACGAGAGCGACGACCTCAATTTCTGATCAATCAGGGTAAAATTGCTGGTGGTATCGGGTTAGCAATTATTGTAGCTAGTTGGGGGGTATATTGCTGGCAGCGACGTGCCAAAAAAGATCCCGTAACTACACTTCCGCGAACTGCACGCAACGCTCAGAATATTACAACTCAACTCAATCAACAGCAGCACCAGCATTTTCAAGAAGTCAAAAAACGCCTGTTTCAATTCACTCAAGCTGGGATTTGGGGCGGTGGAAGTTTTACAATTTTGGGTTTATTTCCCTATACACGCATACTACAAGTGGGGATTGTCACCGCCGCTCAAATTCCTCTGAAGTTGGGTGTCGTATTACTGGGAACTTATGTAGTGATCCGTTTAAGTTATGCCCTGATTGACCGCTTCACTTCTACCTTGATTAGCAGTGGTGCTTTACTCAACTCAGAAACTTCTGAACGTATACAACTACGAGTTTCTACATTTTCTGGGGTGACTAAAAGTATTGTCACCATTATCTGGGTAGGAGTTGGCATCTTAATGGGGCTGATTTTGTTTGGGATAGATATTGTTCCCCTGTTAGCAGGTGCAGGTTTAGTGGGTGTGGCGTTGTCCTTGGCTTCCCAAAGCTTAATTAAAGATGCGATTAATGGCTTCTTGATCATCATAGAAGATCAATATGCTCTAGGCGATGTGATTGCTGTCGGAGATTTCGGCGGCTTAGTAGAAAATCTCAATTTGCGGATGACTCAACTGCGCGATGCAGAAGGACGCTTGATCACTATTCCCAACAGTGAAATTAAAGTGGTCGCTAATCTTTCTAGCCGTTGGTCAAGAGCCGATTTAACAATTCCCGTGGACTACAACACTGATATTGATCAAGCTTTACAGCTAATTAAAGACGTAGCTTTGGAGATGGATCAAGACCTACAATGGAAACGCCAAATTGTCGAAACACCTCAAGTCTTAGGTATAGATAATTTTGGCGATCGCGGTTTAATGATTCGGGTATGGATTAAAACCCAACCCCTTAAGCAATGGGATGTCGCAAGAGAATATCGTCGTCGTCTGAAAATTGCCTTTGACCAAGCCGGAGTCCAGATTCCTGTACCACAACAAGCAATCCGGGTTAACGACCTTCGGTTGCTCAATTCTCATGCAGCACAGGTGATAGATGACAGATGATAGGAAAGAGAATTTGACTTAAGTTAGTTAAACAGTAATTTGTTCTTTGTCATTAGTCATTTATGTCTACCAGAAACGACTAATGACCTTCCTCTTTGAAAACTTAACCCAGATGATTAATCCATTCAGAGGTACTAAGAATTTTGCTCAAAAAACCATCTTGAGCAACTAAAGTGGCTCTATGAAGTTCTTCATCTGTAGCCACACCAGCATTATTTGTGAAGGTGAGAGTGCCTGTAGCATCGGAGAGAAACTCTACAGAAAAACCGAGATGAGCAGCTTGTCTAGCTGTAGTGTCACAGCACATTTGAGTCATGTATCCCGATAAGTAGGACGAGGTGAAAAAACTAAACTATGTAAAGATAAGTAAATACGTACAATGTGTCTACAAAGGTAACAGCGATATGGGCAGTCGTTTAAGGGTATTTCTGACTAGAG
>NZ_JACJRG010000069.1 GCF_014697125.1 Anabaena minutissima FACHB-250 | reverse complement strand
CTGCCGCCCAGATGTAAGTCGGAGTAAGGGAGGACGCAAGAAATCCACTACTGCGCTTTCTGTTGGGCAGGAAGCCTACACTGTACCGTCAGGTCAGTGTGGGTAGTTCACTATTCCCGTATATCTCTTATAGGACTTACGCACAAATTACGGAATAACGTATCGCTAAAGCGAAAGCTCCGCTAACGCGTAGCGTGCGCGTAGCGCATACCACAGAGACGCAGAGAATACAGAGAAATAAGGGTTTGAGGAGTTTTTGCGTAAATCCTGCCTCAAACAGAAAAATTTCCTAATCGCATTGAGTTAAGTTCTTTAGTCTGCTGATTCCAATGCCAACGTAATAAGTTCGCTTTTTGATTAGGGGAAATTCTCGGTAAACCCATCGCCTGTCTAGGTGCATTCGTAGCTAAGGCGATCGCAGTTTCGACTTCACAAATACCCCACTTTACCAAGTTCTGTACTCCCACCAATAAGGGTAGAGTTGTCCCCGATAATGTCCCATCTGCTAGCCGTGCAGTGCCTTTTCTTACTTCTATTTCCCGACTATCCCAAGGATAAACCCCATCCGGTAGCCCCAAAGGTGAAAGGGCATCGCTAACTAAAAATAGTCCTTGGCTGGCACGGAGGAGAATTTGTAACATGGTGGGTGTAATATGCTGTCCATCAGCAATAAAACCACACATCACACCAGGATGGGTAATTGCTGCGCCTAATAATCCCGGTTCGCGGTGATGTAGGGGTGGCATAGCATTGAAGGCATGAGTCACCATTGTTGCACCCAGTTCAAAAGCGCGTTTTGCTTGTACCTCTGTGGCTTGAGAATGTCCTAAACTGATGGTGATACCTAAAGAACGCAGATAAGGGATGACTTCCCCAGTAGAATCTAACTCAGGTGCTAAGGTGATAACTTTGACAACATGGGCATAATCACCCAAAACCCGTTTCACTTCATCAATGGTTAAAGGTAATAAATACTCGGCCGGATGTGCGCCACGCTTTTGATAATTTAAGAATGGCCCTTCTAGATGCACTCCGAGAATCTGAGAACCTGTTTTGGGAGTCGAGATAAAATCTGCAATCACAGCTAGCGATCGCTGTATATTCTCTACTGAAGTTGTCACCAGTGTCGGTAAATATCCATCTACCCCCACATCCCATAAAAATTGGTTGATTTTCTCCAATAAGTGAGAGTTTTCAACAGATAAATCAGGAAAAGCCAAGCCTAAAGCACCGTTAATCTGTAAATCAACACCGCCAAAAGAAATCCAATCCCCAGCCACATCTAATATTTGCAATGATGGTGGCGAAACTCGTTTAAATACTGTCCCCATCGGCTGGATTTGCTCAATTATGCCCTTTTGATTAACCGAGAGCATCTGCAAATCTTGGTAGCCAGGGACTCTAGCATTGATAATTTTTATAGGTTGGGAATTGGACATGGAGAATTAGACATTGGGCATGATTCATTGGTATTAACTCATTTACTGACTATTTAATCAAGCAAAGTAATAGCGATATATCGAGACACAGAGATGAAGAGAAGCAAAAAAAGAGGATAATACGGCTTGTTTCTTAACTTTTCACTCACAACTCACAACTCAACACTCAGCACTCACAACTCAACACTCAGCACTCACAACTCAACACTCAGCACTCACAACTCAGCACTCAGCACTCAGCACTCAGCACTTAATATGAGATGATGATTTAACTCTCAGCTTGTTATATTCACTATGTCTCCTGTTGTTGGCATTATTATGGGCAGTGATTCCGATTTGCCCACCATGAAAGATGCGATCGCTATTTGTGATGAGTTTGGCATTGAGAATGAAGTAGCGATCGTTTCTGCTCATCGGACTCCAGAACAGATGGTGCAATATGCTAAACTTGCTCACCAAAGAGGAATTAAAGTCATCATTGCTGGAGCTGGTGGTGCTGCCCATCTTCCCGGCATGGTAGCATCCTTAACACCATTGCCTGTGATTGGTGTTCCCATCGCTACACGCAATTTACAAGGTGTAGATTCTTTGTATTCTATTGTTCAGATGCCAGCAGGTATTCCAGTCGCCACAGTAGCTATAGGTAATGCCAAAAATGCCGGACTCTTAGCAGTGCAAATTTTGGCTACTCACCAGCCAGAACTGCTAGAAAAAGTCCAAAAGTACCGTCAAAGCCTATCTGATATGGTCATGGGCAAGCAGGCAAAACTAGAAGAACTAGGATATAACCAATATCTCCAACAAGAATTTTAAAGGGCATTGGGCAAAAAAAGTCAACGAATTTTGGATTTTGGATTTGTTTCACCTACCAAGGGTGTTAGCGTAGCGGGGCGTTAGTCCTGCATCAACCAAAAAAAACTCAAATCGGCTTTTCTTCAATCTCAAATGGGCATCAGTCAAAAGATTATTTCTTGTCTCTTTTACTTCCCAGTCCCTAGTCCCCTAACTAAACAGACATTTTACTTAAAATTTTGTATATAAAATTCATAAATTTCTTAGTAATTGTATCTAAATATGGGCAATTGCTGATTATATAAAGGTTTCACACAGTTTAATTATCTATTCGCCAAGTAAATTATACGCCCAAAAAATAAAAAATGTATTGCAAACTACAGAATTAATGTTGTAAGTAAAACAGTATAAATCAAATTTAGTCATGGATTAACCAGAATGCGTTGTAAAACTTAACCTTACTTGTGTAAGTTATGCTGTTTTTTCATATTCTGTTGAGTTGAATGAGCAGAGTGGTGAGCAAAAAAGAATAAACTTGGCTTTGAAGTAAAACTTGAACGCTAGATTTTCTGATCAAAGGTAATTGATTTTGGTCAGTCTGCTACCATGATGAATCATCGCTTTTCAAGCAGGAAAAAATAAGCTAATGAATAAGCGTATTCGACCTTGGCAACGCATGATGGTGCTGGCGATCGGTTCTATGGTGTTGGCAATTTTTGCGCCTACAGTTGTACAAGCAGCAGATCCTCCCAATTTGCAGTCTTTGTCAGAAACTACGATCAAACTGCAAATTTCGATTGACACTATATGGGTACTAATCACTGGATTTTTAGTATTCTTTATGCAAACTGGCTTTGCAATGTTAGAAGCGGGTTTTTCCCAGCAGAAAGGTGTAGTTAATGCTTTATTGGAAAATTTTGTTGATGCTGCTGTCACTATCTTGGTGTGGTGGGCAATAGGTTTTGGGATTGCTTTTGGTACAAGTGCTGGAGGTCTGTTGGGAACAGATACATTTTTTTTGAACCAGCTACCTAATAGTGATGGTATTTATCCAATGGGTGCGCCTGGTTCTACTGCTGCTATTAATACCTACACCTTGTTTTTTTTCCAGTTTGCCTTTGCAGCGACAGCTAGTACAATCACTACCGGTGCTATGCTCGGCAGAACTGACTTTATTGGTGACTTAATTTACAGTGCCGTGATGGGAGCATTTAGTTATCCCATTATTGTCCATTGGGCTTGGAATGTTGAGGGGTGGTTATCCAAACTCAGTTATCACGACTTTGCAGGTAGTTCTGTTGTTCATTGTGTAGGCGGTTGGACGGCATTAGTTGGCGCATATTTGCTAGGGCCTCGCCCTGGTCGTTCAGCTTGGGGAACACCACCACCAGCCCATAATTTAAGCTTGGCAACATTGGGAACTATGATTCTCTGGTTTGGTTGGTATGGTTTTAACTCTGGTTCAACTCTTGGTGCTGGGAACACAGGATTGATTGGTTTAGTAACAGTCAACACCACATTATCGGCTGGAGCAGCAGCACTAGCGGCAATGATTTTTCAGTATTTACGTACTAGTAAATGGCATTTAGAGTATTGCCTAAATGGTTCTTTAGGTGGATTAGTAGCAATTACAGCTGCTTGTGCTTATGTAGCACCTTGGGCGGGGGTGGTGATTGGATTAACGGCTGGCGTTTTGGTAGTGCTGGGGATTGATCTAATTGAATCACTTAAAATTGATGACCCAGTAGCTGCTTTTTCCATACATGGAATTAACGGCATGATGGGTACTCTTTCTGTGGGCTTTTTGGGACAAGCCGAACTGACTCTGAATAAAAAAGCAGGCTTACTGTTAGGGGGTGGGATTGAATTATTAGGTATACAACTTTTAGGTGTCGTAGCGATCGCAGTTTTTACAGTTGGCTTGAGCTTTTTAATGTTTGCTGGTCTTAAAGCCATCAGACGCTTGCGTGTCCATCCCGAAGGCGATCGCTTAGGTATTGATGTTTATGAACATGGTGCATCGGTATGGCCTGATGTTTATGCAGTTGAAAAGTTAGTAGAAGAAAAAAAACATTACCCCCAAAGTTCAGATGTTAGTAGCGTTGAGAATGAATGAAGCAGTTAAGCTTATCAATTGACAAAAGTTAACAAATAGTAGTAATGTGTGGCACAAATTACTGATTAATTTCTATCCTTATTTTTTATGGAGATTGTATTGACAAAATGCCATCTATCACTATACCAACCTATTTTTTCATGATTAAAGATTAAATGAAGAAGACTTGACTGTTGCGGAAATTACATCATAATTTCTTAAGGATATCTACAAAAAATATTTACAGAGGTGTCGTTAATTTCTTAAACTCCTAAATATTATTTGAGTTTTTGGTTAACCAAATTCAGTGGTCTCAAAGAAAAATATCAAAACCACTAGCTGGGGCAATACGGGGGATAGTTTTTCTGCTCAACCTGTTTCTTGCTATCAAGGATCATTTGGAGGACGTTGTTTTAACCGATGTACAAACATAAATCGAAAATAAAAAATAGGCGATTTTCTGCAAGAAATTCCGCTAAAAATTCGCAATTTAACTCAACAACCAAGTTATTTAATTTAATTAAGCGACTTTCTCCCAGTTGGCAAGCTTGTTTACCTTTAGCTTGTTTGATTGTGTTGGGATGGGGTTATGTCGCAGTTGCCCAAGCTCCAGATGCTGGACCAACAACAGCAGAATTAAAAGTTGCCCTTGACACCCTTTGGGTAGCGATCGCCGCTTTTTTGGTATTCTTCATGAATGCGGGTTTCGGGATGTTAGAAACCGGCTTTTGTCGCCAAAAAAACGCTGTTAACGTCCTTGCCAAGAACCTGATTGTGTTTGCACTAGCCACCGTGGCTTTTTGGGTAATTGGTTTTGGATTAATGTTTGGTGATGGCAATGATTATATTGGGTTAAATGGATTTTTCTTAACAGGAGCAGATAACAGTCCCGCCACCGGAGAAGCTGCTTATAAAGGTGTTTTCAGTGCTTTAAGTTGGGCTGGTGTACCCCTAGCTGCCAAATTTTTATTCCAGTTGGTATTTGCTGGAACTGCGGCCACAATTGTGTCTGGTGCAGTTGCTGAAAGAATCAAGTTTCTTGACTTCTTAATTTTTAGTATCTTACTTGTAGGTATCGCCTACCCCATCACCGGACACTGGATTTGGGGTGCTGGTTGGTTAGCTGACAGAGGCTTTTGGGACTTTGCTGGTTCTACGGTAGTTCACTCAGTCGGTGGCTGGGCAGCTTTAATGGGAGCAGCCTTTCTTGGCCCCCGTATCGGTAAATATCAAGATGGGAAAGTTGTGGCTTTACCTGGTCACAACATGAGTATTGCCACTTTAGGCTGTTTGATTCTGTGGTTAGGCTGGTTTGGTTTTAACCCCGGTTCTGTAATGGCTGCTGACCCCAATGCTATTACTCATATTGCTCTAACAACCAACATGGCCGGTGCTGTTGGTGGGATTGCTGCTACAGCGACAGCCTGGTTGTACTTAGGTAAGCCTGACCTGTCGATGATTATCAATGGTATTTTGGCAGGTTTAGTGGCGATTACAGCCCCTTGTGCTTATGTCAGTATTCCTGGTGCAGTTATTATTGGTTTGATTGCTGGCGTGATTGTAGTTTTCGCTGTCACATTATTTGACAAACTTGGTATTGATGACCCAGTAGGTGCTACTTCCGTTCACCTGGTTTGTGGTATTTTCGGAACTCTTGCAGTTGGTCTATGGTCTGTTGGCCCTGGTGTTTATTCCTGGTATGGTGAGGGAGCTGGGCCAACCAAGGGCTTATTTGCAGGTGGTGGGTTAGAACAGTTAGGTATCCAGTTTCTCGGTGTGATTTCAGTCGGTGGTATGACTGTGCTTCTTAGCAGCATCTTTTGGCTAGCACTGAAATATACATTGGGTATTCGAGTCACCAGAGAAGAAGAACTGGAAGGTTTGGATATCCATGAACACGGCATGGAAGCTTACAGTGGATTCCTCAAAGAAGCTAGTCCCGGTGGATTTGGAGAAGGTGGCAACTCTGGCGGCTACTCATCAGGTGAGGATTACTCTACTAAGATTTAGTAGCAATTAACTAGTTTGTAGTAAGCACTTTAGTCCTTACTACGAACTTTTTTCCATACCAACAGCAACACAATAAAGTGCTGCATGACGCTGACCGTCAATACCTAAAATATTATTGACACTTGTATCATGAAATCCTCCTAGACAAACACTGCCAAGCCCCAACTCTACAGCCATGAGGCAGATATTTTCAGCTTGATGGCCGGCTTCAAACAGGATAAAGCGGTAGCCTCGTGTACTATATTTATGGAGCGATCGCATAAAAACCCCAGTCATGATAAACAGGGCATTGGTATTAGCAATATAATCCTGGTGCAATAGAGGTTCGATAAAGTCACTGGGTACTGACTCATTCACCCAATGCAGTCCGTGGCCACGCGGCTCATAGTGATATAACCCCGGAGATAAACCTGTTACTGCCTGTATAGATACAAACATTTCAATTGGATAAAGTCCACCGGCAGACGGAGAGTTCCGCCCTTCAAACATATGACCCTCTACCTGACGCAACCCACTGATACCGCAGGCGGCATCCAGTAACTGAGCCAGTGAAATCAATGGCATCTCCGTATTTTTAAAAGACCGCACTGAATGGCGTTGTCTCAATAAATTGGTGAGGTAGTTGTCCCGTGGTACTGCTGGTAGTTCCAGAATAGAAGCCTCTGGCATATACCTCATTTCAGTAGCTGGAACTTGCTTGGCATAACCTCCCGGTGGTGGAGAATTCCAATGATAAAGAAGAGTTAGTTCCAGAGGCTCATTAGCTTTGTACATTGCGGCAATTTCCTCAATTTAGGCGATGGGATGGGGGCAAGGGTTGAGGTCAGCAGCAGTACGGCGACCACCATAACCCAACCGTTCTGGAACTTCAAACAGACGCTGAGAACCTAATGGCTCTTGTCCAATACCAAAATAGATAGCTACTAATTCAGTTGCTAAAGTCCTTACCACTCGAAAACCCATCGATGCAATGTCAGGGGTGGTAATATCCACTAAATAGGCCTCAACACCCACTGAATTTAACCTGGTGAGAACTGTTTGCAATTTCTCTACTTCTGATTGAGATGTGTAAGTAGGTAAATCTTCAACTTTTAGTGATTGGTCATGGTTAAGTAAAAAGTCCAACTCACCCAGTCGTGCTGTTGTGTAGAAAAAAGCACTGTGATCATCCATATTCTGGATATCTTCATATTTATGGAGATTAGCACCAGCACCGTGAGCCATGCGTTCTAGATCCCCAGGACGGGCTTGACAAACTTCAAATATTGCCTTGCGAAGTGCTGTTTGACCATCAAGGTGGCATCCCAGACCAGTGACAACAGCAGGCCCTTGATCTGAATGGTCAATGGCGATCGCTACAACTACAGGCACTTTAATATCAGTGGTAAAATCGAATGCCATTAACTCAACGTCAAATCTGGCGTAATTACGAGCAATTTCCGTTAATATTCCTGGTTGATGATCAAAATAGATACGCGGCGCAGGTGAGCAATTTAACCACGTAATGATGAAAGCATCGCGCTCAATTAACTCGCACAACCCACTGTAAGCGGCAAACTCTACAGAAGAGCCTGTAGCCATGCCATTAGAAGAAGCAGGAACAATATCATCCCCTGGTTGTTCGCCGCACCAATCGAGATAGGTTAAGGACATGGGGACGAAAACTTGATCGTTGCTACCCAGTACCTGAGCAGCGATCCAAGAAGTCTGCATTGTGGGATCAAATGCCGGAAACAGGAAATTGGGATCAGAGTATTGTTGTTCAGAAAAAGAGTAAAAAGTTGATGGTGGGAGGGCGCGATTATCTAATTCTGCAAAGCTACTGACCACCATTCGCCGCCGATCAACAATCCCCCCACAGTAGCGTTCTAAAGCTTCACCCACAGCACCTAAAATTGCCTGCTCATCAGTCATGCCCTTGCCTATACCAAAGCGTAAATTTTCTAGCCGTTTGCGAATTTGGTAATGGGCTAATTCAGCCTGCCAAATCACTGGCAATTCACACTCGGTATATGGCTTGCTTATTCTCTCCATTGCGCGGATGATGCCAGTATGGGGGCTGACCAAATCCCGCCACCGAGAACTAGTTACTACTGCATTCACGGCGTTCTCTCCTGACGTGGGGAACAATGAGGGCAACCGGGTTTCTTGAGTACAACATGGTGAGTCATCTGTGTACTAATCAAATCCAGATGCAGTAATTTACCATCAGTAGCAATTGGTAGACCAAGGAACATCTTTAATGCGTCAAGGGCTAGGTAACTACCAACTAACGTGTAGCCTATCGGTAAATTTTCTCGCAGACGTGGTTGAGAACGCCGTTCTCGGTTGAGAAACTGCTCAAGAGCTAATTTGGCCTCTGGAAGCTTGGCGCAAGCCATAGACCGCATCCGATAGCACAGGTAGCAAGGGCCATCTTCAGAAAAGACCAACGGCCCGACAGTTGCCTCTACCCCCGCAGCTCCACCTGGGAGCAATGGGAGTTTCATTTGTAAGCATAGTCTGTTGAGCCGATACGCTAAATTAACTGATACGGCATCCGTAGCCACAATAACTAAGTCAATATCTTGCAGTGATGAACTGACTATTTCATCATCATTTAAAGCATCTGTCACAGTCTCAGTCTGGGTAACTCCTCCCATCGCCTCAATCCTTTGAGCCGCTTGCACAGATCGCCCAGCACCAACTTGACTCAATTCCCAACCCGACATCATCAGTGTATCAGAGGGATCAATGTAAGCATCATCGCACAGACGCAGAAAACCGATACCAGAAGCAGCCAATGTCATTGCAGCTACTAGCCCTGAGCCTCCCAACCCAAAGACAGCAATCCGAGCATTAGCTAATTGCTTTTGAACATCCTTTTGCTGAAAGCCTAACTCATGGTAAAGACCGAGTTGAGGCAGTAATTGAGTACGATGAGTCAGAGTATCTAAGTCAATGTCTTCTTCCTCAAAATCCTCGACTAAGCGATTGTCAATCAAAAATTTTAAACATTTATCTAGTGAGGAATTTGTTAGTTTTTCTTGGACAGCATGACGTATTTCTCCTAGAGTTCGGCTGCCATCCAGTAAAGGAAAAACAACTCTGTCCAGGTCATGCAACGATTGACCTTTAACTTCTAATGTCCGCCGCGTTGTATTGAATATCATCCCTTCCCCATCATTACCATCTGAGGGTATAACGCGAATAACGAGGTGTTCTAGCAGACGTAGCCGCTTACTATCATTTAATTGCATAGGTTTGTTTTTATTGACCCAATCTCTATAAAAAAATCTGCAAACTCGGTTTTATGAACAAATGAGTAAAACTACCAAAATACTAGCTTTTGAAGCTAGAACACAGAGTTATTAAGCTAACAGCACTCTATAAAGTTCTAGCTCCAAATCTGCAATGTTAATTGCCAAATTCGAGGTCGAAACTGTCTTCCATCACGTCTGAGGCTAAAACGAAACGACCACATTTACCACCGCAGTGATAACAGTGATAACATCGATGCCAGCAGTGTCCACCGCAGTGTCCACCACAGCGTCCACCACAACGTCCACCGCAGCGTCCACCGCAGCGTCCACCGCAGCGACTAACCCATCTTTGACTCGTTTCTGAATCAAATACTCCTGGTAAAGCTAGTTTTTCTAAAGCTGCTATTTCTTCTTTAGACAGCAGAGTTTGTTCTAATTTATCTTCGCTGTCTACTAAATACATTTCTAAGGTTTGTATAGTCAATGTTTCTTGTGCAAGCATTGTGATTTTCTCCTTTGATATTCAAATCACTACCTGGATTTAAATTTACCTGAGAGTTGTTTTAAAGTTGTTCTAAAGCTGTTTTCAGGTCTAAAGCATCTAGAAATGAATTAGTTTTTTAACCAAATATTTCGCTATTTCACCGCAAAACATGACAACAGCTAATTACCTATTTTATCTCTTTATAGGTCTGCTTAAACTATCTATACTTCAACTTATAGCCAAAGGGTAAATAGTTTATAAAAGGTCAAAATTACTGCGTCCTTAATACGGTAACATCTTTAAGAGAATTGCTTTTTTACGAAATATTTGTTCTCAAAAACTCTGCGTTTTTTGGTGTTACACAGGAATTTGTTTGATGATTATGTAACGCCTACAACATTTACTTTATCTTCTTGTTTTGTTTTTTGTTCCTGCTTAAGTAAGATAGTTTCTCATCTTGAGACTAACGTTGTTCTATCTTAAGTAGTATAGTTTTTATTCTCGATAGTATTACAGTGTCAGATAGCAGAATTAGACAAGAATTTGTCTAGACAATCAACTTTGACTAGGTAAAACATATGATTATTCCGGAAAATTAATCAATATGTTGGCAATCAGAGCAATATTTAACCATAAATAAAAAATTAGGTTGACATCAATGAGCGATTTAAGATTTTGGTTTGAGGTCTATACTAAAGCCTTATTTCGTTCTCTACCTTTAGTATGGACAGCAGCACCAAAAGAAATTTTTGTACTGATTGTTGTTACTTTATTACAAGGATTTCTACCTGCTGTAAGTGTTTGGATTACTAAGTTAGTAGTAGATACAGTCGCAACAGAGTTGTCATCTGGTAGAGTATTGGGTTGGACAATCTTACTACCCTTAGTTGGGGGATGGGTAGGTGCTTTGTTGTTAGAAACACTACTCGAACCTTGGCAAACAGCACTTCAGGGAAATCTCAACGATAAGTTAATGGCTCATATGAGCTTAAAGTTAATGCGTAAAGCCGATACTTTACCAGACTTGAGCCGTTTTGAAGATGCTCAATTCTATGATGAGTTACAAGTTTTGCAAGAACAGATTAGCTATCAACCGTTGAATTTACTTGAGAATTTGGTGGAATTAGGCCGGTCTTTAGTGACTTTAGTGGTGATGGTGGCGTTACTAATTCCCCTAGCCTTTTGGATTCCCTTAGTAATTGCGATCGCTACTATACCCCAAGTAGTCGTTTCGGCTCAATATGGTAAAGCTATTTGGCTAACTCTGTTTGAAAACAGTCCCCAGGCTCGCAGAATGAAGTATTACACTTCAGTCATGCTAACTGATACCCACGCTAAGGAAACTAGACTGTTTCAGCTAGGTTCATTCTTTATTGACCGATATCTGCAAGCATTCCAGTCTTTACATACCTCCATGCGCTATCTGCGGGGTAAACAAGCTTTTTGGTCTTCTAGTTTAGCTATTTTGAGTACCCTAGGAAATGGTTTTGCTTTCTATTGGGTAGTACAGAAGGCATTTAGAGGAGAATTTAGTCCAGGTAGTGTACTGTTATTTGTCCAGTCTTTAACTTACTTTCAACAAAACTTAGGCGGCTTTGTAGGTAATGGGCTGGAATTATTTGAAAATGTGCTTTATATGCAGCAGTTTTTCACTTTTCTCGACAGTACAAGTCCTATGCTCTTAAGTGTACCTGGAGAGAAAATCCCAAATCCTATTCGTAAAGGTATCACGTTTGAAAAAGTGTACTTCCGCTACCCTGATGCTAAGGGCTGGGCGGTCAAAAATATTTCTTTTACCCTGCATCCTGGGGAAACTGTAGCCATTGTCGGGGAAAATGGCGCGGGTAAAACTACTCTGGTCAAGTTACTTACTAGATTATACGACCCCAACAAAGGACGAATTTTAGTTGATGGTGTAGACCTGAAAAATTTAAATCTAGAAGAGTGGCGACAACAAATAGCAGGAGTCTTTCAAGATTTTGGTCGTTACTCCCTCACCCTAGGAGAAAATATCGCTTTAGGCAACCTCAAGGCTTTAGAAAATCGTGATTTGCTCAGATATGCTGTAGAAAAAGCCGATGTAGTCAAACTATTAGAACAGTTTCCCACAGGGGAAGATACACCCCTAGGTAAACAGTTTAGCGGTACAGAACTCTCTGGTGGTCAGTGGCAAAAGTTAGCTCTAGCCCGTGCTTTTGTGCGTAAGCACGCTCAAATACTACTTTTGGATGAACCGACAGCCGCACTTGACCCCCGCAGTGAGTATGAGCTTTATATGCGCTTTGTGGAATTAGCGGAGGGGAAAACTACCATTTTGATTACCCATAGACTAGCTTCTGTGCGAATGGCTCACCGAATATTAGTCCTCAAAGGTGGGCGTTTAATTGAGGATGGCACACATCAGGAACTTTTGCAGCATGGGGGAGAGTACACCGCACTGTGGAATATGCAGGTTCAACAGTATGGAATAACTGAGTAATGCCCATTGTTTCAACATAAGTAGCCATCTCATGAACCTTTGAACCTCAACGATGAGCCTTTGAACTTCAACGATGAGCATTTAAACCTCAACGATGAACCTTTGAACCTCAATGATGAGCCTTTGAACCTCAATGATGAGCCTTTGAACCTCAATGATGAGCCTTTGAACTCCATTGATGAGCCTTTGAACTCCATTGATGAACCTTTGAACTCCATTGATGAACCTTTGAACTCCATTGATGAGCCTTTGAACTCCATTGATGAACCTTTGAACTCCATTGATGAACCTTTGAACTCCATTGATGAACCTTTGAACTCCATTGATGAACCTTTGAACTCCATTGATGAACCTTTGAACTCCATTGATGAACCTTTGAACCTCAATGACCAAGTTAAAAAGCTGGTATATATTAATTTGGGTAAAATTACAGCTAAATTAATGTCAGAAATTCAAATTTCTATTGAAAGCGCAGACGCACCCCAAGCCGCAGCTGCTTTATTGGAAATTGAGGGGATATCAGGAAATTACGAAGTTCCTACGCAGAGAGAAGGAACATTAGCAGTCATAGGAACTATTGTAGGGATTGTCGGCGGAACAGTCGCCATAGCCGCGCAAATCCGCACATGGTATCAAGAATGGAAGCAAAAACACCCTAATAAAAGATTTGATGTGGAATTCTTTCATCCTGAGACTGGCAGCCGGATTTTTCTGGAAGACGCTACGATAGAGGAAATTACTGAAATCCTCAAATATCTCAGTCAATAACAGTGCAAACTATCCGCATTCAACTTAGGGAAGTTAAACAGGAAACTGTTGAATTACGTTACTGGCTACCACAGCAAACACACTATGAATCCCGTACTCTCAACTTGGCAGAAATTGCCGATTTGTTGAAACTGGGGAAACGAGAATACTATAGTCTGCTGCCTAATTTACCAAAAATGGGGCAGCAGTTATTTTATTGGCTGGATGGGGATGGTAGATGGCTGAGTCGTGCTATTAGTAATAGTCGCGGTGCTGGGTTGGTAGTTACCATTGATACTACAGAATTAGCTCATTTACCTTGGGAAGTGCTGCATGATGGTGATGATTTCCTGGTAAATCGAGTCAATCCGGTAGTTTTGCCTGTGCGTTTAGTGGAGGGAAGCATCGAACCTTTCACCGTAGAACCGCGACAGTTGCGAGTATTGTTTATGGCAACAGACCCGGAAGATGTTACACCCAAGTTAGACTTTGAACGGGAAGAAGCGCAAATTTTAGCTGATACCCAAGAGATGGGTTTAGATTTGCGGGTGGAGGAAAGCGGCTGTGTGACTGAATTGGGCAAGGTGTGGAGTCGTCAGATTGATGATTTTGATGTATTTCACCTGACGGGACACGCCTCTATTACCCGTGAATCACCTTACACGCCTTATTTTATTACCGAGACGGAAACAGGAGAACGTCAGGAAACCACCGCCGCCGAATTAGCTCAAGTTTTCCGGTTTCGCTTTCCTAAATTGGTGTTTTTGTCTGGCTGTCGTACCGGAGAAGCCGCAGATAATGGTGCTGTCCCTTCAATGGCTCAAGCGTTGATTGCTCAGGGTGCTAGAACTGTGTTAGGTTGGGGTCGTCCGGTGGAAGATGGGACAGCTACAACCGCCGCCGCACATCTGTATGGTAAGTTGGCGGGGGGATATCAATTAGCCGAAGCATTGGCTAGTACCTATCAATATTTATTTCAACAAAAAGTTAGAGATTGGCATCTGTTGCGGTTGTATGTGCGGGGAGAATGTCCCGGTGCGTTTGTGGAAACATTGGGGGATGTTCCCCTACCTCTAGTAGAAACAGCATATCAACAGTTTTTAGATCCCCAGACGCAACAGGTGAGAGTAGCGACAGCCTCAGAGTTTGTGGGGAGGCGGCGATATTTGCAGCGTTGTCTCAAAGGGATTGGCAATCATTTAGGGTTGCTGATTCATGGCTTGGGGGGTGTGGGGAAAAGTACCCTGACGGCGCGACTGTTGGAAAGGATGGTTGGCTATGACAGGTTGGTAATTTATCGGGGATTAGATGCGGATAAATTGCGAAAAGTCTTAGCTGAACAATGTACATCAGAACAGGGGTTAGAAATTCTCAACGGGAATTTACCCCTGATGCAGCAACTCACTAAGTTTTTTCAGTCAGGATTGAATAGTAAAGAACAGCGTTTTGCTGTGGTGTTGGATGACTTTGAGGCAAATTTAGAATTGCGTGGGGATGGGGTGTATGTGTTACAGCCGCAAGTGGTGGATGTGCTGCTGGCGTTGTTGAAAGCGGTGCAGAATTGCCGACTTCCCCATAAGGTGATTATTACCAGTCGCTATGATTTTGTGTTGGCGGAGTTAAATCAACGCTTGCATCGTGAGAATTTAGCGGCGTTGCGAGATGCAGACTTGACGAAAAAGTATAGCAGGTTGAATGCTTTTAATGGGACGTTGGCGATTGATGCCGAGTTGCGGGAACACGCCAAGACAGTAGCAGATGGTAATCCCCGGTTGTTGGAATGGTTAGATAAGGTTTTGCAAGATGCGACTTTGCAAGCGCAGGGAGTAGAGGCGATTTTGCAAAAGATGCAGGGGGAGGAGGAGAGATTTCGAGAGAATATCTTGGCTGAGGAGTTGCTGAAGTTGCAAAAGCCAAGTTTGCGGAAAATGTTGGGGAAGATGTTGGTGTATGAGTTACCAGTTCCCCGTGCGGCGATTTCTGCGATATGTAGTGAGATTTCTGGTTGGGAAGGTGATTTACAACGTGCGGCGAGTTTGGGTTTAGTGGAGGAGGTGACGGTAAATGGGGGAGAGGTGCTGTATCGTGTTCCTCGGATTTTAGCACCGTTGTTAGAGTTTGCAGGTGAGGAGTTGTATCCGCAAGCAGCGCAGGTTTTACATCGGCTGTGGTGTGAGAAGGCGGAACGGGCAACGGAAGGGCAATGCTTAGAAATTCATCGCTTGGCGTTGTTGGGGAAGGATGAAGGGATTGCGGGGACAATGGCTGATTCCTTAGCAAATCGTTTATGGAATCAAAGCCGATACAGAGAAGCAGTACAGTTATGCAAGTCAACATTAGAACTCACACAAGATTATCGTGTTTTCTCAGAGATAGCTTATTGTGAGCAACAATTAGGTAATGTCGAGCCAGCACAAGAATATTATCAACAAGCTTTACAACTTTGCCCCGCAGAAGACGAAAAAGAATTAGCGTCAATTTATCACCATTTTGGTATCCTCAAAGCCCAGCAAGGGGAAGTAGAACAAGCGATCGCACTCTACAATCAGTCTTTGGATATCGATAAACGCATTGGCAATGTCCAAGGTGAAGCGGCGACGTTGCACCAATTAGCCGGAATCTACGCCAACAAAGGGGAAGTAGAACAAGCGATCGCACTCTACAATCAGTCTTTGGATATCGATAAACGCATTGGCAATGTCCAAGGTGAAGC
>NZ_JACJRG010000068.1 GCF_014697125.1 Anabaena minutissima FACHB-250 | reverse complement strand
TTCAAAGAAGAGGTGAAAAGAGAAACTACAGTACACAACGTGTAAAATTTAACTCTCATTCTTCTGCTTAATTTTTTGTTACATACTTGTAAAATTTCACCACGACTTACTTATTACTACAGTATCAATACCTTGGTCTCTTAACCACGCCTCTAATTCTGTGCCAGTAAAACTTCCTGGTAATTTTTTATCAATTAATAAGTCGTAGGAATACTTAGCAATTTCGGGATGAATTTCCCACTCTGGAGTTCCCTGTTTAAAAATTGGTGTATCTTCTTGTGGCTGTGTATGTCTGACAACAATCACAGGAATGCTATTGTTCTGAGCCGCATCCATCACCTGCAAAATCTTATCTAAACTCCCTGATGGATAAGTGACTGGCAATTTACCCGTGAAATATTCGTTTTGGACATCAATAACTAATAAAGCTCGTTTCATGGGAACTAGTCTCTAAGAATACATCAGAATAGTTTAACTTGCTCTACCAAAAGATAATTTTTGGCTTGTATCTTCTCAATTTAGTACAAATGTACTATAATAGACACAGCACTCAAAAAGCCTAGTAGAACAACCATGTCACGGTCTTCTGGAAGAGGGATTCAAGGGTTTAATCCAATGATGAAGCATTACATTCTCAATCTCAACCCCACAGCCAAACACGAATGGGATCGGTGCATCTTAAGAGATCCCCTGACTGCAAAGCGTCCAGATATTGCCAAATTAATTGCTGAAGCAGTTGGTGCTGATACCGGCAGTTATTTGGTCAGTGTGAATATAGAAGTACAAGTGTTAGAACAAACCGCCACACCTCAAATAGAACAACTATCACTCTCATTGTCTGAGGTTAATGTCCCAACTCAACTTAGAGAAGCAGCTTAATTGGGGATAGGTAACAGGCGACACGAAGGAGAGAGTTTCATTTATAGCGGGTGGTGTGTCACCTGCTATAAATGCTGTTAAGCAATTGGAAAGATGCGTATAACTTACTCAAGAGACTGTAATTTAGATAGCTGATAACAAAAAGCTTTAAAACAGGTAACTTGAGTATGAAGTGCTTATTTATAATTTGGGTACTTGTACTATCTTTAGTCTTTCCCAATTCTGCGATCGCCTCCGGTGGGCGGAACGCCATCTCTACGAGAGGCTGCGCCAACGCCTCCGAGGAAACACAGTTCATCGCTCAAACCAAACAGCCCGATGCTTTAATTCCAGGGCTGGGAACATACCATCATCCAGTTTCCACCCAAAATCCCCAAGCTCAAAAGTTTTTTGACCAAGGTTTAAAT
This sequence comes from Anabaena minutissima FACHB-250, assembly GCF_014697125.1. Taxonomy (GTDB): domain Bacteria; phylum Cyanobacteriota; class Cyanobacteriia; order Cyanobacteriales; family Nostocaceae; genus Trichormus; species Trichormus minutissimus. The sequence continues at coordinate 15,500 of NZ_JACJRG010000068.1, read as the reverse complement.
CTGATTTACGGCTTTAATCATGATGAAGCGGTGCGCTCTTTTCAACACGCTGCTGAACTCGACCCGCAAATGGCAATGGCATATTGGGGAATTGCTCTTGCTCTTGGCCCTAATATTAATTCAGTAGTCACCAGTGAAAAAGAACAAGCTGCTTATCAAGCCATACAAACAGCTTTAGAATTGGCTGTGCAAACATCAATTCCCGAAAGAGACTATATTCAGGCTTTAGCAAAACGTTATTCCCCAAATCCCCATGCAGATTTACATCAATTAGATGTAGATTATGCCAAAGCAATGGCAAGTCTGTTTCAACGCTATCCTGATGACTTAGATGCAGCAACTTTATATGCTGAAAGCCTGATGGATTTGCATCCTTGGCAATTGTGGACACATGATGGTCAACCACAACCAGGGACAAACAAAATTGTGGCTGTTTTAGAATATGTTCTACAAAGAAATCCCAATCATCCAGGCGCAAATCACTACTATATCCATGCAGTAGAAGCGTCATTACATCCAGAACGCGCCCTTGAGAGTGCCAAGCGATTAGAAACCTTAGTACCTGCGGCTGGACACTTAGTACATATGCCTGGCCATATTTATTTTCGCGTTGGTGATTATGCGGGAGCAATGCGAGTGAATCAGCAGGCGATCGCGCAAGATGAGCCTTACATCTGTCACAATCAAGTCCAAGGTATTTATCCGCAGTTATATTTGACCCACAATCTGCATTTCCTCATGGTAGCTAGTAGTATGGCAGGCAAACATGAAGATGCCTTGCAAGCTGCTGATAAATTAGTTGCTCATGCTAGTTCTATAGACCCGCATCTGCCCATGTTAGAGGGATTTCTAGGGAATAAGTTATTGATGCAAGCCCGATTTGGCGATTGGGATGAGATATTACAGACTCCTGCACCTGATGCGACACTACCAACTACTAATGCACTTTGGCATTTTACACGCGGTTTGGCATACGCAGCCCAAAACAAACCAGAAGATGCAGCAAATGAAAGCCGTGCTTTACTAGCTGCAATACAGATTATGCCATCTGAGGCGACTATTGGGTTTACACCTGCCAGTCGTATTTTAGACATTGCCCAAAAATTTTTAGATGCCAAGATTGCCGAATCTAAGAGTGAATATAATGCTGCGATCGCCAAACTGCAACAAGCCGTAGTAGCAGAAGATAACCTAGATTACGTAGAACCCCCAGATTGGTACTTTCCCATGCGGGAAGCCTTGGGTGGTGTACTGTTAGCTAAAGGTGATTATGCCGCAGCAGAGCCAGTCTTTCGGGCGGATTTAAAAAAATATCCCCATAATGGACGTTCGTTATTTGGCTTGCAGGTAAGTTTGCAAGGACAAGGTAAAAATCACGCCGCAAAACTTGCACAAGCGGAATTTGCTCAAGTATGGCAAGACTCAGATACTCAGCTAAAGATTGAGAAGTTTTGAAATGGGGCCTGGGGAATGGGGAAACAATTCTCCCTTGTCTCCCTTCCCTTGTTTCTTCCTAGTCTCTAACCTACAATTGCCGCACTACTGGTTGACCATCGATAACTTCGCCAACTAAAACTACATCAGCACAGTTGACAAAAATCCCATTTTCTAGAACACCTGGGATGTTATTCAGGACTTTTTCTAGATTAACTGGGTCATCGATAGAGTCAAATCGGACATCTAAGACAAAATTACCTTGGTCAGTGATGACTGGCCCGGCTTTTTTCACACCCATACGCAGTTCTGGTTTACCGCCGAGTTGCTTAATAGCATTAGTAACCGGGGTAATTGCCATTGGGATAACTTCCACTGGTACAGCAAACACTGAACCCAAACGGTCTACTAATTTGCCACTGTCTACCACAACAATAAATTGACTAGCCAAGTAATCAACTACTTTCTCACGGGTATGAGCTGCGCCACCACCTTTAATCAAGTTTTTTTTGGGGTCAACTTCATCAGCCCCATCAATGGCAATATCAATGTGGTCAACAGCATCCAGCGTTGTGAGAGGAACACCGTATTTTTTCGCCAATACCTCAGACTGAAATGAGGTAGGGATACCGACAATATCCGTCAGTTCACCAGACTTGAGGCGATCGCCTAAATATTGAATCGTGTAAGCTGTAGTTGAACCTGTACCCAATCCCACAATTGAACCAGACTTCACCAAAGCCGCCGCAGCTTTGCCGACTTCTTGCTTCATCAAAGTAACGGGGTCTGTTGTTCCTGTCATTCCCAAAACTCCTGAAATTCCGACTAAATATAAGGCTTTATCACGGCCGACTATACTACAATCCTTGACACTTAAATTGATGGATAAGCTTTTTTTGTAGTAAGGACTTTAGTCCTGATTTTTCTAAGGACTGAAGTCCTTACTCCGAAACATCAAACAGGACTATTCGACCTTCGGCAACCTTACCCAGTAAAAATGTGTCAACATAATCAGTGCGCGATGCGTCAGTTGTTGTCTATACAAAGAAGCAGATTTACGGTGGTAAGAACTATGCGTCCTTGGTTAAGTACATTTTCTTTAGTGCTACTACTCCAAAGCTTCCCAGTAATTGTGCAAGCGCAAGTGACTGAAACTACTGCGGGAGTGACATCATCAGCAATTCAAGAGGTAGTTGCTGCCAAGTTGATGACTAATTCATCTGATGGTAACTTCTATCCAGAACGGTTGATGAGTCGTGCAGAATTAGCGACGATTTTAGTCAAAGCATTTAAGTTAGATAGACAAGAAGCAGCTAAACAAGAAAAATCAATACCTGTATCGGATGTTCCCTCTTCTCACTGGGCATATCGAGATATTCAGACAGTGCTAAAAACAGATGTGATGAAAGGTTATCGGGGGAATTTGTTTTTCCCGAATCAAAGGGTGACAAGGGCAGAAGGGTTGGCTATATTCGCCCAAGCTTATGGGGTGTTTCAGTTTGGGGATGATTCTGTGAACGAAATTCTTGCCCCATACCCAGATGCGGCATCTATACCTAGTTGGGCTAGAAAAGCGATCGCTACAGTAGTCACAGAAGGATTCATTAACACTGATGCTCAAAATAATATATCCCCCTTAAGACCGATGAATCGTGGGGATATGGCCTATCTTTTGAGTAAATATTTGCAAAGACAGCAAAAGCAACCGGAAACGCCAGAAGTTCCCAGTGTTACCAACACTCCACCATCTTTTTAGTTCTTAAAAGCAAAAATAAAAAAGCAAAAGTCAAAACATGATACACCCATAATGTGGGCTTTTTCTTGATGTTTTCCTAATAACTGTCTATTTTGTTACTGTCCTCGAATGTAACTGAATACATACTTTAAAGTAATTTCGCGGTATGAGCTTTCAGCATAAATACTAAGAAAAAATGCTGAAGGTATTGTGTCTAATTCCCCGTTACAGAAGAATACATTTTAGACTGCTACTTAGTACCAGTCTAATTCTATCGGCAACCCGACCGTGGGAAAATCAAAATACCGAAAGTTAGAGATTAAAGAGGAAAACACTATAATATGCACTTGAGCGAAATCACCCATCCCAATCAGTTGCACGGTTTATCTATCCGGCAACTGCAACAGATTGCCCGCCAAATTCGAGATAAACACCTGCAAACAGTCGCAGAATATGGTGGACATCTAGGGCCTGGTTTGGGTGTTGTAGAGTTAACACTAGGGCTTTACCAGACTTTAGACTTAGATCGGGATAAAGTGACTTGGGATGTAGGACACCAAGCTTATCCCCACAAACTGATCACAGGACGTTACAGTAACTTCCACACCCTCAGACAGAAAGACGGAATTGCCGGTTATCTCAAACGTAGTGAAAATAAATTTGATCACTTTGGCGCGGGTCATGCTTCTACTAGTATCTCATCTGCCTTGGGCATGGCTTTAGCACGAGATTTGAGTGGGGAAAAATTTAAAGTGGCGGCGGTGATTGGTGATGGTGCTTTAACTGGCGGTATGGCTTTAGAAGCCATCAACCACGCGGGACACTTGCCCAAAACTAACCTGCTGGTGGTTCTCAACGACAATGAGATGTCCATCTCTCCCAACGTGGGGGCAATTCCTCGCTACCTGAATAAAATGCGCCTCAGTCCCCCCGTGCAGTTCATCAAAGACAATTTTGAGGAACAATTCAAACACATTCCTTTTGTGGGTGAATCCTTATCTCCCGAACTAGGACGCATCAAGGAAGGGATGAAGCGTTTGGCTGTTCCCAAAGTAGGGGCAGTTTTTGAAGAACTGGGCTTTACCTACATGGGGCCAGTAGATGGGCATAATTTGGAAGAATTAATTGCCACCTTCCAACAAGCACATCAAATCGCTGGGCCAGTTTTAGTCCATGTGTCAACAGTGAAGGGTAAAGGTTATGAAATTGCTGAAAAAGACCAAGTAGGTTATCACGCCCAAACCCCTTTTAATTTGACAACTGGCAAAGCGATTCCTTCCAATAAGCCTAAACCCCCTGCTTATGCCAAAGTCTTTTCTCACACCCTCGTCAAACTTGCCGAACAAAACCCCAAAATTATTGGGATTACGGCAGCAATGGCGACAGGAACAGGCTTAGACAAACTGCAAGTCAAATTACCCAATCAATATATTGATGTCGGTATTGCAGAACAACACGCTGTCACCCTAGCGGCGGGATTAGCTTGTGAAGGTATGCGCCCTGTGGTTGCTATCTACTCTACCTTCTTACAACGGGCTTATGACCAGATAATTCACGATGTCTGTATCCAAAAACTCCCAGTATTCTTTTGTCTAGATAGGGCAGGTATTGTGGGTGCGGATGGCCCTACCCACCAAGGTATGTATGACATTGCTTATCTGCGTTGTATTCCTAATATGGTGTTGATGGCCCCTAAAGATGAGGCAGAACTGCAACGCATGATTGTCACTGGTATTGAACATACCAGTGGCCCTATTGCTATGCGTTTCCCCAGAGGTAACGGCCACGGTGTGCCTCTGATGGAAGAAGGTTGGGAATCTTTGGAAATCGGGAAGGGTGAAATTCTCCGTAATGGCGATGATGTGTTAATCGTTGGCTATGGCACAATGGTTTACCCCAGTATGCAGGCGGCGGAAATCCTCAGCGAACACGGTATTGAAGCGACTGTGATTAATGCCCGATTTGTTAAGCCTTTGGATACAGAGTTGATTGTACCGTTGGCTCAGAAGATTGGGCGCGTGGTCACTCTTGAGGAAGGCTGTGTGATGGGTGGCTTTGGTTCAGCCGTAGCAGAAGCCTTACTAGATGCTGATGTGGTAGTTCCTGTGAAACGCATTGGTATTCCAGATGTGTTGGTCGAACACGCTACACCAGATGAATCAAAGGCTGAATTAGGATTAACTAGTCGTCAAATAGCAGAAAGAGTTTTGGCAGCTTTCTTTCAGCAAAAAGTATCTGCTGTTGTTTAGTTAATCAGGTATTTATTGATTAATAACCCCTAAAACAGGGGTTATTTTTTTATGAAAATACGAGGTTATATCAAAAAGACTCATGTGGAGACACGATTTATCGCGTCTGATAAAACGAATATTGTCTAAAAAATTGTCAATATATCTAGAAACGTATTGATTAATCATAATTTGCTCAGACGATCGCCATAAAGCTGACTTTAGTGGTGATGCGATCGCTCGTTGAAGATGGTACTAATATGTGAGTCAGTTTAACTAACTATAATTTCCCTACCACTATGCAATCAATTCTCTGGCAGGGTATAACTCATGCTTCTATAGCTTCAGTGTTATCAACACCGATTAAAGACCCAGTACCCGTTTTTTTGATGATTTTGGGGATTATGCTAATTGCCCCCTTACTTTTTGAAAAAATCCGGCTACCTGGGATTGTCGGCTTAATTTTGGCGGGTGTGGTAGTCGGCCCCAATGGACTAGGACTTTTGGCACGGGATACAACAATTGTCCTGCTGGGTACTGTGGGTTTGCTGTTTCTCATGTTCATGGCAGGTTTAGAAACTAGCTTAGATGACCTAAAATACAATGCTGATAAGGCAGTTATCTTTGGAGTTGCTACTTTTCTTGTGCCGATGGGATTAGGCACAGCAGCCATGATGGGTATTGGTTACGATTTATTACCTGCGGTTTTGGTGGCTTCCTGTTTCGCTTCCCATACCTTACTCGCACTACCCATTGCCAGCAAATTGGGCATCATGCGTTCTCAAGTTTTAACTACTACTCTTGGCGGTACATTAATTACCAATATTTTGGCACTTTTGGTATTAGCAGTAGTAGTCAGAGCGCATCAAGGTAATTTAACTCTCAGTTTTTGGCTGTTTTTGATTCCAGCTTTGATCATCTACACCTTTTTGACTTTATGGGGTGTACCTCGGATCGGTCAATGGTTTTTTCAGAGATTTGGCCATGATGAAGGGGCAGAATTTACCTTCGTTTTGGCTACTTTGTTTGTTGTTTCCTATGGGGCAGAATTAGTCCAAATTGAGCCGATTATTGGGGCTTTTTTAGCGGGGGTAGCTATTACGCAGCTAATTCCCCAACTTAGCCCTTTGATGAATCGGATTCAATTTATCGGGAATACCTTGTTTGTCCCGTTCTTCCTGATTTCTGTAGGGATGTTAGTTAATCCTGGCATTTTGATTAAAGAACCGCGATCGCTGGTAGTATCTGGTGTGATGGTGACTGTGGCAATTGTCGCCAAGTACCTTCCTGCCTGGGGTGTGGGTAGGTTATTTGGCTTTGACTTTAACAATACTATGGTGATGTTTGGGCTGTCGGTGGCACAGGCGGCATCAACTTTGGCAGCCATCACTGTTGCTTATAATATCAAGTTAGTTGATGAACTGACAGTTAATGGCACAATTGCCATGATTTTAGTTACTTGTATTGCTTCCCCTTGGGTAACAAATCAGTGGGGGCAAAAACTCAAGCCAGAAGCCGCTAGTACCCAAAAACTGCAAGACGGTAGTAGTATAGGCGATCGCGTTTTAGTCCCAGTGGCTAACCCCAGCACAGAAGATAATCTCCTCAAATTAGCCATTATTCTGGCAAAATCAGCCAATGGAACTCTCTTACCGCTTCATGTTCTCTTAGAAGAAAAGACTCCTATTTCCCCTGATGCGAAAGCCAGACAAAGCCAACTCCTCTCAACGGCAGAAATGATCGCCCATGCAGCAGTTGCCAATGTCACCCCTATCGGTAGAATTGATGAATCAATTGATAAAGGTATTGCCCGCGTTGCTGAAGAAAAGCAAGCAAGTGTGATTATCTGCGGTTGGAAAGGTTACTCGACTTATCAAGAAAATCTATTTGGCGGTGTTATCGATAAAATTGTACAGCGTAGTAGTGTCCCTGTATTAGTATCTCGCTTTCCCTTACCAATTGAACATACCAAGCGAGTATTTTTGGCTTTCACCACCCAACAGACTCGTGAAAATTCTTTTAAAGAAAGTATTCAACTAGCTAAAAATCTAGCCACCGAACTCAAAGCATCGTTACAACTGTTACAAGTCGTCTCAATTAGAGGAGCAACTGGTGAGTTAACTGATATAGAACTACCCCCAGACACACCGATTCAACAGGTACGGGGTAACTTTGTTAGGCAAGTGTCACGATTACTCAAAAGCAATGATTTACTACTGTTAAATGGCACAGTAGAACACAAAAACCAACTATTAGCAATGTTTGGCAATGCACCAGAAGCGATCGCTCACAATCACCCAGAAATTGCTATGATTATTGCCAACTTTCCCCAATAGAAAGGGGTGTAGGGGTGTAGGGGAAGAGAAGGAAGAGTTTTCCCCTGTCACCTGTCACCTGTCACCTGTCACCTGTCACCTGTCACCTGTCACCTGTCACCTTCCTATGATTTACCCCGTTATTTGGCAGAATAATTCTGTATTACTAATTGACCAAACCCGTTTGCCTAATGAGTATGTGGTTGTAGAGATTCACAGCAGCGAAGACATGGCGCGGGCGATTAAAACTATGATTGTCCGGGGTGCGCCAGCTATTGGTGTAGCAGCAGCCTATGGGATGTATTTGGGGGCGCGGGAAATTGAGACAAGCGATCGCCACGAATTTTTAGCACAACTAGAACAAGTTGCTGATTTATTGCGTGCTACTCGTCCGACAGCCGTAAATTTATTTTGGGCAATTAGTCGGATGATCAAAACTGCCTACGCTACCCCAGGAACAGTTGCAGATATTCAACAAGTTTTATTACAAACAGCCCAAGCAATTAATGCTGAAGATTTACAAACCTGTCAGGCGATCGGCGATCATGGTTTGCACGTATTGCCCACAACCCCAGATAAGCTAACACTACTAACTCACTGTAATGCTGGGGCTTTAGCTACGGCTGGTTATGGTACAGCATTGGGGGTTGTGCGTTCGGCTTGGCGAGAGGGACGTTTAGCACGTTTGTTTGCCGATGAAACTCGTCCCCGCTTGCAAGGTGCAAAGCTCACCGCTTGGGAGGCTGTGCAAGAAGGTATACCTGTAACTGTCATTACCGATAACATGGCAGCCCATTGTATGCAGCAAGGTTTGATTCACGCTGTTGTCGTCGGTGCAGATCGCATTGCTGCTAATGGTGACACTGCTAATAAAATCGGTACTTATAGTTTAGCCATTGTAGCTAAGGCACATAATATTCCTTTCTATGTGGCAGCACCTATTTCTACCATTGATTTTGAATTATCTGATGGTAATCAAATCCCCATTGAAGAACGCAACCCAGAGGAAATTTATCAAGTTGGTGATACCATGCTGACACCATCCGGCGTGGAATTTTATAACCCAGCTTTTGATGTGACTCCAGCCAATTTAATTACAGCCATCATCACAGAAAATGGTGCATTTGCTCCTAGTGAGTTAAGGAAATCTCAAATACAACCAGTAGCTTAAGTAGCTACTTTAATTGCCTTTCATCTCCATACGCAAAGAAGTCGAGTATGGGGATGAAAGGCAAAAGAGATAAAATAATGGTAAATTTACATAAAAATCCGTATAAATTCTCTAGCTTTTATTCAGTAAAATAACTAAATTAAATAAAATTTTACAAATTTCTTATAATGATTTGCCAGATATGCTTTCACCATAAAACTACTCGAACGCTAGAAATAAAACTAGCTCAAGCTTATCTTAGATTCAAGGGTTTAAGACCCATACGTCTACAGGTAGCGTATTTTCAGTGGGGGTTTAAATTCCAGGCTGAAAATTCTTTAATTTTGAATTTTGAATTGTTAATTCCAGATGATGGAGTCATCTCTTGATGTTGCATCACCATGCTGCTTCAGTACAATCTCTATTTTGTTCTGCTTTGCTTGACTGCGATAATTTCGGCTACGGTAGCCTTTGCAACTTGGCAGCGTCGCTCTATCTCTACTGCTAGCAACCCTTTTATTGGAATGATGCTGGCGATCGCAGGATACGCTACAGTTGCAGCTATGGAAGCAGTTGTCATCAGCCTGCCAGAAAAAATATTTTGGTCAAAGTGGGAGTATGTTGGTTCAGGTAGTGTAATCACATTATTCCTAATTTTTGCCATTCACTTCACCAACAATAGTTACTGGCTAACGCCTCGAAATACAGCGATGCTATGGATTATCCCTAGTTTCAATGTAGCTTTGGTAGCAACTAACGAATGGCATGATTTAGTCTGGTATAGTTTTTTACATGACCCACAGGAAAGCAAGTTTGTAATTTATCAACACAATATCGGTTTTTTTTGGATTATGGCCTGTGTTTACGTCTATACACTTGCAGGCACATTTTTACTTGTTCCCAAAGTCCTACTGCCATCAGTTCTTTATCGCCAGCAATCTATCACAGCATTAGCTGGTGCATTATTACCATTGTTGGGGGCTAGCTTATATATGTTACGCCTCACGCCTCCAGGTCTAAACATTACGCCGATGACCTTCATGTTGACCGGGATATTCCATTTTATTAATCTTTTTCGCTTTCGGATGTTTGATCTCGTGCCTATAGCCCGTAGCACATTGATTGAGAAAATGAGCGATGGTGTCTTGGTTTTAGACAGAAAAAACCGCATTATTGATATTAATCCGGCGGCAAAACATCTCATTGGGGCAACAGGATTTTACATTGGTAAGTCAGCTGATCAAGTGTTGGCAAAATGGCCAGAAATCGTGAAGCAATACCACATTCACGAAAGTATTAAAACAGAGATATTAATGGATTCGGTAATACCCCTTTATGTGGAACTATGGCTAAAACCAATACACGACGATTGCACGCGGTTAACAGGTCGACTACTGGTTTTGCGTGATATTACTCAACGTTATCTAGCTGAATCTGAACTTCGACAGGCGAATGAACGTTTGCACAAACAGGTACTAGAAATTGAAATCTTACAAATTCATCTACGGGAACAGGCGATCAGAGATGGACTAACAGGATTGTTTAATCGCCGTTATTTTGACGAGATATTTCCCCAAGAATTGCTAGTGGCAATGAGAGATGCTTATCCAGTCGCTTTGGTTATTATGGATATTGATTATTTTAAAAGTATCAATGATACATTTGGACATCAAGCTGGCGATCGCGTGATTAAGTTATTTGCAGAGTTTCTGCGTCACTATTGTTGCTCTCAAGATATCATCTGCCGATATGGTGGCGAGGAGTTTGTATTGGCTTTACCTGGTGTGACACTAGAGAAAGCGTTTCAGCGTGCTGAAAAAATTCGCTTATCCTTCCAAGCTGCGCGACTGGAATTTGGTAACAAAAAAATACAAGCAACAGTTTCGGGTGGAGTAGGGGTTTTTCCTGATCATGGAACAACCAGCGATGAGATGCTGCAATTGGTTGATCAAGCCTTGTATGCGGCTAAATTAGATGGGCGTAATCGGATGAAATATGCCCAACCTAGAAGTTCTCAGTAGGGGCGAAACTAGTATAAACAGTAACTAATTTATGTTGTATTAATTGACATTAAAGCTACACTTAATCTTGAGGTAAAAGTCTATCTCCAGTCTTGGGATCAAATACAAATAACTGATGTAAATCTAGTTGTAAATGCAAGCGATCGCCTGGATGAAGACGCACATTACCACTCAATTGAATATTTAGCAACGTCGTAGCACCAGGTAAACCAGCACGCACTAAGGTTTCTCTTCCTAAAGGTTCGATCACCTTCACTTCTACTAAGAGTCCTGAGTCTTCACTAATTGTCATGTGTTCTGGACGAATGCCCAAATCAATGCTTTGTCCTTGAGGTATCTGCAAATTATCTTGGATGAATGGGGGAATTTCGATTAATTGCCCACTCACATCAAAACAACCATTTTTATAAATAGCGGGCAAAATATTCATGGGTGGACTACCTAAAAAAGTTGCCACCATTTGATTAGCAGGACGAGCATAAATCGTTTGAGGATCGCCAATTTGTTGTATCCTTCCCCGATTAAGTACCACAATCTGATCTGCCAAAGTCATGGCTTCAACTTGATCATGGGTGACATAAATAGTTGTCACGCCTAATTGTTGATGTAGCTGTTTTAATTCTGCCCTGGTATCATCTCGCAATTGAGCATCTAAATTAGATAAGGGTTCATCTAATAAAAATACTTGGGGTTCACGGGCGATTGCTCTCCCTAATGCTACCCGTTGTTGTTGCCCACCAGATAGTTGTTTGGGTTTACGGTCTAATAAGTGTTCTAAAGAAAGCGATCGCGCTACATTCACCACCCTATCTTGAATGATTTTCGGGTCAACTTTCCGCATTTTCAACCCAAAGGCGATATTTTCTCCCACCGTCATATGGGGATACAGTGCATAGTTTTGGAACACCATCGCCACGTCTCGCGCTCTTGCTGGGACGGTGTTTACCAATTGATCGCCAATAAAGAGTTTACCAGATGTGGCAGTTTCTAAACCCGCGATCGTCCTTAAAATTGTTGATTTACCACAACCGGAAGGGCCGACTAACACCCAAAACTCACCATCGGGAATTTCAAAGGTAATATCCTCGATCGCGGTGACATTGTTAAATTTACGCTTAATATCTTCTAGAAGAACTCTTGCCATAATTAGATTTGAGATGTTTAACTAGCGATGACTGAAAAAATTTCCTGATTTCTCTGATTCTAGGAATAAAATAAACTCCTGCTTGTTTCGTTAATAGTTATGAGGTTTTTTCCTCCCCAAATCCCTACCCCCATGCCCTTCACTTAGACCATGCAGGATGAGCAAATAAAGAAGCAATTACACGCACTCCCCGCAATTGATTTGATAGCGGTAAATGACCTTTAGGCGCACTCATTTCCCAGGTAAATTCATTAGGGTATCTTGTCCATTTATTACCACTTTTCCAACCGATTTTTGTCCAGAGATTGTCCCAATTTTTGCCCAAACTTAACCATATTTCTCGTTGTACTGAAAAACCAAATTTACCTTCGGAGTGAACTATCCACAGATTATTGATAGTGTGTAAATCAACAGTGGGGAAATTATCTATATCAGTGAAATACAGCCATTTTCTCTGTACTGCCGTAGCCCCTGCAACCTCACACATTTGTTGAATAGTCATGAGATCAGCTGCTTGAAAGTCTTGGACAGCTAGTAACTGTTGCAAAGAATTATAATTAACTCCTGCCTCTGATTTTAGAGGTACAATTCCTTCAGGAAAATAATTTTGCAGAAATTCTTGGGCTTGGGGTGCATCAGAGTTGTAGAGGAATTGATAGGCTTTGCCTTCAACCCAAGTAGCTGGGAGATCGCGACGTTGCAATAAAAACTCTGACAACACATTTAATCCCTCGTTACCCAAAGCAGCTAATTGTGGGATGATCTGTTGTTGGACTTGCATAGACCCAGCGATTAACTTTTGTCGAAGGGAGTCAATTTCATTAGCAGTGCCTGATACAATCATTGGGTCTGTCATGCCATTACTCATGTTAGCGGTCAGTGGAAAAGCAATTGGCTATCTAGCTTTATCTATGATCCAGCAGTGATAGCGAAAAGTAGTTTACTATTTTTGATCGTACAAAATTGCGACAATTTCACGAAAACCTACACTTGAATCCCTAAATGCTGTACAAGGGAAATAGGGGGAATATCTGCTCATTGAGGGATTAGAGATTAAGAAGGTGACAGAGGACAGGTTACAGGTGACAGAGGTGTAAGGGAAGGACAGGAGGACAAGGAAGAAGTTTTCCTAAATTCCCAGTCCCCAATCCCCAGTCCCCAATCCCCAATATCTACAGTAAAATTTGCAAGCCTACACAAGAAGAATCTTCTCTCTGGCGGCGTACCTTTGTGGAGTGTGTGAAGTATGTACGACAAGATTAACCCCCCTACAACTGGATCAAAAATCACCTTCAAAAATGGTGAACCTGTTGTACCAAACAATCCCATTATCCCTTTTATTCGGGGTGATGGAACAGGTATTGATATTTGGCCGGCTACGCAAAAAGTGCTAGATGCGGCGGTAGCTAAAGCGTATCAGGGTAAGCGTCAAATTAGTTGGTTTAAGGTTTATGCTGGTGATGAAGCCTGTGATTTATACGGTACTTATCAGTATTTACCTGAAGATACTCTGACAGCTATTAGAGAGTATGGTGTGGCAATTAAAGGGCCTTTGACTACTCCTGTGGGCGGTGGTATTCGGTCTTTGAATGTCGCACTCAGACAAATTTTTGACTTATATGCCTGCGTGCGTCCTTGCCGTTATTATGCGGGTACGCCATCACCTCACAAAAACCCCGAAAAACTGGACGTGATAGTCTATCGGGAAAACACAGAGGATATTTATTTGGGGATTGAGTGGAAGCAAGGTAGTGAAATAGGCGATCGCTTAATCTCTATCCTCAACAATGAACTTATCCCCGCTACCCCAGAACACGGGAAAAAGCGAATCCCCCTCGATTCTGGTATTGGGATTAAACCCATCAGCAAAACAGGTTCTCAGCGTCTAGTCCGCCGTGCCATCAAACACGCCTTGTTATTACCTAAAAACAAGCAACAGGTAACTCTGGTGCATAAGGGTAACATCATGAAGTACACCGAAGGCGCGTTCCGTGATTGGGGTTACGAACTAGCCACTTCTGAGTTTCGTCAAGAGTGCGTCACCGAACGGGAATCTTGGATTTTAAGCAACAAGGAAAAAAATCCCCATATTTCTCTAGAAGAAAATGCCCGTTTGATTGATCCTGGTTTTGATGGTCTTACCGAAGAGAAGAAAGCCCAAATTGTCAAGGAAGTGGAAACGGTTCTTAACTCAATTTGGGATACCCACGGGAATGGCAAGTGGAAAGAGAAAATCATGGTCAATGACAGGATTGCTGACAGTATCTTTCAACAAATCCAAACCAGACCAGATGAGTATTCGATTCTGGCGACGATGAACTTAAACGGTGATTACTTGTCTGATGCTGCTGCTGCTATTGTCGGTGGCTTAGGAATGGGGCCTGGCGCAAATATTGGCGATGCTTGCGCCGTTTTTGAAGCTACCCACGGTACAGCACCCAAACACGCCGGGTTAGACAGAATTAACCCCGGTTCGGTGATTTTGTCTGGGGTGATGATGTTTGAGTTCATGGGTTGGCAAGAAGCCGCAGACCTAGTTAAGAAAGGTTTAGGAGATGCGATCGCTAATAGTCAAGTCACCTATGACTTAGCACGGTTAATTGAACCACCCGTAGAACCACTAAAATGTTCTGAATTTGCAGACGCAATTATCAAGCATTTCGGTTAATTCCAGTTAACTATTAGGACGGGGAAACCCCGTCCTATAAGCCAAATAGCAATTTCTCTCACGCACATCTAAAATTTTGAATTTAGATAATATTTCTTGCTACCAAACTCTAAATGCTTGTGTTTCTTTCCTTCTTAGAGCGGTTGGTGTGCTTATAGCGTAATAATTAATTTTAGTTAATTAATTTTCATTATCTTTATGGTAATTATTTGTGGGTTGATCGGTTTCTATTAGCTGTGAGATAAACACATCTGGTTTTCTACTAACAACAGATATAATTCTATCGATCGCAATTACTTCACCGATTTTTACAACCATTTCCCACAAAGTATCTTCCTCTGTTTCTTTGTTGTGAGTCCTGTGTTGAAACCACAATAAATCATCCCTAACTCGAATGATTTTTGTAAAATACCATTTATCTCGTATCAGTATCCAGACTTCTTGATCTAAGTATGATTCTAGAATAGACTTCACAATATTTCAAATAATAAAAAATGATGTGCTAAATACTATTTGAGTATTCCATTCTAAAGCAACAGTAAACATACGATATATTAAAGGAATTTTGATATTTTTTATACCAAATACATAGATGTTTATAGGGATGCGATTCATCGCGTCTTCAAACTACATCACAAAAACAAAAAGCGTCCCCGGTGAAGGAGACGCTTTTTATTTAATTAGATTAGCTAAAGCTTAAAGATTAACCGTTGATAGCAGGTGCGCTGATAGCAACAGGAGCAACTTCACCAGCAGCCAAGTCTAAGGGGAAGTTGTGAGCGTTACGCTCGTGCATTACTTCCAT
>NZ_JACJRG010000067.1 GCF_014697125.1 Anabaena minutissima FACHB-250 | reverse complement strand
TGAAATTGGGTAAGCAAGCTACTGGGTATAAAACTGCTCAGAAGGTTCTCAATCGTTTCATTGCTGAACTACTCGGTTCAGTTTAGCTGTTTGGGGAATTCGCCAACGGTATCCGGTGCGTAGTTCTAGCCGTAATCCTTCCTTGGCCATTTTCAGCAGGTTAAAGCTGGGTCTACCAGGTGGGAGTTGTAGATAGGAACTAGTCTGCCCCCGAAACTGCAAAATCTCCAGTTCATTGTTGATAATTACCCCCACTGGAGCATATCTATTCAACACGATCCTGTCAGCTTCTTTGAGAATTTCCTGCCCATTCCAGATATCTTCTCTAGTTGGGGGTAGAGGGTTCAAAGCATCTGGGGGATAATTGCTAGGCATTAGATCAATACTAAGCCGAGCTGGTGCTATTTTCCGAGAATAAATCTTGTACTTTTTGTCTACCAAAGTAAACAAGTCAGAAAACTCTCCCACGGTCTCCGAAGTGCCTAACATCAGAAAGCCTGCTGGCTGGAGACCATAGTGGAATATGGGCAAGAGTTTTTTCTGTACAGGAGAGCTTAAATAAATTAAGACATTGCGACAAGTAATTAGATCCAACCGGGAAAATGGCGGATCATTCATCAGGTTATGCCTAGCGAAAACACACAGTTCACGTACTGGCTTGCTAATCTGATAATTGCCATCTACCTGCACAAAGAATCGCTGTAAACGTTCTGGAGAAATATCTGCTATCTGGCTGGGTTTGTAAATGCCGGCTCTGGCTTTCTCAATTGCCACCTCGTTGATATCTGTCGCAAAAATCTGGATGGGCCGATGGATTCCCTGAACTGTCAAAAACTCCATCCAGCAAATAGCAATAGAGTAGGCTTCTTCACCAGTGGAACATCCTGCTACCCAGACGCGGATGGGTGAATCTGGCTGATGTTCCTTGAGAAGAGGGGGAAATATTTTGGTTTTTAGAGCTGTAAAGGCTTCGGGGTCGCGGAAAAAACTAGTGACAGTAATCAACAAGTCCTGATACAACGCAGTGACTTCTGCTGGGTTATTTTGCAGATACTGAGCGTAATCTTCCAGCTTTTCTAGCTTATACAAAATCATCCGTCGGAAAATCCGCCGTTTCAGGGTGTTCTGCTTGTAGTGGGTAAAGTCAACACCTGTAGCCACCCGCAACAACCGGAAGATAATCACCAACGCATCGCCGCTTTCTGGGATCTCCTCTGTGATTGGCTCTGGGGTTGGTTGTCTGACGTAGGGATGATGGCTGATTTTCGCCAACTCCTCAGCGATTTGTTGCGGGGTGAGGATAAAATCTACATGACCAGAAGCCACGGCTGTATTCGGCATACTACTGACTTGTGCCGATGCTTCACACTGAGCAAAGGTAATACCGCCAGCATCTTTGATCCTTTCTAGTCCCTTTGCGCCGTCAGAATCTCCCCCCGATAGGACAACTCCAATGGCTTTGTTTCCGTAATCTTCTGCTAGGGAAGAAAAGAAAGTATCAACTGTCATAGACAACCCCCGAATTTGTTGTCGCGGAGACAGTTTTAATACTCCGTGAGAAATTGTCATCACGGCGTTGGGTGGAATCACGTAGACATGATTTGGTTCTACAGACATCCCATCCTGTGCTTCGACTACAGGCATTTGGGTTGTCCTACCCAGAATCTCTGTCAACATACTTTTTTGATGGGGACTCAAATGCTGAATTAGCACAAATCCCATGCCAGTATCTACAGGCAAATGGCTGAGTAATTCTGTGAATGCTTGTAATCCTCCCGCAGATGCACCCATGCTGACGATTGGAAATAGTTCGTTTTGGTTAACCTCCGGCTCGTCAGAGGAATTAGATGGAGAGTTGTGAGGAGATTGCCTAGAGTTCATTATGTACAGCCGATCAAAGTTGGGAATGCTATATTTTTCTTTATCAAATTTTTAATCTTTATAGTCTTACTCTAGCTAAATATAATGACCTCATGTGTATTGGATACATGGTACATAAATAAATCGACCTGTAGATAGAAAAATTCTATATCAAGCAGTGACTAAGGGACTTCCAGAGAAAAAAATATCCAAACTGTAGGGTACGTCAGTATGAATAATTTCTGAGTATAGTTAGTTTATATCGCACTGACGCACCCTACCCAACCATCAATTGCGGATAATTTATTTCTTGGTGTTCCCTAAATCTTGGTGCTGCTTTAGCATCTCTGGTTCAGCCTGTTCATACTGTCCGTAGGATAAAAAATGCTGACTATTATTGGTTGCGGAAATCTGAATCGCAGTGACGACGCTGTAGGTGTAATTATTGCTCAACGCCTACAAAAATATCTAGCAAAAAATCCCCATCCCAATGTGCAGGTATATGACTGTGGAACAGCCGGGATGGAGGTAATGTTTCAAGCTAGAGGTAGTAAAAAATTAGTAATTATTGATGCAAGTTCAACTGGTTCAGAAGTTGGCGCAGTGTTTCAAGTTCCTGGTGAGGAATTAACAGCTTTACCAGAACCTAGTTATAATTTGCATGATTTTCGTTGGGATCATGCTTTAGCCGTCGGTAGGAAAATCTTTCAAGATGATTTTCCTGAAGATGTGACTGTTTATTTAGTTGAAGCAGCAAATCTTGATTTTGGACTAGAGTTAAGTCCTGTTGTGCAGAATTCGGCTGATTTGGTATTTGAGAAAATAATTAAAATAATTCGTAACTTGGAGACTGGGGACTGGGAATTTTAGATTTTGCGGAAAGTTCTGTAGGCGGGTTTCCCGCCAGAAGAAACTTTTCAAGACGGATTTTGGATTGAATAATCTAAAATCCACTCATTGAAAGGCTGGGGACGGGGAAAAATCTCGTCTCCCTTGTCTCCCACTTAGGCCATATCCCGATACACAGAAAGTTCATCTACCCTCATTTCAAAAGGTACACCTTCATTTTCTGGGGGACAAACCCGAATTTTAGCACTACTAACTATTTGATTGAGTAATTTCCCCATTGGGACAAGTTTTTGTAAAACCCGCCAGTTAGTAACTTGATCAGGGCATTCAATTACCAGCGTCATGGCGTTGGCTTGAGTTGTCACATACCATCGACAATTAGATAACAGATTTTGCAAAGTGCGATCGCACTCTTCGTAAAAGTATCTACTAATCGAATACTCTAGTTGCTGTCTCAATATAATATCAGCTGATGATGGCTGCATAGGATGATAGTCATCACCGTTAAAATGATACCTCTGCCCGCTCATTTGTGTTTACATTCCTACTTAAATTCCAATTGCCATTGCATAAAGCACATCTTTATCTGTTTCTAAGAATTGCTGGGTTTCATTATCATAAAAAGCACCAATGCCACTACATTGAATGCCTACATAATTACTCACCAGATAAATTCTTTGTCCCAGAAACCCCGCTATCTGCATAGCTGTTTGATAGCTGGTATATTCACATACAAAAAAGAAAATCACACCACAATCTCTTGCTATAGCTTGATTAATGCACAAGTAACCAGTCTGTTCGCTGAAGTTACCTGCTTTAATCAAATTCGCGCCTTTATATAACCCTGGTAACATTCCGTCAACACGATGCACCACAGAGTAAAGTTCTACTTCCTCAAAGTTTTCTGTGGGGATTGACTGCTCTAGTTTTTGCAAGACATATAAATATTGTTCTTGCAAAATAGACTCTTTCCGGAAACGTCTAATTGAACGTCTATTCCAGACAGTTTGATAAAATTTGTCTGGCTCAAAATCAAATTGAGGCTGCTTGAGTTGTTGTTTTTGACTTGTTTGGCAAGCTGTTGTTTGATAGCTATCTTCAATAAATTGATTAGCTTCAAAATAATCTGTACCGCAAACAAAAGGAACTTGTAGCCTGAGTTGTCTAACTTTCTGATCTTGTGCTTCACCAGATACTGCACAAGCCGTAATAAACTCTTTATTCTCAAACCCTAAAGCTGTATTGAGAGCAAGTTTATCAAAGTCAAAAATTAGCTGGATATCACGTTCATGAAGATAAGCTGAAGCTGCAATAGCACCTAAATGGTGTCCGCTATCTAACAGGCAATATCTTATGCTCCTGTTTTTATATTTCCAACTAGACCTATAATAAACAGAACTAATGAAAAAAATGAATCCGCTTATACTTTTGTTCGGTATAATATAACTCTCTAACCCATCATCAATTAATTCATAGATGAGTGTTAGACAATTATTCTCAACTTCTACATGATAGATACCATCTACTATATCCGGCACTCCTCGGATCTGTACGTACACCTCCGTAGGATACAGTGCGCCTGCTGATGGATTTACCCGCAGTTTGTAAGGAACATTGTTATATACCTTCTCTAAAGTAACTGCACTAGTTAACCAAATAAAAGAGTGAATTTTATTATTGAGATTTAATTTCACTCTTCTATAAAACTTTGGATAAACTTTAAATGCAATTGGTTGAGTTGAAGCATCAATATAATTTGGATCAAGCTGCACCGATAAGTAAGAATGCTTGGTAGCCTCATGGTAAGCTTTACCAGAAATATTATCTTGACGCATTTTTCAATATCCTTAAAACTTCTGTTGTGCTAGCAAAATCTATGGCTCTATAATCATCCAAATTTTTTAAATCTAGGTTAGGATGGTATTGTAAAAGTAATTTTACAACTTCTGCTTTACCAGATGAAGCGGCATACATTAAAACAGTTGCACCATTATCATTTTGATTATTGATATCAATTTTGGCATCTACTAGCAAATTAATTAAATTGTAGTGATTGCCAAAACAAGCAAACCATAAAGCATTATTACTATCATTATTTTTGGCATTAATCTCAGCCCCCGCATCAATTAATTCTTTCACGACTGCGTAGACTCCTTCTCTTGTCGCTTTCATCAAAGCTGTATCACCATTTTCCCCAGGCTGATTTAAGTCTTGAATGCTGTAATCATTTGCTATCAACCATTGCTGAGTTGCTGGACTAAAATTGGGGTTACTTCTTTGATTCATCATTAGTTGTTGTATGTAGAAACAATTTGCACAATAAAGGTAATGGTGAGCAATGCCCACCATTTCTAAACACAATGCTATAGAATTCTGAAGGTTAGATTTGTAAACTCAGACTCCAAAGAGTAAAAAGGCAGTAAAACTTTTTTATTATTACCTTTTTACTTTTGACTTCTAACGCTAGATGCTAACTAGCTGTGGTTTTTCAGCAAATATTTATCTAGCAAATTTCTCTGGTTTTGGTAAGCCATAATAACGTGCTTCTGCTTCAATTTCGTCTACGAAATCCCAAGCTTCAATAGCTCGTTTAGAGTCTGACCCATAGTTAGCAGAAATTGCCCGTGCATCAGAAACAGCTTTGTGCAGTTTTTTACGCAAGAATACTAGTCTGAGTTTAACAATAAAGTCATCCTTGCTCACAATATCAGCAACAGAAATTACGCCCATTAATTCACCTCGAATTACAGGCGTATACCATACATTTGTGGTTGAGAATAACAGATAAAAATTATGCTATTTGTGATCTATTAAACTATATAATTCAGTGAGCATATCAGGTTTTTGGTTTAATTTATATTATGGGAAATTATTAAGAGAATCTAAAGCTACTCTTTTGTTACCTAAAATGTTGGTATCTTATCAAGTGTAAACAGTTCAGGTTCATAACATATGGAAGTTAGTGCGCGTAATTTTCTCAAAACCACAGTTAAAAAAGTTGTGCCAGGTGCAATAAATACAGAAGTAACTTTAGAACTTGCTCCTGGTGTAGAGATAGTTTCAATCATCACTAAGTCGTCAGCAGACAAGTTGCAACTTGCTGAGGGTAAAGCAGCTTATGCTCTGATCAAATCCTCAGATGTCATAGTGGCTATAGATTAAAACAATCCCCTGATTTAGTTAATCAATTTAATTTTTCATATTTGTAAAACTAAGAATCCCGGTATATCGACGATAACGGGATTCTGATTTTTAACTAATTATTTATTAATAGTAGACGTAACATCTAAATAATCCGAACATAAATAGTGCGTGCTAATTCTTTGTCTATTTCTAGTAAAATATTACCTACTTTGATTAATAATGAGGGAAACTCCTGCTCTACAGTAATATTAGTACCTGTTGTTAAACCGAGTGATATAAGTTTTTTCATAACTGCCTGATCCTGAATTTTACAGGAAGTGACGATACCTTTTTCTCCAAGTCTGAGCAGTTCTAAAGAGCAGCCAGATACACTAAATGGGGTAAACATTGGTAGTCACCTAATTAAAATTCAAAATTTTTGTTATTTTGTAAAGTTGTGGTGTGTTTAATACAAACTACAATTCTTACATACAAGTAATCAGGATGAAATATGTAGATCATCCTGATTTAATGTAGATTTTCAAAAACTGTAGACGGTAGCAACTACAGCGATTGATTAAACTAAATATGGTTCTTGGTGAGTTTTGATTGTGCAGTTAGAACGAGGGTAGGTAACGCAAAGTAGAGCAAATCCTTTACCCATTTGTTCATCATCTAAGAAGATTTGATCAGATTGATCAACTTCACCTTCAACAATTTTGCCTACACAGCTAGAGCAAGAACCTGAATGGCAAGAGAAAGGTAATTCAATACCATTTTCTTCTGCTCCATCCAAAATTGTAGTCTCTTCATCGATTTCAATTGTGGTGTCGAGGTCTTCTTTTTTGTTGATCAATCTAACTTGATAGCTTGCCATTTTCCGATTCTCCTCAAGATTTATAGGATAGGATAAATTTCTCGAAGTTGTTAAATCTCCCTTGACTCTTCGAGAATTGGGGCGGAGAGAGACACTGCTTTTGTTGCGAGATTAAAGACAAGTGTCTGTTTTATTTTGTCTAAGGGAAACTTTTATTAATTCGTAATTTGTAATACGTAATTCGTAATTTATATTAATTACGAATTGCGCATGATCCATTACGAATGATTTAGCTGCAAGGTACGCCTTCGGGGGAAGAATCACCAGCTTTGAAAGACTTACCACAACCGCAGGTACTAGTTGCTTTGGGGTTAATGAACTTAAAGCCACTTTCAACAACCCCTTCTACAAAATCGATGACAAGTCCTTCTAATAAAGGCGCACTTTTGGCATCGAGATAAACCAAAACTTTACCTTGCTGGATGACTAAATCTTCTGGCTGTGGCTTGCTGGTGATATCCATACCATACTCATAGCCACTGCATCCACCATCTTTGATAGATAGGCGGACACCTTTTGTAGCGGTTTCATCAGTCTCAGAGGCTGAACCGCGCAAGAATGCCCATAAACGAAACTCTGCTTTTTCTGTTAAGGTTATGGTCATTAAATCTCCTGATTTGTAGCGATTAGTTTTTGTGATTCTAGGTGTGGGCTGTATGTAGTGCTGAGTGCTGAGTGCTGAGTGCTGAGTGCTGAGTGAGAAGTGCTGAGTGAGAAGTGCTGAGTGCTGAGTGCTGAGTGAGAAGTGCTGAGTGAGAAGTGCTGAGTTATGAGTAGTCAGTCGGGAGATGTGAGTATTACTCTCCGAGTCACTTAACTATGTGTGCAATTACTACTAGCTTCCATCGAATTGGGTTGTGCGTATCTCCAAGGGGCGTTGTTACCGCATACTGGACAAGAGCGATCGCGCTGAGAATGACGCTTGGCAAATTCCATCCGATTGAAGTCAATTGTGAGTAATTGCGACAACAGAGGTTGACTAAATCCAGTGATGAGCTTAATTGCTTCTAATGCTGTCAGACAAGCCAATGTCCCAGAAACAGCACCTAACACAGAAAAGCCACGTCGATCCCATTCCGGCTTCTCTGGAAAGAAACAGGATAAACAAGGAGTCACACCAGGAATAATCGTGGTTAAGTAAGCCTCCATCCCGTTCATCGCTGCTTCTACCATTGGCTTCCGCCAGCGTACACAAGCTGCGTTTAACAAATCACGCTCTGTAAAGTTGTGAGCGCAATCAAGAGCCATATCAGCAGACTGCACTAACGAGTCTACATTTTCTGGGGTGATATAGTCGTGAACTGCTTCTATCTGAATATCAGGATTGATCGCCTTGAGGGTTTCTTCTGCTTTGAAAACCCTGGGTTTACCGACCCAATCATCCGTCATCAGAACCTGACGATTCATGTCATCCAGCCGCAGATCACCGCCCCGGACTAGGATTAGCCGCCCAACGCCTGCTACTGCTAGGTAAAGCGCAGCCGTACCGCCTAATCCTCCCACACCGGTCACTAAAACCGTCGCTGACTTCAGACGCTTTTGAGCTACTTCGCCAAAGTTTGGTAGCATCATTTGGCGACTATATCGTTCTAACTCGGTAGGCGTTAGGTTGATCACTTTATACCTCCTAATCAGAATTGAGTTCTGTCAGCGTAATTACATTTTTTGGCTTGTCTTTAAATACCTTGAACAACTTTTGTTGTTGAGGTGATGATTCGAGAAATGTCTCATAAGCCTGTTGCAATGCCAATGAATATTGATTTAACCTTTCTTCTGTACTTAGGTCAGGGTTACTATCAATTTCACTCATCAATTGAGAGAATTTTTTGAGGATATGTAAACGATTTACATTAACAAGTTTGGGGTCGTAGTCTAATTCAAAGAATTTAAAATATTCTTCTGCATCTACGAGTTTTTTGAATTCTTCAATAGTTTTAGTCATTTAGCGTTCTCCAATTGCTTGAGATATTGCTTAAGTTCATCAAGCTGACGATAAATTTCATAAGTTGCAGCAGCAACATCCATTAATTGTGTGTAATCTGTGGGCAAGCCTTCTGCTAAGTCGTGCAGATCCATTTTCATTTGCCCGGCTTTACTGTTGAGGCGTTTGATTTTAGTTTGGATTTCTTCGATACTGGTTTCTTCTATTTGCACCTTCTTCTCCTTTGTGTCTCTGTGCCTTTGTGGTCAAAAAGATTTGATGAACCACGGAGACACGGAGACACAGAGTTTTTATTACAATTTGCTGACTTCTTGGAAGCGATTGGCTAATTCAAGTCCTCTTTCGATGAATTTTTCGCCTTCTTCTGCTAGGTGTTCTAAGGAGTCAAAGCCGAAGCGGTGAGCGTCACGTAGGGTTTTGACGGTGAGTAATAGGCGACCGGAAAATACTAATGCCCAACCAAAGCCTTCATGACTTAAGTCAAGGACTACTTGGGAAATTAGTCCTGTTTCTTGTTCGATTCTGGCGGCGATGGCGCGGAAAAATGACATGATTCGCGCTTGGGTGACTGCATCAACTTCACCAGCGATGGAAATTTCCCGTTTCTTTTTTTTGGGAACAACGAAGGGTTTTAGTAGTAGTTCATCCGACCAATTACGGTAAATTCCGTAGCTGTCTTGTCCACGAATTTGTAATACTAATACTTTGAGGAATGGTGAGTTGGCAACTACGTTGTTTGTGGTGTCGTTTACGCTATTTTCTGCACTCATACTGTTGCTTCATCCTCCAGTTCATCTAAAAAGCTGGTGGTTTTTGGTTGCAATGCTTTACGTAACCAAGGTGGAGGATTACCTTTGAGGGTTGTGACTAATTTATTTAGAAGTTCTTTAATTTCTTCTTCTTCAGAACGTGCCTTAACTGGGGTTACGCCTTTTTTAATTAATTTAGCAGCCGCAGTTCCACCAATAGCTGTAACATAAACAATGGCACAGTCAACTAATGCTTCTAGTTTTGGTGTGACTTTATCTTCGTTGCCGTCTTGTTGTAAGTCACCTTCAAAGTTTAAGGTTTCTAAGAATTGATATCCTTCAGCATTGATTTCGTAAACATCAATTTCTCTCGCCCAACCAAAGTGAGCATTAATATGAACGTGGTCGGTAGTCGTAAAGGCAATTTTCATGCTGGTTTTCCTGCTTTGTTAGTGCTGAGTAGTGAGTGCTGAGTGCTGAGTAGGGAGTAGGGAGTAGGGAGTAATAAGTGGTAAGTAAGGAGTAATAAGTAATGAGTGGTGAGTTAAAATTTTACTCAGCACTCGTTACTCGTTACTCAGCACTGAGTCATTACTCAGCACTGATTTCCAGTCCCCATAGATGTTTCACTCGTTCTTCTTCTGCTTCTAAAAATAGATTGCCGATGCCAAATAAGACTTCCATTGAGCCGCAATAACCTACTTTTGTGAACAGACCATTACCTAAACGGTCATAAATAGGTATACCGAGACGATAGTGAGGAAGAGAAAGTCGTTTGGCGATCGCAGTTACGTTAGAATTACCAATCAGCAGGTCAGATCCAACTGCCAATTCTTCAAAGTCTTCTAAATCTCCAATGCTGACGCTTTTGATGGGGAGTTTCTCCAACAGGGGAGAACGTGTAGTGGTAACGGCTGCATGGATTTGCGTCCCCATCGATTGCAGAAACCGCACTGTTGACCACAGTAAATCGGGTTCTAATGCTAAGGATACTCGCTTCGCACCAAAGTAAAAGTGCGTGTCTAACATCGCGTCTTGCAATTGTCGGCGTTGACGGCGGTATTTTTCGGGGACGGGGTTGCTGCTGAGGATGGCTAGTGCTTGTAAAAACTCGTCTACTGGTTCTAAGCCAGTGAGTTCACTAAACACTTCGTAGGGAATACCAAACCGTTCTTCTAGAATTTTGGCAGCACCCCGCATACTTTCACCCAAGGCGATAGTAAAGGCGGAACAACCAACTTCTCTGAGTTGTTTGACTGTTGTACCGCTAGTTGTCACCGCACTGTAACCATCTTCCAGGTGTCCATCTAAGGAAGCACCGATGTCAGGTACAAAGATAGGTTCTAATCCAAAGGCGGTGACAATTTCTTTGATTTCTTGCAAATCCCCTGGGGTAAAGGCAGAACCGGCGAGAATTGTAACTTGCTCACTTTTGATTCCGCCTGCTTGGGGAATGTCTTTAACTATGCACTCTACAGCCGCCGCAAAACCATCTTGCAAAGCCCCTTTAAAATCGGGTGTGGGTGCAAAGACCACTGGGATGTGAGCGATTTCAGGATGGCGATCGCGGATATCCTTTAAGAATCTCTCAATATCATCGCCTCTGGTTTCTGTAAGTCCTGTGCTACACAAACCGATAATATCGGGGCTAGATTTCTCTATTAGGGTGAGAATCGCCTGTTCAACGTTCTCTTCCCCACCCAAAATGGTACTTACTTCCGTCATTGCTGTCGTAGCCAGGGGAATCGCTTCCCGAAAATGACGGACTAACACCACCTTGGCAAAGGCTGTACAACCTTGAGAACCGTGGAACAGAGGAATCATCCCCTTCAATCCCAAAAAAGCCAGAGATGCACCCAAAGCTTGACTTTGCTTGAGAGGATTAACTGCAACGGATTTATTGGGAACAGTGACAACCGCCATCGGATTAACTCCTCTATAGAGGTTACAGGGAACAGGTTACAGGTGACAGGGAAAAGAAAAAGTCAAAAGATTTTTTCTTGCCCCATGTCCAATTAGATCAATTCTTCGATGGATGCCAAGGCGCGATCTTGATTTTTTGTATATTCACTCGCCCATGTCCCCATATCTTCGTCCCAAGGTGCAGGCTTACGGACTTGTTCCCAAATTGGGCTGTAGAGGGCTTCGTACAGTTCCCGCGCCATCTCTAACATTCCTACATAACCAGCGTAGGGATGATGACGTTCTTGGTTGATATCGAGGAAAGGAATCCGGGCTTTGAGGGCGGTGTATTGGTTACGACCACCGGCAATTAACATATCAGCTTGTGTATCTTTTACCAGTTCTAGTAATTCTTTCGCGTTGCCTTTCTCTAGCATGATGCCATCAGTACCAAGCAAATTCTTGATTTTAGCCTTATCTTCCTCAGTACTTTTTCTGGTACTAGTGGCGACAACTTCTATACCCAAGTCTTTTGCTGCCGAGATAATTGACCAGCTCTTGACACCGCCAGTATATAGTACAACTCGCTTACCTCTGAGGCGATCGCGGTAGGGAGCAAGTGCCAAATCTAAAGCTGCCATTTCTGAAGCGATCAGCTGTTCTGTGCGTTCCTGTAAATCAGGGTCGCCCAATTTGGCAGCAATATTCCGCAGACACCGATTCATATCATCGATGCCATAAAAAGACTCTTCAATGTAGGGGATGCCGTATTGTTCCTCCATCTTTTTCGCCATATTAAGCAACGCCCGCGAACAAATCATCACGTTCAGCTTGGCGCGGTGAGCATAGCGGATTTCTTCAAACCGAGCATCGCCTGAAATTTTTGACAGGACGCGAATACCCAATTTTTCTAGTAACGGCAGGACTCCCCACATTTCCCCGGCGATGTTGTACTCGCCAATTAAGTTTATATCATAGGGTGTAGTGAACTCCGGTTCTGCTGTCCCGACAACATAATCTAATAAAGCTTCACCGCCAAAACGGTTGCCAAGATTCTTACTACCAATAAACCCAGGCGCAAACACAGGAATCACCGGAGTACCAATTTTCTCAGCCGCCGTTTTACAAACAGCATTAATATCATCACCAATCAAAGCCGTCACACAAGTAGCGTAGACAAAGACAGCTTTTGGATTGTAACGCTTGTTAATTTCTAGAATTGCCTTATATAGCTTCTTCTCACCACCGAAAATCACATCATTTTCAGTCATATCGGTAGTGAAGCCCGTTTTATAGAGTTGGGGGCCAGAAGAGAGACTACCACGACTACCCCAAGAATTACCAGCGCAGGCGATCGGTCCGTGAACCAAATGAGCCGCATCGACAATAGGTACTAGAGCAATCATCGCCCCATCAAAAGCGCATCCTCCTTGAGCCGCACCCGGTTGTGCTTGTTGCGTACAAGACTTATTCTTCTTTGCACCGTGTTTCTCTTGATTATGCTCACATCCAGGCTGATTAAGCAGCTCGTTGATTTTACCTTGGGTGTTCATCTCTCTTCTCGTCCTAGATCGACATTTTCAATTGTCAGTTATCAGTCATCAGCAAACAGTTATTAGCTACCAACCTGTTTACTGATGACCGTTCATCATAAACTTCCTGCAAAAATCTTCTCTAACCCCGCAAAATACACCAAGCATTCCCTTAACTCCCAGCGAATTAACTTAAGAAATACTCCGTGTACCTCTGCGCTAACCTCCGTGTACCTCTGCGTTAAAAAAAACTAAACCCTTACGCAAAGCGGTACTAACTCACCGGCGGTTAAATTTTCATAAACTTGACCTTTGCAAGAAAGACAGCTAATTAGCTAAAACAAAAAGCCAGAAAATTTCTCTTCCCTAGCCTCTAGTCCCTAGCTTCTAGCCTCTAGCAAATGTACTTGGTGATATCCTCTCCACATTCATCAGCTAGATAAGACAAAGCCCGAAACCGCAATCCCACGAATTCGTCATACAAAGGATTGAGTTTACACAGTGGTGGAATGTGGAGAGTCCGCCCAAATAAACTAATATTTCGCTCAAAAGGACAACAGCAAGGAATTACCTGGCAAACAAGATGAGCAAAACGAGAATTTTTAACCGGAATAGTATCAACCCAACGACGCAAAGGACGAAGCACATCAATTGTGCCAGGTTTTTTATAGTTGGGTGGATGGAAATTAGGGTGATGATGGTGAGTGTGAGTTGATGACATACTACTTATCTCAGGGGAATAGAAGGAATAGAGAGAAAAACGGTAACTAGGGAACTGGGGATTGGGGATTCGGTTCTGGGGACTGGGAAAAATTCCCTTCCCAGTCCCTAGTCCCTAGTCCCCAGTCCCTAATCTCTACCTGTTAATAGAACGCACAAATCAAGTTCTAGCGGATCAAGTCAAAGGAGATATCGGTCTTACCAGTGATGTTGGTGCTGCGATCCATTTCATCCAGAAGGGTGTTAACAACCCAGTTAAGGATATTTAGACCACCTTGGTAGCCGAGGGTAGCATAGCGGTGTAAGTGGTGGCGATCGAAGAGAGGATAACCAATCCGCACCATTGGGATGTTGGTATCGCGCCACAGGTACTTACCGTAGGAGTTACCGATGAAGAAGTCTACAGGCTCAGTGAACAACAAGGAACGGAAGTGCCACAAGTCTTTTTGAATCCAAACTTTAGCTTCTTTACCGAATGGGCTAGCAGCGAGGATAGCTTCCATTTCTTTCTTGAAGGTTTCATCACCATTGTTGCAGAGGATGTGTACTGGTTCAGCACCCATCTCTAACAAGAAACTGGTAATGGAGATGATCAAATCTGGGTCGCCGTAGATAGCGAACTTCTTACCATGAATCCAAGCGTAGGAGTCAGTGATAGCATCAACTAAACGACCGCGTTCGATTTCCAATTCTTCAGGAATCGCTTTACCAGTCAATTCAGAAACAGCAGTCAAGAACTCATCAGTACCCTTAACACCAAAGGGGCGCAGAACTTTTGTTTCTTGCTTCCACTCTTTTGTAATGTATTCGCGGGTTTTAGGTGTGGTGTAAGCTTGGAGAGCTACGGTTGCTTTAGCATTGATTGAATCAGCCGCATCTTCCAACTTTGTACCACCTGGGTACATTTCGTATTCACCCATGTTAGGTGAATCAAAGTAGTCGC
Organism: Anabaena minutissima FACHB-250; assembly: GCF_014697125.1. Taxonomy (GTDB): domain Bacteria; phylum Cyanobacteriota; class Cyanobacteriia; order Cyanobacteriales; family Nostocaceae; genus Trichormus; species Trichormus minutissimus. Next base: position 2,768 of record NZ_JACJRG010000067.1, on the reverse strand, counting down.
TGCTATCAGACAGGATGGTGTAGTCAACACCCATTACACCCATCATCCGCTTAACTTCGCGGTTGTTACCTACATAGGTATCAAAACCAGGAATAATGTTGATTTTACCGTTGCTGGTAGCTTTCTTTTTGCCTTCTGTCAGGTTAGACAGAATACCCTTCATCATGTTGTCATAGCCAGTGATATGAGAACCAACAAAGCTAGGTGTGTGAGCAAAGGGTACGGGGAAGTCTTGAGGAATAGAACCAGCGTTCTTAGAGTTGCTGATGAATGCGCCTAAGTCATCACCGATAACTTCAGCCATACAGGTGGTGCAAACAGCAATCATCTTAGGCTTATACAGTTGGTATGAAACCTGCATACCTTCGACCATATTGTTCAAGCCACCGAATACTGCTGCGTCTTCTGTCATGGAAGAAGACACCGCGGAGCAAGGCTCTTTGTAGTGACGGCTGAGGTGGGTACGGAAGTAAGCAACGCAACCTTGAGAACCTTGAACGAAGGGAAGAGTACCTTCAAAACCCAAAGCAGCAAACATTGCGCCTACAGGTTGGCAACCTTTAGCTGGGTTAACGGTTAAAGCTTGACGAGCAAAGTTCTTTTCCCGGTAGTCCCAAGATTTTGTCCATTCAGAAACTCTTTCAATTTCTTCAGGAGGATGTGCGCCTTCAAAGTTCTTTCTCTTGTTTTCAAACAACTCGGTGTATTCGGGCTGTTTGAATAAATCAACGTGGTCTACAATTCTGTCAGGATTCTGTGGCATTTGTCTCTCTCTCTACGCTTGCTGGTTGGTTTAGTAAGTGATGTGTGGGAATAGCCTGGGAGATTCACTCCTGCCAAGAGAGTCACGAGTGATGAATCATGAATAATGAATGAAAATATTCATCCAGCATTCAGCATTCACATTCTTCCCTAGCTTCCTGGGGCAAAAACCCCAGGCTATCCGTCTATTTTCCTGGAATTAATTAGGCAGCAGCTTTAGCTTTTGCAGCAGCTTTCTTCCAAGGTGCGCCAATCAAGCTCCAAGTGGGGCTGTTGAGCGCGAGATCCATATCGCGGGCGAAGATAGCGAATCCGTCGTAACCGTGATAAGGGCCGGAGTAATCCTTTTTATGGTTTAATGACTTTAAACAGCTTATTGTTTGTGGTGAGCAGTGTTAGTTATGAACATTGTTTGCTTGGAACACATTAATTTTTAGGCTAAATATAGGCTAATACCACAGCGATGCAAAATCAGGGTGAAGACAAATATCAGCAAGCCTTTGCAGACTTAGAGCTAGTCGCATCTACCGACGGCAGCTTTCTCGGCTCAAGTCTGCAAGCACAGCAGCAAAGAGAGCATATGAGAACAAAGGTATTACAAGAGCTAGAGAAGATAAATCTGCGTTTGAAGTCTGCGAAGACAAAAGTATCAGTTAGGGAATCAAATGGAAGTCTGCAATTACGCGCGACGTTACCAATTAAACCAGGCGACAAAGACAACAACGGTACTGGGAGAAAACAATATAATCTCAGCTTAAATATTCCCGCTAACTTGGATGGACTCAAGACGGCTGAAGAAGAAGCTTATGAATTGGGTAAATTAATTGCTCGCAAAACCTTTGAATGGAATGATAAATATTTAGGTAAAGAAGCTACTAAAAAAGATTTACAAACAATAGGCGAGTTACTAGAAAAATTTGCCGAAGAGTATTTTAAAACCCATAAACGCACCACCAAAAGCGAACATACTTTTTTTTACTATTTCTCTAGAACCCAGCGATATACTAATCCCAAAGATTTAGCAACTGCGGAAAATCTCATCAGTTCAATTGAACAAATTGATAAAGAATGGGCAAGATATAATGCAGCTAGAGCTATATCAGCATTTTGCATAACATTCAACATCGAAATTGATTTGTCTAAATATGCCAAAATGCCCGATCGCAATTCTCGTAACATCCCCACAGATGCAGAAATATTATCAGGAATTACCAAGTTTGATGACTATCTAACTACGAGAGGAAATCAAGTTAATGAAGATGTAAAAGATAGCTGGCAACTTTGGCGTTGGACGTATGGAATGTTAGCAGTTTTTGGTTTACGCCCCAGAGAAATTTTCATTAACCCTAATATTGATTGGTGGTTAAGCGAAGAGAATATAGACTTAACATGGAAAGTAGATAAAGAGTGTAAGACTGGGGAAAGGCAAGCATTACCTTTACATAAAGAATGGATTGATGAGTTTGATTTAAGAAATCCTAAATATTTAGAAATGTTGGCGACAGCAATTAGTAAAAAAGATAAAACTAATCATGCGGAAATAACAGCCTTAACCCAGCGTATTAGTTGGTGGTTTCGTAAAATTGAATTAGATTTTAAGCCCTATGATTTACGTCACGCCTGGGCAATTCGAGCGCATCTTTTAGGCATACCAATCAAGGCTGCGGCTGATAATTTAGGGCATAGTATGCAAGTTCATACGCAAACCTATCAACGTTGGTTCTCGCTAGATATGCGGAAGTTAGCGATTAATCAGGCGTTGACTAAGAGGAATGAGATAGAGGTGATTAGAGAGGAGAATGCTAAGTTGAGGATGGAGAATGAAAGGTTAAAGCTGGAGATTGAGAAATTAAAGATGGAGTTAGTTTATAAGCGGAGTTAAATTTATTATAGCAGGGTTAGCGCGTCTCAAACCCTATTGACAAATGGATTCTATGAGAGTGTTGAGTTAGGGAGAGCCGCCGCCAAAACAGAAATCATATACTGATCATTCATTGCGGCTCGCC
>NZ_JACJRG010000066.1 GCF_014697125.1 Anabaena minutissima FACHB-250 | reverse complement strand
CTCTAGTCAGAAATACCCTTAAACGACTGCCCATATCGCTGTTACCTTTGTAGACACATTGTACGTATTTACTTATCTTTACATAGTTTAGTTTTTTCACCTCGTCCTACTTACAAAAGTTTTGCGGATGTATTTGGAATAGTGAAACTCTACCCAGATGGGGCTGTTGTTAAGTTGGAATTGGCATTTAGGAAATAAGGGGCTGTGCATTGCCGCCCAAATCCAGCATCGCCACAAAGTTAAATAATGTTGGGTGTTAGTCATTAGTCATTAGTCATTGGTCGTAGGGAATTCTTAGGGAAGGCGGATCTGGTTGCAGCCTGATCCGCCATGTTGTGAGTTAAAAGAGAAAAACGAAATGAATGAGAAAATTGTGCTAGATGACACTGATGTTGTGTCTATTGCTGGCGATGCTTCTGTGTACAATTTTGGGCTGGCTTCAACGTTTAAATCTGGCGAGTTAATTGAATCAGCTAGGAAGTGGATCGCTCAATCAGGTCATGAAACCAGCTCTTATTCCACTTGGCTTGGAAAAAACGGTATTAGGTGTCAACTGTTGCGTGCTAATGGAATGGGCTGGAAACCTGGTATAGCAAGACTTAGAATTGAATTTATACCTGACGAGCCACAGCCACTTATAGATCCTGTTATCCCAAGTTCAGATGCAATATTTGTTTTCATGCTTTTAATGCTCTGGGCGAATAATCAGCGCGATCACCAATAAACAAAGCCATTCACCTCTGGAGTGAATGGCTTATTCTTTCTGAGTATCTTCTATAGGTGGCGAATCTACGCTTTCTAATAGATTTGTCAATTGAACCAATCGACTACGCAGCTTATCGGTTGTAGACTCTGCTTGTTCTAGTTCGTCAAGAGTTTCGGCGATAAGCTGCTTAATTGTTCCCCCAGGAGTATATCCCCCTGTCCGGCGAAGCTCATCTCTCCTCTCGCTATCATTTCGACCGCTTCGGAACGACTGATTCCTAAATTCTTCGCCAATTGGTCTAATCTCTGTAGACTGGTTTCCGACAGACTCATGCTGACGGTCTTTTTGATTTCCCCTCGTTGTAGATGTTTTGCTTTGGGCATTTGGTAAAACCATAATTCACTTCCTATTAGGATAACAGGATTCTAATTGCAAATATTCTATTAGGATGTTAGCATCTATCCTAATAGAATATCTTACTCTACTTAAAACAAATCATGCAGAGATGGCAGCCTGTAGCCCGTAGTGCATCAAGCAAAGACCTGCCAGTGGTGAGTTTAGTAAACAAGTTAAGTAATATTGCGCCCCACCAAATCCATAAGTCGTAGCGTCGCCGGGTGCGGGGCAGCAACAGCAAATCATTCCAGATTGGAGAACCCCAGTGAACGAAACAGCCCAACAAGCAAGAGAATTTCACCAAAAACTCAAAGCATTGGAGACTCAGCTAACCGAACTAACCCAATCAGATTATTACAAACAATTGGCGAACAGTGGCTTTTATGTCGTAGAGGCAAACCTTGCCGACGCGCTCCAAGCCACCAGGGAAACCATGCAGGTTAACGAGCAAATGATCGCGATCATATGGGCTTATCCACAGGAGGAGTTAAAAATTGCTATCACTAAATTCTTGTTGCAAACAGATGATGAACTTTACTCATAACCAAAGAAAAAGCCAGGGTGAAGCTATCACCCTGGCATCCCAGTAAACTGTCTTGATGAAAATGAACACCAGCATAGCAAACAAAAACCAACTAGCTCTAAACCCCCAAAAACACCCCGAATTTAGAGTCAAAAAAGCCTTTGCAGATAATTTCACAAACTCTACATCCTTTGCATGGCAAGCGTCGCCGCCATTGTCGCAACAGATAATTTCACAAATTAACCACGGTAGAATCAGCCTTTCAGCCACTAGCGACACAAAAAAATAATGTGTCGCTAGCCTGAAAGCCCTGCTATGCCGTTGTTTGCGACAAGCGACAGACACTTACGTTCATAGTTTTTTTTGCAATTAGCTTCACAGTCCTTACCTATGACGCAGGCTCAACAAGATTATTATCGCCAGGCTTTTGAACTGATTGCGGGGGCAATAGCAGACCGACGCTGGAGACAAATCAGAAATGAACTCAAGCGTTCAGGAATGAAGATAACCCTTTATTCGGTGCAAAGTTACGCTCGTTTCAAGCTTCATTATCCCCGAACATCTCTAACCAAATCGGCAGTAAAGGCAGTTGAAGAATTTCAGGCTCAACACCAGAACAGAGCCGAATTTTTGGGGGAAGAGTTATTAGATATTTTCCACCAAATTAACCCCAAGGTTTCCGAAAGGACTCTAATCAACGCCTTCTACAAAGCGCGATTACCTTTCGCCAAACAAAACATCTACCGCTTTGAGGAAGCGTCCAAAGTCGTATTTTTCGCTGCAATCACTAGGAGAAAGTAATGTCTAAGTCTTCACTTAAAAATAAAGTTGACTCCATCCGCAGAACCCTAAAAACCCAAGGCTTTGAAGTCGCCAGCCCAGTAATTGAATCTAAGATTTTTGAACTTTACCCAGACTTTGAAGATGAATGGTCATCTGATGCCCGTACCGAAATCATTAAGGCACTAATCAGGGACTTACAGCCCAACAACTTAGCGATTACGGAAGTTGACACCGATATCCAACCACCTGCAATACAGGAGATTAACACCGATATCCAGCCACCAGCAATACAGGAAATTGACCTCGACCAAGTTGCACAGCTAACTGTGCCAACCGAAGAAACTGCGATCGCGGTTACTGAAGACGATAAACGAGCAATGGCACTGCAAAAATCTCAAGAGTTAGGCATAACTTTAACCGACAGTGAAATCAATTCCATTGCTGATAGCGTCGAAATTTGTGGCGAAAGCTTAGACGAATTACTCAACGAACTGCAATCAGCACTGACTGCTTACATTGATCATAAAGCGAAATCAAACACCCAAAAAATTGATACAGCTTTAGATAATGTAGTCACTTATGCCGAACAGAGATTTACTGAAAACACTCAACATTTATCGCATCGCCTAAAAGGACTTGGCGACAAGATGGAGGCTGTAGCGACGCAGAACAAAAGCCGCATCAAAGCCGTGTTATCCCGGCTCGCCATCCCAAGCGGTAATTAGCTTTAACCCCCGCAAATTAATCACCGTGTTTCTGGCAATTTCAGCCATGTTAATGACCATTCCACTATTCGATAACTGGAGATTTAACCAAGGTAAAGTTCAGCCCAAAATGCACAGGTACTTTGAAAACCCAACAGATCAGGAATATTTCTTATGGTGAAAACTCTCAAACTTAAAAACCACGTCACCCCCAAAGCCAAAAGATTAAATCAAGTTCTCAGCAATAAATTTGGCGTGACACTCGACGAATTTACCTCAGCAATGATGGGAGATGTAGACAAAGCTAAAAAGATAGGTGAATTAGCAAGACAAGGGAGACTATCAGCAGAACTCGCCCCCACATTAGCCGCCGCCTACAACGAAATAATTAATGGCTCTACCGCTTACAACAAAGCGATATCTGAGGTATTGGTCAATGCTGGTAAGTCAGCCATCGAAATAGATAAAGCGGCAATGAATGCCACTTTAGCTAATACTCAATACGCACATCGTAGAAGTGAACTGGCTGGCGAATTTGTGAACGCTCGAAATGCAGAAAATCAGCGTCACAGATACCAGATGAATTACCAGCAAATCAAAGGATACATTGATGTTTACCTGACTGGAGTTGATCAAAATGCTGCACTTATAGACCAATCTAATCGCCCCGAAGTAAAGCAGTTAGCCGCAAATGAAGCCTACCAAACCAAGGAAATTAACGAAGTCTTGACCCGTGGTGACAATGCCAGGACGGATTTAATCACTCAAAAAGATTACCAAACAGGGAGTTTCAAGGAAACAATAGCGAATAAATTCACCGCATTGAAATCAGCCCTCGGACTGTAAACAAAAAATGCCCAAGGAACGCCTTGGGCATCAAGTCTTAACGTAAAGCCATGATACTAGATCCACTTGAACAATTACTAGATGAAGATGACTCTAGTGCAGAACTAAACAAAGATACATCTCGATACTTAGCCCATATTGAACAAAAGCTTTACGCGGACATTCAAACTAGAAAGCGATTTGATAGCGGTTTATTATTCCTCGCCTGCCAAGTAGGTGCAGCATCTTTAGCATGGCTATTATTTAGCCTGCAAATTACATTAATCATCATTCAAATCACCAGTGCTTCACTCGCTTTACTGCCAGGATTAATTGATTTATCCGATACTTTCAGTTTTGAATTATCAAGCGAACGCTGGGAAGTTCGCACTGAAAATAAACCAGTAGGTAGCTTGGTAAAAATCGGTATTGGCATTGCTGTAGGTTGGACTTCCACCAAACGAATCTCTGAAGAAATTATCAAAACCCATGATGCAATCAACAGCACCTACACCGAAATCAGAGAATCTGAAAAAATAGGTAAGAACGAACTTCCTCGGATGGAAATAACCTTGGCTGTAGCCGTGGGATTATTAATCTTACTCGCTATATTCATGAGGAAAAATGATGTACAGACAAAATAGTTTTTTCGTGGGATTGTGCAGCGTAATGGGATTTGTTATTGCTGCTAATTCATTGTTTTTAGACACTATCAGCACGGCTCAGAATTTAACCTGGGTCATGGACTGGGTTAGAACATCAGAAATTGACAAATATGTAAATCAACTTTTCGCTAAAGTCGAAACATTTGTTGATGTAATGGGTTTTTGGTTTGTATTTCTGCCGATAGCATTTTTCGTTTGGCGCAATCATGCAAGAAATTGAGGAGCTAAATCAAAAATTCAAAGCACAGCGTCGGACTGCCACAATTTTTGTCGGCAGTCTATTGGTGACTGGGTTGGCTTTAACCTTGCCGTTGTGGAATGACTCGATTAAATGGGCTGAGACTTTGTACTGTTTTTCACAAAACCAAAACGAGGAATGCGAAACCCAATCTATCAAGCGTGGCATCACCTGGATCATCGATAAGGAACGGCGTAACTTTATTTTTGATACCAAGGTTACGTTTATTCGGGTCATGCCACCAGAGGATGAAACAGCACCCATGTATGGGGTAATGGGTGCTGTTTGCCTGCTAACCGCTTACGGCGTGTCGAAATCCCTTACAGATAGCCAAGAGAAAGCAATACATTCACAGTTTGCCTTGCTCAAGATCAAGGCATTAGAGAATGATTTAATAGTGGCGAATCACCTTGGTGTAACCGAATTCGCCAAAGCCAAGCAATCCGAGATTACCAAAACCGCGATCGCCCGTGAGACGACAGAAGTCATCGAGGCGATGAAGTCCCCAGGGGAACAGGCACTAGATGAAATTAACGGACGGCTGCAAGGTGAGGTTTCTTTAAAGCAGCATGAACTCACCTTGTCTGAGATGGATAAAGCTATTACTGACAACAAACTGGCAGCAGCTGAAGCGGCAAAGAAATTAGAGAAAATTTTTAAACCTGTCAGTGATAGTAAAGGAACATCTCAAGCAACCAGTGACGAGAAACTTAAAACCAGCTTGGTAGATGCCCTTAAAAATCATGAAGACGGTTGGCTGTGGACTGTAATCAAAGCAGTTAAGCCTTTGTGGATTATTGGGGAACAGGGGACAGGGAAAACTAATACATCTGTAGCCATTGGCTTAATTCGCAAATACTGCTTGGGTGTGCCAGTGTTTCGCATCGCTGACCGCCACTTAACCGGGGCTAATAGTAAAGTTTGGGAACTATTGGAAGCTCAAGCCAGGGCTGACAACGACTCAGCCATCATCGAAGTGATGCAGGACACTTGCGAACGCCGGATTGAACGGATTGGGCAGGATTTAGATGATAAGCAGGCAGAACAGTTTTTGCTGGATGAATTTACTCATCTAAAAGATGTCAGCGAAGAAACTGTGAGAAAATTTGTTAAATCGACATTTTCGGACACCAGGAAAGCCAAAGAACGGTTTATTGGCGTGACGCACCTGGGAACGAATGAAGCGTTTGGGGAAGGGACAGCTGCAATGAGGAAAGCAGGCAGCATCCTAATTGAAAAATTCACAGCCGACGGAGAGAAACCATTGTCTAGGGTGGTTGTGAAGCATGGGCTAGTCGATGCCCAGGGGAACAAGCTGGAAGATGTTGAGCATACGTTGCCTAGCTGGTTTGAGGCGTTTAAGATTTACCACCACTTTCACGGTAAAGCACTCACTTGGGAAGACTAACAGCAACTCACAATTATTCCGCGTTCACCCTAAGCCCAAGGCTTGGGGTTTTTCTTGTAACAACTTCGTAAACTTTCTCAACTCGTCCCAAAACCGAGTGTTAGTGTCTAATTCCTTGGGATGAGTCAAGGCGATCAGCTACGCTGGGCGGTTACGCCATCGCGATTTTTGTCCAATGAAGTAGAACTTAAAAATGAATTAACTACAAATAAATGCCAATAACGAGAAATTTCAATCCTACAAACATTAAAACAACAGCCCAAAATGGTGATTACCTTCTAGGCATTGACGAAAATGGAGAATTATACAAAATAACCAAAAGTGACCTATTAAAAGAAAACGTTTTTACGTTTTCAGGCTTGCCAGGACTTGAATTGTGGCTAGATGCGCTAGAAGCTAGCACTATATTCTTAAGTGCGGCTACCGCCTCGCAGTGGAACGATAAGTCTGGCAACGCCAGGAATGCAATTCAAGGTAGTGCATCAAATCAACCAACTTATATTGCTAATGGACTAAATGGATATCCCACACTTAGCTTTGATGGGGTAAATGATGCTCTCTTAATAACCAATTTGGCTGGACTGATACAAAATGCCGAAGGGTCTACTACAGTGGCGGTACTTCAATATGATACTGGCTCAGAAAGTAGCCCTGGCGCGGTATTTGTTTCTAATGGATTGTCCACCACATCTAGCAGAGTGTTATTAGGTGTAGAAGCTGGATATATTTCCATAGGTGGCAGAACACAAGATGCAGACACTTTTAAATCTGTACAATCTACTGTTGCTAGACCTCCTACTACTATTATTCAAACTGGAGTTATCAAAAACTCAGAAGGTTTAGCCGACCTCTATGTAAATGGGGTAAAAAGAGTAAATAATGCAGCATTTCAATCTCCGGGTAACACCTCAAATACTGCGCCTATATCTGCTGTTATTGGTACATTTACAGCCAGCCCTAGAAAGTTCAAGGGATTAATAAGTGAAGTATTAATGTTTGACAGGGCATTGTCTCTTTTGGAGATTCAGCAATTAGATGGATATTTAGCTCACAAATGGAATCTAGCAGCAAGCCTGCCAGCAGATCATCCTTATAAAAATAATCCGCCAACTGCATGATACATCTAACTTTCAACACCTTAGAAGATTGTCAATCAGCTTTAGTCCAAATTGATTTTAAAATTAGAAGCTTGGTGACTTCATTTAACCCTTCTGCTATAGATGAAGCAGGTATTATTCCGCGAAATGCTGCTACAAATCAACTTACAGTAGACGCAACAAAAACAAATACTTGGGCTATACCACAGCAGAGAAAAGATGGTAAATGGATATTCCCCAAGCCAACGGGGGATATTCATTCGATGTTCGCTAATGTTGATTTTTTGGAAGGAGTGGACGGTTGCACGGAAGAGGAATTTAATAGTAATTGGTTTGACCCAAGTGAAATTTAAATCAAAGGTTTAAACTTAATTGGCTTGCAACGATGGAATCAAAAACAATAGCTTTAAAATTGACTCAAAGCACAAATATAACGCCTCTCTTCACTCCATCGCTAGCTAGTGCTAAGGTTTCGAGTTTACGAGCAGTCGCCACGATTAACAGTTTGTCCTCTACCGGCTTACCTAATTTTTTACTAGAGGATTCCGAAACCGAACGCTTACAAAAAGCTTTAGACCTAGAATGGAATTCTCCGAGAATTCAACTCAATTTATATATTGGCAACAATAACGAATGGCTGGAAATTGGGGCAGTTAGTTTAATCAATCAATTGGGTGTTCCCTACCGAAACTATAATTTAATCCCTTTATTTTCAGATAAAGATTACATCGAACTGGGCAGCAACACCACGTTAGGACTAAAAGCTGTTGATGTTGGGTATGGGTTATTAACCAACAACGATATAGTCGCCATTCACGGTTTTTACACCCAAGAGGGTGACATTACACTTAGCCAACCTTTTACACAGTTACTCATTCAAAATACTAGCCAAGTCATTCTCCCCTTTAATGAGGCGCGCAAATACGCCATTTTTACCAATGAGGGAACGTCTAAGCTTTATCTCAATTTGGGTGGGACAGCCGAAATTGGTAAGGGCATTCCATTGTTACCAGGGGGAAGTTACGAGATTACCCAAGATATTAATTACAAAGGGATAGTTTCTGCGATCGCGCTGGGGAACACTACCTTGGTAGGACTCGAATCAATTTAAAACCATGCCAATTTCCAACCCCGCATCGGTTGCCCAACTCCAGCTTCCCACCGCCACAACAGGCACTGAAGTGAGTAACTCTCTTTCTGATACTTCCTCAGTCCTTGCCGCCGCTAACACCAATCGCAAGGGATTAGCCATCTATAACACTCTCAGTCAAACGGTTTACATTGATGTGGCTAATACAGTTAGCGAATCTAATTACTGGTTCAAGCTTGAGGCGGGGGCGTTTTATGAAATGCCAGAACCAATTTATACAGGCATAATTTACGCCATGCTAGCAACGGGAACGGGTAGCGTTGAGGTGAGAGAATTTGTTTAATATTGAACGTGTCCAAGTTGTCACTAAAAAGCTTGATGATCAAAGCGGGACAAGTATTATTTCATTATTTGATATTCCCGCTTTTTCTTTAGAAGGTTATCAAGTTTTAGCTGAATCTTTAGTGATTAACAACTTAAAACTAATCGCGAGAATTGATAGCCTACCACCTCTTACCCCGCCAAGTTTCACCGTCGAGGATTCAGACTTAGACCGGATTTATAAAGCTTTAGATTTAGAATGGCTATCCCCCAGGAAGCAATTAAATTTTCATTTGAAAAATGCTAATAAATGGGTATTTACTGGTGCATTATCATTGCTTAACCCATCGGGGTATCCATATCGCACCTATAATTTATTAGAATTTTTTGGTAATGGTGACACTTTAGAACTCAGCCGAGACAACCAATTGGGTGTGCAGTGGCAAAACGTGGGACATGGACTTATAGACGCAAACGACACTGTAACTATTTACGGTAGCGTCGTTGTCAAAACTGCACTAGCACAAATCATTAAATCGTTCGTAATTGCACCAAATCCAGACCCAGACCCAAATCCAGACCCAGACACGGGAGATGAGGAAGACATGGCACTACAAATTATTAGCACAGGAGAATACACCCTAAGCAACAGGGATAGAGTAGCGGTTGATTTTACCGTTAATACTGGCAACCCTTGTATTATTACCTTCCCCGCCAATCCTGATAATGGGTGGGAAGTGGAAGTTCTAAGGCTGTTAAATGGTTCTTCTGGTGAGATACAACTAGCCGCACCAGGAAAAAACATTAATGGTTTTTCAGATGAATTTCCTATTGTGTTGGGAGAAATAGAGGCAGGTGGTAAATTTATCTATTCCAATAATAATTGGCTTCTTTTCCCTGTCAGTGATAGACAACCCGAACTTTACCCACTCTATCCTCAAGGCTAAATGGCTTCACCTCTTAAGCCTCCATCTAAAACAGTTCCACCACAACAGGGATTAAACAATATTCCCGGAACATCTTTTTTTACTACACCAAATACACCAGCTAACCCCACTGATTGTAACCGTTATCCTAATAGCCCATTTTGTGGTAATCCCTTTAATAATAATTTTGTTGATATTGATTCAGCTATTGTTTTTGATGGGTGTAATTTAGGCATCCAATTTACACCAACGATTGGTTACATCCAATTACCCAGTAATCAAATAGTTTATCGTTTCAACGATTGCAAGCCGCCGCCACTGCCACCACCGACACGATTACCTCGTGAAGGAAACAAGCCTCCTGTTACACAAATTTCACCCGTTGGAAATAACCCATGCTTTGGATTTACAACCTATTCTCTCTACTATGAAGATGGGGGCTTAAATGGAGCTAATGCTTATTCTTATGACGAAACAGTTGCTTCTCTTGTATCTGTCGAGAAAACAAGCTTTCATATAATGTCCAATGGTCAGCAGGCAACACACAGAATAGAACTAGTAACACAAAGCAAGAACAAGCGGAACAGTGAATGGGTAAAGGCTTTTCGTTTGATTGAATCGGCTAGAATACAGTGGCTAGAAGACGGAGGAACAATAGAGGGGGATTATTTAGAAGATAATACTATCTGGAACAAGGAAAAAGAGGGAAGTATTGTATTTTATGTCATTGCTCCAAATATTAAGAATTTTCCGCCATACTTGCTAGAAGCAGAAATAAATCTTGAAGAAAGTACCGGATATATCGTAAATCCTTCTGTATCGTTTTTCAAAAAAGATGATACTACTGTTTTTAGTAATGACACTTTTAATTATTCCGAAACAGAGGGGACAGCTATTACAAGAAATCCTGTTGGTTTGCCAAAGACTATTACAAGTGACTACGAACCTAGAATAGTAGAAGTTATTGATACTGGAAGTGATTTTTATGGTAGTTACTACGTTTTAAATACTAAAAAGATAGTCGTAACAGCTAACGAACGATTTTATAGGCAATTTGATTTTGATAATCCACCACCGCCACCGCCAGAGAAGGATAAGGATAAAGATAAAATGGATTGTTGCGAAGATACTAGGCGACTATTAAGACTGATATTACAAAGAATTGGCCCGTTACCTGCCAGCGTTCCTACAAGTTTAGTAAAGACGAACAGTGGTACAACGACAATTCAAAGCCTAGCTCAATACATTGCATATTCAGTCATTCAAACGAATGCCCAATTTGGGCAATTCCCCCAAGAGATTAATATTCAAGATGCAGATTTAACCCAGGAAGGCGACCAATCGAAACAAGTTAAACTCCCCAATCTGGCAGAAACCCTCGCTGAAATTGTCGGGATGTTATTGGTATTGCAGTCAGAGAGCAACGCTAACCTTATCGCCACAATCAACGGCATGATTGAAGCGGGGAACGCCAAACAGTTGGCACTTTTAGCCAGTGACTATGCCCAAGCCAATGCTGAATTTTTGGGCTACAAGGGCAAGCAAATTGAGCATAAAATGCCATTTACTTTTAAGCCAGGAGAAGGGCAACTAGACAAAATGCTCAAAGCTGGTGAGGTCAAGGTGAAAGGCTTTGAAAATGACGATAAAAGCGACCTCAATGATCTGATTATGCCAATACTGGAAATGGCTGCTATGTACAGAGCCAGCAACTTTCGTAATGTCGGCACAAGTGACCCTTACAGCAAAATTAGCGCGATTTTAAGAGGAGCTTCACTCTTAAGTGATGCAGCTGATGTTTTAGCTAAAATTCCCGCCACAAACACCGAAAGCGGCCCCGGCGCACCACCGCCAGAACCTAAAAAAGACGAATGGGATAGTTTTGTGGAACAAATCGAGACAGGATTTATTGGTCAACCAGGGATAACGGATACATTACACCCATACGGCAGACCATTGGATCAACGTCCTAGAATTCGTGATATTGGTCAAGATACCAGCGAGGATACTTGATTTACAGGTCTGCCCTGGATATGGCATTAACTCCCCATTCTTCGCGGAGCAAGTAGAGTCTTTCATCTTTAATCTGATTTCTTACACCTGGCTCAGAAAGTCCTGTTTCTGCCATGAGACGATACACAAGCCTCCGTTGAGGTCGGTAACGGTACGGTTGTACTATACCGTTTTTCTTGCGTCGCCATCGTCTACGCATTCGGCGTTGTGTACGCGGACATAGAAGCGGATAAATCAATAATTCCATGTCTAAATTTTACTAACCTTGCCCAAGCTCTACATCCGTTTTTACCGCTTATGCTTTTTTCGCACCCATAGGGTTGTAAACATAGTTTATGGAAGTGGATAGCGCGAAAAAGCTCAACCTTTCTTGGATTTAATATCAGTAAATATCGGTTAATAAGCTATTTTTTAGTATTAATAGAAGATTCGGTTTACACTGATGCAACTAAGTTATACGTCGAATTATCTTTAATTTATTAGTGAAATTTAAACTACTTTTGAGTTAAATATGCCATCTTATACCAGGGGTAAAAAGCGCGAAAACTTATTTTTTGTCGCGGTTAATAGTGTTGTTAGATATGGCTGGAAAGCTAAGGATTTAGCCAGCATCGCCGGGATTTCCGCATCTGACCTGACTACAACGTTAGGACACACTGCCCAAGATGCTGTAACAGGTGCCGGCTTGATTCTCATTGTGGGAGCTAGGGCCCCCCAACCTGCAAGGGTATCGAAGAAGATAGCCAATGCCACACCAGGGCAACAGCAAAGCGTTTCGACTTTTTGCGCTCACGATAAGCTAGCTACTGCTATTGGTGCAGGGTGGAATTTAGTTAAACCTAAGCGTAGCGTTATGCTCAAAGCCTCCAGCGCAACCCGTGGGAGTCTTACCGCGATTGCTACCTTGTCAGATGGCTCACTGTATTGCTTCCCCATGAATAAAGCTGATTTTGAAGCTTATGGGGCTGAACTGGGTTTACAAACATCTGCAACTGTCTCCACCGCAGAGAGAGAAAAACTTGTCTCTGGTTCATCCAAACCACGCCCAGGTAAAGCTAGCAGAGAACTGGCTGATGGTTCTAGATTTGCCAGCTTTTATTCTACCTCTGTGGCAGAAAGTGCTTCTACTGCTGGCTACGACATCTTAAGTGAGGAAGTTGTCCTGGTTGCTGCTGCTGGTGGAGTTTAATACCCATGCCAGCTTATACACGTAATCAAAAGCGTGAGAGTCTGGTGTTTGTCCCTGTTAATCTATATATGTCTTATGGTTTTAAAACTAAAGATTTATCTTCATTAGCAGGGGTATCCAGCGCAGACATTACAGCCCTTGGCCATGTAAGCTTAGACGCTGCTATAGGCTGTAAAATCGTTGGGGCAAAAACTCCCAAGCCGCCTAGAGTCTCTAAAAAAATCCCCAATGCCACACCACTCCAACAGCAAAGCGTTTCTACTTTCTGCGGTTACGACAAGCTCGTTGCTGCCCTCGCTGCCGGCTGGAATATGTCGAAACGTGGGCAAAGTGTGATTATTAAGCCTTCTAGCGCAACCCGTGGCACTCTCACCGCGATCGCACTTTTGAGTGATTTTTCGCTGTATTGCTTCTCCATGAATAAAGCCGATTTTGAGGCTTATGGGGCGGAACTAGGATTGAAAAGTGCCACCCAAATTACTGGCAGTGTAGAACGTAAAAAGCTAGTTAGTGGCTCATCAACGCCCTACCCTGGACGAGCTAGTAAAGAACTAGCTGATGGCTCTAGATTTACCAGTTTTTACTCCACAGAGGAAGTAGAAAATATCTCTACTTTGGGGTACGACATTCTTTCTGAAGAAAAAACACTTCCTATTGGAATACCGTTTTAATGCTTGAGTTGCCCATTGAAACCGAATCCGGGTTAATCCTTCCCGGACACCCATTTTTTAACGATTACCTGCACTCGACACTTCCCCCCGGCTGGGGTAACTTCGCAGAACATAATCCTGATGTTGCTTTTGTCGCCCGTTCGGGAAGTGGACTTTTAGAAGCCGTAAATTCGGCAGATTTAGATGATTACGTCGAGGGTGGCGAATACGACCAATGGCTAGAGGAATCGGAAGGCTATGGGGACGAGGACGGACGATATTGGGGTTTGGAATGATTTAGGCGTTATCGTTGCCCAGAAAAAACAGTGGCTAAAATTTCCTACCACTGCCACCGGTGCAAATGCCACCATCCGCGTCTCGTTTCTCTGTAGCGACTGGAACAAACTGTCTAGTTATATTCTTATTCGTCCCCGTTACCAGACAGCAAACAGTGACCAAACTGGGAATGCTATAAGAATCTATCCAGCTACTACACCTGTGTTGTTTGAATCCCCAATTCCCTCAGACTTACAAGAGCGTTCTGTGTACTTCCGTGACTTTGAAGTTTACAAGGTCGGTTATCGTCGCCCCCGTTACATTGGCATTACCCCCGATGCGATTCTAGAAGTGAGGCTAGAGGAATTATGGGGTTAGCGGATATTGTAGAAACTGCCCTCGAATCTCGCCAAGTGCGCTCTAGCATTGGTAATCGTTCATTTAAAAATTTCTTTGAGGATAAACAGAACGACGATGAAGGGGGCTTCATCGGTTGGGCGTGGAACGCCGGCGGGCGGCTGGTAGGATTTCTGATTGACAACGTAGGCGGGTTAATCAGCTTCACCTTGACCGGGCTATGGGGACTACTAACTTCTACGTTGCAATATATCTGGAATTTCAATTGGAATATTTCTGATGCAGAGATTGACCAACAGATTAGCTCTCACTGGGCGGCATTGGGGGGAATGCTCGGCGGGACATTGGGTAATTTAGTCGGCTACTTAGGCTGTGGAGTGCTACCGGGTGCAACTATCATGGCGTTTAATGAACCGCTTGGGGCTTATGTTCTAGAAAACGTCGTAGAAGAACTAGCTGATGAATTTTTAGGTAACTTGGCGGGGTTGGTGCGGTACACCTTCATTAGTGGGGTGCAGTCGCTTATCCTGTGGGGCTTTAAAAATATCCGCAAGTTCATCAAATCCAACGTCGCACTAGTTAACCGCTTATTTGGGGATAAAGCGGCAGATGCTATTCAAGCCTGGGGGAAAGCTGGGTCTAAGCCTTGGTCGTTCGCTTTGGCTGTTGATGAAAAAGTTGAATCTATTCCGAATACATTCGTCCGCAATTTCGTAGAGGAATTTTTAGAGGAATCTTGGGAAGGTTGCGTTGAAGCTGGGTATGTGGTCGCCAACTCGGTTGAGTCTTATATGGCAGCCGAAAAACTTAAACAGCAAAAATTACCACCAATGGGTAAAACCAAATATTTGGAAATTCAGCCCGACCGCAGTTTAGACCATCAAAAAATTGTCTTAGCGGGGCCACAGGAGGCACTTAAGCCGGTAATTGTCCAAACCCTCACCAATTATCAAATGATGGCGGACAAAGACCTCGGTACTTTTGTCGGGCAGCCCATAGACGATTATCTACGGGCTAAACCCAGAAGTCTATCTTTGCAGGTGCAGTTTTTCAGCGTTGCTCAACCACCTTGGTCTAAGCGATTAGGGCAAGACAGACTTGTCAAAGCGACCTATTCCATCCCCGACATCGACCAAGCCAAGCTCGACTGGGAACGAATTAAAATCGCTTGCGGTGGGGCTAATGGTTATATGTATGGGCGATTTCGTGCCACTGGCATATTAGACAACGGGCGGCAAATGGCTGTCTATGGGCAAACTGGTGATGAGGCAGAAGATAGGCTCAGGGCAATGCTCACACTCAGTAAAGCTGAACTCGTGAAAAAGCCAACTATTACTGAAGACCGGACAGAAGATGTAGGCGGCTCATACCTCAAACAGCCGATACGAGTTTACCCGGCTTACTTCACTGTCATGAATCAATATCAAATTCCCGGCGCGTTAGGTAGTGGTATTCCCAT
Source organism: Anabaena minutissima FACHB-250 (assembly GCF_014697125.1). GTDB lineage: Bacteria > Cyanobacteriota > Cyanobacteriia > Cyanobacteriales > Nostocaceae > Trichormus > Trichormus minutissimus. The sequence continues at coordinate 1,690 of NZ_JACJRG010000066.1, read as the reverse complement.
TAACGGTAAACGCTATATTCGCAAAGATGAACGCATTGATTTATGGACAGACCTTAGACCCGATGATTTCAATGAAATTATTTTAGAGCTACTCAAAAGACCAGGGGCAGAAAACGAAACTACTTAAAGGTGAATCATGGAAATTATTTTACGGCAATTCAATATTGAAGACGTTATCAACTCTCATTGGCAATCGGCTCAAAGCAAAACTACCAGCATTCAACGCGACCGAGAAGAAGCTGAAAAAACAGCCGTTAATGCCTTGATTCAACAATTTAAAAAAGAACTAGATACTTATCTTGAGCAATCCGTTCAATCAGCATTAAATATCAATGTTATCCCCCCTCAAAATATTGCTGTGTTTTCAGTTTTCGGAATTTTTAGATATTTAGATGTGGAATTTATCCTTGTGAGAAATGCTCAACAATGGGAAATATCTTTTAATGGTAAGACTGTAGCTTCTTCCCCCGAACTATTACAAAAAACTATTCTGCTTGAATTGGGGAAGATGAAATATGAAAAATTATCTTGATGTTATCTTAGGCGTTTCTGCTATTGTTACTGGCTTTGCAGGCTTTATTTGGTGGGTAGCACAAATTAAATGGGGGCTTGAAAAAGCAATTGCTGTTGTTAATGAGGCTCAAATAGAAAGGATTAGAAATATTGAACATCAATTAGCCTTACATCTTACCGAGTATTCAGGGAAGAGGGAATTTTTGGACTATCATCTCCACTCTTTAAATGAAAAAATAGACCATAAATTCTCTAGATGCTGGACGGAAATAAAACAAAATCAAGCATTCCTCTCCAAGCAGGGGTTTGTACCACGAGACGAAAATACTTTATAAGCTAAGGATTAAGTCAAGAAAATGCCTAATAAAACCATTGATACTTTGACCACGATTTTAGGATTGATTGCGGGTACTTCTACGCTACTTGGTGGCTTTGGCGTAATCGACCCCCACACTTCAGCTACTACCACAGGGGTAGCTACTGCAATCCTTGGTTATTTTGTTCAACGTCCATCCAAGCCAATTAGTTAACAGGGTATTCACTTTAGCTATTTTATTTTATTAACTCACAATTTCCCCTATAATGCCTTGTAACACGGCAATGCAGGGGTTTACTTATGGCTAAGGGTGGCAGAACTAGCACGACTTGGACTAGTGGTAGCAGTTGGCAGTCAGGGGAAACTAAAACCGTCCGCATTCCCATCGCGCTAGAAGCCAAAATCATGGCTTACGCTAGGGCTTTAGATAGTGGTGAAGCCGTGTTACACGGCAATAGCCAAGAAATAATCTTGAGTGCGATCGCGGCTTATATTGAACTAAGAAAGTCCAGCCGTCACAATAACCAGTTCAACCAAGGGCGAGAACTAGACACCAATGTTAGGACTTGGGACGAACTGAGGAAATTTAAACAGATGGTGATTAACAACCCAGAATTACTAGAAATTCCATCAGTAAAACTGATTAATTAATGGGCATCCGTAATACCTCGGTGGCAGCGATTAGGCACTAACAACAAATAACCCCCAAAATTAATTGATTTGGAGGCTAGAGTGTTGATTCTGTTTGAATGCCAGGAACGAGACTTGAACTCGTGACACGAGGATTTTCAGCCCGACTGGTTCACTCCGTGTTTTTGCGAATAATCACGGGGTTTGGCTTGCAAGCATTGACTAGATTGG
>NZ_JACJRG010000065.1 GCF_014697125.1 Anabaena minutissima FACHB-250 | reverse complement strand
TTAATATCTCTTAAATACTTGTCAAATCTATATTGTAGGCATTATTGTCTTTAAATTATAGCCCTTATAATTCAGTTAATTTTAATAATCACCATAAAACTACCGCAAGAACCGAAATTAGTTTGACTTTTATTACTAATGCTATCAACATTTAACCAATGAGGAATTTCTCTCCGACTAGCAGGAAAATAAGAAATCACATTGTTTTTAAAAGCTGTGCGAAATAATAATTCTTCTCGATGACATTCTTTATAGTTCCCTTCTGTATTCCATGAACTAACAGACTCAAATCTTTGTCTTCTCTTGTTAGAATATGATTGACAATCCAAAAGACCTGTTTTTTCTATATAAGAATAATAATTATTTTTGTTAATTATAAATTGTAATAAAGCAATACCGAAATCTGAACCTATTCTTTGATTAGTAGGACTTACCATTTTAAAGTAAGGGTGTAGTCCTTGTGCATCAATCGGTACTATATCAGAATAAGCAGATTTAGCAAATTCAGTAAGAGCATCAACAATATAAGAAAGAAAGATGCTTTTTCCTGAACCATTTGTACCTACTAAAATAACAGGTTTAGGATTTCCGTCATCATGAAATGGTAGAGATAAATCTATAAAATTAATTGGGCCTATATTTTCTATTAGTAATTCGGTTAGATACATATAGAGATTGATCTAAAAATCTAGATATTTGATTGAATCAAGAAGGTATAAGGTAATTAAAGGGGGACTTAATCCCCCTTTAGTTAAAAGCTAATAAATTTACTATCAAAACTGTTAAGAATTCATTTTTTCCTCTGCAAGACTATTAATTTAGCATAACAAGTCCAGTAAAACCGAATTTTGACTTTTTTACAACAATCCTCGATAACGAATAAAAATCAAAACTACCGCCCAAGAACCCAAGGCAACTTTGATGGCGACGATGATGTTTAATATGGGGAGAATACCACCACTAAACAGTGTCCCTAATTCTCCATGTGGTAACTCTATTCCAGCTAGAGTAATTACTGCGAGGACGATAAAAAGTAATACTGAAACCTTCTCCCAGGTGGCGGCGTGCCAACGTTGGTAGATTTCCTGCATCCACGGGTAGGATGAGGTTATGGCCACTAGTCCGATCGCAGTTCCACCAGCTACGCCAGCCGCAAAACCACCACCGGGACTGAGATGTCCGCGAATCGCTAGTTCAATACCGACTAAGGCGGTGATTGTTGCACCCAAACGCGCCAGAACAATAGATGGTTGGTCTTTGAACTGATACATTGTGCAGGACGGACTCTCATTGGCCAGGAGAAAATTTACACCCAAGATGGCGATCGAAAATACAACGACTTCAAAGATGGTGTCGTATAGGCGATTGCGGAAAATAATCCCTGAGACTGCATTGGGAACACCACTATCTTTGACGACCAATTCGACAATAGAAATATCTGACGAATCGAGATCAGGATTGGGTAGAACCAGCATTTTGACGTACAGTGCTATCCCCGCTACGATGTAGATCCATTTCATGAATGCTGCTCCTGTAAGTCTGAAACGTTTACATAGGACAGGATTGTTTGTGGTGTAGAAAGTTCGGTTTGCATGATGTCATAAAGGCGTTGGATTCTGGTTGTTGTGTGATAGGGTTGCATTTTGTCCCCATCTTCTACGCCGTTTTGCTGACTTTGTGCTGTAGAGATACAGGTAGCGTGAACTTCTTTATCAATTAACGCCCTCTGCAAAGCTTGGGTATTCGTGTAAGGAACGATTTCTAAACGCAGATAGTGTTTGTTAACAACGGCTCGTAGATTATCAATGATTTTTTCACAATCTCTATCTTGTGCCTCAATTGACTCATCTTGGATCACCCCCAGACGCATCACCATTGATGAACGTACCGCCACTGCATAGAGGGTAGTTGCCAGCATACTACCCATCAAGGCTTCAGTTAAAGCCACATCTGCCGCGCCTAAAATCGCATCTACTAAGGCGGCGACTGCACCCAATACACCACGAATGACTAAAGCATGGTATGGATTGGTCTGAGTTACCAACATCCCACCAGCTAAGGGTAATAAGGCAATAATTATATAGATATAGCTATCATTCATGTTCACCCTCTTCATAGGAACAGTGCGCCAATACGTAACCCAACATGGTATTCCAGACTGCTAAGGAGATAATGCCAAGGATGAGCAACGGCCATTCACTGGGTATCTTCAGCAGCAATCCAACGATCATCAGCATTGAGCCGAGAGTATCAGCGACGGAAAGACCATGCAGTTTGAATAAGACTGAGCGATCGCTCACTAAATGAACAGTTCCCCAAAACCAGAAAATCAGACCGATAAATATACAGGTATAACTAAGAATATTGATCATACGTCACTCAATCGTTTCAGTATTTGCGCTAGTAGCATTAAGCCAGCATTACCCACACTCAAAATAATCACCGCCACCACCCCAATCATCCAATCATCGCGGAGAACAGATACGAACAAGATCATGATGGCTATCTTGCTGGAGATGCTGCCAAAAGCCAACATGATTTGCCAGATATCATCACTTTTCCAGGACTCATAAATGGGGATGAGTAAGGCCACAATCATGGCAATTATGACTATTTCCAGGTTCATGGTTTTTTCTTCCTCCGTTGAATCTGGTGGACTTCGTACCAACCCTCTTCGCGGTAATTCACGACAATGGTTTTGGGCGTAAAGGTAATGATAAAGATATCCAAGAAGATGAGACTTGGCGATCGCTTGGGCTTGACTCGTTCGATAATGATATCTTCGTGTTTATGGGGACGGAAAATGATTTCCAAGGACTCAAGATAAGCCACCGGAATCGCTACGATGGTTTTGATGATCACCTTGAGCCAATCTTTAAATTTGTCTGGAGATGTGTAACCCGTTGGTAATAAGAGAGCAATGGCTACACCGATGAGAATATTCGTCAAACTCACATTAGCGGTGAGTAGAAGCCAAATTACCATTCGTAATATGAAATGCCCAATCATGCCAGTGCCATCCAAAACAGTAGGATTAAAATCAGACTCATCGCCCCAATTAAATGGTCAAATTCTTCCAGTACACGAGGTAGATAGACAGCTACCCGTTTAAAAATGAACGTATAAGCTAACCAGCCTCCGCTAATGATGGCGATCGCTTTGATGATGTCAGCAATGTTATATGCCTGTAGATAGATGACGTTACCGACAATTAGCCCACTGAGTAACAGCGTGACTGCTGGCCAAAAACCTGGTTTGACTGTATGTCCCTCTTGGGTTGCATGGGGAAGAAAGATAAATTTGGCAAAGGATATGGTTGTGCCTACGGCGGTGACATTCATCGCGATCGCTTGCCAAGGTAGCAGGTTTTTCATCGTCAACACTTTCGCTCCAAATCCAGATAATAAGGGAAAGCCGGAAATGGAGAGGCTGGCTATCACTAAGGCTATCCAGATTTTGGTGTCGATGGGTTTTTGTTGCAGTTCCTTGAAGTTGCGGCTGGGTAATGCGCCTGCACTCAGAAACAGCGATGATTTGACTAATCCATGTGTCAGCGTATAGAAACCACCTACTTCTGGTGCAGCCAGGATAAGACCTAACTGGGAAATTGTGTGAAAGGCTAGCATCCGCTTGCTATCCTTTTCTAAGACAGCAAAGGATACTCCCATCAAAGCTGTGCCTACACCGAAAATTCTGACTATGGTATCAATTTCTGGGGAAATGGCAGCACAACGCAATAATGGTAAAACGCTGGCTTTGACGACAACCCCCGACAGTAAAGCTGATACTGGCGTTTCTGATTCAGAGTGAGTTAAGGGTAGCCACAATCCTGAGACAAATATCCCAGCTTTACCTAATAGTCCTAAAAATATGAGGGCGATCGCTTCTGGTGGTGAGCCTTTTAAACCTGCAAAACCGAAGGAATGATGTGTCTGATAAACCAGTACCGCGCCTACTAGATAAAACAACATGGCCGTGTTGCTGACAAACAAATAACGCAAGCCCACCCAAATTGAGCGATCGCTGCGGGGATAGGCAATTAAGAGAAAAGCTGCAATCCCGCTTACCTCTAGGCCTACGTATAAACTAATAAAGTCCGCACAAACAAAGGCTGCATTCAGGCTACCATGCACAATAATCATCTGGGCATAAAAAAAAGCCTTCTTATCACTGCGCCAACAGTAGATGATCACCGCAGCCGTTACTAGTGCATTAGTTAAGATAAAGTAGCCGCTTAATTGATCTACTTCCAACGTCACACCGAAATTATCGAGTAACTTCAGTGTGAGGGGCGATGATTCGACAAACAACTGCAACCCATAGGCGGCGGAAGCAATAGACCCCCACAGTGTCAAATGGCGGTCAAGTTTGGGGACTAGAAAAATCAAGAACCCCAGAAAAAATGGTAGTGCAATCCAGGCGATCGTAATGGCAGTCATGGCGTATTATTCTTCTCAATCTCGTTGATTTCCAATGTGGGATTATCCCGCGCCAGCTTCATAACACCGACCAGCATTAATGCCTGGATTGAAAAGCCAATGACAATCGCTGTCAAAATCACTGCTTGGGGAACTGGATCAGAGTACGCAGCATTTTCAACTTTGCCAACAATCGGCGAAAACAAACCATCTCGTGATGCAATCAGCACGTAATAGGCGATAACCCCGGTACTCATGACATCCATTGAGATGATCTTCATCAACAGGTTCTTTTTAAGAATGATGCCGAAAAAGCCGCATAATATTGTGGCGAATATAAAAGCTTCTAACACGGGTATTATCTGTTGAGTAAGGGTAGAGCGTAATTATTTTTGAATAAAAAGAGTATCAAGAGTACAAAAGGAAGTGCCTTTTTTCGGTACTAATTGAGCAAACTAAGAAGATTTTCTGGACACATACATTACTTTCGGGGCTTCACTTTGCTATTTATTAAGAATATGTGATGTTGGGTATCTAAAGCAAGAGATTGAACTAGTTCTAAGAATCTCAAAAACAAGCTCTTAATTTCACAAATCTTACCATCAATCAACATCTCTGCTATCATCAAAAGAACTTATGTAAATCATTGATGATTGCCAAAAGACTCAAATTACCGTGCTTTTGTTAATACTGCAAAATTATATTTCATGATTTTGTCAATATCTGCAAACTATTTTCACTGCACGATTTCTAGTTAATTGATAACTTTTATTATTCATATAAAATATAAAGATGAGTTTGATTCCTTGTGTTTTCTCCTTCTTCTCTGGTTCAGGGTTGCTAGATTTAGGTTTTGAAACAAGTGGTTTTAATATCGTTTATGTCAATGAAATATTTTCCCCCTTCATGGGAGCATATAGTTATTCACGGGAGATGCTGAAATTACCATTGCCAGAATACGGATATCATCATGGAGAAACAGCAGATGTAAATAAACTTATTAATGGGTTAGAAGCAAAGCGTTTTGGGGAATTAGTGCAGGATTGTCGTAAGTCAAATAATATTGTGGGCTTTATTGGCGGGCCACCTTGTCCTGATTTTTCCATCGGGGGGAAAAATCGGGGATATTTGGGAGATAATGGTAAGCTTTCGGCAGCTTATGTCGAATTAATTTGTTACAATTTACCAGATTTTTTTCTATTTGAGAATGTTAAAGGTTTGTGGCGCACAAAGAAACATCGTCTATTTTTTGAATCTATTAAAATACAATTACAGCAGGCAGATTATCTATTAACAGAACGGTTGATTAATGCTATTGAATACGGTGTACCTCAAGATAGAGAAAGAATTATTTTATTAGGATTCAAAAAGAGTTTACTTAAAAATATAGGTATTAAAATTAATAGCTATTCTGAATTACGTGAATTAAATTTTCCGTGGTTTAAACGGATTTTACATTCTCAAGAAAATATTTTTGCTTACCCTTGGAGTCAATATGAACCATTTGAAGAGGATTCTGTAATGCCTTGTCCTGATGGTATTCCTCAAGAATTGACAGTTGAATATTGGTTTAGAAAAAATAATGTTTCAGAGCATCCTAACTCTAACCATTACTTTAAACCAAGAGCAGGAATGAAAAGATTTACCACTATTGCCGAAGGAGATGATTCTAAGAAATCTTTTAAACGTTTACATAGGTGGCGTTATTCTCCTACTGCTTGTTATGGCAATAATGAGGTACATCTACATCCCTACAAAGCCAGGCGAATTTCTGTGGCGGAAGCTTTAGCAATACAATCTTTACCTGAAAATTTTGTTCTGCCAGAAAATATGTCACTTACGAATATGTTTAAAACTATAGGTAATGGTGTGCCATATTTAGCATCGAAAGCATTAGCTCGAACAATTTTTGATTTCTTAGCCTCTGGTGGTTACTGAAATTGCCCCAGTTTGTTAATTAAAATTCTGGATTTTTACTGTAATACTCAATAATTTTCTATATCTAATCACCCTAAATCATTCGTAAGGCACAAGAACCCCTGTTTTTCCGAAAAAGCAGGGTTCTGAATTTTCCCAATTCTCAAAAATTAAATAGGATTGCCATAGGACTCAGCCCTTTGTCGGTTTTCAGGCTACACTCGAAATAGATGTGATTTAATTTATAAGAAGAATCTTATTTTTTTATAAAGGTTTATAATCTTCGTTGGTAAAAAATACGATGGCAGCAGACTATCCAGACATTGATATCGCGCCATTGATCGATCATGCCCTGTTAGACCCAACAGCAACTCCAGAGCAGGTTGAGCAATGGTGTGAACAAGCAGACAGATTTAATTTTGCGTCAGTTTGTGTTTACCCTGTTTATGTAAAACAAGCCGCAGAACTTCTGCATGGCAAAAAACCTAAAGTTTGTACGGTAATTGGTTTTCCCACTGGAGCGACAACTGGGGCTGTCAAGTTGTATGAGGCTCAAGAAGCTGCGGAAAATGGGGCGACAGAGTTAGATGTGGTGATCAATTTAGGTTGGGTGAAAATTGGGAACACTGAGGCAATTCACCGAGAAATTGCCGAAATTTGTGAAGCGACAGGACAGACAGTGAAGGTCATTTTGGAAACTAACCTCCTGACGGATGCGGAAAAAAAACTCGCAGCCGAAATCGCTATGGATGCAGGAGCAGCATTCTTAAAAACCAGTACAGGTTGGAGTGGTGGAGCGACTGTAGCAGATGTGCGTCTATTGAAGGAAGTAGCACGAGACAGAGTAGGAATTAAAGCCTCTGGGGGGATTAGTACGATTGAGCAAGCTTTAGACTTAATATTAGCGGGTGCTACTAGATTAGGCACATCTCGTGGTGTCGATTTGATCCACCAGCGCAATCACATGGGAAAAGGTGGATAGTTCATGCTGTTGTTCTTCTGTCATTTGTTTTTGTCTTGACTCATGACAAATGACTAAATCATCAATAAATAATGAGTAGAACCTATAAAGCAACGGGGATTAATCTCAAAAGCCAGGTGCTGGGTGAATCAGATAGAATAGTGACGATATTGACACGAGAATTCGGTTTGATTCGAGCCGTTGCCCCAGGCTCACGTAAGCACAATTCTAGTCTTGGTGGTAGAAGTGGGATGTTTGTAGTTAATGAACTACTAATTGCCAAAGGGCGATCGCTCGATAGAATCACTCAAGCCCAAACAGTAAAAACTTATCCAGGTTTGTCCCAAGATTTGGGCAAATTAGCTGCAAGTCAGTATCTCGCAGAAATAGTTCTTTGTCAGGCATTGAGTGAACATCCCCAAGAAGAACTATATGAATTACTCAATGAACATCTCCAGCGTTTGGAGTCTTCACCTAAAACAGAGCCATCTAACATCCTCGTCTCCCTAGCTCATGCCGTTTTTCACCTCTTAGCCTTAGCAGGACTCACCCCACAAGTCCAAACCTGTTGTTTAACTCAACGCTCCCTCACTCCAGACCTAACAAATCCCAACTGGCAGGTAGGTTTTAGCATCCCCACTGGTGGAATTATTTGTTTAGAAGCTTGGGACAATTTACGAAAAGAAGCAAACAGGAGAGCAAGGGAAGCAGGCGAGCAGGGAAAAAGAACTTTGACCCAATCCCCAATCCCCAATCCCCAGTCCCCAGCCTCCAATCCCCAATCTCCAAAACCTGACTACCAAACAGTTATACATCGACAAGAAATTCCAGTAATTTCTGTGCGTTTAAATTCTATTGAACTGAATATGCTCCAACAGCTCTCACAACCAGAGATAATGCAAATTAGCACCACTAGAGATGAAAGCTGGTTATCTGTAGAGCAGATTTTGCGCCAGTATGCTCAGTATCATTTAGGTCGCCCTATTCGCTCCGCTATTCTCATCGATTCTTATTTTGCTGCCAACCATCATGATGCAACCGTCTGATTTTGATAAGAAAATTCTGCCGTTGTCACCCACTCACGCCAGAACCCAGAATAGGGCATCAGCTCCAACTGCGCCAAATTATTTGAGTGTTGTTCCTCATTCTCTTCCTAGTCACACCAACAACCAAGAGATGTCTTCACCAGACATTTCTACACAAGATAAAAGTTGGACATCGGAAATTCCAAAAACTGATTTACCAGAGTCATTAACCGATATTGAATCAGATGATGCTGTTAACCAAAGGAATGGATACACTAGTAAGCCAACGTTGACTAGTACAGATAATTCTGGTGCTGGTGGGGAAGCAACATCCGGAACTATGAAACAGCAGGGGTTTGCATCTGTATTCCAAAACCACAATTTCCTTGCGCTTTGGGGTGGTCAGGTTTTTTGCCAACTCGCCGACAAAGTTTATTTGGTACTGATGATTGCTTTGATTAACTCTGAGTTTCAAGGCAGTAATCAAAGCATCAGTGGTTGGGTGTCAGCATTGATGATGGCTTTTACTATTCCCGCCGTGCTGTTTGGTTCTGTAGCGGGTGTATTTGTCGATCGCTGGTCAAAAAAAGCTGTGTTAGTAGCCACCAATGCTTGGCGAGGTATTTTGGTGTTAGCGATTCCCTTACTGTTGTGGTTGACTCATGATTGGCAACCGATAGGGATGATACCTGTAGGCTTTGCCATTATTTTAGGTGTGACTTTTTTAGTATCTACATTAACCCAATTTTTTGCCCCAGCAGAACAGGCAGCAATTCCTCTGGTGGTAAAGGAACAGGATTTACTGTCAGCTAATTCCTTATATACGACAACGATGATGGCATCGGTAATCGTTGGGTTTGCAGTGGGAGAACCGCTATTAGCGTTAGCAGATAGCATTTGGGCGCAACTGGGTGGTAATAACGGATTTGGGAAAGAACTTTTAGTTGGTGGTAGTTATGCGATCGCTAGTATTATTCTGCTACTGTTAGTCACTAACGAAAAAACCCACGCGCCGGAAACCGAATTTCCTCACGTATTTTCTGACTTGCAAGATGGGCTACGCTATCTCAAAGAGAATTATCGTGTTCGTAATGCTTTACTACAACTAACAATTTTATTTTCTGTCTTTGCTGCCTTAACAGTTTTAGCTGTTCGCATGGCAGAAATTATTCCTAACTTAAAAGCTTCTCAGTTCGGCTTTTTACTAGCTGCTGGCGGTGTAGGAATTGCGGCAGGAGCTACAATAATTGGTCAGTTCGGTCAACGCTTTTCTTATAGTCAACTAAGTCTATTTGGTTGTATGGGTATGGCCGCATCTTTGTTGGGTCTATCGCTGTTTACAACCCAACTATGGGCTGTGTTACTTTTGGTAGCACTACTGGGTGTGTTTGGGGCTTTGGTAGGTATCCCCATGCAGACCGCTATTCAAACCGAAACCTTGCCCGAAATGCGTGGTAAAGTCTTTGGGTTACAAAATAATGTCGTTAATATTGCCTTGTCTCTACCCTTAGCATTAGCAGGGGTAGCAGAAACCTTTGTTGGTTTAAGAGCCGTGTTTATGGGATTATCTGCGATCGTCATTTCCGGCGGTATTTTGACTTGGTATAACTCCCGCGATTAACATCAGATACTTAGCCAAAGTGATGCACAAGTAAAAGGCGTAAATTAAAGGCGATCGCACATTAACTGAAAGCAAAAGCTTTCATGCTAAACTTATGTCAGGAAAATCTGATTATAAACTTGCTGGCTATCAATTTGATATTATCCAGACTACTTTGTTGTAAATGTACTTTTCTGTACATCTCAAAAACACAATAAATAAGTCCATAAATTACCTACTTTAGTAAACATAAAGTTTGGTTTTACGGCTAGTTTATAGTGAAAATATATACTGAGTAAACAACCAGCAAGTAAAAATAAGATACAACAAACAAAAATTAAAAATAAATAATCAACCCCGATCTTCTGATAGCTGATAAAGAATGCGTATAGCCTGGATTGGAAAAAAATCACCCTTTTGTGGCAACGTCACTTACAGTAGAGAAATTACCAACGCCTTATTAGATAGAGACCATCAAGTTAGCTTTCTTCACTTTGCTCAAGAAGACTCTGAGGCCAAAAATTGGCCAAATTGCCAGGAAGTTTCCTTACCCTTCCTTTATAAGTCACAGGTTTACACCATCCCCACTTTCAAAGCCACAAAGGTATTAACTGAGTCACTCAGGGAAATTCAACCAGATATTGTTCACGCTTCTTTGACTTTATCTCCCCTGGACTTTTTTCTACCAGAAATTTGTGACCAGTTAAGTTTACCGCTCATTGCGACGTTTCATACACCATTTGCAGGTAAAGGCGCAAAGCTAATCTCAGGAACACAACTTTTGGCTTATCAACTCTATGCGCCTTTTTTGGATAACTACCATCGAGTGATTGTGTTTTCTCAAATTCAGCGAGAATTGTTAGCTAATATGGGTGTGCGGGAGAAAAAAATCGCAGTTATTCCCAACGGTGTAGATATTGATAGATATTCTCCTGGATATTCTACAGTTAAAGCAGAATTTAAAGCAGAACGTTTATTTGTTTATCAAGGAAGACTAGCCCCAGAAAAAAATGTAGAATCACTGCTGAGAGCTTGGAAGCAAGCCAATATGGCGGCGGGTAGTAAGTTGTTAATGGTTGGTGATGGCCCTTTAAGAACTTCTTTAGAACCATTTTATGGTGCTGACTCCGGTGTTATTTGGTTAGGCTTTGTTGCTGATGAAGAACGGCGGATCAACATTTTACGGGGTGCAGATGGATTTATTTTGCCCTCTTTAGTAGAGGGTTTATCCCTATCACTATTAGAGGCGATGGCTTGTGGGTTAGCTTGTATAGCTACAGATGTAGGTGCAGATGGGGAAGTATTGGAAAAAGGTGCAGGGGTAGTCTTAAATCCTAAAACAGTGCGATCGCAGTTACGCACGCTGTTACCATTATTCCAAGACCATCCTGAGTTAACAACCCTACTGGGGCAAAAAGCCAGAAAACGCGTATTAGACCTTTATACTCTCAGTAAAAATATTACTCATTTAGAAGAACTTTATCAAGAAGTTTTAGCACAGCGACCTGTAAAACTCCGATGGGGAGCTTAAAAAATTCAAAATTCAAAATGACGCTCTCTACGTTCCCTGCGGGACGCTTACACGTAGCTTGCTTCTCCGAAGGAGTACGCGGAGCGTGTCGTAGACAGACGCTGCGCGAACGATGACTCGCTCTAAGCGAAGCTATGCCGTTCGCGCAGCGTCTCTGCTAAGAGAAGGCTTTACGCTGCGCTAACAAAATGCAAAATTAAGACAGTTAGATTAGTCAATAACCCCGTTTCTGGAAGATAGAGGGATTTTGAATTATACATACATTTAGAGATTAATAGCTGAAACCTAAACTAGTTGGCTGTTGATAAACGCGCTTCAAAGTATTGATATCTCTGGGAGAAATGGGTGGTGAGTTGCGGACTTGAGAAAAGTACAGCGCATCAGTTTCTAGTGGACTATGACCCCAGATTCCCAAAGCGTGACCGAGTTCGTGACGCGAAGCAGCTAAAAGATGGCGACCAGTTTGGCTGGGACTTAATAAAATACTGAAGCGGTGTAATAAAACATGGTGAAGAGTGTATAGCTCATAGCTGGCCAGAGCAGAACGCGCACGAGGGATTTTCTGGTCACGGGAAAACTCCAGAGGTGGGGTTTTGCGCTCAATTGTAATATCAGCAATTTCTGGCTGTTCTACTACTTTTAAAGGCAAATAATTATTCCACTCTTGCACAGTCTGTAAGACACTATCAACCCATTCTTGAGCCTGTTGGTTGTTGATTCCTGTTGGTCGTCGAATTTGAACTTTAACGGGAAATTTTGTCCACACTAAATAACCTACTTCAGTTTTTGTGACTTGGGAGAAGTAGTCACCGCTATTTGTGCTATCTTCCCATTTTGTGAGTGTAGGCGGTAAGGAATGGATTTTGGATTGAGAAATGTAGAGACGTTGCATTGCAACGTCTCCACAGGTGTGATTATTTTCGCAAATTATCTGATCCAAACCGGATTGATCCCACAGGCTAGAAGGTGTAGCTAATGTGAAATGAAGATTAATAAAAATAACTAGCAATCCTGTGCTGATAGCTAAGACAAGGGCTGCTAGTAACTGCTTTGTCATTAAATTTTTCAGGGTATTAGGTTTTGGGTGTTTAATCTTCATTCCCATCTACCTATCTCCTGCTGATTTGATTTTTACTTAGTGAGCCAACCAGCACTTAACACCACTGTTAAACCCATGAAAATTACTGTTAACGCCCAAGTAATGCGGTTTAAAGTATTTTCTGCGCTTTTGGTGCTGCTAAACAACTGGGCTTGTCCACCAATTGCACCAATACCATCCCCTTTGGGGCTATGAAGTAATACTAAAATAATCAGACCAAGGGCAGAACCAGCCCAAATAAATTGCACGATACTAGTAACTGTCATAATAAGAATCTCTTTGATCAGAAGTTTTAAAACACAGTCAGAAAACAGTCAACAACTTAATGTTAACTGTTTTCTCGTAGCTCACAGGTTAGATTAAAACCCTACCCATAAGGAGTAGCTGATTTTCCCCTGTCACCTGTCCCCTATCATAATCCTACTGGCATAGGAGTGCGAGAGCGTTGCACGTCATACTCTGCTGTTTGTAGCAGCGATCGCCCCGTCATTTCTGGTGGTTGGGGTAGCTGTAAAATCTCTAGAATGGTGGGGGCTATGTCGGCTAGTTTGCCATCGCTGCGTAGTTCGACATTTGTACCATATCCAGGTATTTTGACCTTTTCTCCTTCCACTAAAATTAACGGTACAGGGTTAGTTGTGTGAGCCGTCCAGGAATTACCTGCTTCATCTAGCATATACTCAGCGTTGCCGTGGTCTGCGGTAATAATTGTCGTACCGCCTGCTTTGCTTACACCTTCTAACAGGCGACCTAAACAGCGATCTACTGTTTCAACTGCGGTGACAGTAGCATCCATTTGACCAGTATGTCCTACCATATCTGGGTTAGCATAGTTAATCACCACGAGAGAGTAGATACCCTTCTTAATGGCGGCGATCGCTGTATCGGTAACGGCTGCTGCTGACATAGCCGGAGCTTTGTCATAAGTCGCTACCATTGGACTGCTGACTAATTCCCGGTCTTCCCCAGCAAATGGTTCTTCCAAGCCACCGTTGAAGAAATAGGTGACGTGGGCGTATTTTTCGGTTTCGGCGGTGCGAAACTGCTTTAAACCGTGGTTGGCGATGACTTCACCCAGAATATTACTCAAGTTCTGCGGCTCAAAGGCTACAGGTACTGGTAAATCAGAATCGTACTGCGTAAATGTCACCAAGGACAGAGGTTTGATTTGTTTCCTGGTAAAACCTGTAAATTCAGGACTGACAAGGGCTTGAGTCAGTTGTCTGGAGCGATCGGGGCGGAAGTTAAAGAATATCACCCCATCTTCTGGTGCGACTGCACCGGGAGCGAGACGAACAGGTATGATAAACTCGTCTGTCACCCCTTCAGCATAGGATGCTTTGAGGACATCTACAGCTTTGCGACCATCCCCCGTGCCATCTTGGGTCATGACATCGTAGGCTTTTTGGACTCGATCCCAACGGCGATCGCGATCCATCGCGTAGTAACGACCACTGAGGGTAACTATGCGTCCAATTCCTACACTGTCTATGTAATCTTCTAAGGCGGTGATTGCCTTGATACCGTCTGTTGGTGCAGTGTCACGACCATCGGTGATGGCGTGAATACAAACTTCTGAAATTCGCTGTTCTTTGGCTAAGTCAAGTAGTCCAAACAGATGGGTGATATGCGAGTGTACACCCCCCTCAGAACAAAGCCCAACTAAGTGCAGTTTGCCATTTCGAGAGCGAACTTCCTGGCAAATTTTGACAAGAGCTGAGTTGCTGAGGATAGAACCATCTTCCACTGCATCAGAGATACGTACCAATTCTTGCGGTACAACCCGTCCAGCACCAATGTTCAAATGACCAACTTCTGAGTTACCCATTTGACCTTCTGGCAATCCTACGGCTTTCCCTGATGTGTGGATGAGGGTACGCGGATAAGCTGCCCATAGACTGCCCATAACGGGAGTTTTAGACGCAGCAATAGCATTTCCTCGCTTCTCCTCGCAGTAGCCCCATCCGTCTAAAATGACTAGCACCACAGGAGCAACAGGTGCTTTGGTCATAATAAATTGCCCTTTACTTTTTGTAATACCCGAATGATACCACTGCTAAATACCACCGCAAGTGAATTTCTGCTTATTAACTTTTTTTATGAAATAATTCTATGTTTTTTAGCTTTTTTTAAATCTTAGTAACTGTTGCATATATTTTGTAATAAACCAGCCAACAAATAATTGAGTAGCAGCCTGAAAATGCTACTACTCAATTATTGTCTTATTTCTTTTTGGCAGCCGATTTGGTAGATTTAGCGGATTTTTTCGCCGCTTTTTCCGCAGCGATCGCAGCCAGTCTTGCTTCTTCTTTCTCTTCGGCAATTTTTGTCAAATAATAGTGATAGTCTCCCAAATAGACACGAAAATCGCCATCACGAATTTCCACGATTTTGTTGGCTATCTGAGAAATAAAATAACGGTCGTGAGAAACTACAATCGCTGTACCGTCATAATTTTGCAGTGCTTCCTCTAACATTTCCTTGGCGGGAATGTCTAGGTGGTTAGTAGGCTCATCTAAAATAATTAAGTTCGCCGGACGCAACAGCATCTTTGCTAAAGCCAGACGGGCTTTTTCTCCCCCACTCAATGCACCAACTGCTTTAAATACCGTATCTCCAGTAAATAAGAACCGTCCTAAGAGTGTGCGGACTTCTTGATTATCCCAGTCAGGAACTTCATCATGAATAGTTTCCATGACAGTTTTTTGTAAGTCCAACGCCTCGGCTTGGTTCTGCTCAAAGTAACCAGGAATAACGTTGTGTTCACCTAGTTCTACATTGCCATCTGTGGGTGTTTCTGAACCCATAATCATCCGCAGGATTGTAGATTTTCCTGCACCGTTGGGGCCTAAGAAAGCAATGCGATCGCCTCTTTCAATCAAGAGATTCGCACCCAAAAACAAAATCTTATCACCGTAGTTGTGAGTTAAATCCTTGATTTTCACTACCTCGCGTCCGCTACGAGGTGCGGGAGGAAAGCGGAAATGTAAGGTTCTTACCCCTTCTATCGGTGCTTCGATGCGTTCGATTTTATCCAGTTGCTTTTCGCGGCTTTTTGCTTGGGTGCTGCGGGTAGCACTGGCGCGGAATCTATCCACAAAAGTCTGTTGTTTTTCGATTTCTTTTTGCTGGCGTTCGTAAGCACTCAGTTGTGCTAGTTGACTTTCAGCTTTTTGTTGTAGATAAGCCGAATAGTTCCCCAGGTAGGTGCTAGAAACACCGCGTTCAGTTTCCACAATTTGGGTGCAGAGGCGGTCAAGAAACTCCCGGTCATGGGAAACTATCACCATTGGGGTAGTCAGCTTTTTCAGGTAATTTTCTAGCCACTCAATAGTTTCTAAATCCAGGTGGTTAGTTGGTTCATCCAGCAGTAATACATCTGGCTTTTGCAGGAGGATCTTACCCAAACTCATCCGCATTTGCCAACCACCAGAGAAACCACTTACCAGGCGATCGCTATCTTCCTGCTCAAATCCCATTTCTGGTAAAATCTTGCCGATGCGTGCCTCTAAACCATAGCCGTCTAAAGCTTCAAACTGACGCTGCAATCGGTCTAATTTATTAATTAGCGGATCGAGTTCTTCTAGCGTCGCCTTTTCCATGTCGCGCTGTACCTGGGTCAAGGCTAGCTGTGCTTGGTTAGCCTCATTAAATACAGTCCAAAATTCTTCTCTAACTGTGCGGCCTGGGTCAACTTCAAATTCTTGATTCAGGTAAGCTATGTGCAAGCTAGCCGGACGAATAATTTCGCCAGCCGTCGGTTCAATTTCACCGGTGATAATTTTCAGTTGGGTGGATTTTCCCGCACCGTTAACACCGACTAACCCAA
Organism: Anabaena minutissima FACHB-250; assembly: GCF_014697125.1. GTDB lineage: Bacteria > Cyanobacteriota > Cyanobacteriia > Cyanobacteriales > Nostocaceae > Trichormus > Trichormus minutissimus. The sequence continues at coordinate 2,583 of NZ_JACJRG010000065.1, read as the reverse complement.
TGCGATCGCCTGGTTTGACTTCCCAGTTGACATCTTTGAGAACTTCGCCTGTAGGATAAATTTTACTAATATGTTCTAGTCGCAGCATCAAGTTTCTCTCAGTTAGGAATTTAGGAATTATGGATAGTTGCGGACGAAGCACCTGCACTGTGTCTAATATTAACAAAAATTAACCAACAATTCGTCTTGAGAAACTCTTTTTAGACGAAGGATAGTCCTGTTTTAGCAATTGGGAAAGCCATTTGCTCAATTCTTCCTTTGAGACTTGTACCCCCCGCTACGAATCAAAGCAAAACTTACTTTCCCTCTTTTCTGTCCCCTGTCACCTGTCACCTGTCCCCTGTATTTTTTGTGCAGCCTGTTGTACTTCCTCCACACTCAAGTCTAAAGCTTGTGCTATTTGTTTCACTGTTAAACCTGCTGCCAACATTGGTGGTACTGCTTTGTATTTGCCTATACGCTCACCTTCTTCTCTCCCTTCTTGAAAAACATCCTGAAAATATCTGGTATTCCTTAATTCACTGATGCTAAACATTTCCTCCATCTCCTCTTTAGTGATTTTGGGCAACTTGTACAATACGATCGTCTCTATTAATTGTAATAATTGCTGTTGTTTGAGTGGTGAGTTGATTTCTGATCGTGACAGCTTGAGAAACATCAATCGTAGATTTTAGTGAAGAATTTATCTGTGAAACTATCTGATCATCTAAATAATATTTCTGGGGTTTATTTTTACTCCAATTAACAATACTTACATGAACCTTGGCTTCACCTGACCAAGTTTGAGTAGAAACAGCCTCATGAATATAACCGCCATTTTGAGTAATGTAATCTAACGCAGCTATTCTACTTTTACCTTTACTAATTGAGTTAGTTGCAACTAATCCCGCTCTACCTTTTTCGTCAATATGTTCATGCGCCAACTGAAACCAATACGCGCAAAAATCTACAGAATCTTTGACATCAGTAAACCGATTAGAAACTTTATCGATATATTCATCACCTAAAACTATTCTCATGTGCTTACCACCTAAAAACGGTGGATTACCAATAATTGCATCAGCCTTCACCCATTCATTAAATAGTGCATCCTGACAAACAATATTGTTATCCAAACTATCCAAAGGTAAAGCAGGCTCAGTCAATTTTAAGTTATCAATAGCAATCTTCCGCGCAATCATCAGCGTTACCCTAGCCAATTCCACCGCAAAAGGATTTGTATCCATCCCAAAAAAATTTAATGGCGTGACAAATCCCATTTGCATTTGTTTATTTTCTGATCTACGACGCTGTGAAATCTTATCAAGCAACACAATTTCAATCCGCTTGAGTTCCTGATATGCAATGTAGAGAAAATTTCCAGAACCACAAGCCGGATCAAGTACGCGATAACTTTGTAATTCTAATTGCAGTGTCGGTAGTTCCCCAATTGTATTAGCCACTTCTATTCTTTCTTCCCAATAACGGCTAATAGTTGGACGAACAATTTTCATAATATCCGCTTCCGAGGTGTAGTGAATTCCTCTAGCGTGACGCTCTATAGTATCTATCGAGCTTTCAAATAAATTACCAAAAATCGCTGGACGTACTTTACTCCAGTTCTCCTTAGCTGACAACTCCAAAAAATTTAATTCTTCTTTGCTTAATTCAATAGGATGAATAACCGAAAATAACCCACCATTAAAATAATCTACTCCCTGATAACGCCCAGCCGGGGTAATTCCTGGCTGATTCATTTCCCGAAATAAACCACCTAAAATATCATAAGAACTTCCCCCATTAATACAATCTTCAACGCAAGAAATAAACATATCACGGGGTAAAAGTTGTCTATCTTCTGCAAACATTGCTAACACACATTGCAGAATAAATCGCTGTGCTGTTAACTTCTCTATTTTGCGTCTTTCCAGTTCCAACAACAGCTCACCCATGCGCCGTGCAGCCCGTTCTGTCACCTCTACCTGATTATTACGGAAAATAGGAGTTTTTTCCCCTAATTCCATAAATCCAAATGCTCCAGCCCTTTCTGGTAGCTGCTCTATAGGAATTACATCTACAGGGGTATCTAATTGAATATCAAAATCAAAAATCCAAAACTCATCAAAATTGCAGAGAATGACATATTTAGGACGTTGAGGTACTAAACGCGTCCAATAATCAAATGCTTGGGAATAATGCTTGCTCAAATCTTCCCCGCGCTTCTTCATCTCAATCAACACGCGGGGTTTCCACACCAAATCAGCAAAACCCGTTTTACCTTTCTTGCTGCCTTTTTTTATCGCCTCTTCATAACAAGCCCCCGCTTCCAGTGCGCCCTCATGTCCAAAAGCTCGAAAAAAGCGATCTAAAAATGTTTGTGCTTCTTTCCTTTCTTGTCCTGTGATGTGCTGCTGGCAAAAACTAACAAATTTATTCAGGCTTTCAGGTGTTGCTGTTACTATTCTTGATAGTGCGATTAGGCTGCGTAATTTTGGTTCTTCGGTTACTTTTATGGAGAATTAATAGTAAAATGCCAGTTTAATAAACTGCGTAATCTAAAATTACTAAAGTTACGAAAGCCATATCCAAGCCTTTTAATTAACT
>NZ_JACJRG010000064.1 GCF_014697125.1 Anabaena minutissima FACHB-250 | reverse complement strand
ATCTATTTTTCCCCAAATAGTCGTGTCTCTTCTTTTACTTAAGATTGAACGCCTCGCTACCCTTACACGTAGTTGTGGTTTTGACATCTCTATTTCCAGGTGCAAGAAGTGAGTAGAAGCAATATTCTTTCGCGCCGCCACAAATCAAGAAACCTTTGCTGTCTTGCAATGGTACGCTTTACCAAATAGTGGATATTCATCACCGTTTCGCTGGTTTGTAGCCGATCAATTTGCACAATGGCAGAAAAATCGTGCGCCTTGGGTTGCTGTCAGTATTATTGTGCCGATAGAACCTTTAGGACAGGTGGAAACTACTTGGCCTTTAATAGAGTCTATTGGGGAAACAGTACAATCCACATTAATGGCAGAAGTTTTTAACCCTACTCAATGAGTGTCATAACTTCTGGCAATATATTCTAAAGACCAGCAATGTTAATATTTATGAGTTCTTATATGCGTGCATTGAGCGCCCTGTGTTGTGTAAGTTTTCAATTAGGGCTTTTCTTAAATACTTTTCAACCTGTTTTAGCTCAAACTTTGCCACCTGAAGGGGAATTACCAGTAAAATTCCCTTCACCTCCACCAGAGACTGAGGTTGCACCAGCTAGCACGAATAACGAAATTTCTCCTCAATTTAACCGCTACTTGTTGGGGCCAGGGGATACTATTAACGTGACATTTGAACGTCCTCCTGGCCCTTATCGCTTGGGTTCAGGAGACGTAATTAGTGTGATTGTGCAACGCTTTCCAGATTTAAGCTTTCAAGCTGGAATTAACCCAGAAGGTAACATCATAGTTCCCCTCCTAGAAACAGTCCCACTGCAAGGTTTAACTTTACAAGAAGCCCAAGCAAAAATTCGCTCTTTGCTCAATCAATATGTGATTGACCCCGTCGTTGTTTTATCTTTGACATCACAGCGTCAAGATTTGAGTTTTCAAGCCCAAGTTAGTCCAGAAGGCAATATTGTTGTACCACAAGTTGGCTTGGTTTCTATCCAAGGTTTAAGTTTGGAAGAAGCAAAAGAAAAAATTGGTTTGAGTTTGGGTCGTATTTTAGTAAATCCAATGCTGGTTGTGTCTCTGGCCAGCCCCCGTCCTGTGCAGGTAACTATCAGTGGGGAAGTATTTCGACCAGGTATTTATAATATTTCCGCCGCTTTACCCCGTGTGGCTGATGCTTTGCTGACAGCTGGTGGTTCTAGCATTGGTGCTGACTTGAGACAGGTGAAAGTACGTCGTCGGTTGATGGATGGTTCTACCATTTCACAAAACATTGACCTGTATGGGACACTGCAAAATGATGGTTCACTACCTAACTTACGTCTGCAAGATGGCGATGCTATTATTGTTCCACGGCGAGAAATCGGCACAGATGACGGTTATGACCGTACTTTAGTATCTCGTTCCTCCTTGGCTATACCGCAAATTAGAATCCGAGTCTTAAATTACGCGGCTGGGGGAATAGTGACGCAAGCCCTGCCAAATGGTAGTACGTTTATCGATGCCTTGGGTGGGATCAATCTTGATACTGCTAACCTGCGAGATATTGCTTTAGTGCGCTTTGACCCGGAACGAGGGAAAGCTGTAACTCAATCATTAGATGCGAAAAAGGCTATGAGTGGTGATGTCGCCCAAAATGTTCCTCTGCAAGATAATGATGTGATTGTAGTTGGTCGCAACCTAATTGGCAGAATTACCAACTTTCTTAGTACAATTACTCAGCCATTTTTCAATGTGCGTTCGTTCCTGAATTTCTTTGAAAACTTTGGCGGCAGAAATTAAAATATGTTTTTTGAGGTAATGGACTTGTAAAGGATAAATCAAGAATGTAGCAAAATGAAACACGGGGGTGACTAATGAATCGTCAATCATGAATAATAACAGTAACTATAATAACAACTAGCGATCGCCGATTCTATCCACCTTTGTCTGTTTACCTATGCTTCTGTTATGACCCCACCAATTGTTAAGCGTTACGTCATTGCTTTTGAAAAGTACAAATGGATTGGACTAGCCAGCTTTGCTTTAATTGTGGCGGGGTCAACAGTCGTAGCTATCCAACCCGACCCACCACCCACCTATGTAGCAGACAGCTCATTAACCTACTCTCGCCCACCAGTCTCTTTCTCGGCTACTGGTAGTGAAATTCAACAACAAGGTCAAGAACTCAATGAGGAAGTTTTACTCTCAGACCAGTTGATTGAACGTGTGGGAACAAAAATGAATGTACCACCAAAAACTGTCGGTGCAAGCGTAGCATTGAAGCTACCCAGGAGAAATGCCCGGACTGGGCAATTAGAATCTAATATTATTGAACTCAAGTATCGAGACAGCAACCCCAAACGCGCCCAGGAAGTCTTGGTAGAATTGATGCAAGCAATGGTCAAGTTGAGTAGTGATATTAATACGGGGCGTTTAAGAGCAATTATTGAAAAAATTGATGAACGCATACCGCAGGCTCGGTCAGAACTGCAAGCAGCTGAACAGAGGCTAGAGATTTACGATCGCCGGGAGCGTCCTGCTATATTGGCAGCTGAAAACGGTAGTCTGCTAAGTGCTGTCACCAATAGCCAAAATCAACAGCGTTTAATTCAACAAACTGTTGCGGGGATTGATGCCCAAGTTCGCAGTTTACAAGATAAATTAGGTTTAAATGTCGGCCAAGCTTACGTTTCCTCTGCCTTAAGTGCCGATCCAATTCTGGGCAATTTGCGAACACAACTTTACCAAACTGAATCACAGATAGCTTTGCTGCGGAAGGATCTGCGACCAGAACATCCCACCATGATTCAGTTGCAGCGTCAAAAACAAGCCACAGAGGAATTACTGCAACAACGAGCCGCAGAGGTAATAGGTGGTGATGGTACAGCCGCACCTCTAGCGGGGAGTGTGACGGGTATTCGCGCCCAAAGCAACCTCGATCCGGCAAGACAACAGCTAGCAAACCAGATGGTGGCTTTACAAACCCAACGCGAAACCCTGGAACAACAGTTATTACAGCAAAGGCGTGAAGAACTGCAACTACGTCAGGAGTATTCCCAAATACCTAATAAACAACTAGAGCGATCGCGCTTAGAACAGGAAGTGGGACTCAAAAAAGCAGTTTTTGACCAAATGCAGGCTAAGCTAACTGATGCCAAAACTGCTGAGGCAGAAACAGTCAGTAGTTTTAGTGTTGCCAGACTTCCTTCTATTACAGCTGATGCCAAAAAACCCAAGAGTATACCCTTAACTTTGGGTGTGGGTGGGTTCTTAGGATTTTTGGTGGGTGGTGGGGTAATCTTCTTATTGGGTTCTCTAGAAGGTACTTTCAGAACCAGAGAGGATATCCGCGACAGTCTCAAACAGCGCGAAGTAGCCATGCTGGGAGAATTACCGTTGATGCCTGTGGATGATTTGCCACCAGAAGGAATACCTGTGGTTTTATCTTCTGAGTCCCTTTATTTAGAGTTTTATGAAAAGTTCCGCAGTAACTTGCGCCGCTTTGGAGGCAGAGACTTAAAGGTAGTATTAATTACGAGTACAAGTAGTCAGGAAGGTAAAACCACCAGTGCTTACAACTTGGGTGTAGCGGCGGCGCGTGCTGGCAAAAGAACTTTGATCATTGAAACCGATTTGCGATCGCCTTCACGCTGTTTATCCTTGAAAGTCAACCCAGACCCTGATGCTACCCTAGAACCTCTGCGCTATTACGGCAGCCTGAGCGAATGTATCCGCTTAGTCCCTGAAGTTGAAAATCTATACATTATTCCCAGCCCTGGCCCTGTGCGCCAATCTGCTGCTGTTTTAGAATCAAGCGAAATGCGGCGACTGATGGAAGATGTCAGGGAACGTTATGATCTCGTAATTCTCGATACTAATGCCCTCAGCTTATCCAATGATCCTCTATTAATTCAACCCTACAGTGATGGCATAGTATTGGTAGCAAGGCCAAACTATACCCAAGAAAATATGTTGGGTGAGGCTATTGATCAATTATTAGAAGCTGAACTGGGTCTGGTAGGAGTGATTATCAACGGTGCTGATATCAGTATTGTCTTACCTCCATCACATGAATCTTTATCTGGGGAAGAAGTAGGAATCACAGATGAAGTAACAGAGATTTCCGTAGGTGCTAATAAAATTTAATTTTTAGTACCTAATCCATGAATAATCTTCATCTCATCTCTGAGTATAAAAATTTTGAGGGCAAACTCGGTTTTTACTCTCATCACTCCTCGGCCTGTAATAGCGAAATGCGTTTTGCTGTCTATCAGCCACCGCAAGTTAATCAAAAACTAGTACCAGTTCTCTACTTTCTCTCTGGTTTGACTTGCACTGAAGAAAATTTCATGCTTAAGTCTGGGGCGCAACGCTATGCGGCTGAGTACGGTTTGATGTTGGTTACACCTGATACCAGCCCCCGTAACACTGGTATCAGGAGTGAGGATGATGACTGGGATTTTGGTACAGGTGCGGGTTTTTATGTTGATGCGACGGCAGCACCGTGGAAATCCCACTATCAAATGTATAGTTACGTCGTGCAAGAATTACCTGCTGTAATTGCGGCTAATTTCCCCGTGCAAGCGGAGAATCAGGGAATTTTCGGTCATTCAATGGGGGGACATGGGGCGTTAGTATGTGCTATGCGAAATCCCAATTTATATAAATCTGTATCAGCCTTTGCACCGATTGTTGCACCTGTGGGTTGTCCTTGGGGACAGAAAGCTTTTAATGGTTATCTAGGTAGTAATCAAGACAGTTGGCGTGCTTATGATGCTAGTGAATTGGTGCAGCAAGTTGGTTATCACAGTTCAATTTTGATTGATCAAGGTACTGCCGATCAATTTCTCACGGGGCAATTGCTCACAGAAGTATTTGCACAGGCTTGTAAAAGTGTTAACCAGCCTCTAAACTTACGGTATCAAGCAGGCTATGACCACAGTTATTATTTCATTGCTAGTTTTGTAGAGGATCATATTCGCCATCATGCGATCGCTTTTGGTTTAATTCCAGATTAAGGAAAAGAGCAAATCATGAGTCTGGTTTGGCAAGCTGATTTTTATCGTAGTCCTCACAAAGATACCGCAGGACAAACTTTATGGGAGTTGTTGATTTGTGATGCAACTCGCAGTTTTGAGTATACAGCTACTTGTTCCCAGTCAGAAGCTAACGCCAGTTGGTTAACTACCCAAATTGAGCAAGCGGCTGGTGAAAAACTGCCAGATGTTATCCAGGTGTTTCGTCCCCAGTCTTTGAGCTTAATTGAGGTGGCTGGGCGGAATTTAGGGATCAATGTCAAGCCTCACCGCCAAACCTTGGCTTTGAAACAATGGTTACAAGAAAAGCAATATCCCTTAGCTATAGATAAGCCACCTCCTGTACCATTACCGGAAACCCTCTGGGGGGAAGAGTGGCGGTTTGCAACAATTCCGGCTGGTGATCTTGTCGATTTATTTAGCGATCGCCCCATACCAATTTTATCTGTACCAGAATCTCTGCAACCGATTAATCTGGGTTTAGCATCAACTGTAGCCGTTCCTGGTGTGGTGATTTTTGGCGGCAGGCGATCGCTTCGTCTAGCACAATGGATACAATCAGCCCATCCTGTATCACTCAACTATATTGCCGGTGCGCCAGATGGTTTAGTTTTAGAAGCTGGTTTAGTAGATAGATGGATTTTGGTTACTTTTGAAGATCCAGAAGTAGCGGCGGCAGCAAAAGTTTATGAACAGCGCAAACAGCACAGCCGAGGCTTGCATTTTTTAATAGTCCAACCTGATGATTCTGGGATGACCTATAGTGGTTTTTGGTTGTTACAAGCTGAAGTTTCTATCCCTAATAAAGATTAGATGAAATTGCAATCAATTTTACAAGATGGGCGATCGCCCGATTCTTCCGTTTCAATCCCTAATAGGGAGTTAGTGAAATTGCAATATAGGATGAGTCAGGAGGACTGGCTGCATTTAGAGTTTCAATCCCTAATAGGGAGTTAGTGAAATTGCAATATTACTCTCACCTCATAACTCATGTATGTTTGCGTTGTTTCAATCCCTAATAGGGAGTTAGTGAAATTGCAATATAGCAACGACCTGAAACACTTTCTGTATTTAGTTTTCAAGGTTCGGTTGCGCGGATGAAATAATCGTAGCATAGAAAATTGTGATTGAGTCGTATGCAAATATCTAAAACCCTTACTGCATAAAGTGCGCGGCTATTTTTGCCAATAAATTTCTTAAAAGTATTACACAGATGGAATTTCAGCTTTGGTTGCGAAAACCTGATTTAGAACACCCACCCATTCGCGCATTCAGACCAGAAAATTCCCCAATCCCCATTCCCAAGTCCCTAACCCTTCGCCTCAACCCGTGCTTGCTTCACCATTGCAATCAAAGTATGATGAGCATCTTCTGAATCTGCTAAAACATGATCAAACTGGATGCGAACAGGGAGACTTTCACCATTGGTTTGTGCGGTTAAGTCCATACCTTGAGCATCAATTGCTAGCATTTGCGCTGCGGTTGCTTGGGAAACTCCGCCAAAAAATTGTGCGTAAAGCAGCACAGCGTTAGCATGATCCTCATTCATGTGGTTGCAGATACGCGAACTAATTTCAGGAGAAAATTGATCTGACATAGTGAAATTAAAGAGTTAAAAATAAAACAACTTCATAAATTCTAGGATAAGGTGAGGCAAATTTGTACAGCTAAAGTGCTGAGTGAGTAGTAAATGTCTCACTACCGCGAAGAGAACTCAGCCCTATTTTGAAGATAAGCAAGCTAATTTACGAAATAAAAAATACAATAAATTTATATTTGTCAAGTAATTATTACCTTTAATTGCGGAAATATGACCGCTTAAACTGTAACCAAAGTATTCAGCTAATTTATGGCAGCGAAGATCCGATGAGCGAAACTAGTCAACGTCGAATAGTTATTGGGGATGTGCATGGCTACTATGAAGGATTAATGAGATTATTAGAAGCGATCGCTCCTGCTTCGGATGACCAAGTATATTTTTTGGGAGACTTAATTGATCGTGGCCCCCAGAGTTCTCAGGTAGTTGATTTAGTTAGACAAAACAATTACCAATGTCTACTAGGCAACCACGAGCAGATGTTATTAAATATTCTCACTACTGAAAATGTCCCTGTAGCCTTAATGCAAGCATGGTTACATAGTGGTGGACAAGCAACTATAGCCAGCTATCCAGATACAACTATTTCCCCAGAACACTTAGATTGGTTCAAGAGTTTACCCACCTATATCGACTTAGGGGATATATGGCTAACTCATGCTGGGGTTGACCCTAAAAAAACACTCAGAGAACAAACCGCCGAGCAATTTTGCTGGATTAGAGGAGAATTTCACAGCATAGAACAGCCTTACTTTGCTGATAAGCTGATTGTTATTGGTCATACCATTACCTTCACGTTCCCTGGTGTAAATCCTGGACAATTAGCTCAAGGCAGGGGATGGTTAGATATAGATACTGGTGCTTACCACCCTCGTAGCGGTTGGTTGACTGGATTTGACATCACAAATAATTTAATTTATCAAGCTAATGTTTTTAATAACTGCTTGCGTACCCTACCCTTATCAGAAGCTGTAGTAGAAGTTGAGCCTGCTAAAATAATTTCCCGCCGCAGTCAACAAAGAGCATAAGGGACTTCCAAATACAAAAATATCATGTATGGGGTCTGCTCCCCTGCTCCTAACTAACTCAATAAAAAATCCCCCACCTTACGGTGGGGGATTTTATTACTTACCTACAAAACTAGCAGCCAAGTTAACCGAACTTACCAGCAGTGGAGGCGATAAGGAAAGCGGCATAGGTGACGACATAGCCAACGGTGAAGTGAGCTAGACCAACTACACGAGCTTGAACGATGGATAGAGCAACGGGCTTGTCTTTCCAGCGAACGAGGTTAGCGATAGGAGTACGTTCGTGCGCCCAAACTAGGGTTTCGATCAACTCTTGCCAGTAACCTCTCCAGGAGATGAGGAACATGAAGCCAGTAGCCCAAACTAGGTGTCCGAAGAGGAACATCCAAGCCCAGACAGACAGGTTGTTCACGCCGTAGGGGTTGTAACCGTTGATCAACTGTGCGGAGTTAGCCCAGAGGTAATCACGGAACCAGCCCATGAGGTATGTAGAGTTTTCGTTGAACTGAGCAACGTTACCTTGCCAAATACCTAAATGCTTCCAGTGCCAATAGAAGGTTACCCAACCTATTGTATTTAATGCCCAGAACAGAGACAGGTAGAAGGAATCCCAAGCTGAGATATCGCAAGTACCGCCACGACCAGGACCGTCGCAAGGGAAGGCATAGCCGAAGTCCTTTTTATCGGGCATCAGCTTAGAACCACGAGCATCCAAAGCACCTTTGACTAAGATGAGGGTGGTGGTGTGCAGGCCTAAGGCGATCGCATGGTGTACCAAGAAGTCGCCAGGGCCAATTGTTAAGAATAGGGAGTTAGTACCAGAGTTAATGGCATCTAACCAGCCACTCAACCAAACGTTGCCGTAGTTGGGGTAGGCTGTGTAGGCAACGCTATCGGGGTTAGACAACAATGTGTCTAAGCCGTAGAGTACCTTACCGTGAGCAGCTTGAATGAACTGAGCAAATACTGGCTCAATCAAGATTTGCTTTTCAGGAGTACCGAAAGCGACTACTACGTCGTTGTGAACGTACAAACCTAGGGTGTGGAAGCCTAAGAAGAGAGATACCCAGCTTAAGTGGGAGATGATCGCTTCTTTGTGCTGTAGCACACGTTCTAGGACGTTGCCTTTGTTTTGTTCAGGATCGTAGTCACGGACTAAGAAAATAGCACCGTGAGCGAAAGCACCAACCATCAGGAAGATAGCAATGTACTGGTGGTGGGTGTAGAGAGCTGCCTGGGTGGTGTAGTCCTTCGCAATGAATGCGTAGGCAGGCAGAGAGTACATATGCTGTGCGACCAAGGAGGTAACAACACCCAAACAAGCTAAGTGCCAACCTAATTGGAAGTGCAGAGAGTTGTTGTAGGTCTCATAAATGCCTTGGTGGGGCATATTGAAAGGACCTTCAACAGTTTTGCCAAAGAAAGTTTTGGCATTCATCATTTCTTTGATGCTGTGACCAATACCGAAGTTGGTACGATACATGTGACCAGCAACGATAAATAGTACAGCGATCGCCAAGTGGTGGTGAGCCATGTCGGTCAACCACAGTGATTCTGTCTGAGGATGGAAACCACCTAAGAATGTCAGAATCGCTGTACCAGCACCTTGGGATGTACTAAAGATATGACCTGCTGTATCTGGGTTTTCAGCGTAAACGCTCCAGTTACCTGTAAAGAAGGGTGTCAAACCTGCTGGGTGGGGAGCAGTGCTTAAGAAGTTATCCCAACCTACGTGCTGTCCGCGAGATTCGGGGATAGCAACGTGAATCAAGTGACCAGCCCAAGCCAGAGAGCTAACGCCAAACAAACCTGCGAGGTGATGGTTTAGGCGAGATTCAGCACTCTTGAACCAAGCGAGGCTAGGACGGAACTTGGGTTGCAAGTGCAACCAACCAGCAAATAAACACAGGGCTGCGAATAATAACAGACCGACTGAACCGACGTACAGTTCGCTGTTTGTCCGCATACCGATGGTGTACCACCAGTGGTAGACACCAGAGTAAGCAATGTTTACAGGATTACTAGCACCAGCTTGGGTAAAAGCTTCAATAGCAGGTTTACCGAAGTGGGGGTCCCAAATCGCATGGGCGATGGGGCGGACGTGTAGAGGATCTTTGATCCACTGTTCAAAGTTACCTTGCCAGGCTACATGGAACAGGAGGCTGGAAGCCCATAGGAAGATGATTGCCAGATGACCGAAGTGGGTAGCGAAAATCTTTTGGTAAAGATTTTCTTCAGTCATGCCATCGTGACTTTCAAAATCATTGCCCATGGCGATCGCATACCAAATGCGACGCGTAGTCGGGTCCTGTGCGAGATCCTGGCTAAATTTTGGAAATTTTGTTGCCATAGGTGTGATATTTCCTCTGACCTTTAGCCATCAGGGTTCAGCTTTTGGAGTTCTGAGTTTTGAGTTCTAAGTTTTGAGTTTACACTCACCACTCACTACTCAGCACTCAGCACTCCATTAACTGATTGCTATCCTACTGAAAGAATATGTGCGTGGAAGAATGCCCAAGTGGTAGCAATTCCTCCTAGGAGGTAGTGAGCTACACCAACTGCACGGCCTTGAGTGATGCTCAGAGCGCGGGGTTGGATTGCTGGTGCTACCTTCAGTTTATTATGAGCCCAAACGATAGACTCAATTAGTTCTTGCCAGTAGCCACGACCACTGAACAGGAACATTAAGCTGAATGCCCAAACAAAGTGAGCGCCTAGGAACATTAGTCCATAAGCAGACAGCGCACTTCCGTAGGAGTTGATTACTTGTGAAGCTTGCGCCCACAAGAAGTCACGCAACCAGCCGTTGATAGTGATGGCACTTTGGGCAAAGTTACCACCAGTAATATGAGACACATTACCAGCTGCGTCTACTGTCCCCCAAACATCAGATTGCATTTTCCAACTGAAGTGGAAAATCACAATTGACAAGGAGTTGTACATCCAGAACAATCCGAGGAACACATGATCCCAACCGGAAACTTGGCAAGTGCCGCCACGGCCTGGACCGTCGCAAGGGAAGCGGAAGCCTAAGTTGGCCTTATCAGGAATCAAGCGAGAGCTGCGAGCGAATAGTACGCCCTTCAGCAGAATCAGAACAGTTACGTGGATGGTGAAGGCATGGATGTGGTGAACGAGGAAGTCAGCAGTACCCAAAGCGATGGGCATCATTGCGACTTTGCCACCTACAGCCAAGATACCGCCGCCAAAAGCATAGCTAACTGGCTCTAAGGCATTGGGAGCTGTACCACCAGGAGCTAAGGTGTGCAGGTTTTGCACCCACTGAGCAAATACTGGTTGCAGCTGAATTGCTGTGTCGGAGAACATGTCTTGAGGACGACCCAAGGCACGCATCGTGTCGTTGTGGATGTACAGTCCAAAGCTGTGGAAGCCGAGGAAGATACAAACCCAGTTCAGGTGGGAAATGATGGCATCCCGGTGACGAATCACCCGATCCAAGACGTTGTTTTGGTTAACAACAGGATCGTAATCCCGCACCATGAAGATGGCAGCGTGAGCAGCACCGCCCACAATCAAGAATCCGCCGATCCACATATGGTGGGTGAACAAGCACAACTGAGTTGCGTAGTCAGTTGCCAAGTAGGGATAGGGAGGCATCGCGTACATATGGTGCGCGATGATGATTGTCAAAGAACCTAAGAAAGCTAGGTTAGTTGCCAATTGCGCGTGCCAGGATGTGGTCATGTTCTCATAAAGACCCTTGTGACCTTCCCCGGTGAAGGGGCCTTTGTGGTTTTCGAGGATCTCTTTGATGCTGTGACCAATACCCCAGTTAGTGCGGTACATATGTCCAGCAATGATGAACACTACTGCGATCGCTAAGTGGTGATGGGAGATATCAGTCATCCACAAGCCACCGGTTACTGGGTTTAAACCACCCTTGAAGGTCAAGATGTCAGCGTACTGACCCCAGTTCAAGGTGAAGAAAGGTGTTAAACCACTGGCGAAGCCGGGGAACTGCTCAATCAATAAGTCTTTGTTCAGAATGAACTCGTGGGGCAAGGGTACGTCTTTTAGGGGTACGCCTGCATCCAGCAGCTTGTTGATTGGTGCGGAGACGTGAATCAAGTGACCAGCCCATCCCAATGAGCCGCAGCCTAGCAGAACTTGCAGGTGGTGATTCAACATCGACTCCACGTTCTGGAACCATTCCAGTTTAGGAGCGCGTTTGTGGTAGTGGAACCAACCAGCAAACAAGAACAAACCTGCTAGCACTAAGCCACCGATGGCGGTGCAGTACAGCTGGAAGGAGTTAGTTATACCCCAACCCCGCCATACTTGGAACAAGCCGGAGGTGATTTGAATACCGTGGAATCCACCACCAACATCACCATTCAAAATGTCTTGTCCCACAATCGGCCAAACGACTTGTGCGCTGGGCTTCACATTTAGTGGGTCAGTCAACCAGGCTTCGTAGTTAGAAAACTTCGCGCCGTGGAATATCATCCCGCTTAACCAGATGGTCACTACGGCCAGGTGTCCGAAGTGAGCAGCAAATATCTTGCGGGATATGTCTTCTAAATCGCTTGTATGTGTATCAAAATCGTGGGCGAGGGCATGAAGGTTCCAAATCCATGTGGTGGTTTTGGGACCTCTAGCTAGGGATCTGTCGAAGTGTCCAGGTTGCGCCCATTTTTCAAATGAGGTTGGAACTGGATCATTGTCAACGATCACTCTGGCTTTTTTTTCCTCTCGCTCCGGAGGACTAATCGTCATTCGACCTCCTCTCAAGATAAGGAATGAGGAATCATGAAACCACAAAGAGAACCACTATCGCTTCCCACAGAATTTTTCTGGAGGGGCGACGAAGACGCTATGTGGAAATGAAATTTGTTTCTGTTGAATTATAAAGTCTTAACTTGTACATTGTTGGCGAGATTTTAACAATAATTCAAAATAGCCAGAATAATTGTCTCACTTACCTTTTAACTGCAAACTCTTTTGCAAAAAGTCAATAGTTTATCCATTTAATTTACAAAGCATAACAATTGATAAATTTTATCTTTTAATACACCGTGAACCTTACCCACTATGCAATCTAGCTTTTGGTATATTTGTTTGCCTATACATTTGATATGGTATTCAAATACTTAATCAATAAATGATGTAAATAAAATAACGCTTACTATGTAAAGTATAAAAATTCATGATATGTAGGCAAATTTGATTTTTGTGTCTATACTGTCCAGTCGATAATTTTAGTCAAAATAATCTATCAGTTGTGACAAACCATCACTGGATAAGAGCCATGAACCTTTGGTATCAGCAGGCGTTAAAAAAACTTTTTCCTAGAAGTTTGGCTATTTTTAAGTGGCTAATTATACTAGTCCTAGTCTTTGATTTGACTAGTTGCGGAGAAAAAAGCTTTAGTAAGGAAGTGTCTGTTAAGTATAAAGACCAGCCTCAACTTTCTCAGCAATTTTCCGAAGTCTCCCCACCGACAGTTATTCAAGAACTGCACTCAACTTTAGAAATTTATCGCCCACAAGTCAAAATAGTTACGCCTCAGCCTGATGAAATTCTCAATGACAATACAGTCACAGTTCGTTTTCAGGTCAAGGATATACCTATTTTTAAGCACCCAGAATGGGAATTAGGCCCCCATCTCCACGTAATTCTTGATAATCAGCCTTATATTCCGATTTACGACTTAGAACAGCCTCTAGTATTTTCGGATTTATCCCCCGGTACTCATACCCTGCGCGTCTTTGCTTCTCGTCCTTGGCATGAGAGTTTTAAAAATGAGGGTGCTTATGCTCAGACAACATTTCATCTCTTTACGAAAACTGACGACAACAATCCCGATACATCTCTACCCCTATTAACCTACAGCCGCCCTCAAGGTAACTATGGTGCAGAACCAATCTTGTTAGACTTTTACCTGACTAACGCACCTCTACACCTAAACGCCAACAACAATGACAACGGTACACTCAGTGATTGGCGTATTCGCTGCACAATTAACGGTGAAAGTTTCGTATTCGATCGCTGGCAGTCAGTTTACCTCAACGGCTTTAAACAGGGTATCAACTGGGTCAAGCTAGAATTCCTCGATAACCAGGGAAACCCAGTCAAGAATGCTTTTAACAGCACAGTTAGACTCGTTAACTACCAACCCAAGGGTAAAGATACTCTCGCCAGAATCACCAGAGGAGAATTAACAGCTGATCAGGTACGGGGCATTGTAGAGCCAACCTACGCTGCTAAACAACCAGTTGCAGAACCTACACTTGAACCGCAACCACAGGAAGAAAAACAACCCACACCTGAATTTACAGAAACACCATCACCAGAAATAACACCCACACCCCAACCTACTGAATTACCTGAAACAGCAATTCCTCAACCATCGCCCATAATTCCTACACCTGAACCCCAGCCAGAGATAACACCTATACCATCACCAACAATTAGTCCCGAACCACAACCAACGGTAGTACCTCAGCCTCAAGTTTTGGAAGAATCGCCACCAACGCCCACCACTACCCCAGAACCCCAACCAGAGGTAAAGGATGAACAACCAGTCAAAAAACCTAAAAAAGTCAACTTAGGAGATTATTTCAAACGGCGATCGCGTCCTCTACAAACACCAACAGAATAGACCTCTGTGTCTCCGTGTCTCTGTGGTTAAAAATTCTCTTTAAACACAAAGACACAGAGCTTTTAGCTAAAAATGCTCAAGCCCAAATTTTGCGATAAAACTTCCACAAAAGCGATCGCAGCAACGGGATTACCTACACTATCCAAAGTTGGACTGTAACAAGCGATCGCACCTTCTCCTGGTACTATTGCTAATAATCCTCCACCTATCCCCGATTTCATTGGTAGACCAATTTTGACAGCAAATAAAGGGGAAGCCTCGTATAAACCGCAGGCTAACATGACACCATTCACCATCTGACGGTGCTGTAACTGTATCCGGTCATGCTCACAGGCTAAGAGTTTTCCGAGTAAAGCTAAATCTTTAACTTCTCCAGAAATACAGCATATTTGCTCGTATGTGTCAAGGGATAAATCAATATTTGTGATATATTTTTTTTCAGATAGATAATTGGCGATCGCCAGATTAGAGGGTGATCGAGATGCTCTCACCGAAGCCAGCATGACTTCATCTAACTTGAGGTGACAGCCAGGCAATTGATTTAACCATTGACAAAAAGATTGAGTGCGTTGGCTAGCGGTCTTTCCTGGTAACTTATCAGCTAAAGCGATCGCCCCACTATTAATCATGGGGTTGCGGGGTCTACCGCCATCAGCTATTAATTGTTCTAAGGAATTGAATGGTGCATCCGATGGTTCTACACCTACCCATTGCAGCAGTTGTTCTGCACCAAAGAGTTCCAACAGATACAGTAGAGATAAAGGCTTGATCACACTCATCAGTGGGAATACACAAGCCTTATCTCCAGTGCTGTAACTTTGTCCAGATTGACAGCAGATGTGAACTGCAAACCAATCGGGATTAGCTAAGGCTAATTGGGGAATGCGATCGCATACTCTTCCCAGATGCGTCTGAGTTTTCGCTATTTGTACCCAGTTAATTAACTCATTTGGATCTAATTTCTCAAGTTTCATCACAACAGATATAGCCCTGTATTTCCTCATTTTGAATTATTTATGATTCCCCGTGTCAGATCGCCAGCACTACCGCAGAATTACACTTGGCTAAACACGGATAAACCCTTGTTTCTTCAAGAACTGAGAGGTAGAGTCATAATTTTGGATTTTTGGACATATTGTTGTATCAATTGCCTCCATGTTCTACCAGACATTAAGTATTTAGAACAGAAATATAAAAATAACCTGACAGTCATCGGCGTTCACTCCGCCAAATTTGATAACGAACAAGAAACCGAAAACATCCGCCAAGCTATCTTGCGCTACGACATCGAACACCCAGTTTTAGTAGACAAAGGTTTTCGCGTATGGCAAGAGTATGCTGTGCGTGCTTGGCCTACTTTTATAGTGATTGACCCAGAAGGTTACGTAATTGCTCACGTTTCTGGTGAAGGTAATCGTGATATTTTAGACCAACTGATTGAAAAATTAATTCGAGAACATCAAGAGAAAGGCACAATAAATTTCCAAGAAATCAGCCTAACTTTAGAAAAACAGCGTCAACCGTTAATCTCACCACTAGCTTTCCCTGGTAAAGTCTTAGCTACTCCAGAGGCTTTGTTTATTGCTGACTCTGGACACCATCGTCTTGTAATGAGTTCTTTAGATGGTGAAATTCTTCATCTAATTGGTAACGGTAAACCTGGTTTAACGGATGGTAATTTTTCAACAGCACAGTTTTTTGCCCCCCAGGGAATGGCTTTTGATGCAGTCAATCAGATTCTCTACGTTGCTGACACCGAAAATCATGCTTTGCGACAAATTGACCTCAAACGCCAAATAGTAGAAACCATCGCCGGGACTGGTGAACAAAGCCGCAATATTCATCCTCATGGCGGTGCTGGCTTAGAAACTCCGCTTAATTCTCCTTGGGATTTAGTGAAAGTGGAAAATACCCTATTCATTGTAATGGCAGGGTCGCATCAAATCTGGCAGATGAACTTGGATACTGGGATGATATCCACCTATGCAGGTACAGGTGCAGAAGGTTGTGTTGATGGTTCACTTACTGAAGCTGTCTTTGCTCAACCTAGCGGAATCACTACGGATGGAGAAGAGTTATTCATTGCTGACAGTGAAATTAGTTCAATTCGTGGTGTGGGATTAATAGAACCCTACCAAGTCAGGACTATTTGTGGAAGTGGAAATTTATTTGGTTTTGGTGATATCGATGGACAAGGTGAAGAGGTAAGGTTACAGCACTGCTTAGGAGTAACATACGCTAATAATTTCTTATGGGTAGCAGATACCTACAATCACAAAATTAAATTAGTCAGTCCCAATACAGGTAATTGTCAAACTGTTCTGGGAGATAGTTCTGCTGGATTACAAGATGATCAAGGTAAGATTACCCGCTTTTTTGAACCTTCAGGACTGAGTGTTACAGATTCACACTTGTATATAAGTGACACCAATAAACATGCCATTAGGCGTGTAGATTTGAATACGCTTGAGGTGACAACGCTAAAATTTCCTGGTTTGTGTACGCCTGATGTTTGTATTCCGAAAAATGTTTAAGCTTACGCACAGGGGCAAAGACACACTGATTTAAATAATTTTTTTAAACAATTAGATACAGCCACATTTCCTAAATTCAATAAGAATACTATTCTCCATATCACCCAAAACCGACAATGGGAAAAATCGAAAAATCTTAGTAGCTATCATGCTGACTCACTGGATGTTGCTAATAATTTTTTTATCAACAAAAAGAATTAGTATTACTTTTTATCGACTCTGATAAAGTTCATTCTGAAATTCGCTATGAAGGGGCTGATGGAGATATATTCCCTCATATCTATGGTGAGTTAAATATTGATGCTGTCTATCAGGTTATCGACTTTGAACCCGAAGAAGATGGTTTATTTAAGTTACCGCTAGAAGTTGTAAGTTTAGAATAATTTACCACAGAGACACAGAGGCACAGAGATGAAAATTCAAGAGTTAGATGTGGGTGTGTATGTTGATCAAATGGCATTGCTGCTGGATTTGCCGATAAAAGATGAGTATCGGGATGGAGTAGTGGCGAATTTTGAGAGAATAAAAGCGATCGCTCAACTGGTTAATTCATTTCCCCTACCAGAAGAAATTGAAATTGCACCCATATTTGAACCATGAATGATGCTGTATCCATTGCCACTGCTGTTCGCGCAGGCCACGTTAGTGCTGTAGAAGTTACCAAAGCTGCATTAGCACGAATATCAGAAAGCGATCGCAAACTGAATTGTTTCACTGCTGTCACTGCGGAAACGGCTTTGGCAGATGCAGCACAGATTGATCAAGAAATCGCTCAAGGTAATCATCCTGGTTCACTCGCTGGTGTACCGTTTGCTGTCAAAAACCTGTTTGATATCGCTGGTTTAACAACCCTGGCTGGTGCAAAAATAAATGCCGAAAATCCTCCAGCTACCAAAGATGCCACAGCAATAGCCAAGCTCAAGCAAGCAGGTGCTGTTTTGGTCGGTGCTTTAAATATGGATGAGTACGCCTATGGATTTGTAACGGAAAACTTTCATTATGGTGCTACTCGCAACCCCCATGATTTACAGCGTGTAGCTGGTGGTTCATCTGGTGGTTCTGCGGCGGCGGTGGCGGCTGGGTTAGTTCCATTTACACTAGGTTCTGATACCAACGGTTCAATTCGTGTGCCAGCAGCGTTATGTGGTGTCTTTGGTTTTAAACCAACTTATGGACGTTTATCTCGTGCAGGGGTAGCTCTATTCTCTAGTAGCCTTGACCATATTGGCCCCTTTGCTCGTTCAGTAAGAGATATAGCAACAATATTTGATGTACTGCAAGGAGAGGATAATCGCGATCGTGTTTGTACTAAGCGACCAGCAGAACCAACTTTACCCCAATTGCATCAAGATATTTCTGCTTTGAGAATTGCGTTGACGAAGCCTGCCGAAGGCATCGCTGATGATTATTTTGCTAAAGGTGCAACTTCAGAAGCATTAGCAGCCGTATACAAAGTAGCAGATGCTTTAGATGTTAATACATACATTACTTTACCCGAAGCACACCGCGCCAGGGCTGCTGCATTTGTGATTACAGCCTGTGAGGGTGCAAATTTACACTTAGAAAAATTGCGATCGCATCCCCAAGACTTTGATCCAGCAACACGCGATCGGTTTTTAGCAGGGGCATTAATACCGAGTAATTGGTATCTGCAAGCACAACGCTTTCGCAGATGGTATCGCGATCGTATCCGAGAAGTTTTTCAGCAAGTTGATATAATTTTAGCCCCCACAACACCAATTGCTGCACCGTTAATTGGTCAACAAACAATGACTCTAGATCGACAGGAAATACTGGTTCGTCCCCACTTAGGACTATTTACGCAACCATTATCTTTCATCGGCTTACCTGTATTATCAGTACCAGTTCAGCATCCCAATTGTTTGCCATTGGGAGTGCAATTGATAGCAGCACCCTACAATGAAGCGTTTATTTTACAAGTGGCATCTGTATTAGAAGCTCAAGGTGTAGTTTCAACATACAAAAAATACTAGCAAAAGAAAAAGTCACCCTCCATACTTACTGGGGATGACTTTTTCTTTTCAAAAATAGAACCTGGCACTGAGCGATTGTGGCGGGAGGCAACCCTCCAACTATCGTAGCCGCAGCAATGTTTCACCTCTGAGTTCGGGATGGGGTCAGTGTGGGGCCATCGCGCCATAAGCACCAGGAAA
>NZ_JACJRG010000063.1 GCF_014697125.1 Anabaena minutissima FACHB-250 | reverse complement strand
GGGACTAGATGGATTAAATCTTACCCTAGCCCGGATAGTCCCACTTTGTTTCCAACTTGATTGCTTATCAGGCGAGTCCTTTTGTCAATAGGGTTTGAGACGCGCTAACCCTGTATTTCTGTTAGGTTTTGCTGATAGCGGGATAACTGACGATATCCTCGTTCAATTGGCATGAGCCTACCATAACAGTATCCCATTCGAGATAGGTAAGCTATGGGAATATTTCGCCAAAGACAAGTACGAATTACTTGGGTCGTAATTTGGGATTTACCGAATATTAGGATTTGTTCTAGTAGTGGTAATTGTACTTCACCATGAATAGTTTCTCCTTGTTTTATGATGATGTTTTCAGCTTTGAGGGTAATGTAACAACCTTGTTTAGATACGTAAAGTGTACGCATAATATGTTAATATAATATCCAAGGTAAATTAGCAGAAATGTGGTTAGTTAATTTTCGTTTTCTTTGGTTAGTTGTGACTGTTTGGCGATGACTTCAGCTAGTAATGTTTTTATTTGTGATGGTTGGAGAAAATTAACTACAGCATCGCCGGCGGTGGCGTTAACAAAACTGGCTACTGTGACTAAGATTGTATTGATGATGACGGCTGCTAGTCCCAAGGGAGCGATTAATAGGATAATTAAAGTGATACCGCCATTAAGTATGGCTACTCCAAAGTTACGAACTAATGCAGCACGGGAGGAGATATACATAAGTTTTATGGTTGATGCTTGTGCGAATTTGTTCTATGTCTTAAGGTAAGGGCTAGTTTGGGATGATGCTAGTATTTTCATGCGAATGACGAATTTTTCCTATTGTTCTGTTTTTTCTGCGCCGGGGTGGCGAAAATCTGGAAATGCTTATGTTTTCGTTGAGGCGGCCGATGTCTTTCTGTGTAAGGCTTTTAGGCGTTTTGATTCTCTCGGTTGATGCAAAATTTGCTGCATTTATCGACCCGGCCGCAAATGGCATCTGGACATTAGGCTCTGTAAGGGTTTAAATAGGGGTGGGTCACTTCTATTCAATGAAGTGGAATTAATGGAAATCGCAAAAGCTCCTGAAGATGCAGCTTTTAAATCATGTCACTTCTATTCAATGAAGTGGAATTAATGGAAACGTGGGCATCGTTATCGGGGTGAATAACGTCAGCCCGTAAGGTCACTTCTATTCAATGAAGTGGAATTAATGGAAACTGTTTTATATACTTTCTAGGTATAGATGTACGCATGGTCACTTCTATTCAATGAAGTGGAATTAATGGAAACAAAACTTTTCCTTTTTCTACTTTCGTGCTTTGATTTATGTCACTTCTATTCAATGAAGTGGAATTAATGGAAACATTCACCTACTAGACAATTCACCACACATCATTCGTCACTTCTATTCAATGAAGTGGAATTAATGGAAACCCCAGCAATTCCAGGCGAAGAGGTCAGCAAAAGTAGGATAATTGTAGATTGGGTTGGGTTTCGTTCCTCAACCCAATCTACGCAAAATCAGGTTTTTAGTTTTAACTGAACCGTATTGACCCCTACTCACACAAGTATATTCATCAAAATAAAAAGGTCGAGATATCAACATCCCGACCCTTACCAAATATATATAAATTTTTATTTATTATTATTCATAAACCTTGAAAATCGCCTCACCCATTCCTTTTACTTTAATAATTAACTCTTCAGGTTTTACCACCCTAACATTACCACCAAATCCAACAATCCATCTCAGAAACTCTACATCACCCAAATACCATTTAGGTAATACCAATTGAAAGCGATTAGGAAAACATTTATTCTGCGTTTTCTTCAGGCAGAAAATCGACTTAGGCAACCTTGAATGCCCACTTTCTCCAGGAAGAGACATTTTCATCTGTTGCGGTGGAAATCTTTTAGTACCTTCAGCGATAAATCGAAATATCATATCATTAAACCACAACTCTATTGTCATACAAGCCTGAGAACGTTCTTGTTTAATATGACTAAGAAACTGCTGCTGGTCACTTACACTATACCCAAGAAAAATACCAGGACTAGCAGCATAAAGTTTTTGCAACTTCTGTAATGACTTCTCTTGTTCCTGTCTAGAACGTACTCTTTCTTGAAATTGACCTATAAACAATCTATCCAAACGCTCAAACCGGAAAAGTCCAGCATACTTTCCTCCCTCACATTCATAACCCAAGTACCATGCTTGGTTACAAAAGACAATTTGCAAAGGAAATGCTAGAAAAAAACCTTCTTCGTCCAGCGCAAACTTACCCCCACCCGGAAAGCGATTAAATTCCAGCAGTTGTCCCTTAACGATCGCTTCCTCAACTTGCTGTAAATTCTTAGATAGGGCATCTGACGGTAAAAACTCTGGGTCTATTATATTCCGGTTAGCGATCGCCCGCACTGGATATACCTGACTCACCCCCAATTTACTTTGTACCATCCGCATGGCAAAAGTTTCATAAATCTCCAACGCCACGGGGTCATTCAGACTTTTCGCCTGAGATTGAAGAACGTTAAACACCTTACTTAACTCATGGGGTGACAAAATCGCCGTCCCTGCAAAGTAGCCGTCTCTCAGGGGAAATTCTGGTAAGATTTTATAAGGCTTCAGCACCTTTTCAATATCCTTGCGGACGGTATCTAAGCCATCAATATCAATAATTCCATATTGCCCAAGTGCAGAAACCAAAGTGGGTAAACTTCCCTGACTGGTATCTTGTAACAATGGATGATGCAGGATAAACCGAATGATTTGGACTAACCTCTGGAACGTGTAAAAGTCCGAATAGCCATGAGTCACAAAGGAAGATGGTGTAATGGCGTGATTAACTGGTGGGGTAATGGGAGAAGATAAAGCAATAGTATTGACCCCAATCAAAGAATTTTGCTCTAACCATTCTAAATCAGATGCGATCGCCCCAGCATCAGCATAGATTTGACCGCAAAATTTACCGATGAAGGCGGTAACTTCTTCTATGGAACTAGCAAATTCAGGAACATAACCAAAAATGGTTTCTAGTAGACTGGGGTGATTGAATTGCAAACTTCCCATCCCCGGATAGCGGATGATTAAGGAAATGAGATACATGAGGCGTTCAAAGTCCAGCAACCGACTGTAGGAATGTAGAGTTAGGTGGCGATTGCGGTTAGCACGGTTAGTTAGTGTACGTGGTAGCTGTTGGATTTGGGTTTGAATCTGTTGAATCTGGAAATTTGGGGAAGTGACATCAATTGCTTTGACTGTTGTAAAACCTTCTGCTGCTATCGGCGGAAACTCTTGCAGAGATTTGTGCATATTCTCAATGATGATATCTGGAACTTGGCGAGTCCGCTTTTGATTCCATAGCTTGCAAGTTGCAATAGGGGTTTGCAAATACCACCCGATCCACATAACTTTATCCCCATACTGGGGTAGGGAAGCAATGAGCTTCCTTAGCAAATCTATCCGCCACGCACGTTTGGCATTAGTAGCATCATAAATTACGGAATCACCTTGAGCCAGGGTATTCACAATCTCAGAGGTAGCAACTTTCTCTATCTCTGTCCACTCCCCCTGGATATTTGCATCGCCGTATAGTGAGGCGCGAATTGCGTCAGTGGAGACAATGCGATAATTCCCCAGCTTTGCTAGTTCTGTGGCGAAGGTGGATTTCCCGCTACCAGGGACACCAATGAGGAAGTGACAAATCATTCAAAATTTCAGCCTAAAAGTTTTTCTACTTTAACTTTTAGCCTTTATTTGTTTGTTGTCTAGGGTTTTCAAGCGAACAACGAATTAATTCGTAATTAAAATTTTAGCATTTTAGGCGATCGGTAAAGTTTTCGGAATTGATTTTCGAGTCCTAGATTCAGTTACAGCGTTTCCATTAATTCCGATTTTAAGCGATCGGTAAAGGATAGTGATTTACGGGGTAAGGGCAACTCCATTGCAAGGTTTCCATTAATTCCGATTTTAGGCGATCGGTAAAGGTTACTTTTTAGGGACTACCGACCAAGTGATCATCAATGTTTCCATTAATTCCGATTTTAAGTAATCGGTAAAGCAAATACATATAAAATGTACAAAAGGTTTCCCGGACCGTTTCCATTAATTCCGATTTTAAGTAATCGGTAAAGTGCGGAAGCTAGTGTTTGGGGCAGACGACCAGTTGATAGTTTCCATTAATTCCGATTTTAAGTAATCGGTAAAGGCCCAGGATCATGCTTGAACTGGTCGGGATAGTCAGTGTTTCCATTAATTCCGATTT
Organism: Anabaena minutissima FACHB-250; assembly: GCF_014697125.1. Taxonomy (GTDB): domain Bacteria; phylum Cyanobacteriota; class Cyanobacteriia; order Cyanobacteriales; family Nostocaceae; genus Trichormus; species Trichormus minutissimus. The sequence goes on along the minus strand of NZ_JACJRG010000063.1, from coordinate 15,602 downwards.
TAAGTAATCGGTAAAGGCCCAGGATCATGCTTGAACTGGTCGGGATAGTCAGTGTTTCCATTAATTCCGATTTTAAGTAATCGGTAAAGTTGCAGTCGCTCGTCGGAGATGGGCATGGAGTCCGTTTCCATTAATTCCGATTTTAAGTAATCGGTAAAGTGAAGCAGTGGTTATCCAGGAAAATGTGCCTAAGGGTATGGAGTTTCCATTAATTCCGATTTTAAGTAATCGGTAAAGATTTTTCTGGACCTGATAAAAATCACGCCTTAATGTTTCCATTAATTCCGATTTTAAGTAATCGGTAAAGATGCGTAGCTACTGGATAGCATGCATCCAAGAACAAAGGGTTTCCATTAATTCCGATTTTAAGTAATCGGTAAAGCTTCGGCAAAGACCACGCACACGGTGGATGGTGGCGTTTCCATTAATTCCGATTTTAAGTAATCGGTAAAGCGCACACGGTGGATAGTGGCCCCACGAGCCTTGATGTTTCCATTAATTCCGATTTTAAGTAATCGGTAAAGTTCCAAAACCGATAAAACGCAGGTATCGCCAACGTTTCCATTAATTCCGATTTTAAGTAATCGGTAAAGAGTTCGTTCAGGAGCCTTTACCCCGTAAGGGTTTCAGCCGCCAAATCGACACCACTCTGAAAAACATTATACTATGTTGTGCGAAATTGAGTAAAACACATCCCTAAAATCCTTACCCAATAAGCAATCGACACCACTCAACAAAAAAGATAAGGTTTCAGCGATTTGGCGAGTGGTATCGATGAAACCTCAAACACCTCATCCTCTCCGCATTAAACGACACACTTGTTAAGCCCAAACTCCTAATACGACTGGATAAAAGGGTGTAAGTCAATGGTCATTACTCATTACTCATTACTCATGAGTTTTCCCCTACCAGTTCCGCTTGCAGTATGCGTGTTAGCTGGACTTGGGCTAGCCTTTCACTTAGTCACGCCAAAAAATTTCGTCATTCGCATGAAAACCTATTTACATTCTCAATTTTTCCGAGAAGATATAAATGTCACAGCAATTCATGCAACATTACATAAATCCTTACTCCTCCAATGAAGAATTATTACAAAGTATAAATACTGAATAAAAATTAAAATTTCTACAGTAATTTAGACAAGGCTGCATCCAGTGGACTATGGTAAACGTGACAAAATATACTGCTATTACGTTCGCTCCCGTACAAGGATTTATCGAGAAATCCCGTAAACTTAGAGACTTGTATGGTGCGTCATTGATTCTTTCTTATCTGAGTCAGCAGATAGTACAGGAGTTCCATAAACCACCAGAATTAGAAGTGATTTCCCCAGCCAGTCATAATTTGCAAAAAGGGATGCCTAATCGCATTCTGATTAAAGGGGATGTTAGCCAGGAGCAAGCCAAAGCAATTTTACTCTCTGCTTGGAAGGACATTTTAAAAGTTTGTCGTTGTTGGATAGAAGAGAAAATACCAGATAAATACCATTGGGAAAGGGAGTGGACACTGTGGGGTTGTCACACTTGGGAAATATTCCAAGGAAGTGGTACAAGCATCCAAGCCGCAATGGATGACTTAGAAACCCGTAAACTCTCCCGTGCTTGGACTGCGGTTAACTGGATTGGAGAGAGTTCTAGCTTAACCGGTACAGATGCGATCGCATTTCCTGGTTTGGGTGCAGAAACTCGTAACCCTAAAAATATGAACTATGGTTTAGAAAATGATCAAGTTAAAGAATTTTATATAAAACTTGCCAGAAAACTAGATAATTGCCCTCCTGACAAAGAACCAGAAGGTAAATATATTGCACCTAACGAAAAATTGAGTATTCCCGAATTAGTAAAACGTTTAATTACCTTACCTGAAATAGCTAATTTAATCAGTCAAGAAAGACCTAATAATGAACCATTAAGCAAACTACCACAAACATTTACAGAAATTCAACGTAAAGCAACTGAAAATACACCCGGACAATGGACAGGTTGGTTTATGGGTGATGGTGACGAAGTTGGTAAATATCTTAAAGATTTAGCAGATAAAAATAATAGTGATCAAGAAATTGAACAATTTAGTCATGCAATGCGAAATTGGGGAGAAAATTTTGAAAAAACTTTCCCGGAAGACATAGGTAGAGTAGTTTATGCAGGTGGTGACGATTTTTTAGGCATGATTTACAGTAAAAATCCTGCTAAACCAATTAAGCCATTACAAGCTTTTGAATGGTTGATGACATTAAACAAGCAATGGCAAGAACATCAACAACGTATAACTGTTAGTGTGGGTTTTATTTGGGTAGCTGGTAGCGTACCTCAGCGAGATGTATTGCAACATTGTCGAGAAGCGGAGAAAGTGGCTAAATCATTAGGACGAAATAGAGTCACTATTCGAGTAGTTTTTAATAGTGGTCAATATGTACAGTGGACTTGTCCTTGGGAGTATTTGTATCTATTAAATGAATATCAAGATAGAGAAAAACAATCCAACTGGAGTCATATATATCAAGACTTAGCATACTTAGAATCTCGACGTACATTTAAAATTGAAAATGCAAACGAAGCTTATACAGTCCAAAAAACAGCCCTTGAATTTTTTGATATTTATTTTCCAGGACAAGGCAAAAAATTCCTAGAGGATAAAGATAATAAATTAGCTCGGTATCTGGTGGGATTTAGCGACAATGAGGATGAAATAGACAGGGCAAGAGCCACAATAAATTGGATTACAGATTTAATTAAAGTAGGCTGGCATTTATGTTCAAATACCTAATTACTATTAATCCTTTAGGATTTATGTATGGAAGTGCTGGCGCATTTCTATCGCCTGAAAATTTAGTTGGACGTTCTGGTGCTAAATTTCCTCCTGAAGCTTCTACACTATCAGGTTTAATATTTAGCATTAGCAAAATGACTAAAAATTTTTCTCAAACTGAATTGAGAGAAAATCTCTATGTTACAGGGCCATTCTGGGCAAAATCTGATAATAAACAGAACTTTTACGTTCCTATTCCTTGGCATAAAATAATTGCCAAAAAAGGTATAGGAGAATGGAAATTACAAAATGGTGAATGGCAGTTAGAAAAAAATATAGAAAAACCAGAAGCAGATTATCGCTGGCAAACTATTACATCTTGGAAAGATTCACCTAAATCACTCAAAACCAGCAGCAAATCAATTGCAGATAATCCTTGGAAGTTCGTTTCTTTTCTGCATCCTAAAATTCAAAAATCAGAACGTTGTGTAGAAAAATCAGATGGACTATTTTTAGAAAATTCTGTACAAATTCCAGACGATATTTGTTTAGTTTATTTATCAACCTATCCCATAGATAACGGTTGGTATCGTTTTGGGGGTGAAAATCACATTGTAGAAATATCTTGTGACAAAATCAATCAAAAAACATTAGATATTTTAACTCAACCTGTTCATAAAACCTTCGCTTTAATTACACCAGGAATTTGGGGTTCTAATCGCATATCTTATCGCTGTCCTCAACATGAAAAATTCCCCGAAACTATCCAAATGTTAACCGATAAACCAGTTCCTTATCGTTATCGTTCCCAAGGAACATTAGGAAGAGGACGTTACGCTGTTCCACCTGGGAGTGTTTATGTTCTCAAAGAACCTCTAAATAAACCTTGGTGGGAATGGGATGAAGTCTGGTTTCCCAAAGAAGGTTACAGCTTGAAAAAAGTGGGTTGTGGTTTATGTTTACCAGTAGAAATTAAAGGAGTTGCATAAAATGTATAAAAAGGCTTACGGCATTATTGAGACTTTAGCACCACTTCATGTAGGTGCAACTGCGGGAGAAGAAAGCGGTAATTTAAACCTGATATTTCGTGACCAATTTACTCAAACAGGTATCATTCCAGGCAGTTCCATTCGTGGTCGTATGCGTGCAGAAATGCGCCTGATGGAAAATGGAGAAGAAGAAGCAAAATATTGGTATGGTAATGAAGCCACTTCAGAACCATCAGATACTAATAACGAGTCCATCGTTAAATTTGAGTATGCTTCTATTCTGTGGATTCCCGTTTTTTGTCCTGGTCAACCAATAATTTGGGTAAGTAGCCCTCGTTTACTGCAACGTTACAAAAGAATTGCTGGGGATATAGTTAAAATTAACGATAAATTCCTCAAAGATATAGACATTCCTGAACCATATACAGGGTCAAATAATGTCAGAGCAAAACAATTACCAGGTGGTACAAAAACCATATTTTTTAACTTAGGGTTTTTAAGTATTCAAAAAACCGCAGACTTATCTGCTTGGTTTCCCTCAAAACAAGAACAGCCATCGGTAATAGTAGACGATAGTGATATTGGTATGATTCATGATATGGCCTTATATCGCCAAAGTCGCGTGCGGTTAAAACTAGATCAAAAAGTAGTAGATGGTGGTGGTTTCTTTAACACTGAAGCTTTACCAGAAGGCACAATCTTAGTATTTCCGATTGCCATGAAAAATAATCAATCTCTTAAAAATTGGCAGCCTTTTAATGGCAGTCAAAGTGCAGATATTTATCTTGGTGGTTTAGAATCTATCGGTTTAGGTCACTGTGAATTAACTTTAAATGGAATCTAATATATATGACTTGGAAATCTTACAACTTAGACCAAGAAGCACAAAAATTAGTTCTCAAACATAGAGATAAAAAGGGAGTAATTGGTCAATCTCATAAAATGCGTACTACTGTAGCTTATGGTTTAGAGCGTTTTTGGGGAGAGCAATTACGATTATTAGGTAAAAATGATCCAAAAGAACGAGCCAAAGGTGAATATTGGCGAGATACTTGGAAGACTTTTATCAAAATTATGAATGATGCAGGAATTAAACTTCCTAAAGAAGATGTGAGTGGCAATAACACCACAGAAATACAAACTTTTGCTGCCAAATTATGGGATTTTCCCCTTGAAGACCAAAGAATATGTTTAGCAGTGCTTACACAATTTTGTGACAGCTTAGTTTGGTGGACTCAGCGTTATAAAAAATCAGGAGATATTGATGCCGAATAGTAATGAAGTTCCTTTAATGTTTCAAGCACCAGTCACCGGACGAGGACAAATTCAATATATCCAAGAACCAAAACAATCGGAAAGATGGGTTGATGAATGGGTAGAAGCTGCTGCAACAAAACCGCCGAAATTTAGTAGTCATGTCAAAACCAAAGAATATAAAATTACTTGGCGTTTTGTCTCTAACAGTGGACAAGATGAAGATATAATTCGACCTGTTATTGCTGCTAATGGATTTCCTTATTATCCTGGTGCAAGCATGAAAGGTGCTTTTTTACGTGCTTGTACTCTCCAGCAGAGGCAAAGATACTGCGGTAGTCAAGTTTCTAGCAATGAAACCCAACCGGGAATACTTCGCTTTCACGGTGCGTATCCTCAAGATGATAGTTGGTGTGAACAACCATTAATTGATGTAGTTCACCCTCAAGAAAATTGGCAACTTAAAAATAGTGCTTCTCATGCAGCGTTTCTCCAAATATCCCTCTATCAACCTACATTAGTCTTTGGTATTTCTAGCACCATTGAACTAGAAGTAAGTGAATGGGAAACTATCTGGAAGATTTGGGATAAAGCCATAGAAAGGGGTATTGGTTCTAGAGTAAGTGCTGGTTATGGTCAACCTATTAGCCACCCAGAAACTAAGTTAATTACTGTTAATTTGAAAGGACAAGGACTAGCATCACAATTAATTGACAAAAGTGGTGAATTTCGCCCCAATATGTTTAAAGCTGCCCTACGAGGTCATACACTGCGGCTATTTAGTGGTATCACTGACGAAAACACAGCAGAAGAGTTAACTAAAGAACTTTGGGGAGGATTTGCTGGTAGTAATGGTGCAGTAGTTGGTCAATTAGGCATTGCATTTAATCCTGTAGATTTAGCATTAGATGAATTTCGATATAACAGAAACGTCATCATGCCTGTTTATGAATTAGAAGCAGGAAGCTTAAATATTCTTTGTATGCAAGATTTTACAGATGAATATAAAAACGAATTGAAAATCTTAGCCAGACAAATACTCAAATTTTCGCTACTTTTGGGTGGTTTTGGTAAATCATGGCGACGCATTGATCATCGAATATTTTTTCCAGAATATTTAGAAAATGGCAATAAACCAATGATAGGTTGCCATTGGGAATTTCTCAAAGCATCAAATAGCTATTATTTCCCAGTCAATAACATTAACCATATAACTAATATCATTGATAGTGTGCAAAAAACTGTCAATAATTGGCTTGTACTTAAAGGTAAAACACCAAGTCATCAACCCAGTTCCTGGCGTGAATCGTTTCATCCTCAAAAAGTACAAGTTTGGGGACGTATTGCCGACGATGAAGATGATAGTCAGGCTGTCATTTGGTTTCATGATAATTTTCAGGGAACTCAGTCAATTAAAGGTTCACTCCTCACCGGGAAAATGGGGAGAATTGGCAGAATTTGGCATCGGATGTATCCCCGTTATATGAAACCAAGAAATGGAGAAATACACCGTAGTAGAGATAAAGACTATGTAGAATTAATGACTATTTTCCCTGATAAAACTGATGAAAAAACACAGGATTTTTTGAAATTTTTACCAAACAGTAAATTTAGCCAACTTTGGGGGAATTAAATATGAGCATTTGGATAATTACAACTGGTAATAGTGATGTGATTCTGAAGCATGATCGAACTTGGGGAAGATTGCATGATGAAGTAAGTGATCATCTAGAATGCTCAGATTTTGGTTCTGCTTCCAGAATCAACCCCGAAGATAAAGAAGCTGGATATACAGTACCAGCTAGAGTCTTAGGTTTAGTTTACGAGAATCAACCAGAAGAATACTATAAAGATGATTTACATTTTCCACTACTTGATACATATCTTGGATACTTTATAAATAAAAATATTGAACTAGAAAGAATAATTATTTTGTTGACAGACCAATCTCAGATATTTCTGAGTGATGAACAAAAACTTCACCAAAAATCTCCCTATTGGAAAGATACTTGCACACTTAAACCTCTTTTGGAATGGTACTTTCAACATAAACAATTTACTTGTCAACCAGAATTTGAATATTTAGTTCCCCATGCGTTAGGTAAAGGTATTGATCATTGGGATGCTACTTTATCACTTGTAGACGAAAAATTACGTCACCTACAAATTGATGCAGACAATAAAGTTTACGTCAGTCATCAGGCGGGAACACCAGCAATATCATCTGCTGTACAATTTATAACTGTAGGTAAGTTCCAACAAATTGAGTTTTTAGTTAGTAATGAATATATTGATGAAAACTATGAACTAAAATCTGAGTATGACGCAATAGAAAGTTCTCGTTATCAGCGAGGTATGCAAATTCAAAAAGCTCAACAGTTACTAAAAAAAGGCTTACCTGCTGCTGCTAAAGAAATCTTAACAGGCATAGCTGATGATAATACCATTAAAGAAATAAACGAAATTGCCGACTTGTTCAATATCAATAATTCTTTATTCCAAGGGAGAAAATTTGATATCCAATCAGGAGTTGACAGGATAATTACTGCTCTTGATTTAATAGAAATTTTCTTTAAACAAGAGAATTATATTCAAGGAATAGCTATTTTGAATGCTACACAAGAAACTTTTTTAAAGGTGGCTCTACTCTCTCAAGTCAAAAAAATTGGGGATTTGACTATAAAGTTATCCGATTTTTTAAATTGGACTGAAGAAGGATTGATAATTAAGTCTCAACAGGATTTACATAAAAAAAATAATTTACTTCAGCCAATAGATATATTAAATAAAATCCAATTTCCTGCACCAGAATCTTATCAATCTGATTTTAGCTATTGGCAAGATTACATAAGTAATAAAAATAAAAAATTTAAATTGCAAAGAAATAACAAACAGTTAGAATGGCTCATGGCACTTAGACCAGAATTTAGGTGTTGGAATCTTTTAAATTGGTCATGTAAGTATGAAAGAGAAAGGTCTGATGACTTACGTAATCAGTTATTACATAACTTATTAGGAGTGACTCAAGACGATGTAATTAAATATTTAGTAGGATATGACAAGCAGTTAATTAATTTGTTAAACCAAGATAAAGAAAATAAAAATGTAGTTGTGCAAGCTTATCAAGAATATGTAAAAAAATATTTTATTAAAGCTTTAAATTTATTAGGATTGTGGAAAGAGTCTACAATTGATAATCGATTAGAAAAGAAATTGAATCATATAGCTAGTTCACTCTTTTAATGACGCTATTCCACGCATAAAATTATTTCAATTTGTTTAATGCAACCTCTCTGTTAGATGCTGCTTATTTTTCAAATAAGTGATATCCGAGTTTTTTATCAACTCCCTTTCATCTTTGTGTAATGCTTGTCAAAACTCAATCAGCCCCCCATAAAATTCAAGCGAACGCGAGTAGCGTCTCGTTCGCGGAGCGTCTCCGACAGGAGAAGAGAGGAAAACCCAATCGCAACCATCCAATTCATTGAAAAGTAGCCTAGATATCTTGCAAATTACCCCATTTACCAGTACAAAGCCCGTAGGCTTAGTAAAATTTGGTCAAATGAATAAAATCTTGTTCTTGTGTACAGGCAACTACTACCGCAGCCGCTTTGCGGAAAACTTATTTAATTGGTTGGCTACCAAACAGGGGTTAAATTGGCAGGCTGACTCTAGAGGATTAGCACTTGAGCGCGGTGTAAACAATGTGGGGGCAATATCCAAGTATGCGGCTGAGGCGTTATCTGTGCGTTTGGTAAAGCTACCGGATGATGAACGGTTTCCACTGTCAGCCAGTGAGCAGGATTTTCAATCAGCCACTAGAGTTATTGCATTAGATGAGTTGGAACACAGACCACTGATGAATGAACGCTTTCCTCAATGGGCAGGTGTAATTGACTACTGGTTAGTCCATGATATTGATAAAACCTCGGCTACAGTTGCCCTTGGGCAAATTGAACAACATATACTGCAACTGATAGAACAACTGGCTCAAAGTTAGTAAATAGATGATAGGTGATACCTACGGTAAGCTACAAAGATAGCCTCCATCAAATTCTTAGAGTTCTCTTGGAATTGAACAAGCATAAATTACGTATGCGTGCTAATGCACAGAACTATGGAATGATAAGAAGTATTACGCTTGTACTAATTTAAACAGAAGGAAAAAAATGACTATTACAGAAAATAATTTTCGAGTTCGTCCCATGACCAAAGATGATTTAAAAATTGCCTTAAGCTGGGCAGCTTCTGAGGGGTGGAATCCGGGTATTGATGATGTTGATAATTTTTATATTGCCGACCCAGGTGGATTTTTAATTGGAGAATTAAACGGTCAACCTATTAGTTGTATTTCTGTAGTGCGATATAGTGATAAATTTAATTTTATTGGTATTTATATTGTTAAACCCGAAGAACGGAAAAAGGGATTTGGTTTAAAAACATGGTTGGAAGCATTGAAGTTAATTTCTAATCAACCTGCTGCTCTAGATGCTGTCTTACAACAAGTTAATAATTATCAAAGATTTGGTTTTAAACCTACTCATTCTCATCTGCGTTATCAAGGGATAATTACCGGAAAAATCTTGCCAGATGTAAGGGATTTAAAAACTATTGATTTTGAGCAACTTTGTCGTTATGATGAGCGATATTTTCCTAGTTATCGTCCTCATTTTCTTTCGACATGGATTAATCAACCTCATGGGCAAGGTTACGCGATCATCAATGATGGTGATTTAGTAGGTTATGGAGTGATTAGAAAAGCTACGGATGGCTTTAAAATAGCCCCTCTATTTGCGAAAAATAAAGACATAGCAGAAAAATTATTCTTAGCCTTAGCGACTTATGCAGAAGAGAGTTCTATTTATGTGGATGTTCCTAATATCAATAAATCCGCTATTCTCTTATTTGAAAATTATCAAATGAATCCTATATTTGAATGTGTACGAATGTACATAGGAGAGCTACCTAATATTGATTGGCACAATGTTTTTGCTGTTACGAGTTTGGAATTAGGTTAAAATTAATTAGTATTTTATTACAAATGTATTAAGGAAATTTATTACATTACCCTAAATAAAGTCGTAATCATGAGCGTTGAAGACAAACATTTAGATGTTCTACAGAATATAGAATTTGCCATCATGCAAGTCTATCAAGAAAGACCTGATTTGATTGATGCTGAAGTCATGACAGCAATTGAATCATTAATCCGCGTTTATAGTGCCGAAGCTCAAGGTAGGTCAGGCTCATCACGTCCAATTAGAGGAATATCAGCCCAAGTCGCTACACAAGTAAAGGCGATTTGTGAATTACGCTTAGGGCGAACCTCCATTTCAGACAACGCAATTCAACCGATTGACGAGCAGATGACACCCAAGACTGTGACAGAAATCGTAGACTGCCTCAAACGAATTCAATCGTCAATTAAACTGTGGACTAATAAAGGTGGGCGACAAGGATATCTCAACTTTATCAAGCAGTTTTTTCAATCTCGATGACGCACCCCCATCAGATTCTTAGAGGAAAAACTGGCAAACAGCGATCGCTCTTTTCCTCTAAGAATTATTCAATCATCAGATAGAGTTAGAAAAGGAAAACTAATGATAGTTTGAAATGATGGAAAGTTCATCTCAACCGCCAAAGTGAATAACTTAGTATTAATTGCCCTGACCCTCACCGCATCCATAGCCCTATCGCCAGTCAGCATTGGTGGTACTGTCCAAGGTTCAACCCAAGCCATCAAAATGTCTTCATTTAACCTCAGTTCCCAAAAATGGCAAAACCGCGTGCTACTAGTGTTTGCGCAGTCTGTTGATAATCGTGATTACCAACAACAGATGCAGTTATTTAACCAGCATCAAAACGGTTTTACAGAACGGGATTTAGTTCTGGTTCAGGTTTTGGCAACAGATAAAAGCTATGCCAACGGACAGTTAATAGATGAATCTTCTGCTGCTAATTTGCGATCGCGCTTTGGGGTTGACAAAGATAATTTTCGCGTCATTTTGGTAGGCAAAGATGGTGGCGTTAAGCGCAGTGACACTACACCAGTCCCAGCCACAGCAATTTTTGAGCAAATTGACGCTATGCCCATGCGCCAGCAAGAAATGCGCTCTTCGAGGTAGAAATTAGCTTAAAAATACAAGCGAGTCAAACGCTGCATTATACCCAGGGCAAACCACCAGATAGATGAAAAGTAGGGAAACTAATGATACCTTGAGATGAGCAAAAGCAGATAACAAAAAGTAGCTCCCAATGATCATTGTCCATCATCTCAACAACTCGCGCTCACAGCGTGTGCTATGGCTACTTGAAGAATTAGGCATCGAATACGATATCAAGTTCTACGAACGTGACCAGAAAACGATGTTAGCACCAGCATCGCTGCGCCAAGTCCATCCGCTTGGCAAGTCACCAGTGATTACAGATGCAGAAGTGACTGTTGCTGAGTCGGGTGCTATCATCGAATACATAGTAGAGAGCTACGGCAATGGTCAGTTAATCCCAAAATCCGGTACGCCAGAGCGTTTGCGCTACACATATTGGCTGCATTACGCCGAAGGTTCGGCAATGCCACCTCTGGTAATGAACCTCATATTTAACCGTTTTGGGGCAGGGGATAGCAGGGCAAACGACGCATTTATCACGCCCCAAATCAAGCTTCACTTTGATTACATAGAAGCTGAACTTGGTAAGAGTACGTGGTTTGTCGGCTCAGAATTTACCGCCGCCGATATCCAAATGAGCTTTCCTCTGGAATTGGTTGCTATGCAAGCCGAACTCATTGAGAGCCGACCAAAGATTAAGCAATTTATCGAACGCATCCATGCACGACCTGCTTACGAACGCGCCCTTGAACGTGGAGGCAAATACAACTACGCCAACAGCGTTTAATAATTTTCGTACAAGAGCAATATCTACGATAAGAGCCGCTAACGCCTGTTTCCTGAAATTCTAGCGAGGAAACTTTGCAATAGGGAAGCGATATCTACAGATTAGCTCTACTAACCCCTACGGCACTGCCCAATTTTTAAAAAAAATATTACCGAAGCTTAACTCTGTGTGAGATACAAGCCCATTATTTTGAGAGGGACTTTAAGGAAAATTTACCATGAAAAGTCTCATTCGTACACTGGCGATTGGAGTGATCGCAGCGAGTTGTTATGTCGGTCAAGCTTATGCCGATACAGTGAGAAATCCCCTCGCCCAGTCTGTACCGCGCACTCATGCTCACAACGACTATGAAAACGAGTACCCGCTATTTGATGCCCTCCACAACGGTTTCATCAGCGTTGAGGCTGATATCTGGCTCTACGGCACAGACTTGCGTGTTGCTCACGACCCAGTAGTTGACCCCACGATACTACCCACAATGGAGGATTTATACCTGACACCGTTGCGGGACTTGGCAGCTAAGGTTAACAACAGTGGGATTTATGCCGATGGTACACCCCTACTCCTTTTAGTTGACATTAAAAGTGAGGGTGTTTCAACCTACGAGCGTCTACACCAAAGTCTAACTAGCTACGCGCTCTCTAATCCTGGGCTGTTTACTACTTATACCAAAAACGCTTCTGGTGGCTACGACACACAAAAGGGAGCGGTTAATGTCATCATCTCAGGTAATCGGCCACGAGATTATATGCTCTCCCAGGATTTGCGCTATGCCGCCTACGATGGTCGTCAGGGCGACATCGGTATGGGTATCGCACCTGAGTTTATTCCTTTAATCAGTGGTAACTGGAACACTTTCTTTAATGGTGATTTGGCTTGGGATGGTCTTGGAACTATCCCTGAAGACACCAAGGCAGCTTTAGACAATATAGTGGCTCAGGTACATAGTGAAAATAAAATCCTACGCTTCTGGAATCTGCCACAAGATGCGCCCAGTGTTTGGGGGCCACTTTTCGATGCTAATGTTGACCTGATTAATACCGATAATCTCGTTGGTTTATCCACATACATCCAATCGCGTCAAACACAGGCAGTACCAGAGCCGTCGTTAAGTATCGCGCTTTTGGGTGTTTTAGGTACTTCCCTGCTGCTCAAACGCAAGGCGTAGTCTCAATCTCTCATCTCCACGCTATAATTTTTTCTCAAAACTGAGAAACTAAGGAAGTTTACCAAAATTTCCAAAAATCAACCTCACTTGACTCGTGGGGTTTTTGTTGTGTCTGATGATAGGTGATACTGTCAATATTCATCCTTGCAATCACTTAATAGTGGGCAGAATGTCATTGCCCACACAAAATTCTTAGAGGAAAAACTAGGAATAGCGATCGCTGATCAATAGTCATTAGTCCATAGTTAATAGTTACTGCGGATTACCTTAGCATTTCCCCATCCCTTGTTAAAGATAGTGATGTTTCCTGAAATTCAAGCGTTGGCGTAAGCGCGTCTGTCTGCGACACGCTGCGCGTACCCTTCGGGGAAGCCAGCTACGCGTAAGCGTCCCGCAGGGAACGTAGAGAGGAAACACTAAAAAGAGCGATGCGTGCGGCAGTAAACTACGCTATTCTCCATAATTTTGTGTATAGTACAGAAATACTATAAAAGCTAACCCAATTACTTTTCAAACAGTGAGTATCGAGTATAATAGCTGCGCCGTTTGTTGAAAGTGATGTCCAGCACGCCCCTACTAAGTCAGCAACAAGTTAACGCCACTCCCAAACACGAATCAATCATGGGAGTAGTGGAACGCTTGACATATTACTCTCAAGAATCAGGTTATACGGTGGCACGTCTGCAACGCCCTGGTGCGAAGGAACTAACTACAATTACTGGCAGCTTTGCAGATATCCAACCAGGACAAACACTGCAATTAACTGGTTTTTGGCGCGAACATCCCCAATATGGTTTGCAGTTTCAAGTTGTGAATTACAGAGAAACCAAACCTGCAACCCTCACAGGAATTGAGAAATATTTAGGTAGCGGTCTAATTAAGGGTGTGGGGCCAGTTACAGCCAAACGGATTGTTGCCCATTTTGGGATAGAGACTCTAGACATTATTGAAAATCAAATAGAGCGACTAATTGAAGTCAACGGCATTGCCAAAAAACGCATCAAGTTAATCAAAAATGCCTGGGAAACCCAAAAAGCCATCAAGGAAGTGATGGTATTTCTGCAAAGCCACGGTGTATCAACCACCTATGCAGTCAAGATTTACAAGCAATACCAAGACAAAGCGATCGCCACCGTCACCGCAAACCCCTACCAGTTGGCAACTGACATTTACGGCATTGGTTTTTTAACTGCTGATAAAATAGCTCGTAACTTAGGCGTTCCCGCCGATTCAGAGTTTCGCTACTGTGCTGGGCTTGTTCATGCTTTAAGTGAAGCCGCAGAAGACGGACACTGCTACTTACCACAAACAGAATTAATTGAATCGGTGACTAAACTGCTCACTACTGCTGACCATCAACCAACAGCAGATGCCATCACACAGTCTATCAAAGATATGGCTTTGAAAGATGAGCTAATTAGAGAACGTGATGCCGATAAAACACTCAATTGTTACAAGCCTACTTACTTCTACACTGAACAAAACTTAGCCCAATTGGTACGAGTTCGCCTCACCCACCCCACCAATCCTGATATTCCTCGTGTCCGGGCTTGGTTGGAGCGTTTTAGCAGTAGCCGCCAAGTTGCACTATCACCCGAACAGCAACAAGCAGTAGAAGTTGCTGCTTATTCCCGATTCACAGTCATTACAGGTGGCCCTGGTGTCGGTAAGACATTCTGCACTAGCACAATAGTCAGTTTATGGAAAGCAATGGGTAAATCAATTGCCCTAGCTGCGCCAACTGGAAGAGCAGCCCAAAGACTAGGCGAGATGACCGGACTAGAAGCTAAAACCATTCACCGCCTACTGGAATTTGACCCCAAGACACGCAGTTTTAAAAGAGATCGCACTAACCCCTTACCCCACAGTGCAATCATTGTAGATGAAGCCAGTATGCTTGACTTATTTCTGGCATACTCTTTGGTTGAAGCTGTGGCAGATAATGCCCAACTATTATTGGTGGGAGATATTGACCAATTGCCATCGGTGGGGGCGGGTAACGTGCTAGCTGATTTAATTAAGTCAGGAAAAGTCCCTGTAGTGCGCCTCACCCAAGTATTTCGCCAAGCTGCTACTAGCAAAATTATTACTGCATCCCACCAAATTAACCGAGGGCAATATCCCCAAATCGAACCAATTTCTAACACACCCCAATCTGATTGTCTGTGGCATGGTGGAGGGTTTGAGCCAGAACATGGTGTGCAGGCAATTAGTGAGTTGATTACTGATTTTATTCCAGGGCTTGGTTTTCACCCTGCTACTGATGTACAAGTGCTTGCACCAATGACAAGGGGACTGGTGGGTACGCGTAATCTCAATAATGTACTGCAACAATTGATTAATCCCCCTAGTCCTGAAAAGATTGAAGTCACCAGGGGTGGGACTATTTTTAGAGTAGGCGATCGCATTATCCAACTCACCAACGACTACCAACGGGAAGTGTTTAACGGCGATGTGGGATTTATTACCAAAATAGATACCGAGGAACAGGAAGTAATCTTACAGTATCAAGAGCGCGAAGTTACTTATGATTATGCTGACATGAATGA
>NZ_JACJRG010000062.1 GCF_014697125.1 Anabaena minutissima FACHB-250 | reverse complement strand
AACACTTCCTCTTCGCTTAAATCTACAATATACTTTTTCGCCATGATAAACCCCTTTTTTGACTAGTTTATCAATTAGAGGGGCTTACCCAGCAAAATTTCCTTGGTGGACTACTACTCTACCGTTGCTGCTGATGACGACAAGAAATTGTTCGCATGGGTCATTCAACCTTCGGGCAATATTACATTCAGGCAAATTGATCTTTCCAACCTAAATACTTCTTTAAAGTCTGTCGTTAATAGCACTTTAATTGCAGCTTCGTCCTTCATTGATAGAGGACGGCAGAAAACGTCTCTCATTCAGGCTGTTCGGAATTTACGATCTCAAAGCTATGAGCGCCAGAGAAAATCAGTCGAAGAATTTTTTATTGAAGAGTCAACTCAAATTCAGCGATTACAGTATCTTCATAGCCTGATAGTTAGACCTATTGAAGACCTGCTACCAAAGAATCCAGAATCAGATGTGATTTTTGTACCTCAAGGCGATTTAACTGTTGTTCCGTTCGCTGCACTAAAAGATACAGATGGGCGTTATCTCATCGAAAAACATACAATTCGCACAGCATATAGCTTCGCGAATCTTAAGCACCCAATTAAACGAATTCGGCAGATGCCAAAGGGAAAGGAAGTCCTTATGGTTGGGAATACTGCTGCTCCTAATTTATCTTACAACGATGGTTCAGTTCAAGTTCTGCCGCAATTGCCTGCCGCTGAATCAGAAGCAGTGGATATCTCCAACTCTTTAGGTGGTAATTGGTTTATTAAAGATGCTGCCAGCTTGGCAAGAATAACTCCGTTTTTGTCAGATGCTAAAATCATCCACTTTGCAGCACATGGGCTTCTAAACTACACATCACATAAAGAGTTTATGCTGATTCAGCATTTAGAGGGCGACAAAAATAACTCTCTTCACATAGAACAACCCGTTACTAATGGGTTAGTAGATTCGGGTTTAGTGTATAAGGTCTGGTACGACCAAAAAAGTTCTGAAACCAGATGGCAAGTGATTCAAGCTAGACTTAGCCTACCTGGAGCTATTGCTTTGGCAGGACAATTACTGACCGCTGAACAGATACTGTCAGCTCGCCTTAAGGCGGACTTAGTAGTTTTGAGTGCATGTAATACTGCCCAAGGAGTGAATACAGAAAGTGGGGTGTTAGGGCTACCTTTTGCTTTTGGCTTAGCAGGGGTTCCTAAAGTTGCTGTTTCGCTATGGTCAGTGCCGGATACTTCAACAAAGCTATTAATGAGCGAGTTCTACAGCGCAATGGGTAGAAATGCGCGTGCTAATAGAGATACAAACCCACCAAAGGCTCTGCGCGAAGCAATGCTAAAAGTAAAAGAGAACAACCTCTTCAGCGACCCAATAAATTGGGCTGGCTTTACGGTGATGGACGTATCGTATTAGAAAGAGCTACACGATTTGGATCGACCATTTTCATAGTAGTTATTCATATTATTGCTCAAGAAAGGAGCTAAGTTCATTGAGATTAGCACTAATTTTCTCAAGTAATGGATGTCCCACTTCCAACTTCTGCTGCAAAATCTCCAACGATTCCACGTATAGAGGCTTTGCCTCCACGTATTGCTCACTCACATGGAGAAATTTTGCAAGATTATTGAGACTAATAGCTACATCAATGCTTTCATTACCAAGAAGTTTTCTTCTCATGGCTAAAGCATCTTTGTAAAGCTTCTCTGCTTCATGCTTCCTCCCAAGGTCTTCATAGAGAGACGCGAGATTGTTGAGAGCCGTTGCAACATCTGGATGCTCAGAACCAAGAATCGCTTCCTGTATATCCAGAGCTTCCTGAAGTAGTGGAACAGCAGCAGAATACTTTTCTTGCTCAGAATATACTTGTGCTAGATTATTTAGTGCGATCGCAACATCACGATGCTTCCGCTGGTGAACAAGCTTATACAGGTCTAAGGCTTCTGTATACAGCTTTTCTGCGTCTTCAAAACGCTGTTGCTCATAGTAGCATGATGCAAAGTTGTTTAAACTAGTTGCAACGCGCGGATGCTGCTCTCCTAGCAGGAATCTTCTCGTTTCCAATGCTTCTAGCAGCAACTGCTCTGCTTCTGTATAACGACCTTGAGCGTTGTATAGGACTGCTAGATTGTTCAAGCTGTCAGTGAAGTCAGCGTGTTCTCTTCCTAAAAAATGATTTCTAATGCTCATGGCACGAATATGAAGATCCTCTGCTGTTGCATAGTTATCCTCCTCTTCCAATGTCAAGGCAAGGTCATTCATAAGATCAGCTATCTCAAGGTGTTCTTCTCCTAAAAGGCTT
The DNA here is from genome assembly GCF_014697125.1 of Anabaena minutissima FACHB-250. Classification (GTDB taxonomy): domain Bacteria; phylum Cyanobacteriota; class Cyanobacteriia; order Cyanobacteriales; family Nostocaceae; genus Trichormus; species Trichormus minutissimus. The sequence continues at coordinate 18,226 of NZ_JACJRG010000062.1, read as the reverse complement.
GTCTTGATCGATAGTGCTTGTCTTTGAAGAGTTTCTGCTTCTTCGTATCTGCCTTGAATGTAGTAGATTGAAGCTAAACTGCTCATGCTATCTACTGTATTAATGTGTTGATCGCCAAATCCTTTCTTAGAGAGCGCAAAGCATTGTTTGTAATTCTCCTCTGCTCGGCTGTAAAAACCTTGCCCTTCAAAATATCGCCCCAAGCCTTGGAAAGAATAGGTGAAGTAATCAGCATCTACATAAGAACACAAACTTGCTGCAACTTCAGTAATATGAGGGATCATAGCTCCTAGCTGTAAAAGAGATGTTTGAGTAAGAGACTCAGGAATCTCTTTAGCAATTAAGGATAGTCCATTCGCGATAGATCTGTGGAACTCACTAGCTTGCTCAATTTCATCAGTTTTTTCTCGAAAAAATTCTCTGACAAGCTGATGAAGGTTAAATTCATCATTACCATTACGATGCAGGAGATGTGAATTTAACAAAGTCTCCTCGCGGAGGTCTTCTAAATCCTCTGCATCCCAGCTTGATAAACATCGTTGTACTAATTCCCAAGGTATGGGAGATGGAGCAAACAAGCATAGCGCGTAAGCTAGAGATTTAGCTTTTGCAGATAATTCAGCCCAACTTAATTCAAAAGCTGCGGAGATACTGAGAGGTCGCGTCATATCTTGTTCAGCTTGTGAGATTGCTCGTGCCAGTAATTTCTTGTCTTCAAGACGTTGCTGAAGCACAGCTAGGGATAGTTCACTTCTGCGACCAAGATAACGACCAACTAGTTCCAAACCCAATGGCAAATATCCAAGCCAATTACAAATTTGCTTCGCGATCGGTAGTTCTCGCTGAATACGTTCTTCATTGGCTAAGGACTTTAGAACGGCTATAGCTGCACCTTCATCAAGTGTGTCTAGTAGTAAATGTTTAATAGAACTTCCTAGCTGAGAACGAGAAGTTAACAAAACTCTAAATCTAGGTTCATTCGGTGGGAGAAATAGCTTTACTGATTCGTAGCTTGATACATCATCAAAAATAATTAAAGAACTTTTTCGAGACCAATAGTTCCAGCACAGCCTCAATTGGTCTTCTACAGACAAGTCTTTTGATGGACTAATCTGAAGATATATTCGAGCAAATCCTATGATCTGGCTAGCAATATCTTGATTTTTCGCATATATCCAACATATACCACCAGGGTATAACTCAAGACTATTGAGAGCATATTGAAGCACAACCTCCGTTTTACCGACTCCACCCATACCTACAATAGCCAAAGTCTTGAATAGAGATTTTTCGTCGCTAAGATGCTCGTGAATTTGATTTTGCATCTCTTGCCGCCCGCAGAAATCAACAACCCCGCTACGAGGAAGATTTTGCGGAATGCCAACGGGTTGATACGATTGCAGCACTTCTTGCACGATCGCTGTAAGATGATCGCGATCAACTCCGGTCAAGTGAATGCCAATATTTGCAATTCCATCTTCAACGATCGTTTGAAATCCGATTGCTGACCCTTGATTAATTTGAATCAGGCGATCGTCCGATTTCAATGCGGCTTGCAGAACCGCATCACGATTCAGCGTTAATTTCAATTGTTCTGTGAGGTGTTTGGTCGATGCTTGCGGATGGTCAGTCAATACCCCTACGGCAATCTGACAGATTTGCGTGATCAAGTCAGCCATACTAACTCACTTGCCTTCATCTTCGGTTGTTTTGCCCTGATAAACGCGCACATCCCCAATGTAGGCAGTACCACCTTCAACCTTGGTTTGCCACCCTTTGGCATTGTCATAATTATTTTGTGTCATCGAGCTATTATCTTGAATCTTTCCAGCATGAATCTCCTGCGCTAATTGTCGAACTTCATCGGCAAACTGTGGATCTTTGTTCATCTCGATCTGTAGATAAGGCTCGATATGGGACAATTCCGCCGTTAAGCCTTGCTGAATAGCAGCGAGGGGCTGTTCAATATCAGACTTTCCTTTCAATCGTTCTAAAATCTTTTTGCGTGGGTCGTTTGCTTTGGCGATCGCAGCTTCAGTAAACTTCTCGGTGAGTTTTCCAGTACCCGATTCGATCATCTTCTGAAACACAAGATTGAGAATTTTAGAGGCAGTCTAAGTCATCAGTAAATCCATAAAGGGGCAACTTCAAGAAATTTCTAATTCTGTTCTACCGTAGAAATCTAAAGAATCCTGTCAAAACCCGTGAAAGCTGTAAAAAATTTAACAAGCTGATGAAAAAAATCGCTCTCATCTGTTAGCTTTTTAGCTACCTCGGTAAGTAGCAATTCCAATTGTTCAGCAAAGTCAGCCATTATAAATTACTGGACTCAGGGGGTAGACTATTGACCGTGGAAATGATTCTCACCAATGTAAGCAGTTCCACCCTCAACTTTAGTTTGCCAGCCTCTAGCATTATCAGAGTTGTACTGGGTAATGTGGCTGTTGTCTTGAAGCTTACCTGCGTTGATTTCTTGAGCAAGGGCTTGTACTTCAGCAGCAAACTCCTGATCCTCAAGCATCACATATTGCAAATAGCCTGCTACTCTATCCAACTCTACCTTGTTGCCTTGTTCAACAGCAGTTAAAGCTTTTTCAGCGTTCGGATTGCCCCGTAACTTTTGCCAAATCTTTTTCCTTAATACGTCGATTTTAGCAATAGCTGCTTCGGTAAATTTCTCGATTGTCGTTTCAAAAGCTTTTGTGAAAGCGAGAGTGGCAATTACACCAGCAGTTAATGGTTCCATGTGCTACCTCGTTTAGCGGCATTTTATTGGACTCATTAACACATGATTTTTGCTCTAGATTCCGTAATTAAAGTAAAAAATTTATATTTAGCTTGTTTTTTTCTTGTGATTCATGCTGCATTACACCTTAAGGCTTATTCGTGTAATGTCTACAGTTGGTAGCCTCAACCGGGCAACAGAGATGCGAAGAAGTGGCTCCCACTCATGCTTTGAGAGTCCCACTTTCATATCCCAAGTAAGAAACTGCAACACGAGTGTTGCTTAATCAAATGCCCAACCAAGGGCGAAGATGAGCGCGTCTAACCTTCGCCCCTGGCTGAGTCTTAGTACCAATGCGAACATCGTTTGATTGTCCGCACTCCCAAACGTAGACGAGTTCGCCGTTGTAATCAGCTAATGAATCAACACTTAATCGCCACACGCTATTAGCTGCATCCTTAATATGTTGTAGTTGGTCGCTATTAAATCCGGCAACAGCTTGACTTCGTTCCTCAACTGTTAGCGACAGTACCAGCTGACCAAGTGACGACAAATCATCCCAGTTATTAATCATTTGTTGTCCGACAGATGGAGTAGTGACGACCTTTGACGGCTCGGAATTCGTCACAGTGACGACCTCGTGACGACCCGAAACACTTGCTGTTGATGGATTTGTCTCCAGTGACGACCTATCCCCCTGACTCTGTTGTTTTGGAGATGGCATCAAGTGGCTTTGGTTGCTGTCCGGATTTGCTGTTTTATCGGTAAAAAGGTCGTCACTAGCTGAAAATCCATCACTACAAGGGTTTTCAGCCGTCACTAAGGTCGTCACTAGGTCGTCACTTTTTTGATTGAGGTCGTCACTAGTAGAAATCAGCAAAGGGAAATTATGTCCTGGTTTGCGGATGCCAACGCAGGTGATAAACCGTCCTCTGTTAGTTTTGTGCTTTATTGCGTCAATCCCCAGTTGAGCTTTCAGTAAGTTGAGCAACGTATTTGAAAAACGTTGCTTGTTCATTGTTCCTTGTCCGTTGTTGTTAGCCCATTGGGCGTAATTGGGATAGAGAAACTCTTCGGCGCTTTGGCTGATATCTCCGATACCCGTGACTGCATTGGGGTCATAGTACAAACATTCGTCAGCCCAGTTAGCCAGTGGATTAGTCTCCATCAGGATTTCTTTGCTAAATGCAGCTAGTGATGGTACTTTTCTGTTTGTATCTACAAAGTAATCCTTAATTTCTGCCTCTGGCATGGACAACACCCAGGATAAGAAACCAGGAAGATAGGGCGCGAACTCTTCTACAAGGTCACGGCGTTGATGGGGAGGAATCACACGATTAAAGGGCATCGACAAGCGACGGCGAGCGGTGGCGTTGGTGTAATCGGTGCTTTGCATCGCTTCGTTGGCAGCTACCATCACCACACCATGAAATTTAAAACTGCCTGTTTGTTGTACCCCTTTTTTCTCATGTCGTAGGTCGTCATAGCCTGTGATGGCTTTAAATACGCTGACATCCCCTGTGTAGCGTTCAGAATCAGTGATACAAATTAGCTTCTTGCCGTAGAATGAGGCAGTCTCAAAGCGATTCTGCTCTAGTTGCTTAAGTGTGGTGATGGCGTAGTTTTCTTTACCTACTAACTCCTGCACTAGTCTCAGCAATGTACCTTTGCCAGTGCCGCCGGCACCGATTAACTCTAGATACCTTTGCATCTTGCCGCCGCGCTCGGTAATTGTGGCGTTGATTGCTGCCCGAATTACTTGCACCCAGTTTTCTTGTCCTTCACAAATTTCTAGTAGCCATTGCTGAATCGGGTCACAGCCGATACTACGGTCAGACCACTTAAAGGGCAACTGCGTCAGCATTCGATAACCAGGGGCATGGGAGTATTCTTTCAGGGTATGAATATCTAGTACACAATCTTGTAAACAGATGTAGCCGGGACAAACTTCCCAATGATTAATCCTTAAATCACCCTTGAGGAGATTCAGCGTATTAGCGACAAAACGATAGCTAAAATGTTGTGTCCGCGATCGCAACTCTGTAACTATGATGTCTTGGGCTTCTTCAGAGGGAATTTCACCCCAGACACCGAGCTTTTGTTGTGCCTCATACCAGTACCATGCTTTATTTGCTACGTGCCAAGCTAGTTTGTTGCGGTAATCTTCGGCTATTTGGGCAGCAAAAGCCGATTCTGACAAGGTTTTATTTTCAGCATCGTCTTCTTTGAACTGACGTTCCCAGGTTTCAAAATTAACAGCTTTAGCCAACACTTTGTCTCTAAAAGCGTCGCCGCCGTTGGCCTGAATATAATCGTCCATTCCTTTCCCCTCTGCTGCACTCCATAAGCCCGTGGCAATGTACACAGGTACTTTAAACTTAGCTAATTGATGAGCTAGTTTTCTCTGTGCTGCCACCACATTTTTGTTAGTTTGGGCGTGTTCGTCCGCGTCAAAAGCAATAATCCATCCAAACTTAGCACGGGCTAACAATTCTAGGGTATCGACTAGGTAACGTTTGCCTTGGGGGTCGTTAGCTGCTGATGTTAAGCCCTGTTCCACTCCAGCGAGGGCAACTGTAGGGAATCCGTGAAAACAGCCGGCGATCGCCTTAAATAATCCCTCAGTTACAACTAAGCAAGGATGACCGTTGATCTGATAGCAAAGTGGTTTAAGTGCCTCATAATCCTGCCAGTAGCCCGGATTATGAGGATGACGGGGTAGCATTGCGTCATATTCTTCCTGGGTCGCTGTCCGATACTTGGGTGCTTTCTTGTCGTCTACGCTTTTCCAGGGCTTGTTAGGGCGATACTGCCCAAAACCGTTGACTCCTTCTAGCCAGATGCCTGCTGATTTTGCTGTGTATCCTAAACGTTGGCTCGCTTCTTTGATGTCCATTGAGCGACAGTTAACAGCTATCCATTCTGGACACAAGCCCCGCTTGGTGACGCACTCTTTATAATGTCTGTCAGTCAGTCTATTAGCAGTTTGTGTTGTAGTTGTCTGTGTAGTATGCACTTTTTATTACTCCGAATTTTTTAAAATCCGGGTAACTCCTGATTGCAACGTGACCGCAGAATTAGCTATTATATAAGTGCGATCGCGGTTTCCGAAAAGTCTTCCAGGACATTTTCAGTTCGGAGTTACCCGCGTTATGACAAGACAATTAATGAAAATCCAGTCTCCACTGGTACGCATCCCCTCTAGCTACTACTAGTGGGGATTTGTGTATGAGAGATACTAAATCTGTTGATTGTTTGTTCCCTCCAGTCTCATATTGTTTTTGATTTGGTCAGTCTTAGTCATCTTACTTCTTGCTCGATTTTTTTTCGTGGTCTGTTACTGCTTGCTGGGCAATTAGCTCGACCAAGTTTGATAGAGTTCGGTTTTCGCTGTCCGCCCATTCTTGTAGTTTTTCTTTTAACTCAGGACTGCACGTAAAAGTTACTTTTGCCTTAGACGTTGCCATTAATTAGAAAAGTTCTGATATATTATGACACCTTCAGTTAACATCAAAACTTATCAAAAAGCATCAGGTTCTAAACGGTTCACATTTTATTTGACAAGTTCGGAACTTATCCACTAGTATATTAGTGTCAAGGTTATCGATACGTCAAATAACTCAGGACAGACACAAGTAAGATCCAAGCGTAAAACGCACTTGGCGAGTTCCTTTTGAGGGTTGCAAGGCTTGCGAGTACTGTTTTATTCAACTATTACAGCAATATCTGCAATGCGTCCGCTCTATATTTGCGGTCGCGTTAATTGTGCGCGGGAATGTTATGACAGAGGATTCATGTATATCAATTTACGCAATGCGAGAAGCAATCCGTGAACTACCAAACAAAGGAGAAATAATGCTGACATCTAACCAGATTAGGTGTTTACAAACTACAGAATGCTGGCTCAGAGAAATCCGAGATTCAGAAGAATTTAGGCAACTAAAATACTATCCAGACGTAACGCTTAGTGATGCCATTCAAGCAGTGGGCGAACTACTTAATGAACACAAACTTTATGATTACAACTCCTCAAACTTTACTTATGAAGAGTGGCTAAAGTATTCACACCCAAAACCAGTAATAAAGAAAAAAGATGATTGATAAAGAGCTTGTCAGATGTGTCACGCTATTGACCCAAAGCAAGACTTACTGGATTGATGGAACGCTGTACAAATATTTAACCTGTAGAGACAGTATCAAACACAAACAATATTATTTCCGTCCTTTACCGCATCAATCTAAAAGAGTTGACTTAAAGCTCAATCGTGACAAGGTACTAAGACGTTGTTATGAAATTCCTTTCTTATATAGACAGCACACAGCAGAGATAACTAACAACTCAATACAGTTGAGTTTGTTCTAAATCGGAGTAACAAATATTTTCTAACGCAGTGTTATGACTGCATTAAATAGGTGATTTAGGAGCGTATACACAGGGAAAAATCAAAAAGTGTCAGTATGTCTAGAAAGCTGACAAACTCTGTTATTACGTGGTTATAGCCTCTCAAGCCAACGCTAAAACATTTGTCTAAAGTCAAAAATCCAAGGTTATTGATAGTGCCTAGCTAATTTAGTGTATCAGGATAACTGTTTCTACCTAATTTGGCTATACAAATAACTTGAATGTCCGGATAGTCGGTCAATTCTATACACACTTAAGTAATAAACCGGAATTAATGTGGCAACTAAAAAATATGTAGCTAAATATCGCCATCTCAAACAGACTTACGAGCGCATCACAGTCAAAAGCATTTCAGATATCACTTGGTATCGGTTAGTTGCATCCTTGAAGCAATATTTCTCGCTTGAAATTGAATCACCAAATGCTCAAAGCATTGTTGAAACATACGCTCTGATGAAGCGCAAATGTCCAGCCTTTTCTTTTAGAACCTCTGATTTTAACGAACGCTGGCAAGCCTTCAAACACTTCTATGATGCACAGTTAGTTCAATACACAGGTCAGCAATTTCTAGTCGCACTTGCAAACTATTTAAAAATCAACCTAGATGCTGTCCCTCGCAGCACTCGTTATTACTGGTTTAGTCAAGCAACGCTAAATTATAAGACTGAGAAACTCTATCAGAGCAAAGATTTAGCACTTGTTGCATTTGTGGCAACGCAATGGGCAATCAATAAGCGTTCGCAGCACATGAAATCTGCTGACCCAAAAGTTTTAACACTAACCAAATAAGGAACAATCACCATGTCTGACAAATTTACCAATAACGTCCGCGCTCGCTTGTATAAACAGGGTTATCAAGGATTCACTAAAGACGACTACACAACAGCTGCCCTGGCTGTAGGATGCGATGACATTAACAATCCCACCAAAGAGCAATTTAGCCAAGCCGTTGACTATCTCAAAGCCAAAGCCACAAGCCAACTATCCGTAGCTGATGAACCCATTGAAGAAAAATTTCTTACCCAAGTAGAGTCCGAACAGTCCGAGACTGAAATTGAAACAGGTGCGCTCACGGTGGCCCCTCAAGATGTAGGCGAGATGATCACATCTAAGGCGACTGTTATGGGTGTAATCCTGTCAGAGCAACAAATCAATGACATAGCCGATAGCGTTGACACCTCAGCCAGCACCTTTGACGAAATTCTAGAACAAGTAGAAACAGCATTACTCGCTTATGCTGACTTTTCAGCCAATCAAGTTGACGCGAAAATTGACCGGACATTAACTAGGGTAAAAGAGCGAGTAGTTAATCGTCATGAGCAAAGCAGAAACAAGCTATCCCTTGGTTTAACGGGCATTAGTGCAGCTTTGGAGGATAGCCGTAATCAAACTAAAAGCCAACTCTCCGGGATACTCGCCAGACTCAACGCGGTTCAATAGTGATGATTTGACACTGCTTGAATGCTTAGTAATTCGCTGGCTAAGGATGAATTACTTCTCCAGAATTGCTGTTAGTTTGGGTGTGCTTACTGCTTTCATTTTGCCCTTACATTATTGCGTATACCTGCCAATCAGAGAGCATCACAACTATCAGCAATATCTCAAACGAAAGTCAGCTATTGAGCAATACGTCAGGCGAATGGAGTATCACTGCTACAAAATATTTACCCCCCTAAAACAGTATCGCTGTGAAAAATTCAATGAAGCTCAAGAATCAGGTAACTTCCAAATCTCGTCACCTGGAACGCCAATTAAAAAATAAGTTCAACGTATCTACCAACTTAGTATTCAGAGCGTTAACAGGTGATAAATCAGCCCTAAAGCTGATAGGACAAATGGGGAATGATGGGGCAAAGATTAGTGAATTCGCTCCACAAGTTAGAGAGCAAATGTTAGCTGCTATCAAAGGGACTGAGGACTTAAATGTAGTTTTAAGCGATATCTACAAACAAGCTGGTGTTAGTGGTGAAAAGATTGAAAGAGCAGTGCAGTCAGCAATATTAGCTGACACTCATCTAGCGAATATCCTCGAAGAAATGAAACTTGATTTCGCTTCATCCCAAGATAAAGAAACCCTACGCCATCAACAAGCAACAAACCACATCAACCTGAAAGCATGGGTGGATAAGCACATGATGCAAGTTGATGGTGAATATAAGATGTTGCAGACGGAATTACAGACCGATATTAGACAACAAACAATTGACCTGCAACATGATAAAGAACTGGGCAAGTATTACCTAGAAATGGGTGATAACGCTCGTGATGATTTTAAGCCAAAAAAACAATATGCTCTTCGTTCGATAGTACAAAAAATTAAGGATGCTCTGCTAGGTTTTTGACAGTTCAAGCCCGACAGCGACTGCATAAAGTCAGTGTCGGGCGAGTAAATATCTTGGTGTTAATATGACATACGATATTGAGGAAGACCAAGAAGAAGAAGTAAGCGAAATCGCCCCAGATACGCCGTTACCAAAAGACTTGATAGAACATCTGGAATCGCGCAAGCAGCACCGTAAAGATGTCATCAATACAACTGATAAATTGACCAGATTTTTTATTGGCTGGTCACTAAATTCTACGGGATTCTTTATAGCTAAATATCTATTAATAACTGGTGGTGGCGTTAACTGGTGGCTGGCAATTACGCTCTCGTTTTCTATATGCAGTGTTGGCTCTCTGACTGGGTTAACGGGCTTGAGAGTTAATTACAACAGTGATGGACTAGAGGTAGATAATATGCAAAATATTTTTAAAACTGCTGGTGGCTTAGTGTTTGCAGGTATCACAACTTGGTTAGCAGTCAAAGACTATCAATATTTTGAGAATTTAACGAAAGAAACAGTGAACCAGATTAGCCAAGACATCCAAACTATTGAAAAACAGAATCCACAATCAGACCCTTGGTTAAGTATTGCAGTTGCGTTGGCTTTATTCATTGGTTCTATTGCAATCATTTTTAGGGGACGAGAATGAAACAGGGTGTTTTCGAGTTAACGCTGGCTGGTGTATGTGGTTTCGCCGCAATCATCGGGCTGGCAACATCGCAAACACGTCAGCCTTATGATTTAACACAGATTCAGTTCTGCCCCAGGTCAATTAATGGTGTAGAAAGTCAAGTAGCACTAGATAAGCGGTTTTGTAATCAACCGCGTTTTGTCCTGACTGAAGAATGGCGACGCTACGGGTTGTATGGTAGTATTATTCCCTACAAGGGTGATGCCATTCAATGGGTGCGTGATTTGCCCACAGACAACCCTAATCAGTTGCTTGGGTATGGGGTTGCAGTTAGTGGGCTATGGGGTATTGTGGGCTGTTTAGTCGTGCGTTCGCAACGGCTCAAACGCATAGATTATGAATTGGGGGAACTCGAAAAGACTGGCGACTATGCAATTTGGCAGCACAATTTGCATAAACGTGAAGTTAAGCAGCATTCGACCCAGCTTTACACTGAACGTTTAAAAGATGGGCTGTCAGGACTGGACACAGAAGAACGCGTTGCGTTAGGACTGACTGACTCAGAAAACGAACGTGCTAAGGCACGTATTCAGCTTGAGGATTTCATTCTAGCCCGTGCTGTTAATCATTCTGTGATGGATAAAACCATTGCTGAAAATCTTCGAGATAAGGCGAAGGCTGACCAGGAACGTGGGAAGATTGAGGGGAAGGCCAAAGGAGCGATCGCAAATAATGACAATCATCCTTTGACTGACCAACGCCTGATCAGTGATTTAATCGAAGCACTCAAGAATCATGAGGATGGTTGGCTGTGGAAGATTATCGACAATCAAAAACCTGTTTGGGTGCTAGGAGAAGCGGGAAGTGGTAAATCAACCTTAGCAGCGTCGATTGTCATGCTCAGAGAATATTTATTTGATATGCCCTTATATCAGCTGATAGACGCGCACGCCGGGGAGAATCTCAGAAACGCATGGAAATATCTCAGCCCTCAGTTGATAGCTAAAACAGAATCAGAGATAGGACAAGCTTTTGATGATGCTCGTGAACGTTGGTTAGATAGAATTAATAATCAACCTGACAAACGACCGCAACAGTTATTAGTTGATGAATTCACTAACTATTCTGAGTCAGACATCACCAAAGAACCTGCCAAAAAGTTTGTTAAAGCATCTCTTAGTGACCCTAGAAAAGCTGAAGAAAGATTAGTCTGTATTGCCCATTTCTTCACTAATACTGCTGTGGGTGGCAGTGATGGAACTGCCAAGGGTAGAGCTAGAGGCACTATTCAAATTGACCGCAAAACGGCGGATGGTAAAACACCTTTAAAGGTGGCAATAGTTAATGGTTTAAACAATTCCGATGGAGATGCAGAAGTAGATAAAAAGGTGACAATTCCTGGTTGGTTGACTCCGGAAAGTATTCACAAGCATTTTAACGGTCAACCAATTGATTTTGATGATTAATTGTTAAATTACTAATTTTTTAGCTGTTCAGAACTGGGGTAGAGCGGGTGGCGTAGCGGAGTGTCGGGGGCGGGCTGCTGAGTTTTGGCCACTTCACGATAGACTTTCTGCCCGTCCCCGACACCACCTGCTCTAAACGAAGTGTCCCCAGTTCGTCTGGGCTTCACACTGTATTGCTGAATAGTACTCTGATTTATGATTAAACTACAGCAATTTCCATTTTTAGATTCCATAATATAAAATCCCTTGCATAACAAGGGTTTCACAATTCTTAAGGATTTTAGTATTTCTGAACTAGTGCAAACTAGTTTCAAAATAAGAATTGTTGATTAAACTATAATTGTTTAAATATATTTACACCCTAAGTAATAATGAGCATCCGTAATTTATTCTCTAGTTATTACCAGCCTACAGAAGAAGAATTTAACATTTTATGGGAAGAATGTATTTTTTCTTTTGATACAAATGTTTTACTTCATATTTATCGATATTCTACTGAAACTAGAAATAGATTATTTGAGATTTTACAGAAAATTCAAACAAGACTTTGGATTCCACATCAAGTAGCTTATGAAATCCATAAAAATCGTATAGACGTAATATACGATCAAGCAACAGCTTATACAGAAATACCAAAGATTTTAGAAAAACATATTGCGATAAAAACGCTGAAAGAACAGTTATTCAAGAATTACAAAAGACATCCTTCAATTGATATAAAAGAAATCATATCAATTATTGAGACAGCAGATGATAAAATCAAAGAATATTTAGCAATTATAAGTCATTCACAGCCAACTTATTTAATTCAGGATTCTCCTGATTTTCTCAAAACTGATGAAATATGGAATCAATTAATAGACATTATAGATGGTAGAGTTGGAGAAGCATATCCGGAAGATATTTATAAAGATAAATGTAGAGAAGCCGAACAAAGGTTAAAAGATTTAATACCTCCAGGATATAAAGATGATAAAAACAAAACAGCACCTGATAAATATGGTGATGTTCTATTATGGTTTCAATTAATTGATTATGCCAAATCTACCAAAAGCCCCATAATTTTTATAACTGATGATACCAAAGAAGATTGGTGGCTAAACCATCATGGTAAAACTATAAGCCCAAGACCAGAATTAAGACAGGAAATGCTAACTAAAGCTCAAGTAAAATTTTATATGTATCAATCTGATACTTTTCTAGAATATGCCGAAAAATATTTAAAACTTACACAAAAACCAACAATAGTTGAAGAGGCTAGAGAAGTTAGATTAGAAAACGAAGCATTTTATGTGTCTGACAGAAGAAATATGAGATGGGAATATACTGATTTTTTACGACAAAACGGTTGTGAATCTCATGAATATGCTTATTGGACTAATTATATGTACTTAGGTCTTTTTGGAATGAATGCTTTACAGATGAGGGAAAATTGGGAGCTAGTGAAAGGTGATAAGAATATAGCACGTAATTATGTTATAGATAAAAATTTACAAGCTATAACCTACTGTGAAAAGCTGACCATAGAGTTATTTTATGATGATTTAGAACAGGCTCATGATGATGCAATTACTTTTACCAAGAAAAAATTTAATTTAGATTTTAAACAATAATTTTTTTAGCTATTACATCCGAGTAGAACAGAAATATTGATCAGCATATAATCGCCCTTATACAAATTGAACTTTGAAAGATATATGAACGCATAGGGCTTGGATAGAGACAACCCAAAGATTCAACTGATATCAATATTAATTGATATCAAAGTGCAGTTTTACTACCTTATTATATAACCCAGACTTATCAATCGCCCTATGTTGAAAATTTTTCGGCACTGGAAAGATAAGTAATACTTAACTGAGGTCAGTTTTGGGGTGTTGCTTCACGAAGGTATCAGGGTTTGGGAGAATAGTGAGTGTCCATAAAATACAGTCAAATATGGACTAGCATTTCTTACCCTAAGCGGGTAATGAATCGGCATCGCGGCTCAAAGCGATCGCACAACATGGACATCCCCCCTCAACCCCACACAAGTTGTATTTCGTTGTATTGGGTAGGCACAACATTTAAGCGATACATCATGATAGAGAACAACAACAACACGCCCCTGTGGGTAAACTCCCATGCAACTGGTGCTGACAACCTAATATTTACCACACAGTCCATCAAATTTTATCCGAGATTTCAGCCAGTTCTGTAATTCTTCTGAAGCTGTTATCACTCTCTTTTGAAATTGTCGGAAGTAGATAATATGAATTCTGATAGAATCAGCATTTGGCTTAAGTACCAAAGAACCAACTTTTAATAATTAAAATGAGCAAACTGCCAACTCTTACTCAAACTGTAAATACTGTTGTCACCAGTATGACAGCATTTATTGTTTTAGCTACAGTCACTACAACACCTGCTGTTGCTGCTTTATTCAACTTCAAATTTGATGGCACATTAACTGGTTCTGACCCATTTGGCACTGCGGCAACAGTTTTCCTCTTCAAGGGTAGTTTTGTTATAGATACTGACGTTGCTAACTCATCTACTACTCCAATCGCCGGAAGATATAATGGAGCTATTAAAGATTTAAACCTCACATTCGCTAGTACACCTACTCGTAATGCAGTAACGTTGAGTACAGCGAATTTTACAAGCGGAACTAATCGTAATCAAATATTTGTAGGGCCAAGGGGGACAAGAGAAGAGTTGCAATTTTTAGTTGGCAATGTTGGCTCTGTGCCTCCTTTTTTCTTACCTGACTCTTTTGGAATCATCTTTACTAACACTGACTTACCTTTAACTACTCAACTCAAAGAAGTTTTGATTCCAGCAAGCAGTACATTTACGGGTCAATTTAAGTTAACTTTGTCTGATGACCAAATTTCCACTCCTAACAATGATTTTTCCGGCTCATTGAGTATCACTCCTGTGAGTGTCCCAGAGCCTAAAACAAACACTGCATTAGTTTTATTAAGTTTAGGATTTACCTACTACTGCTGGTTGAAGCAATCACGACCTATTAATCCCAAAACTTTTAGTTAAGTAAAACTTAGTAATTGAAGGAGCTAGGGCGTGTCATCAATTCAACCAGACAACAGAAGCAGCCAAATAAATCGCACCCAAAAGTTGATGGCACGTTTTTCATCGCGTCATCTAAGTACCATAACTGAACTCTTTATACATTCTCGGTATAACATTGGTAAAAGCTGTAGAGAATGAGTTCAGTTATGATTAGTGGGTAAAATTGACTTTTGACGATTGTATAATAAGACACTGCAAATATTAGTTAAAGCAAAAACCGCAACGGCAGAAGCAACACTCGGTTCAGGAATCTCTTTGACAAAGACTATCGAAGTCGGACCGTCTAAGCCTCCAAGACCAGCAGTAATAAAAGTGTCGATAAAAGCTCCTGTTTTACCATCGAAGCGAAGAATACTATCACTGTTAAAGCTGTTAACGTATAAGTTGCCATCTGGACCAAAAACGGCTTCTACAGGTGAATCTAAACCTCCGCTTCCACTAGGAACAAAGAAATCAATAAACTCTCCTGTTTTGCCATCATAGCGAGAGATACTATTATTTCTAGGATTAGCGACATAAAGATTGCCATCTGTCCCAAAACTGAAGTCAGCAAAAGTCAAGTTAGGATTGTCGCTTTGAGCAAAAACATCAATAAAATCTCCAGTCTGTCCGTTGTAGCGCAAAATTTGATTAGAAAAAACACTAGTTACATATAAATTTCCATCATTACCAAAGTTTATCCCAAGTGGGCCGTATAATCCGCCACTACCAGGAGCTACAAAGTTATCAATAAAAGCTCCAGTCGTTCCATCATAGCGACGAACACTATTTTTACCTTGTTCTCTCAAATTTAAAGAAGTCAGATAAAAGCTGCCGTCCAGTCCAAAAAGTAGGTCTTCAGCAAAATCAATTTCATCTTTGTTGTTAACAAAAGTATCAATAAACTTCCCAGTCCTACCATCGTAACGTAGTACGCTATCAGTACGAATACTAATGACGTAGAGATTGCCATCAGGTCCAATAATTATACCTGATGGACCATCTAATCCATTACTACCAGAAGGGACAAAAGTATCAATAAACTCCCCTGTTTTATCGTTGTAACGAAGAACAGAATTATTACGTATGCTACTAACAAGAACAGACGCTTCAGCTTTTGGTGTATTCCACCCTATCAGTGTAATAGTCAATAATGAAAAGCCCAATTTATAAAACTTGGAAAAGTTCATACTTTGGTAGACCCTGTTTAGATTTTTACTGAAATTAACAATTTCACTCTAGAAAATCAAGTCCTACTAAGCAGAAAAACTCCCATTCCTTCTCACAAACCACTAAATAGAGGAAGGATTACAGTCTCAAGCATGAACATCACTGAAATAAGAAGCATCTACTTTTATTACTTCTATTTAAACCAGTTACCAGTTAACAGATTATTTTTAATCACTCCGCATCCTTCAACATACCCGTTAATAACTCCGACATTTCCCACAAATCTTTATTCCGATTATCATCATAAATCATCAACGTCCTGGGGTCAGCATGACGGCTCAACTTCTGCACCTTTCTAATATTCCCATCCGTCGCATCCAAAGCCGCCGTAATCGCCGAATGCCTCACCCTGTGAGGTGACATCGGTTTCTTTACACCCGCTTTCTTAAAAGCTGCCGACACTATTTTATAGATAGCATCCGTAGTCAATCTATGCCCCTCATTATGAAAATCCAACGCCGTAAAAATCGGTGAATTTGCATTCAAATCCCCCCTAGCAATTAACCAATCAGCTATCGCCGCCGCCACATCTTTAGACATATCCAAATATTCTTCATTCGTCCCCTTACCCTTCCCCAAAACTCTTAACTTACGCCCATAAAAATCAAAGTCGCCCACATTTAACTGACATATTTCCTGGCGACGCAAAGCCAAACCCCACAGCACCAAAAAAATCGCATAGTTGCGCTTACCAATCAAAGTCTCCCGGTCAAACTGCTGTAGCACCAGTGCTATCGTCTTGCTATCAACCCCCCGCGTATCCCGATAAGCCTTGACCTTCTCCCCCTCGACATCCTCCAGGGAATAATTGCACACCCCCAGCTTACGTCCCATCTTCGCCAAGGACTTAATCGCCGCCAACCGCCGATTAATGGTTGCCTCCCGCACCCCCGACGAGATCAATTTCGCCTTGTACTTCAACACCACCATCACTGCCTGCTCTCGCTGCAAGTGCAGAAACTCCAGCACGCTATCCCCAGTTGGCGGCATCAAAGTCATCTTCATAAAGAAATCCCGCAAATCTTTCTCGTAAGCACGCCGAGTATTGGGGTTGCGCTTATCTGCCAACAGTTGGGCCAACACATCTGGGTCGCCCTGAAGCTCTGCGTCAAAATACCTAGTGATTGGCGCATCTAGACACGCTTCTAACTCTACCTTGACTAATTCCCCCCAAACCGCCTCGTTAGGCATAATTGCTCACTACTTCGTTATTGATAATGCGTTTTTCCAATAACGTCTATTGTAGGTCACTGGTGGAGTGCATAAATGTTTACACTCCGTGAACAGCTAAATCCTTCTTGCGGAAGTAGGCAGGTGTCATTTGGTTATGCTGTGTCTGTAATTTCCGGCTTTGATAGCAAAATTGATAGCGGGTGTGTGGTGCAGCAGTCTTTAGCCCCAGCCAGTTGATAAACCACTAGCCGCGAGTTTTTGTTTCCGGGTCGGCACTCTTTGCGGTATATCTACTCCACAAGGTCAGTGCTGACAAATACTTCTGCGTGCATAAAACATCTTGACTGTCGTATGTAGTGAGTGAGTGAGGGAATTCAAACCTCAGAACATAGAGAATAACGTTTTGATGATCAAAGGTAAATTAATATGAAAAGTCAATCCAAAAATGCAACTAACTTCAAGATAGTAGAGCTTCTGGAGTTAGAAGAAATTCCACCTTCACAGTTGGAAAAAATCAGTGGTGGATACAGTGTTGATACTAATGGCGATGGTGTTCTTGATTCATCTATGACACTAGCAGATGCTCAAGCCCAAGGATATATATGCTTTGAAAGTGGTCGTTGCTGGTGAGATAGAAAAATCTTAGTTTTGCAGGCGTAGAAACCTGAGTTCGATGTAAACACAGGCAGCAAAGTGTTACTTGAAGGATAAAGTGGCAGTTCTTGCCACTTTATCCTTTAAGTTATTGTGACTTAAAGGAAAAGATTGCCGTTTTTTAAAGTAAAAGCTTGCCGCACTAAAGGCTGAAAGCACTATCATTTCGATTAATTCTAAATTATTGGTCGAAACTTATTAAAGAATAAGCTTGCCGCGAGTTCCACGCTAAATATAGGCTTTGGAAGCGTTTTTGTGCTTTGCGATGGCGTAACCGCCCGCCATAGGCGATCGCACTCTCAGAAAAAAGGGATTTGACCATAAAACCAGTCAGGCTATAGATTCGGCAAGCTTATCCTTTAATTTTCGGCAATCTTTCCCTTTAAGTCACAGTTATTGTGACTTAGGGGTTGAGCCGAGATGCGCGACGTGAAAGTTGTGCGTAGAGGCAGTAGCCTATTTTACTGAGGAGCCGTCTCCTCCTGAAGTTCCCTCCCTTCAGTCCCCACATAAAAGGGTCACAGACCCCGGTCACATCAGTAGTAAGTAATGAAACTGATGGAGTGC
>NZ_JACJRG010000061.1 GCF_014697125.1 Anabaena minutissima FACHB-250 | reverse complement strand
CATCTGGTAGGAGTGTGTTGGTATTGAAGACTGCCAGTCCTCCATTGTTGCCTGTAATTCCTAAGCTACTGACAAAGGTCTGAGTACCATTGGTGGCTATGGCTGTGGGTGTCTGTAATCCTGCTGCACCGCCGACGTTATTCCGCAACAGTTGTACGAATTGTAATCTACCGTTAGTTGCATCCTGCTCAAACACTGCCACTGCGTTGCTGTCTGTACCGCTCACCATGACGTACCTGCCATCTGGTGTTACCGTCACATCACTAGCACCGAGCAGACCACGGATACCATTGACACCGTTCTGGAGTGTTTGTACACGGGTGAGGGTTTGAGTGGTGGTGTTGCGTTGGAAGACAGAGAGTGTATTACCATCTTGACCTGTAACGTAGACAAAGCGATTGTCTGAACTGATGGCTAGACCTTTAGCTCCGTCTAATCCATTGGCCGCTCCCGATATGTTCTGAATCACACTAAGATTGCTGGCGTTGACAATTAATAAGGTGTCACTGTTGCGACTAACGGCATATAATACTGCACCATCGTTGCTCACTGCTATATTACTGAAGTTACTGACACCGTCTAGACTTGATGATGTTTGAACTGCTGTCAACCCTCCAGTAATGGTGTTGCGGGTGTAGGTGATGATACCGTTTGTTCCCGCCGCATAAACGCGGTTGCCATCATTGCTGATTGCTACTGATTCCAAACTTCGTCCGCTAGTTGCTATTTCTTGAACTAGGCTGAGGTTGCCGTTAGTGGCATTTCTCTGGAAGACTGACAATATTCTGTCGCCTGGACTGGTCACGTAAATATGATTACCGTCACGACTTTGAGTCAAGTCACTAGCACCTGCTAATCCATTCACTCCTTCTAAGCCGTCTTTGAATAACTGACGCTGAGTCAGGTCATTGGCATTCACAACTACTAAGGCGTTTTGTGTGGGGTTGACTCCGTAGACTTGTTGACCATTTGGGCTGACACTAATGGATTGTAGTCCTGTGAGGTTTGGTGTCACTGTTAATTCTGGGCGTGCGGCTCGGATATAGGCTACTTGTCCATCAATTAAGGTGGTGTTGTTGATGGATGTAGTCGAACCACTAATCGAGGCATTGACCTTGACGCCATCTTCGGGTACCAGGGTTGCCCAGACTGCACCCGGATTCAGTATTGTTAAAACCTGTGCTTGCCCTGACCCACCAAATGTAGTATCGGTACGGAAACCAGCTGTGAGCAAACTTGTAGCAAAGCCTGATGTCAAGGTTGTGGGCAAGATACCGAGTGCAGGATTCGTCAGCACGGAGTCTGTCAGGTTAACAAACAACAGCATATCGAAGTCGGTGGTCTTTGTACCGTTGACGTTAAAGTTGCCATAGTCCTGATTAAAGCCTGATGGACCAAAATCTAATCGATACACTGCCACTAGGGCATCCGGATTGGTTGAGGTGTTAATACCTAGGTTTCTGCCATCGATTCCCTCTAGTAAACCGTAGGTGTTTGCGCCTCCAGCTAAACCAGCAATGAAAGGTGTAATTTGTTTATCGGTAGTGAAGAAATTGGAGATGAAGGGGTTGTCTGCACGCTGCCCATTGAAGAAAGATGTGTTCGCTCCTGTTCTTGTTCCTGGGAGGCTACTTGCATAGGTATTGCTACCAATGATCAGTCGTCCATTCACTCCAGTTTGAGAACCGCTACCACCTGAAGTATTGACTGTGGCACTACCTGCATTTACTATTGTGCCGTAGAGTTTGACTGTACCGCCAGCACCACCTGCACCAGTACCGCCAGCACCACCTAAGCCGCCAGTGCCGCCAGTGCCACCAAAGCCACCAAAGCCACCATTACCACCATTACCACCACGAATTATACCTGAGTTTTCGCCACTACTACCGTTTGTTCGCCCATTATTCCGGTTAGCATCTTTAGTTCCAGGCGCACGGCTGCTAGTGTCAGCAGAACCAGGGTTTTGTCCGTTGCCACCTTGGGCAGAGAATATCGATGATGATGTATTTATACGACCCTGAGCAATGATTTCAAAGGCACCACCGCCACCACCACCGTCTCCACCAGGAGTACCGTTGGAGCCTTTACCGCCTTGACCGCCATCGCCACCTCGTCCACCATTGCCACCACTACCAGCTCCTAAACGAACAGGGACAAATAAAGCAGGATAAGAGCCAGTACCACCGCCACCGCCGCCACCGCCACCGCCGCCACCGCCACCGCCGCCACCACCGGCACCGGCACCACCACCACCACCGGCACCACCACCACCACCACCAGAAATGGTCAGATTATTACCGGTATTTTGTCCTTGTGAGCCATTACCTCCAGGATTACCGTTACCACCATTGCCGCCATTGCCGCCATTGCCGCCGTCACCACCATTGCTGCCATTTTGACCAGATGCAAAGTCTCCTGGCGCACCACCACTGCCACCAGTGCCACGAGTACCGCCATCACCTCTAGAACCTATAGTGCCACCAGTACCGCCGATACCACCGGCACCACCACTGTTAAGTGAATTGATGCCATTACTGCCACTACCACCATTATTACCTTGTCCACCAGTGGTGCTGGAAGACCCAGCATTACCAGCAGTCCCATTACTGCCATTGCCACCATAATATCCAACGAAGCTAACAGCACCACCAACACCGGCACCGCCACCCCCACCATTCCTACCAGCACCGCCACCCCCACCGTTACTACCATTACCACCACCACCAGCACCACCGCCAGCACCACCACCTATTCCGGGTGTTGTACCATTGGCGGAGAAGTTGAAGTTGACATTAGTACCAACGTTGACATCATTACCAGCTAGTAAGGAGAGTCCACGGCTACCCGTACCTGAGACACTACTGTTATTGGTGAAGTTGATGTCACCCGCAAAGCGGAACTGAGCAATGTTGCCATTAATTACTGATGTGAAAAGTGAACTATTGCTGATGATACTACCATTAACTCGAATCTGGAGGTTATTTGTATCGAAGACGACGTTACCACTCAGGGTTAAGGTGGGTATGGATGTGGGGATAGTTGTCGGCGCAACATTTGCAAACAATTCTATAGCAACGATGTTGTCTACTAAGGTTGTACCCGGTTGCCAAGATAAAGACTTCAATACACCAAAGCTAGGGGGAAAATCAAAAGTCTGAAAGCCTGTGTTACCTACCACGGCGGTGAATATAACTGTACCACCATTCATGGTAGTGCCAGTGAAAGTTATAGATTCGGTTTCCGATGTTGTGGCAGCCAGAGATATAGAATAGATGGCAAAACCAGTGCTAGTAGCTGAGGTGAGAGTGAAAGTATCATTGCTAGAGCCAGCTTTGGCTGCTGGACTTACACTATTGTCAAGCACGATTGCACCACTACTTGCTAATTGGAAGCCTGCTTGCGGGTAGGTGGTGGCAGAGTTAGCCAAATTGTCAAAATTGATTACAGAATCATAATTCTGAAAATTGTTAGTAAAACTTACAGGCTCTAGTACAGTCAAACCAGATTTTAGCTCGACGCGATCGCCATCAATTAATCCTTGAATATTGTTAGCCGTCTCACTCACTACATTTAAAGTATCAGCCTGAGTACCACCGATAATCCGCGTCAGTTCCGCACCTTCGGTATTAATCACGGAAATTGGTGATGTACTAGAAGTGAGTTGAGCTTCCAGAATTTCCCCATTCTTGAGTGTCCAGTTTACTGATTGACTGGTGTTATTGCTATTGTCTACAACCAGAGTCTCTACATCTAGGTTGAGACTCGTAAACTCGTTATCTGTGGGTACACCATCGATAATCACGGTGACTGTATCTACACCAAGTTCACCGGAAATATTAGTTTCAGGACTACCGATGCTGCGGACAGTAATCACATCATCGCCCTCGCCACCTTTGACTGTGACTACTGTGTTGGGTAGGGTGGTGTCAATGGTTAGGTCATCATTACCTGTGCCGAGTTTCATTTCTACTTGCTCAATGGCACTAAAAGTAATATCACTGCTTGTTAAGTTCTCAATGACACCTGTGTTAGCTTGTGTATCATCCCTGAGCAGTCCGCCGATCACTGCCGCAGTTTGGCTGGAACGATCTATAATCAGCCTGTCAACACCGTTTCCTTCTCCATTAATTGCCAGTGCAGCATTGGCATTGAGGACTGTTACTTGATCATCGCCATCACCAATATTGAGAGTTACCGCCGCAGCAGTATTGACGACTGTTACTTGGTCACTACCTCCACCTGTATTTAAGGTGACTGGTGTTGTGGTGTCGAGGATTGTGAATCGGTCATTACTGTCACTTTGGGTAATAGTCAGAGCAGCAATTTCCTCAAACTCAATACGACCGGGTACATCTGATCCGGTGATGACACCACGGTTGAGGGTTAAATCGCTGGCAATGTTGGAATTGACTAAGAGAGTGTTGTCTCCTAATCCTCCTTGCACCAGTAGCCGTGCTGCAATCTGTGGCAGTTCGTCTCCTACTGTGATGCTGTCATCTCCAGCACCAGTGTTAATGGTTGTCTCAGTATCAACGCCATTGACAGTAAATTGATTATTACCATTGCCTAGATTGATCTGTACACGCTCTAACTCACTGTAGACAATACCCCGTTCTAAGTTACTCGCTGTTTGGTCGGTTGCACCCATGCCTAGACCTGTGATGCGTTTACTGTCTAGGATACCTGCATTGGTAGTGGTGTCACCTATATCGTTGATGTTGAGGGTATCAGTACCAGCCGCACCTCGAATCTCTAGTAGTCCGCTAATTTGGTTGACTTGGTTGTTGGTATTGCCGACGTTAATAATGTTCGTACCTGCACCTGTATTCACCAAAGTTGTTGTGTTATCTTGGGTACTTTCAATATTGACTGTATTGGCATTTTTACCCAAGGATATCTCCAGGGTTTCAATATCTGCATATTGAATGCCCTGATTCATGCCTAAACCAGTCACACTGCTGTTGGTGATGATGCCTGTGTTGATTTTGCTGTCGGCAGATTCATCTAATTCTATGCGGTCAGTACCCATACCACCGCGAATAATTACCTGTCCCCGGATATTGTCCAGGAGTCCATTGGTGTTGGCTTGTGGGGTGGCTTGACTACCGATGTAAATTATGTCGTCGCCACCACCTGTTTCAATGGTGGTTGTGACTCCGGTATTGACGTTGCGGAGGGTAATCACATCACCGTCTGCTTCACCTGTAATTAGTACAGAACTACCTTTGATGTCTCCAGCTAATTCTATGACTGTACCCTCTAGATCGGCGTTAGTCCAATCACCAGTAATGTTCACTGATGACCCGGCTGTGACTGTACTGCCGGCGGCTAATACCACGTTGTCACCCGCTAGCAGGTTGACTGTTCCCTGACTCGCCAAAATCTTACTACCATTACCCAAGACTAAATCTTGTCCTTGACTGGCTAGGTCTGGGATTGTCAGCTGGACATTGCCCGTAATGGAGGTCACATCATTAATACTCAAGCCACCCTCAATGTCACTAATCACGATGTTTTGCTGTGCCAAGGCTGTTAGTCCAGCAGTGGTAGCAGTCGCATCTATTTCTAGGGGATTGGCGTTAGTACCAATACTACCGTTGAGTGCATTGAGTTTAATTTGTTGGGCGGTGATGTCTGCGGTGGCTGTATCGTTACCATCTAAGATTGAGCCTTGAGCTTGGAGGTCAACATTACCATTGCTGGAGGTGACTTGTTTGATGGTTAAGTCGTCGGCAAATTCTTTGATGGAGATGTTGTTGCGGGCGATCGCTGTCAACGTACTAGACTGAGTTTGGATGCGGTTGCCAACTGTACCGATGCTGCCGTTATCAGCCTGCAAAGTTAAAGCTGTTGTTTCTATCTTGGCTGCGGTGCTGGAGTTGAAGATATTCCCGCCGTTGTTGAGTATTTGTGTAGTGCCGAAGGGGTTGTCAATGAACCCGTTGAGGTTGATATTGGCATTGCTCGTATTGGCGATCGCGATCGCTGTATTGCCGGGGGTGGTTGTGGTGGTGTAGTTAAAGCCAGCTTTATCCCTGACGTTGACGCTAATGTTGCTACTTAACTGTCCTGATGTATTCAGGAC
This sequence comes from Anabaena minutissima FACHB-250, assembly GCF_014697125.1. Classification (GTDB taxonomy): domain Bacteria; phylum Cyanobacteriota; class Cyanobacteriia; order Cyanobacteriales; family Nostocaceae; genus Trichormus; species Trichormus minutissimus. The sequence goes on along the minus strand of NZ_JACJRG010000061.1, from coordinate 15,456 downwards.
ATCAATATTGTTGATTTTCAGGTTCTTGGCAGAACGGTTGATGATGTCTACGCGCTCAAATCCAGTGATAAACTCCACTGTGGCATTACCTTTGAGTACAGCCACATCTGTAATAGTCACTGGTGTAGTGCGGTCATAGGTCGATTCCTGCATCGAGAAGGTGATAGTTCCCGCCAAGGCGTTGGTGTTACTGATATTACCAACAATAATTTCCGTAGGTGTTTGCTGGACGTTGACGTTGACACGCCTTACCTCGTTACCGTTAGCATCAATTTCCAGAGTGGGACTAGGCGCACCCAACATGACAATCTTGGAGTTGAAGTCAATTGTTCGGTTGAGGGATAGGGTGCGGTTTCTAGTAGCTTCGCCTGTTTCGATCAATGCACCATTCTGCTCTGGAGTGGCAGCAAAGCTGATGTTAGCTGGGGTATTGGCTTCTACTAACAAATCCCTGGTGGCTATTTCCGAGCCAGCACCGGTATTAATATTTGTGGTTGTGGTTTGGGTAGTCGTCGCTGTGGAATTGGTGTTTGCACCTAGACCTTCAGTTGTCGCACTGGTTTTAGAATTGGTCTTGAGTTCATCGTGTCTAGCACTAATTTTGACTTGATTTGTGCCTTTAATCTTGGCCTGCGTAGCGATATCAACTTGGGCGGTTGAGGTTGTAGTTAGGGTAGCAGTAGCGTTGGAAGTAGCACCGATGACGTAGGAAATAGCGGTAGCTGTGGGAGTGAGATCAATTTTGGTGACAACAGCTTGCAGGGTGACATCTTTAGCAGTCAACTCAACGGCACTACCGATATTAGTCTTAGTCTCGTCAATTAGTGTTGTGGTGATTTCCGTGCGAGTATCAGCACCTAATCCTCCGGCTTCAGCTTTGGCTTCGGCAGAATTGGCTGTGGTACTCATTTTCGCCGTCACTTCCAGATTGTTACCTGCGGCGATCGCACTTCTGTTGCCAATTGATGCTGTCGTCTTATCGTTGATATTGATGGTTGAATTTGACCTGTAGATGGGAACTCCACCACCACCAGTATTTTTCGAGTCAGCGTCCGCCTCGTTAGTGGAATCTGCGATTAGCTGGAAGTCACCACCTGCGTTAATTACTACATCCTCACCCACGGAGGCTTTGATTACAGGGGTGATGGTGACTTCTGAGAGGGAGACACCAACTGCTATGCCAGCAATCGAAAAGCCATCAGTATTAACTGTCGCCTTAGTAGTAGAAATAGCATTGACTTTGACATCACCGATAGCATAGATGCTCGCAGCATTGCCTATTAAAGCATTGACTTTCACATTCAGGGTGGCTTTGGCGTCGTTACCTGTACCAGAACCAATACCCGCAGCCACGGCTTGAGTTTTCGCCATCCATTGATTATCCACAGGTCTAATCTGAGAATCGGCGGTGACAATTAAGCTACCAATTTTCGGCCCATCTGCCTGACCCATTTGCACATTGAAGGTGGAAGTACCATCACCTATGTAAGCACTGGTTTCACCACCAATATTAACTCTGGCGATCGCTGCTCCAGCCGCTAGTCCCCCAATATCTAGTCCAAAGTTCTCCACCGATACTTTCCGGTCACTGGTGGCTGTAATCTTGACTTCATCCGCTTGGAGGATTTCTGCCCCAGCATCAACGTAGGCTTTTTGTTCACTGTTGTCAGTTAAAATTACTACCTGCGCTCCCAAGGACACCGCACCAATTCGACCTCCCACAGCAAATCCTTCCAGGGATTCGGTGAATTTGGCTGATACCAGGACGTTATCACCTGTTTGTGTCCCTGCTGCCACCCTGGCGTTACCACCAATAGCCGCATCAGTAACACTCTTGATGTTAGCAACTACCACAGAACCACCCAGTCCCACTAATCCAGCCGCCCCACTGCCAGCCGTATTATTCAGGTGGAGTTCTTCATTAGCACGAACATTGACATCATCACCAGCAGTCACAACACCGTCAATCCAGGCCACTGTGCCTAACCTTATACCTGTAGGACTACCACTACCAGATAAAGCCACACTCGTCGCTTTCAGGTTGAGAGTGAGTTGGTGAGTCCCGCCAACATTGGCGGCTTCGGTGAGGTTAATAGCTATCCCTTGCTCGGCATCAGCTTCGGTTGCCGCTAGCTGAATTTGATTGTTTTCTTTGAGAATCACGTAGTAGACACCACCATCTACTAGGTTGCCAATACTGCCTGCAAAGTTAGCATCTTGGCGATACACAATGGCATCACCAGTGGCAAAACCTGGGGCAGACTCGAAGGTAATGGTGTCTGTGGTGTAGTCTACTGCCTGACTGACATCAAAATTGCGTTTAATCGTACTGCCAAAGGAACTAGAAACATTGGCAGCTTCAGTGAGGGTTTCAGTTAATTTTTGCAGGGCATCACTACTCAATCCGCCTTGGGCATCAAAGGCTGTGCCGAAAGACCACACGGAGATTGCACCCGTTAAAGCTCCCAGACCTACAGAACCGCTAATGGTGAGGCTGTTAATGTTCTTGTAAGACAGAGCATTGACATCAACACTCTTGCTTGCAGTGACTGCCGCCCCTGTACTGATGAAGGCATTAGTATTATTGTTGACATTACCTACATCAACGCTACCACTAATGCCAACTTTTCCACCCGCAAATCCTAAAGCTTTAGCCTCAAAGGTCGCCTTGTTAACCGCCGAGACGTTCACTGATTGGGCAGTGTTCACAGTGGCACTCGTACCAATATAAGCAACGGTATTAGAAGCAATATCCTCAACGGTGACTGCACCAGCTAAACCGAGGAACGTACCAGCCCCCGCAGCCACGACAATGCTGACGACTTTCTCTTGGGAAGATGCCTGGACATCTAGCCCTCTGAAGCCTGTCTGAGTGGTAAACCCGCCGTTACTGATGCCGCCATCGAAGACTCCACTACTGAGGGCAGCGTTATTACCCTGAGCATCAATTTGGGAGTGATGACCGACAAAAGCCTGAGTATCTTTCTTGATGACTGATACGCCAACAGAACCACCAATACCTGCTGCTCCAATACCTATACCCAGTCCACCTGTACCTGTGGTCATGATGGTGGTATCATCGGCAGCTACTAAGATATTGCCTCCAGCAGTGGCTTTAGCACCTTGCTGGTCTTGAGCATTATTATCACCGATGTAAGCGTAGGTGGTGTTATTGAGGGAGATGACTGACACCGCACCACCTACAGCCACCGTACCAGCACCAGCCGCACCTGCCACTACATTGAGAATATCTTCCGAGGCGATCGCTTTAACATAAATATCCCGGTCGGCGGTGAGTTCAGCCTGATCACCCACGTAGGCCAGTGTATTGTTATTCACTACTAAGACATCAGCCCCAGGTACTACTGCTACAGCCCCCGCACCTCCTACCGCTACCACTACCCCCAAGTGGTAGAAGTCGTTACCAGCTGCCACTAGGATTGAGGGTTCTTGGTTAGGAACATTAAAGACGTTGCTAGCGGTGACTTTTGCTCCATCGCCGATGTATGCTGAGGTGTTATTTGTCAGTACATTGACTGCACCACCAATATTTACCGCTACTGAACCCGAACCACCACCACTGACTGTGACTCCCAGCAGTGTATCGCTGTTAATGGCTGTTACAGCTACACCCCGATATCCTTCTTGTTTTTGGGCTGTGGCGGTGCGAGAAGGGATAGCTGTTAGGGTGTGGGTTGTGCCGGTGGCAGTGGTGGGATCTATATCGAGGGCAATTCCCGCCGCCGCATTAGCTTGGGTACTAGCCAGTTTCACGCAATTTGTAGCGTCTTTAATGACGTAATATGTACCACCCTTGACTAATGAACCAATACTGTCGCCACCACCATTGTCATAGATAACCGCTTGTCCAGTCTGCAAGTCAGTATTGAGAGAAATTGTGTTATTGCTGTTATTTACAGCCGTGGCAGGATTGAAAGTTACAGAGGCGATCGCAGGTAATGATGGATCATCAGCATTGAGAATCCCTAAGTTACTGTTGGTATCGAAATTACCTGTATTGACGGTGATGCCGTTACCAAAGCCTTTGGCTGTCACCTCTGCCTGAGAACCAATGAAGGATTCTGTGGTTTTGGTAATCACAGGTACACTCACTGAAGCACCAATGGCGGCTGTGCTACTACCACTAATACTGCCTGCAATGGTGGTGATGTCTGTATGATCCTCGGCTGCTACCAGCACACTACCATCAGCGTTAATGGTGGCTTTTCCTGATGGTGTTACTTCGTCTTTGGGGTCATCGCCGATAAAGGCTCTAGTGGTGTTATCAATCACATGAATACCAGCTGCCCCGGCTATACCAGCTGTCGCCCCGCCACCACCAGCAATGGAGACAGAGATAATAGTTTCTTCTGAGAGTGCCTGGACTTTCACATCACCGGCAGCTTGTACCTGAGCGTTGCCGATGTAGGCTTGGGTATTTTTAGTAATATTACTTACGCCAATACCAGCACCAATACCTGTCGTCCCACCCCCTCCAATACCGCCGGCAGTGTCAATCAGTCTGGTGTAGTCTACTGCTTTAACGTTGACGCTTTGACCAGAGTTAGCTGTGACACCAGCTTCAATATTAATTTTCGCTCCATGACCAATACTGGCGGTGGTGATTTCTTTCAACACAGTCACGGGGGCTGAACCTGCCACACCCGCAGTAGTACCACCTTGTCCGGCTACAGCCAAACTCAAAATATCTTCTGCTGAGGTAGCTGTGACTGATACACCCTTGACAGCTTCTTTGAGTGCTTCTCCAGCTAGTGCCAGATTACTATCTTTTTTGCCTGTGAAAATCTCAAAGGTGGCTCGATTACCTCGCCCAATCACCGTGATATTGTCGCCAATTTTTGCTGTGGTGTGGTTGTCGGTGACGATGGTGGAATTAGAAACGCCAAAGGAGGACGTACCACCGCCACCAAAAGCACCCGTACCTGTGCCAATCTTCACGTCGTCATAGGCTTCGACAATCACGTTGCCATCAGCCACAATGCGATCGCTCGCATCACCTGTAATGTAGGCTTCTGTGGTATTGTTAATAACTTCAACCACAATAGAACCACTGATGGCTGTGCCGAAGGAAGGACTACCACCCAAGGCAGCAGCGTAAATTTCGCTAGTAGATAACGCCTGTACTCTGACATCACCTGTAGAACTGGTGACGCTGGAATTATCTATGTATGCTTTTGTGGTGTTGATAATGTCGTTATTGGCGATCGCTGCCCCAACGGTTGTTCCTGCTGAAAAAGCGATACCACCAGCACCGGAGTTAATTTGCGTTTCATCTTTAGCGACAACGCTAACTGTTCCTGCCGCCTCGACTGTTGAGCCGAAAATATGGGCATCGATAGTGTTTTTAACGACGTTCACACTCACTGAACCACCCAAGGAGAAGCTACCGGCGGCTGCACCACCAAGGGAAACGGTAGTGATATCTGCCTTCGATAAAGCGAGGACATCGACATTGCCCCCAGTGGTGGTGATAGTTGAGTTCTCAATGGCGGCTGTAATGTCGTTGATAATGTCGCTACTACCTAACGCCGCCCCAGCCGAATTTTGTCCTAGACTTAAACCCCCTGCACCAGAACCGACGGTGGCGTTGTCAAAGGCATGAACAATGATGTCTCCGGCTGCCGTCACCTGGGAATCTTTAATCTTGGCTTTAAAGGTATTCTTAATGATATTAATGGGAACTGAGCCAGCGATCGCTGTCCAGTTGGCTAGCCCCACCCCAAAGCTGACTGAGACTATTTGCGATGTCACCTCTGAGGGAATTTCTGGGACGGCGACGGTTGTTGTTCCCAGGTTAATAGATGTGGGTGGTGCATCGCTGGGAATCTCAAAGCCAGATTTCACCTCAACTTGCCCTAAGACGGAGGTAACGATAGAGTTGTCAATCTTGGCAGTTGTTGTGTTGAGCAGATTATTAGTAGATACCGAGCCGCCAATGGCTGAGGAATCGGTAGACACACCTACAGCCCCGGAGATGACAATCATTCTGGAGGAGTCGGCGGCAGCTACCCGAATTGATTCTTGGGCTTGGACGTTGGATTTATCCTCCGTGCCATTATTATCGAGGTCAGTATCGCCTGTGATTGATGCCTCAATGGTGTTTTGAATCAGGTTAATGGTGACAGAACCCGCACCAGCAAAACCTTCTCCACCACTACCAGCTAAAGCTACAGCAATTAGTAATGATGAGGAATCAGCTGTGACTTCTAGGGTGGATGCGGTGGAATGGACTGTGGAACTATCAATATTTGCTTTGACGGTGTTAGTAATGACTTGGGAACTGAGGGCTGCACCTATAGCTACACCTTGTCCACCAATCGCCAGGGAACCGGAGACACTACCAACGGTAGAATCATCCTCGGCTTTAACAGCGATCGCTCCTTTGGCATAAACTTGAGAGCCACCTTTAATATATGCCTCGGTGGTATTAGTAATCACATTCACCGAGACATTACCAGCAATAGTAGTGTCTTTAGAACCAGCTGCGCCAACTGTACCACTACCAATCACTGCCCAGTTATCAGCTTTCACTAATACCGAACCGTTATAGGCTTGATCTGCTGTGCCGATGTCTGCGTTGTCTAGATAGGCCAGCACGGTGCTATGAATCCCGTTATAGCCCACAGCCGCCCCTAGTCCTAAACCTTGTCCAGCCGCACCTACAGCCCCACCAATGCCAAAGATCCAAGATTTATCCTCGGCTATGACCTTCAGTTCTGTGCCGGTAGGATTAGTAAATGTTGTATTTTTGATGTAAGCTTCCGCATGATCCGCAATCACGTTCACCCCAATCATCCCCGCCAAACCAGAACCTTGGGATGATACGCCTACCGAGCCGGTAATGGCGACAATCTTGGCGTTGCCGGGGCCAGGGTTGTCAATACTGGAAGTAACCTCGAATTTACCACCTTGCTGGGTAATAGTTGAGTCTTCAACATAGGCTTTTGTGGTGTTGTCAATCACGTTGACGGCAATAGCTGCCCCCACACCATTCTTACCACCGAAACCTACTCCCCCTGCTACACTCACAATCAGGGTTTCATCACGGGCATTGACTTTAGCATCGCCAACCAGCATGGCGGTGAGTGCGCCTAAGTAGGCTGTGGTGGTGTTGGTGATCACGTTGACGGAAACTGAGCCAGCCACGCTATTGGCTTGCCCTCCTGGGGCAACACTTACACCAGCCGTCAAGGAGGCAATGACACCAGTCCGGATGGCTTCTACTATCAACGTCTCTGTTTCGATGACAGCATCATTAATGTATGCTTTTGTCTCTCCAATCAGGGTATTTTGAGTAAACGAACCTGCGATCGCTGTATCCCCTACTCCAGTAGATTTGACAAAAGCTACAGCCCCTGCAAATGCCCCTAAACCGGTGCTGTTGGTAGCAGTAACGGAGATTTTCTTTGCCCGAATGTTCTTTACCCCGTTAGTTTGCGCCTGCTCGTCAATCACAGCGTAGACGAAATCCTTGACTGCTTCATTCAGGGCTACATCTCCAGAAATCCCTATACCGTAAATTCCCTGATTAGCAGTGTCACCTGCTGGTGCATTTTGGTTGGCTTCCTGGAGGGCGTTATCTCTCTCAGTAGCTCCTTCTCTTCTTCCACCTCCAAATGAAGCTATCCCTGGAACAACTATTGCCACCGCGACGGACGCAGAAAGTAACACCCCTTTGTTGGCAGCGTTAACCAGTAATTCCCCATCCACATCGATAGTAGAAGCTCGCTTAGTTTGACCAGGAAGTGCGCCGATGATGGCATACGTTTCACGGTTGAGGACGTTAACTGTAGCTGTAAAACCGTAACCTTTCCGTTCTCCCTCTGTACTAGAACCAGCAAAATTCACCATGTATGTGGTATCTGTGGCATTAACGTGAATATCTGTGCCAGATTCAGCCGCGCTGGTAATGATGCTACCACCTTCAATCTGTGCGATCGTTTCACTGAATATAGTTTCAATATTAATCATGCCGGCAAAAGCAGATACATTAGACGCAGCACCTGATTGGCCTAAGGCGATGTTGAGGATAGATGTATTGGCTGTAACTATCAGCCCACCTTTCTGTGTCTCCTGATCGAAAGGTTTGGCGAAGTATACTTGAGCATCATTTTCAATTCTGGCTTTGGTGGTGTTATCAAGCACCAAAACATGGACTGCACCACCCACACCTCTTCTACCAGCTTGAGTCCCAGACTCGTCATACAAATATGCGTAGCCGCCTTTACGTCGTGCCTTCAACAAACCTTCTGGGGTTAAGTCGATATCAAAGTTGCCCGTGTGGTGAACTAACTCATAGTTGGTGTTGGCTGTGACGGCTACAGCTTGATCTCCACCTCGGAAGTTGATATCTTGATTAATCTCTGCCCCGGATTCAATCACCGCTTCGGTGAAATTGGTGTGGACTAAACCAACTAAGGACAAACCGTAGGCATTTTTGGATTGCGATTTATTGCTTGTTGAGTTTTTGTTGGTTGTACGCGCCCATGAATTGAACAACAAATTCGTTAGTCCTAGTTTGCCATCTAAGAATGATGCCGCCCTTTGAACTGGACTAAACAGTGGATCTGAGAGAAAGAAATCACTAGTACCCTGGCGGTCTTTGAAGGGAAATACCCAGGGATAACTAATATCTGAATTTACAGTGACTGTCTTTTTGGCGTCGATGACAGCACCCGAACCCGTTGTTCCTTGGCTAGAAATATTATTTTGACCCCGGACGATTGCCTGGGCTGTGTTTTGATAAGAACCAATAGCTAAAGCAACACTTGCTGAGAAAGTGGGATCTAAATTCTGGTCGTCGCGGGAGACAGTGGCTTCTACGTTTAGCTGAGTTTTGTGTGTTATTTTAGCATCAATAGTAACATCACCAGATGACTTAAGGACGGCATTAGGCCCGACTTCTGCTAATACGTTGTTGAATATGAAGTGGAAAGCACCTGAACCAGCTGCCTCATATTTCGGGTTGTCAAGACCATCGACTTTATTCCTAATATTATCGCTAACGGAGTTTGTATTGGGTTTAGTTCCACTTTCGGTAATCTCTTTGCCAAAGAATACCAATGGTCTGAGATTGGCAAGATTTCTGAAAATATTACCACTTCCACCCGCTATTTCACCTTTGATAAAAAAGTCTTTTAATTTTGGTTCACTACCAAGGCCACTCTTGCTTATACCAATGTTTTCAGCTTCTAGTTTGGCGGAAATGGTGATGCCTTTGGAGCCTGGATCAAAACTATGCTCTATTCCAGTTAAAATCCTGTTGTCAATTTCAAAGTCAATTACTAGAGACTGACGTGTGTCTTTGTAAGGACGTTGTTCTTCTTTTGGTGTTTCTAACCAGAGAGTTGTCTCGTTGGCTGTACTGGTGATGGCTATGGCGGGGCCATTTTCAGATGCGGCTAACTGAATTTGGTTAGCGGTTGCGCCTGGGATGACATAGTAGGTTGCACCAATTATCAATTGGGGAATGACGGCATCTCCACCTGTACCCCGATAAATCACTCGCTCATTCTTAGCATAAGGCCAGCTACTAGTTCTGGTGATGGTGTGATTTTGGGAATCGATGGTGACGGCTAGAGGTTCTTTGGTGAAGAAGATAGCAGTAGGAGTGGTTAGACCATCCAAGTCAATGGCGATACCTGTTTGTGAATTGGCATAGCTATTGGCTAGTTGAATCTTGCTGGCGTTTTGTGTATCTGGGATGACGTAGTATACTTGCCCTTCGGTGAGTCCGTTAATCGTACCACCAACTGCACCTCGATAGACGACGCGATCGCCCTTTTGGAGGCTCTGGGGTGCATCAAATACTAATTTATCACTGGCATCTTCTACGGTAACTTTACCTGTGATAAATGTTGTCCGCGCTAAGAATATTTGTGTATCGGCAACACCACCGATATCAATGGCTTTTCTGGCGATCGCATCTTCTCTGGTGGCTGCTAGTTGTAGTCTATTAGCGTTATTGGCATCAGGAAGAATATAGTAAATTCTTCCAATCTGCAAGTTATCTATACTACCGTCACTCACCCCGTTATACAAAACCGCATCACCCAGTTCAAATCCGTGGGCGAAGTTGAAGGTCAGGGTGTCGTTGGCAGCATCTATGGTAACATCTGTCGCTCCCTTGGGTGGTTCTGCCCCAGAACTAGCAGCACCAGACCCCGACCAGAACCAGTCTGCACCTAAGACGACGGCGGCGGCATCAGCGACAGCAGTAGCGGCGACTAATTTAGCTACGGTTTCACTCTGCCCATTGTTAATGGCTTGTTCGTAAGACTCGTCGTAGACATCTTGAAAGTCTGGTTCAATTATGCCTTGCAGGGCTTGCTCTTTGATACTGTTGTAAGCGTTGTTATATGCTGTCTGTCCTGCTGTTTCGGCTATGTTTGCATCTGCTGAGGATTGAGTCAACCGAATAGCTAAATTATCGTAGGGATTGACAAAGGCGTAATAGATTTGATTCTCTACTAAGCCTGTGAGAGTTAATCCTAACGCCCCTTTATATGTTACGGCGGCACCGTTGCTTAAACTATGTGGATTATCAAAAATGAAGTTGTTAGCAGTATCATCTAGGCTATTAGGTTTGAGTTCTTTTCCGGTGGAAGTTACTAGCAGAAAGTCAAGATCCAAGTCTACATCTTGCCCGGCTAGAGTTTGCAGATATATACGATTGGGGTTGCTATTATCAACAACCGCTAAATAGGTTTCGTTATTAATTAAGCCCCCGATGCGTTTACCAGGGATATCAGTGAAGGTTAGTTGTTGGTTGTTATATGCTCTGACATCAAAATCAAATTCAATGTAATTGTCAGTTTCATTAATGTTGGTAATGATCAGGTTGCCTAGAGTTGGCAAATCTGTATTTAAGTTAGTCCAGTTAACCAGCTGATCTATTTCTAAGTCAATGCCTATGGGTGTGGTAGCTGTGGCATCTTGGAAGTTAGTCGCTAACTTAATTGCGGTGTCAGAAACTTTAATGACGTAGTAAGTTTGAGCGATCGCATTATTTAACCCTAAAATTGGCTTATCGGTGACTGGGTTGAAGCGCACTATGTCCCCATCCGTTAATCCGTGAGCCGCACCAAAGTTAATGCTGTCGTTAGCAGTATCTATATCAGTAACCTGTCGCTTGAGTTTGCCTGTATCTAGTGTGGGATAGTCACCAAACCGAATGTAGAGATTGTTTTGCGCGTCTGTCTTGTTACTGGCAATCCGAATCTTATAATCATCAACCTTAATCACTAAGTAAGAGGTGTTATCCTCTAGCCCAGGGATGGGACTACCTACACCACTGGAATAGACTACAGAATCTCTAGTCTCTAAATTATGTGTAATTGCCTGGCCGTTTTCATCAACAAAAGAAATTGTATCATCGGCAAAGTCAAGGCGTGTAAAGGGGTTAAATGTCAGTGCCACAGCATCTTTACTGGCAGCACTACTAGATGTTAGAGCCGTGATTTTTCCGTCTACTGTAGCTTTGACATCACTGTCTGATACTCCCACTGACAAAGTGATTCCGGCTTTACCATCGTAATAAGAAGCTGTCTCGACGTTGGTTTTGTCTCTGTATTTGGCTTCAGCTTTGATGGCAACACTCTTACCAGCAATAATTTCTGTATCTTTAGTGGTGATGGCATGGGTCGAGGTGAGTGTTACATCTACAGCCCCAGCAAATTGGATGTTGTTGGGGTTAGTAGGGCTAACACCAAAGTTCTGGGTTACACGAGCAATACCGGCGGCAACGTTGTTAGTTTTGGCGATAATGTTGACGTTGCCGCCGTCCATACTGCTAGTATCAATTAGTGTCGTACCTTCTACTATACTCTTGGCCGTGGTCTGACCAAAGTTAAATGAGAAGGCAATCCCCACACCAGTAGAAGCGTAATAAATTGCTTCACCAGTAGCATCTGCATTGGCTTCGGCTGTGATATCGACATCACCAGACGCGATGATTTTGCTATCTCCTTTGACGGTGACGTTGGCATCAGCTACTTTGACCATCACGGAAAGCGGCAGACTGAGGAAGTCGTCTAAAGGCCCCAAAATTGACCGAATCAGTCCAGAGAAAAACACTCCGTCACCATTCAATTCCTTATTCAACTGGTTGATCAGGTTCACATCACCAGATTTAGTACCGAGGGTGATATTATTACCCTTGATAGTTGCGTTTTCAACAGTGACATCTGCGTTGTGTGATATTACACCAATATCATTTGCCACTAAATAGTTAAACACCAAATTGGTGATATCTGCATTTAAACTAATGTCTCCTGGGGCGAAATTTTGTTGACCAGTGGAGTGAGCTAACAATTTAGCATTATTTTTGACTGTAATACTACGAGTTCCACCGCCAAAAATCATACTGGTTTCGCCTGTGGCATTGAAAGTAATACTTCCAGAGTCACCAATTGATACTGCTGTCTCAGGATCACCACCAGCAATTTGCCGGGTAGAAATAATCACATTTTCTGATACCTCAATGGTGTCGGCCGTGACTTGGAGTTGATTACCATTAAGGTTAAGATTACCTTTAAAGACAACTTTTTCTGGCCCTAGCCCTCCATCAATAATCAAATCGGCATTAAAAGCACCAAGTCCTTCTATTTCAACGTATTCATCACTACTAACAGCATTTAACCCTGTTTTAATGGTTAATGATTTACTTGGGTCATTAAATGTAACGCTTTCAAAGGTATTATTAAGACTTTGAATCGTAATTTTCCCTGATTCTGGTCGAAACACACGCACCTGATCAGCAACATCTGTAGCTGTAAAGACGCGATCGGGGGTATTCGTATTATCTGTAATCGGCTCCATGCCGATATAGGTAATGATGTTACCGTCACGATGAATTGTGCCGGAGTCTCGATTGGTAGAGTTGTAAAGTACGCTATTAAAACTACCACCATCTAGCACTACACTGTCGAAACCACCATCGCCACCTGCAACTGTGCCACTAATCCCACCATTGGCACTAAAAATAAATGTATCTTCGTTGTTAGTTCCACCTGTGAGGTTTTCAACGTTCCTAAAACTAACAACATCAAAATTCCCTGTGTTTAGTCCTGTGATGTACCACGTAGTATTTGCACTTGGCCCAAATAATGTATCTTGCCCATCTCCACTATCAAAACTCAGTGTGCCACCCTGTTGTTTGAGGGTATCAACTAAGGAAGTATCAAGATATAGTTTGTCATTGCCTCCCTGAAGATTGACCTCGATATTAACCCCAGCAAAAGAACCTAAAACGTCTGTTTGTGTGGTTGTGGGATTAATATCGTTGAAAAAATTAGTGCCATCAATACTGTAAGCTAATTGATTGTTTTGATTTAATTTCAGGTATAGTTCATCCCAACCATCACTGCCAATAAATGAAATTTTATTGTTCACCAATGGATCAATAGACACTGATGCTGAAGAGTTGAGCGGATCTATCCCCCATGTTGGTAAGGAAGTGAGATCAATAATTAAACCTTCCATAAATTTTATTCCTTAGCTTGATCTGTAATTGTTGATGGGCAAGTTTTTTTAAACTCAACTACGCCATTTAATGAGGGACTTCTAAGTAAAAACATATCCCGTTGCTTTTTTATGGCAGGGGAGCAGATACCAGGGGAGAGGGATAATCGTTTTAACTCCAAAAGTTGGATAATTTATTTTTTGGGTGTTGCTGATTAATGGGATGATTTTTATTTCACGCAACAGTGTAAAGGACAAGAGTTGTCAAAGTTGAATTTTAATGATTTCATCCCGCACTGATGCAATGCCATTTTTTGGAGTTCTCTTAATTGCTTGGTGATTTATCATAATTAGCAAATCTATGCTCATGGGTAATTAGTGATTTATTTATTACCCATGAGCTATAGAAAACCTAAATGATGTGTAAAAATTTTTAAATATCAAATAGGAGTTATGTCTCTATGTAATCAGCAAAGCCTAGCTATTTTTAGGACTGAGATATCAATAATTCAGATGCGTCTTTTCCTAATTGTGGCGCATCTTGCACGAGAATTTTAGATTGCAGAAATTTGGTGTTGATGATATCTTGATATGTCTCTAATGCTGGTTGCCACTTATCTACTAACTGATGTAGAGATTGTAGCTGTTCCTCTTTATTATTACCTGTGACGCTATAGCTAAAGTTGCCTGAAAATAAGACAATGGGAACGGTTTCTTCTTGAGTTATATATAGTTTACCTTCATTAATACTTAAGTTAAGTTGTCCTTGTTCGAGGGTAAAACCTAATTTTAGTGATACTTGGACGGGTTTATTCCCGACTTCTTGCCAAGGTGCTGGTGCTAGTAAAGATTGCAGATATTTTTGGATGTCGCCTGCTGTATCTGCTTGAGTTTCGGTGATATAACCTCTCAAATCTATGCCTAATGCTTGATAATCTGAGTTGGGTAAGGCTTGAATGTATCTGTGAGCAATTGCTGGTATCTGAATTTCTGCAATATCTTTAGAGCCAATTACTTCTGAGAAACTCAAGATGCCTTGTTGAGCAGTAATACTCACACCGTTTTGGAAGATCACTTGAGAACCTTGGTTGCTCACAATAGGCTCTTTGGCTAGTTCCCAATCTAAGGGAACGATATCACCATACTTGAGAAAATCATAGGTAAGAATACTGCAATTATAATTTTTAACTGCGATCGCAATCCCTAGATTTTGGAGTATTAAAGATTTTTGCATTTACTACCTCAAATAAACCTGGTCAAAAAAATACTTCAGTATGTTTCTAATACGTTGTTTAAGCTATTGAACCCATTGCCGAAAAATTCGTAAATTTTAAACTTACAAATTGCCAATGGGTTGATAGTAATAATCTGTTTATGTCCAGTATTTTATTTTCCCCTGTGTAGATTATCATAAATTTTATCTGTAAAACTACTCAATGATTAAAGCTTTATATAATTTACAGTAAGTGTAAGTATACTTATATTTACATATTTACTTAGCCATCTTTAAAAGAAAGTTAAGTCAAGGTTAATGAATACATAATTTTTAAGTTGTTTGGTATAGAGCAAGCTTAGAAGGTGTTTATAAATAAAAGACATCTTCAAAATAGTAATGTTCTTTTAGTACAGAATATTACTAAGCTATGGACACACTATTTGCTAATTTTCATCACCTAATCACTCAAGGTTTTTGATAATTCCATAAGTCTTATCAAAGAAAAAGGTTGCTGTGCCAGTATCACCATGCCGTGACTTCGCCATGATCAGTTCTAAAATTCCTGGGTCTGGAGTATCTGGGTTATAATATTCATCCCGATACGCGAGAATAATATTGTCTGCAACCATTTCTAAGATTCCTGACTGGCTCAGGTCACTCATCATGGGACGTTTATTCTGCCTACTTTCTACTCCTCTGGAAATTTGAGACAGTGCTAATACAGGAACGTTTAATTCCCCTGCCATTTTATAAAGTCC
>NZ_JACJRG010000060.1 GCF_014697125.1 Anabaena minutissima FACHB-250 | reverse complement strand
CTTAGTTCTTTTTATAACAAAATCTAGTTAGTAAATTCTAGCCACGTGTTGTTACACTTGAACACTAGTTTATTTGGCTTGTACGTATGAATACGGTTGGTGCAAGAAATGAGTATATCTATTATTGGTCAATTGATGATTCATTTCTTAATCCTGAAGTTGAAGGAACGCAAGTACCAGTTAGATATGATCCATTTGATGTAGGAATTGCTTATGCTTATGTCAAAGGTAATTGGGTACGCTGTATATCTGAATATTATTCATCCTTGCAAGGTCATTCTGAAAGAGAAATCCGACTGATAAGTATTGAATTAAGACAGCAAAAAAATCAGTACAATCAAAAAATAACAATTAGAGCTAAAGAACTTGCACAGTATTTAGAATCGGCAGAAATTCAAGAAGTTTTACAGACACAAAGACTTCATGATTTAGCTGCAACTGATTTGCGACACTCAATATATAAAAATGGTAGGAAACAAACACCCTCTAATATTACTCAGTGTCGGGTTGAGAGTAATGAAGTTATTAATACAGAAGAAATATTACAAACACATGAATTAAATACTTCAGCAATAGATTTGGAAAAAATCAAACCTTACTCTCAAGAGGAGTTATGGCAATAAAACACAACCGTCCATTTCCGCAAAAACTCCTAGCACAATCATTAACCGAGCGGTTGAACTATTTTCAAGGAATTACAATTGGACACTTACGATTAAAACAAGCTTTAGAGACTTTGTTGATAAACCTTCAACAACCAACAGATATCTGTGTTTTCTTTGTTGTTGGCCCAGCAGGAGTAGGTAAGACGACTTTACGACTAAGGGCTGAAAAACTGTTGATGGAAGGTGCTTTAGCATCTATGAAAAAGAATATTCATCAAATTCCAGTTGCAGGCATTGAGGCAATTGCTAATGAAGGGGGAAAATTTAATTATAAAGATTACTACCTCCGTGTTTTAGAATGTTTAGAAAAAATTGCTTTTGATTCAATTGCTACAAATAGTTCATTAAATTCTCAAAATTATCCAGGGGGACTTTCTAATACATACTTTGCTTCTAAAAGTTCTGATACGGTGCGTCGTGCTTTAGAAAAATCTATGCAACACCATCAATTAACAGCATTGATGATAGACGAAGCCCAACATTTGCTAATGGTTGCTGGGGGAAAGCAAATGTTACATCAGATGAATTGGATAAAATCTCTTGCCAATATGACTGGTGTTGTACATATTTTATTTGGTACTTATGATTTACTTAACTGCTGTCACCTCAGTGGTCAAGTTAGCCGACGCAGCGATGATATACATTTACCTCGTTATTCAACAGATAACAAAGAAGATGTAGCTGAGTTTATGCGGATTATCAGAACATTTCAGACGCATTTACCTTTGCTTGAAGAACCCTGCTTGGTAGAACAATATGAATATCTTTTGGATTATTCATCTGGTAGCGTTGGTCTTCTCAAAACTTGGTTAACAAAAGCTTTACGAAATGCTTTGGCAGAGAACGCGACAACCCTCAACTTGAAGCATATTCAACAAAATGAATACTCAAAAGCACGAAGGCAGCAAATAGAACAGGAAGCACAAGCTGGAGAAAAGCGATGGCGCAACGATGTTGCGAAAGTAGCACTTAGTTTGACTAATGAAGATGTGTTGCAACCATCTCAAAAGAAAGGTCGTGTTGGAAAACGTCAGGCTAAAAGAGATACCGTAGGAATTAATCTTGATGTCAGTTGATTATTATACCGAAGATGAGTTTTGGACTCTAGAAAAACCAACAATTCCAGAACGTTCTCAATTATTCCCACTAGAACCAATCGGTGTCGGTACGCTC
Organism: Anabaena minutissima FACHB-250; assembly: GCF_014697125.1. Lineage (GTDB taxonomy): Bacteria > Cyanobacteriota > Cyanobacteriia > Cyanobacteriales > Nostocaceae > Trichormus > Trichormus minutissimus. Next base: position 20,674 of record NZ_JACJRG010000060.1, on the reverse strand, counting down.
TATGTCGAAAGCTTGAGCGGATATATTGCTCGCCTTGCTGATTGTCACACCATAACTACCGGAGAACTACTTTTATCAAAAGTTATTCCATTGATGAGGTATCAAAGAAGCAGTGTTAGTTCTATTAACATCATTAATCATTTATTTAGAGGTCAAGATTTTTTAACTTCTACCGATGAAAAAAGAATTGATATTGCCACCACTCTAATTCAAGCTCTAAAAGAATTGACCTTACGTCAAGATTTATCTTGTTTATGGCCATTAAAATGGGCCAGCATTTTTTTCGAGTTTAGCATTTTGCGTTTGTATCAAGCTTGGTGTCCAGTATGTTATGACAACTGGTTTGTCAATAATCGAGTCATCTACAATCCGCTGTTATGGTTAGTTAACACAATTGAGGAATGCCCTCACCATGACCATCAGCCCTTGATTGAGGAATGCCCTCACTGCCATGAAAAATTTCCACCATTATCCGGGCATTCTCGTCCAGGGTATTGCTCAATCTGTCATCTGTGGTTGGGTAGCCAGGAACTCAACCAATTAGTAGATGAACAAACTGAAAGCGAAAACGTTGATTTTTGGCGACAGCTTTTGATAACTCCTGTGTGTTCTCATGAAAGCAACAAGCTTGTCTGGCAGTGTATGTGGTTCGATGATGTCGAAGATTTGGCTGCCAATACGCCCTCCAATTTCCTGCCACCCATAAATCAGAACTAATTTTCCATCCTTACCTGTTCAGGGGTTTTGAAACCATAAACGTGCTGCTCCGGCAAACTTATGGTTACAGTCACAAAAAGTATTGTGTGTCCTGGGAAAAAGGTATTAATCGGAGATTATATCGTACAAAAGATAAGGGTCTCTTATTTTGTATAACCCTGTCACAAAAAGCATAAGATGAGCAAGTTGCTGACCTTATGCTTTGACAGAAGGTCATCAAACAGAAAAGTAATTGTTTGTAGTTAACGAACCAGTAGCTAGCGTGCCAGTCATACCTGTGATGTTAATTAAGAGGTCGCTGTTAGCATTAAAGCCAGCAATACCATCATTGACTGATAGGTAAGTACCTCCATTCCAGCCAAAGAATACAGCTTGATTAGCGGCTAAAGGTTGTGTTCCTGCAATATTGGGATTGGCATCTGCATAAGCAGCGATCGCAGCATCACTCAATGTAGAATAAGTTGCTGTAGAGAAAACACCCGCATTAAAGACTGCTGTAGGCAGTGAACTTGGAGAATTAACGGCAATGCGATCGCCATCAGCTGGATTAAAATCAGTAATGCGATCAGGAGCAGCTAAGAGCGAATCTTTAAAATCAGGGTAGGCAAAGCGGTCTGCACCTAGTCCGCCAGTTAAAGTATCTCCACCAGATCCCCCAGAGAGAGTGTCATTACCAGTACCGCCATTGATAATGTTGATGGCAGCATTACCCGTAATCGTATTGTTGAGGCTGTTTCCTGTACCGTTGATAGTAGCATTACCAGTAAGAATCAGATTTTCTAGGTTTGCACCCAAGGTGTAAGTAACAGAGGTTTGAACTGTATCGATTTCACTGGCTAAGGTAGATGTTTCTTTGATAACATCGCCTGTACTATCAACAATGTAGATATCGTTACCCAATCCACCAGTCAAGGTATCATTACCAGCACCACCATCGAGGATGTTATTTCCAGAGTTACCTGTGATGGAGTTGTTGAGACTGTTTCCTGTGCCGTTAATAGCTGCCGTACCTGTTAAAGTCAGGTTTTCCAGATTGGCTCCCAAGGTGTAACTGATAGAGGCTCGAACCGTATCAGTGCCTTCATTCAAGTTCTCTGTAATCACATCTCCGGTGCTATCGATAACATAAGTATCGTTGCCAGCACCACCGATTAATGTATCGCTACCTGCGCCGCCATCAAGAGTATCATTACCAGCACCACCATTGAGGATGTTATTAGCAGCATTACCCGTAATTGTATTGTTGAGGCTATTTCCTGTGCCGTTGATAGCAGCATTACCTTTAAGAATCAGATTTTCTAAGTTTGCCCCCAAGGTGTAGCTGATAAAAGACTGAACGGTATCAATTTCAGTGGTTAAGGTAGATGTTTCAGTTACAACATCACCTGCATTGTCAACAACATAGGTATCATTGCCTAAACCACCAATCATGGTGTCGTTACCAGTACTACCATCCAAGTAATCGTTTCCTGAACCTGCTTGAATCCAATCATTACCAGTAGTGCCTAAGAAGCTGGTTTTACCTATAAACCCGCTTAAATCAAAGCGTTCAAATCCTAAGATTTTTGTACCTGTGATACTTGTAATCTGGCTGGTGGAGTTACCTGCATTAATAGTCAGGTTAGTTGCACTTGTTCCCCCAGTGATAACTAGGGTATCTGTACCGACATTACCATTGATGGTGTCACTTTGTTGCAGGTTAGCAAAAATGCTAGTAACTGTATCATTACCTGCTCCTGCGTCAATAATATCTTTGTCGTTCGTGGTGGTGAAACTTTCGTTATTTGCTGTTCCTGTGATCGTGTTGATATCAACGTTATTAATACCAATAATTAATTGTTTTTCGTAAGATAAACCACCCTGGTCTTGTACCTGAACTCGAATGCTGTAGCTGTTCTTGGTTTCAAAGTCGAAAACTGCATTAGTTTTTAACTGGTTGTCTGCGATCGCAAAAAGAGCATTATCAGTTGAACCTGTTCCTGTGACTAGGCTATAGGTGAAAGTATCTTCAGTATCCGGGTCGGTCGTGCTGAAATTGCCAATTACTGTACCAACTATCTGATTTTCGGCTACGTTGCTGTTAGATAGGGTGAGATTGGTTGGAGTTTGGTTAAGAGCATTAATCCGCGCCGTAAAGCTAGTACTATCACCACCATCGTTTGCATCTTTTGGATCAATAGCAAAATCAACTACAGAGTTGCGGTTAACTTTTGTTGTGATTTGATAGTTAAATCCTGTGCCATCAGTGCCAGCAAGTGACTGTGACCATACTTCTACTCCATCAACGAAAATATGCCCAACAACACCATTTCCACCTAAATCAGCTTTAGCTAAATTGCCGTAAATTTGGATTTCTCCGTCAATTTCGCTGACCCAGCGACGGACTGCCCACTGTTCCACAGGAGTTCTTTCACCACCCGTAATGACTCCATTGGGATGACCACCATTACCTGAAATAAAAGTCCAATAAGTGCCGTATTGAGTAAACCAAGCCCCACTAAACTGGGTCATTTGTTGAAAATCAGAACTAGTGAAAGGCCCGTCATAATAACCGTAATACCAATTTTTATGTCCTTGCAGTCCAGAAAATTCTGTTTGAGAATTAGCAATTTCAAAGTCAGGTTTATCTTTAATGCGAATCTTTAAGCCATCATTAAATTGCAGATATTCAACATTGGTAAGTGTGTCCGTATCGTTATTATTCTGGGTGGAACTAACTTGAACAAATCCCTGATTAAATGATATTGAGAACTGTTGCAATGTGCCATTCAAGTATGCAGTATCTTCACCATCCCCACCATCGAGAATATCATTACCATCTCCACCATTGAGGGTATCGTTGCCATCACCACCGTAAAGAATATCATTACCACCCTCACCATAAAGTTGGTCATTACCAGCACCACCAGCCAAGTTAACATTGTCACCATTGCCACCGTACAGCAGATCGGGATTGGCAGTACCAACTAAAGGCCAGTAAGAGTAAAGAGAATTAAATTTGGCTTCACGCCCCTCTTGGAAGCCGATTGCTGCATAATGCGCTGCCGCAGAAGTAAACTGTCCTGCTTGAATTTGTTGATCGGCATCAGGATAACGGGTGCGATACCAGTTTTCGTCAAAGTTGAGGTTAGCGGCTCGTCCTTCGGAGATCCCACGTTCAACATAGTGAGCTACCGCCGAAGTAACAGTACCATTTCTAATCGCTGTATCTACATCAGAGTGAAGTTGGCGGTAGAAAGACTCATCAAAATCAAATAAGGTTTTCCGCCCTTCTGCTTTGCCCCAGTAGACATAATGATTGCTTCCTGAAGCTAAAGCCCCATTGGAGACGGTAAAAGCAACGTCATGATGGATAAGAAGATAAAACTTCTCCCAAAGAAGCAGGTCTTTGGTGCTAATTCTTTGACCATCACTAAACTGCACAAACTCAACATTAGTCAAAGTTGTGATATCTCGACCATTCTGAGCATGACGTATTTCCAGAACACCATCGCGCTCTATGCGAATATACTCATCAAGTGAACCATCTATGTAAGCCGTATCTTCACCATCTCCACCATTGAGGGTGTCATTCCCTTGACCCCCAATTAAGATGTCATCCCCTGCTCCACCATTGAGAATGTCATCGCCTTCATTTCCTTCTAGCCTGTCGTTTCCTTGACCGCCAGTGATTGTATCATTGCCTGCACCACCGGAAATAATTACATCCTGAGAACCAATTGCTGTAAAAGTGTTGTTACCTTGATTTCCGTTGACAACTTCAACACCAAGATTATCAAGGATAAAGCTAACATCACCATCTCCTTCAATCACTAAAACATCAAATCCTGCTCCACCTTTGATATTGTTGAGGTTATCAAATTTATCAATGGTAATCAGGTCATCACCTGCACCGCCATCAATTGAGTCAATTCCTGCTCCTCCCGTAAGGATGTCGTTGCCATCAGAACCAACTAATTGATCATTACCGTCACCACCACTGAGAACTGCCCCTCTTGTACTACCGGGCTTCACAATTAAGATATCGTTGCCGTTGCCGCCTGTTACAGAATAAACTTCAACAGGGTCGATAGTTAGATTAATATTTTGGTCTGAGTCATCAGCAAAGATAATGTCAGGTTTGTTTTCGTAATAAAAACGAGATACACCTGAATTTAGCTGTTCTAGTTTTGCACCGTTGGGGTTATAGGTAAATGCAACATCGTAGAGTTGGCTATATGGTTTGGTTTCAAAGCCAATGCGAGTAAAGTAAGCTGAGGCAGTGATCCTGTTACCTGCAATATTATAGTTTTTGCTCTGTGGGATTACAGAAATTGAATTAATTCCGTAGCGATACAGGGCAGCTAATTCACCGAGTTCGACTTCGCTATTCAGGTTGGTATCTGTCCAAATGCGGAGTTGGCTAAAGTTTGTATCTTTCGAGTCAATGATTGAGTCCTGATTGGAATCTAAATCACCTAAAAAACTGACTTGATTTTGTTGTTCCAGGGAGAAGAATTCATTGAGGTCGGTAATGAGTCCATCATTATTTTTATCCAACACCAGAAAACCATCTGAAGGGGCAACCCATCCTATTTGTTCTGGGTAATCGTCGTTATCTATATTAAACAGAGTGAGGGAATCTTCAGCAGAAATGAGTTGTAGTCCATCTCCTGCTAAATCAAATGCCAGCAATTTAGAAGGAATAACGGAATATGTATCAGGTTTTGCTGCGGCTAAGTTGTAATTGGGATCTCCAGGGTTAAAGGCGGCTTGCAGAGATACTGTGCCGTCAAAGTTGACAACTGGGTTGTACTCTTTGCTGTCTGCAAAACGGAAGATTTCAATTCTGCTTTGGGGTTTGAACCAATCTTGTATCGTAATGGTGGCTGTGTTGTTAACTGTGACAATGAGGTTATTATTTTGCAGAGTTAATTTAAGTGAATCGGTTGTGATTCCTGCACCAAACTCTAGAGTATCAAGGCCACCGTCTCTGGTGACTCCTTCATAGTTACCAATATCATAAATACTGACATTGGTAGTGTCATCTAAACTGTAAATATAAGTGTCATTTCCATCTGACCTTGTTAGAGCTTTAGTATCTCGTGTTGCTCCTTGAATTGTGCCATTGTTGTAGTTACTGGTCAAATCTTTGACAGTTGTACCTGTTCCTTCATTGAAGTTATGGTAAGTAACTAACCCAGATTCCTGTCCCGTTAGAGGACGATTTAAGTCAGCTTGAATTTCTGCTTGGGTTTTGGCTTTATTCCAAATGCGAACTTCATCAAGGAAACCTTGGAAATAGTCAGAAACTCCAGAACCTCCTAAAACAGCACTTGGATGTACGATTAATGTGCTGGTCAAACCTGTTTTGATCAATTGACCATTTAGATAAAGGCTTGGAGTTTTATTGTTATAGACAATTGCAACATGATTCCAACCTGATAAGTTCGTGTCATGAACTAATAAAGAAGGTAGATACTTAACAGTAGTAGTAGCATTAGTAAAACTACTGTGTTCAAAAACGCTAATTCCATTAGTTCCTACAGATACCCCAGCATAAGCATGACCTGAACCTAAAACTTCAGATCCGTTTGAAGGAGCGATCGCATAACGTTGATTAAAATCATTAGATCCAGAAGTATTTTGTGTGGTAGAGTCTCTGGTTGCAGTAGGATTTACCCAAAATTCGATGGTGAATGTATCTTTAACGTCAGCGAATTTAGCAGGATTCTGAACAGAATCATTAGTGCCATCAAATGATAAGAAACCATCAATGTCATTTCCGTCTAGCTTAGTTAGAGCTTTGATAGCACCTTGAATTGTGCCATTATTTTGATAATTAGTTAAATCTTTGACGGTTGTACCTGTTACTTCATTAAAAGTATGGTAAGCAACTAAACCAGATTCATTACCAGTTAAGGAACGATTCACATCAGCTTGAATTTCCGCTTGAGTTCTAGCTTTATTCCAAATGCGAACTTCATCAATGTCACCGTTGAAGAATCGTTCTGTTCCATTTCCTCTAGCACCAATCGCCCAGTTATCATTAACTAGCAAAGCTCCGACATTTGCTGAAGTGGAACTAGCTAATACGCCATTACGGTAAAGTCTCCATGTTCTAGCCTGACTATCATAAACTCCACTCAAATGAACCCAGTTGCCAATATCTTCCTTGGGTATTGCATAGCTAGTCAAGTAACCAGTGCCATTCCAAGAACCAACTTCATATCGACCATTGTTAATCCTTAGAAATACTTGAGCATTGGGATTTAGAGTATAACCGTGGCCGATAATATCTCGAAGTCCATCAGTAGCTCTTAGTTTCACTCTAGCTTCTAGAGTAATTGCTCCTGTGAAATTCAGGTGAGATGGATTGTTGAGGTTTACATAGTCATTTATGCCATCAAAGGATAAAGCACCAGCAAATTTATTCCCAATTCTTAGAATATCCGCTCTGTAAGTTCCTAAAAAAGTTTCAGGATTATTTGCTTCAGCCGTTGGTTTATTAGGTGTTAATCCAGTAGGCGTAATTAAATATTCTTCATTATTATTTAGACGCAGTAATTCAATTTTTTTCGTGGCAAAGTCTGAGATAATTAGCTTGTTAGATAAGCTAGAAATGGTCGCTGTAGGGTTAGCTGGATCTTTGAGGGCAATAATTAAATTGTTGCCGTTCTGTTCAAATAATAAGTCGGATGCTTGAATACTTGCATCTAATTCAATAGCATCTAGTCCACCAGCATCTTTGATGGTTATAGTACCTTGACCTCGGTTATAGCGATAAATATCATCGCCTTTATTTCCATCAAGAGTTTGCCCTGAAGCAGTAGCGATTAAAATATCATCTCCAATGCTGCCTGTTCTGCTAGGAGTCCATTCTGCGCCTTGAATTGTTCCTTGAGTCTGATTTGCAGTTAAGTCTTTTGCTACTATTCCTGTTCTATCATCTAAATTCCAATAACCAACTAGACCAGATTCATTACCAGTTAAGGGCCGATTCACATCAGCTTGAATTTCTGCTTGAGTTCTGGCTTTATTCCAAATGCGAACTTCATCAATTTCACCATTGAAGAATCGTTCTGTTCCATTTCCTCTAGCACCAATCGCCCAGTTATCATTAACTAGCAATGCTCCCACATTTGCTGGAGTAGAACTAGCTAATATGCCATTACGGTAAAGTCTCCATGTTCTAGCCTGATTATCATAAACTCCAGTCAAATGAACCCAGTTGCCAATATCTTCTTGAGGTATGGCATAGCTAGTCAAGTAACCAGTGCCATTGCCAGAACCTATCTCATATCGACCATTATTAATCCTTAAAAAGACTTCTGAAATGGGATTGAGAGTATGACCGTGGGCGATAATGTTCCGCAGTCCATCAGTAGCGTTGATTTTTACTTTAGCTTCTAGGGTAATTGCTCCTGTGAAATTTAGGTGAGATGGATTGTTGAGCTTAACATAATCATTTACACCATCAAATTTCAGAGCATAATCAAAAGAACCGTAAATGATGCGACTGGCATTGCTGTTAACAAAATTATCAGAAGCGTTAGGAGTATCAAGGTTGAGTTGGGTTGCTCTAGTCTGAATTTGTTGCCAGTTGGCGACTCGTTCATCTTCTAACTTCACTAAACCGTTATTAACAACAATCTGAAAGCGACTGCCATCAGCAAAGCGCAAAATTTCTACTCGTTGCTGTGCAGTTACCCAATTAGTTAGCCGTTCGCCGTTGATAATTAAATCATTACCTTGTAGAGAGAGTGTAATTTGAGATGGTAAAAAGTTGAGATTGAAATCTTTAACTTGAGGATCAACTTGATTTTGTGAGGGCGTAAAAGCATCTTGAGGACGAGAGCGCAAGTCTAAAATTCTTGTGTCTGCATCGTTGATAGCATTTGCTTTGAGATAGTTGATATTTTTTTCATACAAAACAGGGTTATCTTTGTAAATGCCCCATTCTCTGGCAACTTGAAAATCTTCGTTTAACTTGTCAATTGTGTTAATGCTGACGGGACGAGTATTATCATAAAGTTGGATGTTTTTAATCACCCGTTTTAAATATAAGTCACCTCCTTCTATTTGAGTGGTTGTTAACTGATAAATAACCCCCTGAATAATCGCATCTTGAGGATTATTAAATCTGACGCTTCCTGTTCCTGAATGCCCACCAAAATAGCCAGGAGATTTACTAGCAGGATAATAGATATACTCTTGGACTAAATGACCATAACCAATCAACTCTGAACTTAGTGCTTTTCCTCCAATTGATACAGCAAAATAATTAAGAATGTCTTTAGCATTCTCGCCCATTTGCCGAGCTAAGTCTGCATTCCCGTCATCCTCTCTCCAACTAAATCTAGCAACAAATATTCCGTTTTCGATAATGACATAATAGCCAGCACGAGGATAATCTATATCGCCAAATGTTCCACCCAGAATACTACCTAATAATGTTCCAGCAGCACCTAATACAAGAAAACCAATAGGGCCAGTAAAGAAACCAGCACCTACTAACCAACTTCCTACACTGTAAGCAACAGAAGCACCAGTAGCTAAAGTATAAGCACCTCCCAAACTTGCTACTAAGCTACCTATTGATGCGCCTATTCCTGCTCCTTCGACACTAAAATTTTCACTTAAAATATTCCACTTCTGGATCGCTGCTTGGTGCAACTGTGATCCGATGAATGAACCAAGGGTTGAGGCTCCAATATTCGCTAACGTACCAGTAAGACTTAGCTGATCAAAATTAACAACAGGTGTTCCACCTTCAGGAATAAGATGTCCTGCTTGGTCAACGAATTCTCCTGCTGAATTTGTGAAAGTTGGTGCGCCAAAAAATTTAACAGCAATTTCAGGATATGCAAAAGCAACTTGTCTAGTGATTTCGTAGGAAATTGTTCCCGAAATCAGCCCACTAACACCAGCTTGAGTTAATGGATCTTCAATTTTGAAAGTTTTAATTAAAGAATTGGCTAATTTAGAGGTTCCTAAACTGATACCTGTTGAAATAAAACTAGCGGGTAATCGTTTGTAAAGGGCTGCTAAGGATAACGAGGTATTATTGGGACGATCAGTGATTTCAAATGTATAATCAATCGCATCTAAAGCTAAACCACCTGTATAACTTCCTAGAGACTGAGCTACAAGTTGACTAGCAAAATCATCATCAGCATACAAAGATGCTATTTGCGCTCCAACGGCAGCACCAATAATCCCAATTTCAGTGGCAGGTCGATAGTTAGATATAGATTCATTATGAACTCGATAATCTCCTGCAACATAGGTATGCAGTTCTTCAACAGTAAAGTTATAAACTGTATGCTTACCTGCTACTGGTTTAATCCCAGGGTGAGGAATAAGTTTACCTGTAACTCCGACTAAAAAGCCATTAGTATCAATTTCGCCTAAAGCTTTAAAACTGCCATCGAGTTGTAGAAAATGATGTCCTAAAGTAACTTTAATATCACCTAGTTGAACAACTTCTTGATCTGGTGTAAGAAACGTCTGTATGACTTTGCGAGGTTGAAGTTCTCCTAACCCATCAAATGCCATTACTTCATCACCGATTTTAATTTGTTCGATGGGTTTGTATGTGCCATCTGACATTAGGATTGGGGTTTCGCCGTCGAAGCAGTACCTTTGATCTAGTTGTTGAAAAAGCTCCTCTATTTGTAGCTCCTGTTGTATTTTCTCTCGATTGAGAATATATTCCTGTGCTATTGGAGTTTTATGAGGATCTGGTTCGTAAATCCCAGTAGTAGACTTCGCTTCTTGAGCTTTAGTGTTCATTTTCTGCTCACCAACGTTGTAAAAGTAAACAATCAATGCCTCTTTTTCAACTTGTGATAAAGAATCCCAATTAGCTGCATTGACTGAATACCAGTTTGCTGCTTTCTGCACCATCAATCCTACAAAGCTCACGGTTGCTTGATTTTTATTATCGATTAGGTCGGATATTAGCTTTTTAATATCATTGTTGTATTGCTTAATGTTCAGAGGATCAGTATTAGGGAAACTGACGTTATATTCTTTCAGCAGTTTCATCGCTGTGTGTATCTGAAAGTTTCCACGACCTACATCGTAAGCACTAGGAAAAGCCTGTTTATTTATGCCTTCCCATAAGGAAGGATCTTTTTCTAGCCAGTTGAATGACATTTCAACATATGTAGGACTGAACAAGTTCGCATTAGTATCAGCAATATATTGTAATATTGCATCATAGGTCGATTCATGACGATCATGCCACTCTTCTAAAATCGAACCAGCAATCACTGTTGTAGAAAGACCAATTTCATTTAAATTCAGTGCGTTGTAAACTTTTTGAATATAAGTAAAATCATTTCTTGCTACTTGAAAATCGAAATCTGTGTAAATTTGGGCTGTTTCTGTTGACATAAGATTATTTCTTAATTGTTATAAAATTTTTATACTAGACTGCATAAAATAGCGATCGCACATCAGTAAATACTTTCTATAAAGAAGTGGTCGCACATTTATTTGCTGGGATAGCAATTTGTTGAGGGTTTGACATACTTCTTTCCATCCTAGTGATTGAGGTTTAAGGCTTTTCTACTAAGGCGCGATCGCAACAGCCTTCATTTAAATACGTCATGGATTTAACTAATGCTTCGATTTCGTGTATTGTTTAACTCCTATTACTTAACTCGTGTATTAAGTTCTGATGAAGTGTGAGTCATTTTACAGATCCACCAACACAACAAGCTACACAACAACTAAATATAAGTTGGGCTGTTTATACTTCCTGCTTATACGTATCAAAATACTGATATCATGTGTTTGCCCATGTCACAGTAAAAACTACTGAAACTCTTAATTTTCCTTAAGTTACAGACTGTGTTGTGAACAATTACTATCAATATAGTATTATTTAATACATATATGTGTCACGGAAATGCAGATGAAAATCTTTGCCCAGAGTGCTTAGAAGCTCAACAAATCTCCGGTATAGACGTTAAACGCTTGTTATTGCAACTTACAAAGTTCAAATATGAATATTATCCACAAAGTCAAGAACTTTCTGACAAAGAAATTAAATACTTATGCCTTTCGCTGTCTCGCTATAGTAAAGGAGAGATTGCTTATTACTTTTACAGACATAAGATTCCAACTATTCAAGAATTAGCAGCTTGTGAAGACATAGAACGGCGGATAAAAAACTTAAATGCTGAGATGTCTAATCGAATACACAGATATATTAAGCGATTAATGAACTTGACAGATGAGAATAAACGTCTGCCATCATGGAAAGACATCATTGCATATTTAGAAGAAAGTGGATATAAGATAGCTCAAACTTGTACATCAGAAAGACAAGTTAACCTGATGTTACTCGAAAGTGACATCAGTGCTGATCAACTTCAATCTCTCTTACAAAAAAATGGCTTCCACAGCAAAATTAGTCGAATCATTGACCATTGAATAAATGTTTGAGATATAAAATTATGCAAAAACGCAGAACTTTTATTATAGAAGGCTCTCAAGACGAACTTGAAAGAATTGTAGCTCTTTTTGAGTTAGAGGAATTAGATAACTTACTAGGGATAAAAGTTTTAAATGTCAAAATGGTTTCTGCCGATCAAGCTGCTCAATTAGAATCTGAACAACCGATTACTATTGCTACTCAATCTTTGAGCGAATCTGCAAAAGAAGAATTGGAGTTCGACTTATACAGAATTTGGTTAGATAATCTTTGGCGGAAAGGATTACAACCAGCAGTAAGAACTATTCAATCTGCTACAGGCATTAAAACAATTAACTTTAAAGAAAAATCTGTAGAACTTATCGTTACAATAACGCCGTTAAATGAGACAGAAATACAGATATTTTTGAAAGTTCGTCCATCGGAAGGCAAAGGATATTTACCAGAAGGGCTAAAAGCTTGTATCCTCGATGAAAATGACGAAATTATCCTAGAAAAATCTGCTGATAATCAAAGTAATATGCTTGATATTACTTATGGTCAGCGATTTACTTGTGAACAAAATGATTGTTTTAGTATTAGCTTAACTTTGGGAAATGAAACTGTTAAAGAAGATTTTCCTGACTAACTATTTGTTATGGTCAAAAGAATATATTTAAAGTTTGGCTACTCCGTTCAGTTAGAACGTGTACCCATAGCAGCTTTACCCGTTACACTAACAGTTTACGATAATGCAGGACTATTACAAGAATTAGGTTCTGGTTCTTATTTATCTCTCTTACCTAAAAATCTCAGAAATTCATTTCGCAAGTGGCAAAAATATATTGCTCCTAATCCTGATACTGATTCTGTTAGGCGTATCAAGCTAGAACCTGTAAATCCAAATAATAATCCAGAAATTGATGACAGTAATATTAACTTTGAGCAACTAGCCAATAATTTCAAGACTAACCTCAACCAATGGCTAAACGAAGAAGGATGGCTCAATGAATATGGAAATAAAGATACTAAAATTAAGCAGGTTTTAGAAAGCTATTATTCAGAAAAAGAAGAAATACAAATTTTTATTCAAACCGAAAACAGAGAATTAAGGGGACTACCTTGGCAAGAATGGGACGTACTGCAAAAATTCTTTATTAATCACTCTAATACAGAAGTATCAATTAGTGCCACTAATTTTAAACGTCCTGAGCAACAGCAAACTCTCTTGCTAGATGCAAGAATCAGAATTCTTGCCGTTTTTGGAGACGAAAAACTAGGCTTAGATGAAGAAAAGACTTTAATTGCTAATTTAGAGAAATATGGTGGACTAATTAAATTTTTACACCAGCCAGATAGACTAACTCTAGAGCAAGCATTACAAGAACCTAAAGGTTGGCATATATTTTTCTTTGCAGGTCATAGTGGAAGTGACGAAAACGGTAAAATAGGCTGGATTGAAATTAATCCTTCTGAAAAAATTTCAATTGACAATCTCACAACTCAACTGGACAGGCTCATTCGAGATAAGTTACAGCTTGCTATTTTTAATTCTTGTGATGGTTTGGGTTTAGCAAATCAGCTAACTTCCCTATCCTTACCTTACTGTATAGTCATGCGTGAGCCTGTTGAGTCCTTATTTGCTCGTAGGCTATTGAGACATTTGCTTACTGCTTTCGTCAAGGGTAAATCTCTATTTGCTTCTATGCGTACAGCGCGTGAGTCTCTGCGCCAAGAGTTTGACGAAGAAGGTAAGCATCCTGGTAAAAGTTGGCTCCCTGTAATTGTAGCCAATCCAGAAGCTCGGCCTCTAACATGGGATGGAATGTTTACCGAGCGTAGGTTAGATAAAAAATGGGAATTTCTTCTTCTTACTATCTTGCTAATAGCAGTGATAGGACTACCTCTGAGTATCTGGGCAGAATTTGGGAATATTAATATTTTAAAGCTTTATGCTCAACTTTATCCACACCTTGTCATTTATCCATCTTTATTTCTTTGGATATCACTATATGGACTATACAGAGCAATATGCTTAATTCGGCAAAAAGCAAAGATATTTTGGGGTTTTACAGCAGTAGTATTTGTTTTAAGCTGCATTGCTCTAGCTTTAGATTTAAATACTGATCCCACCTTATTACTTGAATTAAAGCCGAACGCCACAAAAGTTGTATATGCACAAAATTTTTCCCAAGAATTTAACGAGCAGCGAGTATTTAAAAATGATCTAAAAACAATTCCTAAAGATTTATTAGATATTACTCAAATAATTGATTCACGAGGTAATATTACTGCCAAAAAGCAAGATATAGAAGAATCTCTAAAAAAAATTATTAGTACTCAACTCCAGGAGCAAGAAAACAGAAACTATCAAGGCTATAATAGATTTTTAAAAATCATATTGAAGTATCATATCTGGAAAGGACAATTCTCCGTCAGTCGTTGGTTTTATGCCTTCAGTTACTTTATTATCTTTTTTTGTGCAGCAGAAATTTTTGCTTTACTGATGCAAAACTTACTTGCTCCTACCTCAGTATTTAAGAAGCATAAGTATATTAGTTATTTAATTATCTGTGATACAGGGCTTCTATTGTGGTATCCTTTTTATTATTACTATACAGATCAAATCAAGTCATTATTATTTGATATAAATACAGAGTTAACTAATCTTGCAGGACTTGTCTATTTATTCATTTTTTCTCTATTAGTTATGACACTTGTTGTAACTATGAGTCAGATTAAAATAGCAAAATACCGTCACATTTTAAGCCTTATTGTTATTGCTATAGTAGCACTAACTAATTTAATGATAATTCATGGTAGCGCATTTCTAATTGATCAGATGTTTGGAATTAATAGTCATAGTACTTTTATTACTTGGATTGGTTCAATTAGTTTTTTTGTTTTTATATTTATTTTAGTTATTTACTTAATTGACAACAAAGTAACCGAAATATAAAAATGGCAGAATTAGGGCGTGAGCAAGCTAAATTTATATTAATTGTTCTCCTAATATATATTGTCCCAGTAATCTTGGTACTCGTCGGCATCATTCCATTTAATTTTCGAGTTATATTATTAATAATTATTTTCATTTTAGTAATATTGAATGCTAAAAAGACAGGAATTCTTTTAGAAGAATTAGGTTTCAAACACAATAACACAATACCCGCAATAAAGAGTGTTTTACCCGTAACATTCGGATTGACAGGATTAATAATAATTCATTATTTTATAAAAGGAATACGAATTGATAATTCTGCTATCCAATGGTACTTCTATTTATTCTTTGTTATTGTGTCTGCACCTTTGCAAGAGTTTTTATATAGAGGTTACTTATTTTATCTTTTCTCCAAAGTTGGTTTTTCTCAATACTTTCTTGTTGCTTCTTCTATCTTGTATAGTTTTGTCCATGCAATTTACTGGGACTTACCAACTCTACTGTTCACTCTAGTAATCGGTTTTATTTGGGGATATCACTATACTCGGTTCAGAAATTTATATAGCGTCATTATTAGCCATATTCTATTGGGAGTAGTTGCGATCGCCACTGGATTATTGTGATTTAATAATGCTTTAATTTGTTATGAGTGTCCGATTTAGGCGGCTTTTTACAGACAGTTCCCTTAGCCAAGATTTGTAAACATTTCTAACAATAGGGGTCAGCACTAAGATTTATCAGCATTTTAGCGACAAGGTAGCCAGATTTTACTCCCAGTCACATACAATGCTTGTGTGTTAGTTCTACTTTTCGCTGCCGACAATCGCTGCTTATGATCAACAATACTCAGCTTGACAACCTACCACCAATCAAGCTGATCCACATTCAGGATCAAGCACCATCTACAGTACAGCAGCAATCTAGAACTAGGGGAGCAAAAATAGCTGCACCCACAGATATTCGATGGATAAAGGTACTGGAGTTTTTACGCAGCACCAATCTTGCACCGAACAGTCGCAAAATGTACGAACGCGAACTTAAGCGATTTTTGGGATGGACACAGCTACACTATCATGAGCTACGCCCACGTCACCTGGGGTTATACAAGGAATATCTGCGCGATGAAGTAAAAACTGATTCAGGAAAACCCCTGTCAAAAAGCAGTATCAATGCGGGGGTGGCTGCGCTCAAAAGCTTCTTTAAATGGATGTGTTATACATATCCAGATATAATTGCTACTAACCCCACACTAGGGATTAAGCTAGAAAAAGTGCCTCTGCCACCAGCGCAAAGTTTAACTGATGAACAGATGGAGCGAGTGTGGTCAGCTTTAGAATTGTTGGGAGAAACAAAGCAACGGGACACTGCCCTAGTCCACATTCTCAGCCACGGACTCCGCGCCGGGGAAATTGTACAGCTAAATGTAGGCTCATTTGATGGCAAGCTGTTGTTTTTACCTGATACTAAAACTAATGAACCGCGCTTAGTGCCTCTGCGGAAGGAAAGCCGTGAAGTGTTACAAGAGTATTTGCGCTCGCGCTCTTCTCAGGGTGAAGAACTAAACAGCCTCACGCCGTTGATGATTTCGCATCATGCCTCATATAAGGGCGAAAGGCTCAGTTATCACGGCATTTACTTTGCTGTAGAAAAAATCGGTGAATTAGCTGGTATTGAAGATTTGCATCCCCACCAGTTCCGGCATACTTACGCTACTGATTTACTACTAATGGGTGTTGACCCCAGCCATGCACGAAAACTGACCGGGCATCAAAGCGAGAAGGCATTTCGGCGGTATACACTGCGTAGTGAGCAAGAAGCGGCGATCGCTGCTTACTATCGTGCTATTGGTGAAGGGCAGGAAGCGGAGTAGGCTATGCCTAAACCATTAGACCCTAAGTGTCAGTTATGCGCCTCCTTACCGACTTCTAAAGCAAAGATGCTGCATGGGACAGAAGGTGATGGCTGCTGGAATCCCAAAGTCTGTCATAATCGCCGTTCTTTTTACCGCCGACGCACCAAAGATGACTCGGCACAACTGGATACCATCACAGTTGAACCGCCAGAAACATATTTTGCCGTACTGTATTTATATAAAGAACCGGGGGATAAGCCATTGCACGCCTTGGGTGCAGAACTATGGCTAGGACAAAAGCCTATTTGTCGTTTAGAACCGATTCACTGCTTTGGGCTAACTGCTGGCAAGATCCGCACCTATACAGATCAGGTGTTGCAGGCTTTTGCTAAACAATATGGTGTTTCCCTCCACCAATATAAGGATATGTTTGAGATTAGCCCGACTCTCTGTCCAGTACGTCCCTGCCCATTACATCCTGAATTATGACCAGCTATCGCCAATTATCAATTTGGGATATTTTGGATGAGATGTCAGAAGCTCCACCGACATCAACTCTTGCTCCCGTCTGGGATTGTTTAGATGCCGAGCTTGAGAGTTTATCTGTGGAAGCACAATTATCAACCGCCGCACAAGCCTTTTCCCAAATTGCAGATATTCTCAAATCTCGTGCTGATTTACTGTTGTCAGATGTCCGCGCTCAGAACGATATTTTGGGGCCGGTTGTCAGCACCGATATCTTTGCTGGGTTAGTGCGGACGACAATGCAGCTAGATTTGGATGACCTAATCGAAGAACCAGCACCGCAGAATTTTAGACCTCATGGGCCACATCAGTTTTCTCATCCCTCTGAAAACAGTGATTCAGTCGCCGCGCCTGTTGAGAAAGAGAATGTCTTGGCAATGCTAGAGATTCAGAGTGTAGAAGATGTTCATCGGTTGGCTGGTGATGAAGATGTGCAGAAATGGCAAAGTGCGATCGCCAACCATCTTACACAAGTCAAAGATGAAATTACACTTCCCTTACTACAACGGGCATTGAAAATGCCGATGGTGGAGGTTTGGTTAGGATTGTTGTTGGGTGGTTTTACATTGGAGCAACGTGGCGATTTTTACAACACTCAAAATGTATGGATAATAGCAAAATCAAGCAACTATACTTAGCTTGAACAGCAAGAAGCCCCAGAGTAGTTCACGAACGACCTTGCAGCCAATGTGTTGTAAAGGCTGAAACTGTAATTTCTTGTCGTTCTCCACTAAGGGACTTCCAAAAAATAAAACATCCCATTTAAAATAATGATAATCATTATTAGAGGGGAGAAAGCGGCAGCCGATGGCTGCCGCTTTCTCCCCACCTTTTTGTAGTAAATTCAGTAATAATGATTGAATTTTTAGGTGCAGCACGGATGTCTATAGTATTAACTTCTTCACTGAAACAACTATTAAAACAAACAGCATCTCAATTAAAAGGTGCTGCAAAACGTAAATTTATAGCATCAACAGCACAAGGTTTCGGTCTAGGTGGACAGAGACTTGCAGAATCGGAATTAGGATGGAATCGAGGTACTATCCGTAAAGGGATGAAAGAATTAACAAGCGGCATTACTTGTGTTGATAATATGAGTGCTAAAGGACGCTATAAAGCAGAATTACACTTACCAAATCTTTTAACAGACATAGAAAATATAGTAGATTCCCAAAGTCAGACAGACCCAACTTTTAAAAGTCAAAGACTATATACTCGTTTAGGAGCGACTGAAGTTAGAAAGCAGCTAATAGAAAGATATGGTTATAGTGATGAAGATTTACCCACGTCAGAAACGATTCGTTTAAAACTTAATGAATTGGGCTATAACTTGAGAAGAGTAGCAAAAGTTCAACCTCAAAAAAAATTCCCCAAACCGACGCAATCTTCGAGCAACTAGAGATAGTAAATCAAAATGCGTCTGAAGACAAAAGTATTTTACGTCTCTCGCTGGATGGGAAAGCCCGCGTCAAAATTGGTTCATTTGACCGAGGAGGTAAAAGCCGGACTTCGGTTAAAGCTGATGACCATGATTATCAGCCCAAAACAACCATAACTCCTTACGGAATATTCCTTCCAGAACTGGATGAACTTTTTTTATATTTTACCGAATCGAAAGTTACAAGCGATTTTATAGTTGATATTTTAGAGGATTTTTGGTTAAAAGAAAAATCTCGTTTTTCGCATATTCAAACTCTACTGCTTAATCAAGATAATAGCCCAGAGAATAGTTCTCGGCGTACCCAATTCATGAAACGAATAGTAGAGTTCGCCCAAAAATACTCATTGAATATACGTTTAGCGTATTATCCTCCTTACCATAGCAAATATAATCCGATAGAGAGGACATGGGCAGTATTAGAAAATCATTGGAATGGTAGCATTTTAGATGAAATAGAAACAGCTTTAAACTTCGCTGCTAGTATGACATGGAAGGGTAAACATCCAATTGTTAAATTAGTTACTCAAACTTATGTCACCGGAGTGAAACTCACAAAAAAAGCTATGTCGGAAATTGAGAAACAAATTGAGCGTTTGACTCATTCTCAAAACGAACTTTTCCCCAATTTAGGTAATTGGTTTATTGATATTAATTTTGCCAAAACGTAAGTTATAAATAGTAATTTACAGCTTTATAGTCTTAAATAAACATAACTTCACTTTGCGACTTGCTCGTGCGAGTGTAGATTTTTTATGCTGACAAAGGGGGAAGAAAGCGGCAGCCGCTTTCTTCCCCCTAAATAATGATAATCATTATTTAGTAACTGCCCAAAGATTAATTTTTTGGGATAATTTATTCTTTGGAAGTCCCTTAATCAACGAGAGAAGGTAGGACAAACTCGCCATAGGCAGGGGTCAAGAGCAGCTTACCAAAAGAGTCCTTTTTATCACGAATTAACGCTCTCCACCCCTAGTCATGGGAGTCGGCCATTTGAAATCTGCCACATTGACCATACAGAATTAGATATAGAGTTAGTTTGTTCGCGTACTGGGCGTTGTTTAGGCAGACCTTGGGCAACTATTCTCATTGATGCTTTTTCGCGTCGGATTTTCGCTATCTATTTAACTTTTGACCCACCATCGTATCGTTCCTGCATGATGGTATTGCGAATTTGTGTGCAGCGATTTGGACGTTTTCCAGAAACATTAGTAATGGATAATGGTGTAGAGTTTGGCAGTATTTACTTTGAAACTCTTCTAGCTGCCTTTAGTTGCACAAAAAAACAGAGACCATGTGCTAGTCCTAGATTTGGTTCACTCATTGAAAGATTTTTCGGAACAAGTAACACAGAATTTTTTTACAACCTTAAAGGCAATACCCAAATTACTAAACAGGTACGCTTGGTAAATAAAACAAATAACCCAAAAGTACAAGCTGTCTGGACATTGCCAGAATTATATGAATATTTTTGTAAATATGCTTATGTAATTTATGACGGGAGAGAGCATCCGGCACTGGGAATGTCTCCTAATGCTGCATTTGAAAGAGGTATTAATCAGAGTGGGATGCGCTATGGACAAAAAATTTTAGATGATGAAAACTTTAAAATTTTTACTTTGCCCTCAACTGCAAAGGGAAGTGCAAAAGTAATACCAAGACTTGGGATAAAAATTAATTATATCTCACTTCTTGCACCTGGAAATAGAGATGTCAAAACCACAACTACGTGTAAGGGTAGCGAGGCGTTCAATCTTAAGTAAAAGAAGAGACACGACTATTTGGGGAAAAATAGAT